>NZ_CP039121.1:2594348-3242936 GCF_014131735.1 Lactiplantibacillus plantarum
TGATACAATGGCGTAATTCCTTGGTCCTTCATGATCGTCTTCTCAGCGTTGATCATATCTTGCCAACGAGCACTAGTATCATTAGCATCCTGGTTTTGGGCCTTGTTAACCAACGCATTGTACGTGCTGCTGTTATATTTTCCGTAATTATAACCACTATTATTAGTCATAATTTGCAAGTGCGAGATTGGGTCGTTGAAATCAGCACCCCAACCACTGAGATAAAGGTCAAAATCACCACTTTGAGCACGACTTGAAGCTACCTTTGATGGAATGTTGGATAAGTTGACCGTCAAACCATCGAGATTCTTTTCTAATGCTGATTTCAAGTATTGTGAAATCGGCTTATTAGGTTCGTCATTAGAAGCTAATAACTGAATGGACAATTTCTTAATTCCCGTTTCCTTAAGGCCTTGTTTCCATAACTTTTGTGCCAGCGCTTTGTTATATGACGTTGAATTCTTAACCGTTGATTCATCTGCAAAATCCTTACCAGTTTTAGCGTCTTTAACTAAATCCTGAGGAACAAACGTCTTTGAGACCGTTGATGCGTCACCAATCACATTCTTTACTAACGTCTTGCGATTGATCGACAATGAAATTGCTTGACGAATCTTAGCGTTATTGAGCGCCTTTTTGATTGTCGCATTACTGTCTTGGAAATTATAAACCAGAAACGCGGTGATAGAATAAGGGTACGTGGTATAGTCAGAACTGCTCTTCATATTCTTAACTTGTTCACTCGCTAATTGCGTTAGATCAAGTTTCTTTTCTTGGAACAAGTTCAATGTTGTCGTAGTACTCTCATTGACCGTGTAGTTGATCTTTTGTAGGTGGACAGCTTTCTTATCCCAGTACTGATTATTTTTTACAAACTGCCAGCTATTATTAGTTCCAGTCCAGCCAGTCAACTTAAACGGCCCACTGTAGAGCATGTACTGAGCCTTAGTGGCATATTTGCTACCCCATTTTTTGACCGCTTTCTCACTAATTGGTCCAAACAACGGGTAGGTCATTAACTTCTTAAAATAAGTAATTGGCTTGTCAAGAGTCACAATAAAAGTATGTTCGCCTTGCGCCTTGACGCCCAATGTACTTGGTGACTTTTTCCCAGCGACAATTTCATCCGCATTCTTCACCCCTGAGAAGAGGTAGGCATACTGTGACTTAGTTGCTGGGGTGACGGTCCGTTTCCAAGAATAGACAAAGTCTTGCGCGGTTATCTTCGAACCATCGCTCCACTTCGCATTGCGAATCGTAAAGGTATACGTCTTGCCATCCTTTGAAACCTTAGTGGACTTAGCTAATCCCGGTGTAATGCTACCATTCTTTCCTAACCGGTATAAGCTTTCAAAAATATTACCCGTACTGCCATATCCCGACATATTGGAAATATCGATTGAATCCAATGAACTAGGGTACGACAAGTTTAAAACCTGACTACTTGCATACTTGCCATTACCAGAAGACTGGCTATTGTGCTTCCCACACGCAGCCAGCACCGTCACTAATACTAGGCTCATTACCACTGCTAACACTGATCGCTTCTTCAAACTTCTCGCCCCTTTACATTCCCATTTTGATGTGTTGATCTACTTATTCCCATCGGTTGTAACAAAAAACGCCTGTTCAGAATCTCGTCAGATTCCAAGCAGGCGTTTCAAAATTAACGATTTGAGCTCAATCCCGTTATTTTTGATGCAGAGACGCTTGTAATTCAACGCAAATAGCCATGTTGTTTGATTCACAACATGGGCAGCACATCATCATTTGCATTGTTGATTTTTGCATAATTACGTCTCTCCGATTTCAATAAGATGTGTTCAGTATAAATAGTTGCACTTACTTTTGTCAAGTGCTTTTCGAGTATGGCGAACGACAATCAATCCATTTCAACCCAAAAAAGCCGCTAACACCATCTAAAATGGTTAGCAAGCTTTTCAACAAAACTCATGCTTAAGCCATCCTTATCGACAACTAAGCATCTTTTTGTAATTGTTCCGCAAATTGATTGATTTTACGCAGCCGATGATTGATTCCAGACTTAGAAATCGGCCCGCCCGGAACAAGGGTTCCTAGTTCCTTGAGGCTAACTTCACGATGTTCCAACCGGGCAACAGCGACTTCTTGTAATTTTGGTGGTAACTGTTGTAATCCCACCGTAGCATCGATCAATAAAATATTTTCAATCTGTTTGCTAGAGGCATTGGCAACCTTATCCATGTTGGCGTTCTCACAGTTAACCAACCGATTGACCGAGTTACGCATGTCCCGCATGATTCGAATATCTTCAAACTTAAGCATGGCATTGGTCGCACCAACCAATGACAAGAAGTCGGCAATTTTTTCCGCTTCCTTGATGTACGTAATAAAACCACCACGCCGATCAGTCGTTCGTGAATTCAAGCCATACTGATTCATCATCTCGGAGATCATATGATTATGTTCCTCATACAGTGAGTAAATTTCCAAATGATACCGGGAAGTTTCAGGATTATTAACCGAACCGCCCGCTAAAAAGGCGCCACGCAAATAAGAACGCACCGCAGCATCATCCGTTAACACTTCAGTTGGTGCCACTTCAACGATTTGATAATCCTTTAAGATACCCAAATCAGCGAGTACCATGTCCGTACCGGTCTTCAATCGTACGATGTACAAATTATTCTTATTTAATTTCATTTTGCGCCGAACAATCAATTCACTATCGACGTCATAAAATTGTTTGAGTAGCCGGTAAATACGCCGCGCGATGGCCGGATTTTCCGTCTGAATATTCAAAATGAAGTGATGATTAGCAATGCTGATCGCCCCATTCATTCGAATCAAAGCCATTAATTCAGCCTTAGCATTCTCGCGATGGACAGCGAGGTTAGTCAATTCTTTCTTAACGTCACTGGCGTATGACATGCCACGACCCCCTTATCTGAAAACGTCGGAATGACCGACTAGATTCATTAATTCAGCGACAACTTGGTCGCCATCATGAAAGGCCCCATTATCACGGAGTTTCAAGAAGTTCGATGAGATTACGCGACAGTTTTGTTCACGTAACCCCCGGAAGTCATGACTCACTTGCTTTGAAACTTCGTTAAACTTATGAAAATCCATGTAATCTTCTGGCACTTTTTCGGTGTTAACTAACACCGTATTAATAAAGTTCTGCCCCAAATGGCGGTTTAAGACCCGTACATGATCAGCATCGGAGAAATTATCCGTTTCACCTTTTTGAGTCATAATATTACAAATATAAACCACTTCTGCATCAGACTCACAGACGGCCCGACCAATATTTCCAATCGTTAGGTTCGGTAGAATACTGGTAAACAAACTACCGGGCCCCAAAACAATCTGATCTGCCGCCATAATCGCATCAATAACTGGTTGAACTGCTTGTGGTTCCTTACCATTCTTGTCAGTGACCCAAACGCGTTCCAATGACTTATGGGCCGCGGTAATTTCGGCTTCACCTACTAACTCGGTACCGTCACTAAACTTACCATGTAGCGTGAGTGCCTCGTTGGCTGCCGGGTAAACATGACCATCTACTTGCATCATATTTGATAATTCCTGCACCGCGTCAAACACCCCAGATTTCATTTCCGTTAGTGCCGCAATAATTAAATTACCAATCGCATGACCTGCAAAAAATTGATCATCACCCTGGAAACGATACTGAAAAATATCTTTATACAAATCCGGCCAACTCGACAACGCCACCATTACATTACGAATATCACCAGGTGGAACCACGTTAACGTAATTGCGAATAATGCCGGATGACCCACCATCATCAGCCACCGTCACCACTGCGGTAATATCGACTGCCTGCTTACGCAAGCCGTTCAGAACAACCGGCAAACCGGTCCCTCCACCAATCACCACAATTTTAGGCCGCTGGGTCTTAAATGTGTATTTTCTCATGAGCGATTAACAGTTTCCTTTCGTTTCTCAATATCACGATGACTGATGTGCACCTTGTAGTGCTTAGCCAGCGCTTCACCGATACGTTGCGTCAAGGCAACGGACCGGTGTTGACCGCCCGTACAGCCAATCGCAATCGTCAAACTACTCTTGCCCTCGGCTTCATAGCCGGGCATAATGCTTTCCAGCATACTCAAGAACTGCTGGTAGAAAGCTTCCGTAGCTGGTTGCTGCATAACGTAATCCGCCACAGGTTTATCTAGTCCCGTCAGCTTCTTTAATTCAGGAATGTAGTATGGATTAGGCAAGAAGCGCACATCCATAACGATATCTGCATCAATCGGGAGTCCGTATTTAAAACCGAATGATAGCATTTCAATATGAAAAGTCTCATCCTGATCCGTTTCGAATTTATCAAAAATCGATTCGCGTAATTCACGTGGTGTCAACGTCGACGTATCAATGACGTATGAAGCCCGATCTTTCAATGGCGCCAATAATTCTCGTTCTTTGCGCACGCCATCCATGACGCGACCTTCCATGGCTAATGGATGGGAACGCCGCGTCTCTTTATAACGTGACACTAATTCTTCGTTGGAAGCATCTAAAAACAGAATCCGGGTCGACACAAAGTCCGTGTTGTCTAAGTTAGCCAACATATCCATAATTTCGTCGTAAAAAGCCCGCGAGCGTAAATCAATCACTAACGCTACTTTCTTTATTTTACCCGACTCCTCAACTAATTCTGAGAACTTCGGTAATAACGCTGGTGGCATATTGTCAATGCAAAAATAGCCCAGGTCTTCAAAGCTTTGAACCGCAACCGTCTTACCGGCACCGCTCATCCCAGAAATAATTACTAGTTGTAATGATTCTGCCATGCTGTATTGGCCCCCTCTAGTCCATATTGTTGGTAGTATAACACACCGGGTGTGTCATTTCTACTGACGTGCCACTTCGACCCGCCATTTGATTCCAAACAGTATTACATTAACGCGCAAAAAAAAAGACCCCTTAACAACACCCTGACACCACCAATAGTGAGCGCCAAGTATCGCTAACGAGTCAATACTGCCAAGCTAGTTACGCCGAGCAAAAGCAATCAAGATTGCGTTGATGCCAAAAACTGCAAAGTAGAAACTAACCAGTACGTTGAAACTAATCACAGCAACCATTGGATTGATTACTAATAAGATTCCCAATGCCAAACTAATAATATCCAAGATTAAAGATAGAACAAAATACCCGGTTCCAAAGACGCGTAGATGTGAGACTACGGTCAGCCGTTCAATCGAATCGATCAAGAACCAAAAGGCAAAGACGTAACCGAGTACCAGTACCCCAGTCGGTGCGTGGAATAAAAATAATAACCCCACTAAAATATCAATAATCGCAAACACAAGGGCAAAGTTTGCCCGCAACCCTGTTTCACGGCGTAGTTTTGTGTACCCACCGATTGTGGTGACCCCGCTAATAATTGCGGCGATGGCAAATAAAAAGACTAAACTTAAAAGTGCTGCTTGTGGTTGCTTGATGACAAAGTAAGCGGCGATCAAGAAAACGATCCCCGTCATGAATTCAGTCCAATCAAACCCCCAGCGATGATCATTAAACATACATCAACATCTCCCATATCCGATATTAATTCCATCTTACCAGTTAATGTAAGAGTTTCCAATTTTTCTGATAGACTTTATGTTAGCTTAATGCTTTTTCAAAATGTCAATAGCATTAAAAATGGCCTCTAAATGCCGAGTCTCCGCCACTTAGAGGTCATCTTTAAAAATAATATCAATGGTCAAATTGATAAGCATTAATTAATCAGTGGTTTCAGATTGATAGGCTGACAATTGCGTTTGTGCCCGTTGCAATTCTTGTCTAATCTGATCAAAACCAGTACCACCTAGCGAATGCCGCCGTTCCACCGCAACTTTTGCGTTCAAATCATGGTAGACATCTTCTTGGATCAGCGGTGAGATTGACTGATATTCTTTGAGTGGAATATCCTGCAACGGCCGCTGTTTTTTCAAGCCATCCAAGACGAGCTTCCCCGCAATGGCATGGGCCTCCCGAAATGGGATTCCTTTGTTTGCAAGGTAATCGGCTAGTTCGGTCGCATTTGAGAAATCGTTAGTCGTGGCATCAGCCATCCGATCTTCATTAACGGTCAGCGTTGCCAACATGCCGGTGAAGACGTGGAGACTCGTTAACACGGTCGTGACCGTATCAAACGCCCCTTCTTTGTCTTCTTGCAGATCCTTATTGTAAGCGAGCGGAATCCCTTTCATGACAGTTAGCAATCCCATCAAGTTGCCGTAAACCCGGCCGGACTTGCCCCGAATCAATTCGGCCATGTCAGGGTTCTTCTTTTGCGGCATAATCGAACTACCCGTTGAAAACTGATCGCTCAAACTGATGTACTTGAATTCATAACTGCTCCAGCTGACAATTTCTTCACAAAACCGTGAGAGATGCATCATCAGGATCGAAGCATTGCTGAGAAACTCAAGCACGAAGTCCCGGTCAGAAACGGCATCCAAACTATTATGATAGACTTCACTGAATCCTAATAGTTTCGCACTATATTCCCGGTCGATTGGAAAAGTCGTTCCAGCAAGTGCAGCGGCTCCCAATGGCGAAATATCGGTATGCTTCAGGTTAAACTCGAAGCGTTCCATGTCCCGCTTGAACATTTGGTAATAAGCTAACAGGTAGTGCGCGTACGAGATGGGTTGGGCGTGTTGCAAATGCGTGTACCCCGGCATGACCGTCTCCACGTTTTCACTCGCTTTATCGACCAATACTGTTTCCAGTTCATGTAGCCGGTCCAATATTAGTGGTAATTGATGCTTCAAGTACAAGTGGAAATCCGTGGCAACTTGGTCATTCCGCGACCGGGCCGTGTGCAACTTCCCAGCGACCGGCCCAATCTCTTCGGTCAATAATGACTCAATATTCATATGAATGTCTTCGTTGACCGTTGAAAATTCCAACTTACCTTGTTTTTGACGCTCAGCCAAGGTTTCCAATCCAGCAACAATTTGATCAACATCAGCGGCGGGCAAAATACCAGTTTTCTTCAACATTTTAACGTGTGCCAGTGAACCAGCAATATCTTCTGCGGCAAGCAACTGGTCAAAGCTAATTGATGCCCCAAAGTCATCAACATACTTAGCACCCGTTTCGGTAAACCGGCCACCCCATAGCTTCTGGGTACTCATTAGGCGTGTGCCTTATCAGTCTTAGCTTCAGCCTGAGCCTTCGCTTGGACTTGGGCATTAACTTGCGTTGGTAGGCCCCATAGCTTAATGAAACCAACTGCCGCTTGTTGGTCAAATGAATCCGCTGATGTATAGGTTGCCAAGTTCGTATCATATAGTGAGTTGGGTGACTTCCGCCCCTCAGTAATAACGTTACCCTTGAAGAGTTGTACCCGAACTACCCCATTGACGACTTGCTGAGTTTGCTTTAAGAAGGCAACCATCGCTTCCATCAATGGTGAGAACCAAAGACCGTTGTAGATCGTATCCGCAAGCTTTTGTTCAATGATTGGCTTGAAGTGAGCTAACTCACGCTCAAACGTCAAATCTTCCAAATCTTTATGTGCTTTGAGCAATACCGTTGCAGCTGGTGCTTCGTAAACTTCCCGTGACTTGATACCGACCAACCGGTTTTCAATATGGTCGATCCGACCAATTCCATGTTCACCAGCAATCTGATCCAACTTGATGATTAAATCAGCTAGGTTAAGTGATTCACCATCTAAAGCAACTGGCACCCCAGCCTCAAAAGTGATTTCCAAAGTCGTTGGCGTATCCGGCGTATCAGCTAAGGCCTTCGTCCGGTCAAACGCATCGGCAGGCGCGCCCTGCCATGGATCTTCTAGAATGCCACATTCATTAGCCCGGCCCCATAAGTTTTCGTCAATCGAGTAAGGACTGTCCAAATTGATTGGTACGGGAATATTGTGTTCCTTAGCGTAATCGATCTCTTCTTCCCGTGACCAGTGCCAATCACGTACAGGCGCTTCGATCTTGATATCCGGTGCAAGAGCGTGGATGGCAACCTCAAACCGAACCTGATCATTACCCTTCCCAGTACAGCCATGGGCAATTGCAACAGCGTGCTCTTGCTTGGCTAATGTGACTAACTTCTTAGCAATTAAAGGACGTGAAAGTGCTGAAACCAGCGGGTATTCACCTTCATACAAGGTATGACCTTGTAAAGCAATTAACGCATATTCTTCAGCAAATTCTTGCTTAGCATCAATCATATATGATGAAACAGCCCCTAATTTTAGGGCCTTTTCTTTGATTGCATCCATGTCCTTGCCTTCACCAACATCAATTCCGCAGGCCACAACATCATAGCCCTTATCCTTCAACCAACTAATTGCGACCGACGTATCTAAACCACCAGAATAAGCGAGAATAATTTTATCATTTTGTTTGACCATTGATTTGTACCTCCGAAATTTTTATCTTTGCTTTTATCAATGACAGTATCGTACCACCCAATTTAACTTTATTCAATAATATTTTAAATATATTCATTATTTGCGCAATATTCACTAAAATATAGAATTTTTATGCAGATATTCACCAATATCAGTATATTTTTTGTTATTTTTGAAACACTACCTTAATCTAATCTTAGATTGTTTTCCCACGATTCAGGACCGCTAAGCTCGCACAATGTCAGTAAACAGCAAAAAGAGCCTAGCTTTTCGTTATGAAAAGCTAGGCTCTTTTTAATTGGTGGCCGGCACCACCATTACTTTTTATATTTTGGTCTATTCAACGACTTTGCGTACAAATGGATCCGATGAAATTCCTTGCGATAAAATCAACTTGGCCCATTCCTTAGCTGAGAATAAAGAATGATCCTTGTAATTCCCACAGCTATCGATGGTCGTCCCTTGTACGTCTTCCCACTTAGCTGGGCCAGCAATGAATTCTAATGAGGACTTCAATGCCTTAGCAACTTCAACGGTGTCATGTTCACCCCAAGTAATCAAATGAAAACCAGTCCGACAACCGAATGGTGAGCAGTCAATCACGCCATCCATCCGATCACGTAATAATCCAGCCAACATATGTTCAATCGTGTGTAAGCCCGCCGTATCAATAGCGGTCTTGTTAGGTTGAACTAACCGCAAATCAAAATTAGTGATGGCATCACCCTTAGGCCCATTTTCCACCGTAATTTTACGAACGTAAGGTGCTAAAACCTTGGTATGATCTAATGTAAAACTTTCTACTTTAGCCATGTACAAACAACTCCTCTAAATTAAAATTACATTACAAACTCAAGTGTAGCACATTGCCCGTTATTTAGCAGGTGCAGTTGCTTCACGTGCTCGATCCCGTTCTAGAACGGGCTTCAAGTATTGGCCAGTATAACTTTCAGCCACTTCAGCGACCTGTTCTGGTGTCCCAGTAGCAACGATTGTTCCGCCGCCGTCACCGCCTTCTGGGCCCAAGTCAATCAAATAATCCGCCGACTTCACAACATCCAAATTATGCTCGATGATTAACACGGTATTACCCGCATCCACCAACCGATCCAAGACACCAATCAAGCGCCGAATATCTTCACTGTGCAACCCAGTCGTTGGTTCGTCCAAGATGTAGAAATTCTTCCCCGACTGTTGTTTGTGCAATTCGGAAGCTAACTTCATCCGTTGGGCTTCTCCACCTGATAAAGTCGTGGCGGGTTGGCCTAACTTAACATAGCCCAAACCAACGTCGACCAAGGTCTGTAGTTTCCGTCGAATCTTTGGAATTGGTTCAAAGAACTTAACAGCTTCTGAAGCGGTCATTTGAAGAACATCGGCAATATTTTTGCCTTTGTATTCAACTTCCAACGTTTCAGAATTGTATTGCTTACCATGACACACTTCACAAGGTACAAAGACATCGGGCAAGAAATTCATTTCAATTTTTAGAATCCCGTCACCGTGACAAGCCTCACAACGACCACCCTTAGTATTAAAACTAAAGCGGCCCTTCTTGTAACCACGTAATTTAGCTTCATTCGTTTGTGCAAATAAATCACGAATATTGTCAAAGACACCAGTATATGTGGCCGGATTACTGCGTGGTGTTCGGCCGATTGGACTTTGGTCAATATTAACTAACCGTTCAATATTCTTAATACCACTGACACTCTTATACTTACCAGGCTTTTCAGAATTACGATTCAACTTCTGTGCCAATACGCGTTTCAAAACATCGTTAACCAAGGTCGACTTACCAGAACCGGAAACCCCCGTTACCACGACAAATTCGCCTAGTGGAAAATCAACGTCAATTTGCTTGAGGTTGTTTTCGGCCGCACCAGTGATACGAATCTTCTTACCATTACCCGGACGCCGAGTTTCAGGTAGTGGGATAAACCGTTTGCCCGATAGATATTGGCCGGTCAGTGACTTCCGCGAGCGAGCCACTTGCTTGGGCGTTCCGGCCGCCATGACCTCACCACCGTTTTCACCGGCACCCGGGCCGATATCCACGATATAGTCAGCGGCCCGCATCGTGTCTTCATCATGTTCGACCACGATCAACGTATTCCCCAGATCGCGCATCTTCTTAAGTGAACCAATCAAGCGGTCGTTATCCCGCTGATGCAATCCAATTGATGGTTCATCCAAGATATAGAGCACGCCGGACAAGTTCGATCCGATCTGTGTTGCTAACCGGATTCGCTGGGCTTCCCCACCAGACAGCGTCCGTGCAGAACGGCTGAGCGTTAAGTACGCCAGTCCCACATTTTGCAAGAATGATAACCGGTCGCGGATTTCCTTCAAGATTGGTTTAGCAATCACGAGACTTTGTTCTGATAAGCTCAACTCGTTAAAGAAATCGAGTTCCTTACCAATGGCTAAGTCAGAGACCATCCCGATATGTTCGCCACCAACTTTGACAGACAGGGCCTTGCGATTTAAGCGGAACCCATGACAAGTCTGACAAGTGAGTTCCGTCATATACTTTCGCATCACATCGCGGGTGAAATCACTATTCGTTTCGTGGTAGCGGCGGTCAACATTGTTGATAACGCCCTCAAACACAGCGTCAACATCGCGAACACCACCAAAGTCGTTCTGGTAGTGGAAATGGAACGTCTTTCCGTTAGACCCATACAAAACCGTTTGTTGATCAGCTTTTGATAAGTCTTCATACGGCACATCCATCGGAATTTCTAACTGTTCACAAGCTTGCTTCAACATTTCAGGATAATACTGTGAACTGATTGGATTCCAAGGCGCTAACGCACCTTCAGCCAATGTCAGCGACTTATCAGGTACGACAAGGTCCTCATCGACTTCTAGCTTGATTCCGAGACCTTCACAGTCTGGACAAGCTCCCTGAGGCGCGTTAAACGAGAATAATCGTGATTCAAGTTCTCCCACAGTAAACCCACAGATAGGACAAGCATAATGTTCTGAGAACATAATGGGTTCGCCACCGATCACATCCGCAATCGCATAGCCCCCACTTAATCGCAACGCCGCTTCAAAAGAATCAAATAACCGAGAACGGTCACCTGACTTCACAACGATCCGATCAATGACGATTTCAATCGTGTGTTGTTGATTCTTGTTCAGTTCAAAAGTTTCACTGATATCATGAATATCACCATCAACACGGACCCGCACGAAACCTTCACGCTTGATCTTTTCAAAGATCTTTTTGTGCTCGCCCTTTTTCTGGCGGACAATTGGTGATAAAATCTGCAACTTCGTTCGTTCCGGTAATTTCTGAATCCGATCAACCATCTGTTCAACAGTTTGACTCGCAATCGGTGTCCCATCGTTCGGGCAAATCGGTTCACCGACTCGGGCCCACAGTAACCGTAAATAATCATTGATTTCTGTAACGGTTCCGACCGTTGAGCGCGGGTTTTTGGATGTTGTTTTCTGATCGATCGAAATAGCCGGACTAAGCCCATCAATTGAATCAACGTCTGGTTTTTGCATCTGTCCTAAGAATTGACGCGCGTACGCTGACAAACTTTCCACGTAGCGACGTTGTCCTTCCGCGTACAAGGTATCGAACGCTAACGAACTCTTACCTGAGCCAGACAGCCCCGTAATCACGACTAATTTGTCGCGCGGGATGGTAACGTCGATATCTTTTAAATTATGGGCTCGCGCACCGTGAATGACAATCTTATCATTTGCCAAAAAAAGGCCTCCTCAATCTCAAGCCAGCAACCTGCTAGCTAATTTGTGCTTTCAATTCCATGACCGTATCACGCAGCGTTGCGGCTTGTTCAAAGTCGAGCTTCTTAGCGGCGGTCTTCATCTGTTCTTCCAACTTACTAATCATATCTAATTGTTGTTCACGGGTCATATCATCAAAGTCGGTTTCTAAGAAGTCATCCTTCTTGCCCGCGTCTTCAGTGGTCTTCGTCGAAGCAATTAGCTCTGGAATGGCCTTCTTAATCGTATGTGGCGTGATGTGATGATCTTCATTGTACTTCATCTGTACGGCACGACGACGTGCAGTCTCATCCATCGCGGCCTGCATCGAATCAGTCGTGGTGTCAGCGTACATAATCACTGAACCGTGCTCATTACGAGCCGCCCGACCAATCGTTTGGATCAACGAACGCTCGTTACGAAGGAAACCTTCCTTATCCGCATCCAAAATCGCAACTAGTGAAACTTCGGGAACGTCAATTCCTTCCCGCAACAAGTTGATCCCGACCAACACATCGAACTTGCCCAGACGCAGGTCGCGGATGATCTGCGTTCGTTCCAACGTCTTAATATCACTGTGCAAGTACCGTACCTTGATGCCTAAATCCTTAAAGTAGTCGGTCAAATCTTCCGCCATCTTCTTAGTTAACGTGGTGATAAAGACCCGTTCGTTGACCTCAATGCGCTTATTGATTTCACCCACTAAGTCATCGATCTGACCCATAATCGGTCGAACCTCAATCGTAGGATCCAATAAACCAGTTGGTCGAATAATTTGCTGGACGACATGCTTGGTCCGATCCATTTCGTAAGGGCCCGGCGTTGCGGACATATAAACCACTTGATTAATATGCTGTTCAACTTCTTCAAGTTTCAATGGCCGGTTGTCCAACGCACTTGGCAAACGGAAGCCATAATCGACTAGCATTTGTTTACGTGCTCGGTCCCCATTATACATTCCCCGAACTTGGGGCATCGTCACGTGTGACTCATCGACCACGAGCAAAAAGTCCTTCGGGAAGAAGTCCAGTAACGTATACGGTGGTTCGCCAGGTTTACGGCCATCCATAAAACGTGAATAGTTCTCGATACCACTAGTGTAGCCCATTTCTTTGAGCATTTCGACATCATAGGTCGTCCGCTGCTTGAGTCGTTGCGCCTCTAACAATTTGCCATCGGCTGTCAATTCTTTCAGGCGGCCATCCAACTCATCTTCAATGCCCTTGATGGCGTGTTCCATAATCGCATCATTCGTCATAAAGTGGGTCGCTGGGAAGATCGCAACATGTTCACGATCAGCTACAATTTCACCGGTTAAGGCGTCAATCTCACGGATTCGATCAATCTCATCGCCAAAGAATTCAACGCGCAATGCGTGGTCATCCCGTGAAGCCGGAAAGATTTCTACGACATCACCATGGACCCGAAAACGCCCCCGCTGGAAATCAATATCGTTACGATCAAATTGAATATCAACAAGTTTACGCAACAGATCATTGCGGTCGATCTCCATGCCGACTCGCAGTGAGACTACGTGATCTTGGTACTCGTGAGGATCCCCTAAACCGAAAATACTGGAGACCGATGCCACGACGATCACATCGTTGCGTTCCAATAATGAGCTGGTCGCAGAGTGCCGTAACTTATCGATTTCATCGTTGATTGCCGAGTCCTTTTCGATATAGGTATCACTCGAAGGCACGTACGCTTCCGGCTGATAATAATCGTAATAACTCACAAAATATTCAACGGCATTGTTCGGGAAAAACTTCTTAAACTCCCCGTATAATTGACCCGCTAACGTCTTGTTATGTGACAAGATTAACGTTGGCTTATTCACCTTTGCAATCACGTTCGAAATTGTAAAGGTCTTCCCGGTCCCGGTCGCCCCCAACAAGATCTGCTCTTTTTCTCCCGATTCAATGCCAGCAGTTAATTGCTGGATCGCTTGGGGTTGATCGCCCGTTGGTTGGTAATCTGAAACTAAGTCAAAATGATTATTATCTACCCGATCAATCAAACGTAGTCCTCCTTTTAAACGGTCACCCGTTCATATCATCTATTGATAACTAAATCTTACTGTCGCACCATAAAAAATAGGCAAGCCCGCGCTTCCCTATCACATTCAAATCGCATTTAATTTTAGCACATCGAACATACTTTCGCCATTAATCGGATTGCGGCCCGGCCGTTAAAATCTGGGTCGTCAGCGCCTGTAATTGATCCTGATGCGTGAACGGTTCCGCTAACATCTCTGGCAGCACTGCTTTTAAGAAATATTGAACACTAGTCATCTTTTTAAACGCGACAATTGTTTTTAAACTTTCTTGATAAATATCCCTAAAAACTGGTTCTGGATTACCCTTTTGAATTTCACCAAACGACTCATACAATAGGTCAATTTTATCGGCTACCGACAATATCTGGCCTTCTAGCGTTTCATCCTTGCCTTCTGATAGACGCCGTGAATAAGCTGCCTGAAACTCAGCCGGAATCTCATTTTGCACAAAATTTTGTGATAATTTATGCTCAACATCCGCCAGCATCGTCCGTAGCGTCGGCGTTGCGTACTTGACAGGCGTCTTAATATCCCCGATAAAACGCTCATTATAGTCGTGATTCAGCGCCTTCTCATAGAGGGCTCGCCAATCAACAATTTGTCCGGCATTTTCTTCCACATCACCTAAAAATTGGGCAACTTCGGCAACTTTGAATGAATGCGCCGCAACTGAATGATTCTGATACTTGAAAAAACCCGGGGCCCGTTGAATCGTTTCTAAATTACTTAAGCTCTGAAAATATTGATGCATTCCCATTGCAGCCCACCATCCTTCAATCTAATTTGGCCTAAGTGTAACAAAAGCGCCCCGGGGACGCAAACCCGGAGCGCTTTCGCTGATTAGCTTAACTATTATGCAATATTAAACTTGCTGATGTGAATGAACCTGGTTCGGTAATCGTAACATAAACGCCATTAAATAAGAGACAATCAAGAATCCGGCCACCACTAGATATGGATAGTGATAATTCATATCTAGTAACATCCCCGACATGATTGGGCCAACGATATTGCCAACACTCGTTAAGGACATGTTAAGCCCATTGATTAGCCCCTGGTTGGCCTCACTTGCTTTCGTTAATAGGGTCGTAATAGCGGGCCGCAAAAGATCGAATGCCGAAAAAATAACGAGCGTTGCAACCATGACAGCAACTTTCGAATGAGCCTGCGTAATCCAGATAGTGCAGAGCGCCGCAGCTGCAAAGCACACCCGAATGACCCGCCGTTCGCCCCAACGCTGGACAAAGGTATCAAATAGTGCCACCTGTAGGAAGAGCGAAATCAAACCATTTAAAGTCAAGACCAACGCAATGTTGCTCAGACTAAAGTGAAAGACTTCATTCACGTAAATACTATAAATGCTCTCAAACCCCTGTAAGCCAAAGGAAGATACTAAAATCATCGTAAATAATATAATAATCGGGACGGTCCAAAATGCCCGCGTCATCGGATGATTGGTCGTCGTTGTCGTGGCCGTAATTGCTTCGCGATCAGGATCAATCTGACGATCCGCAGGCAACAGAATGACGAGCACAATGGCACTGAGTAATCCCAATGCACCAGCAACCCAGAACGGCGTCTTATAACTAATACCAGCCAATACCCCACCGATACCGGGGCCTAAAATCAAGCCACCACTAAAGGCCGCCGATAACCAGCCAATTACTTTAGCTCGCTGTCGTTTGGTCGTAATATCGGATGCTAACGCCATCGCCGTCGGAACGACCATCGCTGCTGATAAGCCACCAACAATCCGGGAAATATTAAAGACCCACAGCTGGTTGGTTAGCGCAAATAGTACTTCCGAGACCATATATAAGACTAGCCCTACCGTTAATACGGGCTTGCGACCAACTTTGTCTGAAACCCGGCCAATAATGGGTGAGGCCACAAATTGTGCCAATGCGAATAGCGCATTCATTATTCCCATATCGGTAGCCGTTAAATGCAGTTCATTTTTAATAAACGGCATGACTGGAATAACTAAACTAATCCCTAAACAAACTAAAAACTCACTAAAAACTAAAATTAAAATTGCGCGTCGTGTTTGTCGATCCATGCGACCTCACCTCTTCAATCAATTGTTAAATTTACACCGCTTTCCATCATATCAGGGACCCGGATTGAAAGCTAGCAGAAAGTTTGACACCATTTGCAACCCTTTTAGTCGGTAAAATATCGGCCAATCAGATACAATAAGCATAACTAAATTCTAAGGAGGACCTACTATGGATCAAGCTTTAACTGGTTTCACCAATATTCAACACTTAGACTCCGAAATCATCGTTGACCTGCGTTATGCCACCACTAATAACTTTACTCATCAAGTGATTTACGACTTTACCACGGCCATTGTTCGCACTGGCACGGCCCACAAACTCGCCAAGGCAAGCGCCCTGGTTAAACAACAAGGTTATCGACTCAAAGTCTGGGATGCTTATCGGCCCGTCAGCGCCCAGCGCCGTTTATTTGAAGTGTATCCTGATCCAGAATTTGTTGCCCAGCCTAATCCTAATTTCAGCCACCAAAAAGGCGTCACCTTAGATTTGACCCTGGCCCATCCTGATGGTAGTGAGTTAACAATGCCAACTGCCTTCGATGACTTCACGGCAGCTGCTCACCGTGACGCTCCTCGAACCGCACTTCAAGAAAAAAATTATCAGCTGCTGGACACCGCCATGACCGCCGCGGGCTTTGTCGGCTACGTTAACGAATGGTGGGACTACCGCGACACCGAAATGGACGCTTACCAACCCCTAGCCGCCGATCCCAACGACTATGCTTGACCAATCGCTTTCAAATAATATAAAGGTGGCCGCCAAACAGTCAGGTTATGAAACCCACTGTTTGGCGGTCACCTTATTTGGCTCATTATTTTTATGGATTCACCAGCACTTATTATTAAAACATGCTAGTTAGTTGGATTGTTGCCCGTCAGCATATGCGCGTCCTCGTCTGACTTCCAGGAAACCACTCGAGTGGCAGATGAACGGCCGCTTAACCCAAGCTAATCTGTCGCTGAACCATCTACTCCGTTAGACTTGGAACAAACGTTAACATAGCACATTCGTTTTGAATACCATCCCAGCGATTGGCAGCAATACCTGAAGAACGGTATCAGACACACTCCCCAAACAAGTTTACGCTAATCTGAACTTATTCCAGCGGGTCTAAGCTGGCTGTTCTTGATTTTAACAACCAGCACCTTCTGAACATAATTAGTGCAAAAACTTAATTATTCCGACGATAGCCATGTTCCTGATCTACTGCAGCCTGCGCTACTAAATTCAAGTAATTAAACGGTTCATCAAAGTTGGGTGAGAATAGCATATCCATGAAGGCTAATTCATCAATCGTATTACCATTATGAATCACTACGGACAACGTATTTGCTGATTGTGAAACTTCATGAGCACTCATTAGTTGACCACCCAAAACCTTCCGCGTTTGTTGATCATAAACCAACTCAATCATGACTTTCGCCGTGGTAGGCATAAAGTCCGGCCGATAATTGCCTTCATAAAAAGCTGCTTGGGCATCGAAGTTAGCTGCTTTGGCCGCCGTTAAGGTCAGACCTGCACAAGCCACGGTCTGATCAAAAATCAACATCCCAGTCGTCGCTTGCGTACCAATTGCACCTAAGCGTTTATCAAAGATATTAATTCCTGCCAGTGCACCTTGCCGAATTGCATGTGAGACTAATGGCATATAGGCGTGTTCCTTCGTAGGATTAAAGTTAACTTCCGTCACATCGCCAGCCGCAAATATATCCGGGTTGGAGGTTCCCATATAACGGTCCGTTACAATGGCCCCCTGCTTCGTTCGGTTGACCTGTCCCGCCAATAACTCTGATTGTGGAATCACCCCCGGACAAATAACAGCCATATCAAATATTTCTTCACTATCAGCGGTTGCAACTCGTAGTCGATTATCAGCCGTATCACTAAAAGCCGTCACTTGTGCATTGGTTCTAACTTGGATGCCTTTCGTCGTTAACAAGTCTTCGATCTTCTCAGAAATTTGTGGATCAAGATACTCATTAATTAAGTGGGGGCCCCGTTGAAACAACGTCACAGTGTGTCCAGACTTCACGTACCCCTCAGCAAGTTCCACCCCCGAATAGCCACCACCAACGATTGCAATATGGTGTGCATGTTTAGCTGCTTCGTAGAGTTGCTGGGCCTGTTCACATGTTTTGCAAAGCATGACCTTAGGATTCTCTACGCCCGGAATAGCCGGGATTGCAGTGATTGAACCCGTCGCCATGACTAACTTATCATAGTGATCCGTTTGTAATTCTTTTGTCTGTAAATTTTGAGCCAAAATTGTATGCTTATCAGCATTCACATTGATCACATCATACTGCATCCGCATCTGCACACCTTGTTCACTAAATTCACTAGGATTAGCGTACAACGCTTGATCCAAATTATGGATGGTACCCCCTAAGTGTAGATAAGTCCCACAAGACATATATGAAATATCCGCGTGCCGTTCATAGACGGTAATTTCAGTGCCCGGATAATATTTCAAGATTTGTTTCATGGCGGCAATCCCCGCATGTGTACAGCCAATAATGGCAACTTTCATTGTTTCGACCACAGCTTTCATTAAAAGTTAAAATTTAACTTGGATTAAGTTAAACATTTATTTAAGTTGACGTATACTTAGAGTATACAGCGATTCGGTTGATATTAAAACGATTCAATGATTTTAAACTTATTATAAAAGGCGATGGTACTTATGGAACCAATTTACCGCTATTTTGTACAACCTCAACTTAACTTACTCAACAATACAGTTTACGGATACGAACTACTAATCAAACAACTAACCCCAGACGGCTGGCGTCTGCCTGAATCCTTTGCCGCAATTAGTTCACAAGTTACCTCTGATCTGCTCATTGCAACAACTAAAATTCTTGGACTAAAAGTTCGTTATTGTGCAGTCAACATCAGTCGCGAACAATTGATGGATACAACGGTTGCGAAGGCCATTATTCAAAGTCAGGTTCAGCTCTATCCTGCTAAATTAGTCGTTGAGCTAACTGAGGAACGTAGTCCTAAGGATTATCCAGATACCATGTTAATCCCACACTTACGGGGGTTCATCGAACATGGTATGCAAATTTCACTTGATGATGTTGGTACCGGAATTAACGATTTCAAGAGTATCCAAGAAATTTTGCCATTAGCTTCTGAATTAAAATTTGCGTTGCAAAACTTCCGCAGTGATATCAAAGATCCTAAGATTCAGCAAAAGCTCCATTTTTGGCGGGCCATCAGTAGTGAATACGGATTGCGTTTAATCTTAGAGGGGATTGAAGACGCCGAAGATGATCGCTTGAGTAGTCACTTCGATATTAATCTTCGACAAGGCTATTACTATGGCAAACCGCAATTATTACGCCTACCCGGTGACCCCGTCAACTTTGAATATCCGACAATGAATTAATTTCTAATATGAACAACAACTAAATAACGCCTTACGAAATTAACTTAAAATTTCGTAAGGCGTTATTTATCACTTAGCATGGCTAGTCAGCTGGGCCGTACAACTTCTGACTAAATAACCAATTTATTCTTTAATAAACGCTTGAATGGCATCTTCAAATTTCGCTAACTTATCATTAGCTTCTTCTAACGTACTACCTAGCGTTCCAATGTAGAACTTGATCTTTGGTTCCGTACCAGATGGCCGAATGGCGATCCAAGTGCCATCATTTAAATGATACTTCAAGACATTCGCCTTTGGCAAAGCAATTGGTGCCGTGTGGCCATCAGCAAAGCTTTCCGTTTGACTCTGGAAGTCTTCAGTCCCAGTGACATCGTAGCCGGCAAAGGCAGTTGGTGCTTCGCTTCGGAACTTAGTCATCAGAGCCGCAATCTTATCGCTGCCGCCAACGCCATCAAATTCTTCGGACGTGGTTTGTTCGCGGAAGTAACCGTATTCCTTAAACAAGTCTTGTAATCCATCATAAAGGTTCTTACCTTGTTGCTTATAATAAGCCGCTACTTCGGCTAAAAGCACTGTGGTTTGAATCGCATCCTTGTCATGAACAAATGGTTTGATTAAGTAACCGTAACTTTCTTCAAAACCAAACATATAGGTATGTTCGCCAGTGGCTTCAAAATGTTCGATTTGTTCAGCAATATACTTGAAACCGGTCAAGACATTGATCATCGTGACACCATATGAAGCCGCTACTTTAGTAGCAAATTCACTTGAAACAATTGACTTAACTGCGGCCGCATTGGTCGGTAACGTCCCGGCATCCTTGTTTGCTTGCAAGATGTAGTGTAACAAGACAGCGGCAATTTGATTACCCGTCAACAGAACATACTCACCATTAGGTTGACGAACAGCTGTCCCTAACCGGTCAGCATCAGGATCAACCGCAATCAAGACATCCGCACCTTCTTTTTTACCCAAATCAATGGCCATCTTAAAGGCTTCAGGAAATTCAGGATTAGGGAATTTAACCGTCGAGAATTCAGGGTCAGCCACAGCTTGTTCCTTAACAACACTGAAGTTTTTAAACCCGGCATTCTTCAAAGCCTTTTCGCCAAGCATCCGGCCAGTCCCATGTAATGGTGTGAAGACTAACTTCATGTCCTTACCGACTTCATCCACTAGTTTTTGATTGATCGTCACTTCTTTGACCTTAGCTAAGTAGTCCTGATCGACATCATCCCCAATAATGGTTTCCGTCTTATCAGCTAATAATTGTTGTTCATCAGCGACGGCAATCGCAAAGACATCGTCAACTTTACGAATATATGATGTGATAAGATCAGATTCCTTAGGTGGCATTTGACCACCATCTTCGCCATAAATCTTGTAGCCATTATATTGCTTCGGATTATGGCTCGCCGTAATCATGATCCCTGCGTAAGTATGCAGATGCCGAACGGTAAATGAAAGTTCTGGGGTTGGCCGCAAGCTTTCAAAAACGTATGACTTGATACCATGTTGGCCCAATACTCGCGCAGATTCATGCGCAAAATCTTCTGAATGATGGCGGGAATCAAAACTGATTGCTACCCCGCGTTCCTTAACCTCAGCAGGCAAGGTATCCATGAAGCGTGCTAACCCTTCCGTTGCTTGACGAACCGTATAAATATTCATCCGGTTGATACCAGGTCCAAGTACCCCCCGCATCCCCGCGGTTCCGAATTCCATTGGTTCATAAAAGGCGTCTTCTAAGGCGGCGTCATCGCCAGCCATGCCCGTCAATTCTTGTTTTAAACTAGTTTCAAGTGTCGCTTGGTTTTTCCAGGTATTATAAGTATCCTGCCAACTCACAAAAACCATCTCCAATTCCGATATTTGTTAGTGCTTACAAAAATAGTATACAACATTGACACACTTTACAAAGTAAAATTTACTAAGAAAATCCATTAATTAATGCATTTTAAATGCGTAGTGGGCCCGCATCAGTGCGAATACCCATAAATTCTGAAGTGCTAGTTAGTTCAGTCACTATCAAAACTTGCTATAATAAATCTTATAAGGAGGCCATCATGACTTTTTATTCATACAACTACTTAGTCCATCAAAATAACAATCATACTCTTGTCCAACTCGCAGCCATCGGCATCATTATATTAATAATCGCCATACTCAGCTGGTTATGGTACCGCCATAAAACAGACCTAAAATACCGCGACTTATTCATTATCATGGTTTTATTATTATTGCTGCTCGTCGGCATTCAATTTAATGAATGGCAGACAATCAAAAATAGTTTCAACCAAAAATCACAAGTGACACAAATTATGCAGCGTGTCGCCAAAGAAAAAGGGGTTCGTAAAACCGCGGTCTGGTCTAATACAAGTTCTGTCAGCAGTGGGATGCTCATTAAAGTCCATGACCATATCTATAACGTGACGATCAATACGGATGGAAACAGTTATACCCTGACTAAAGCCACACCGATTCAATCAACAATCAATTATGTTAAGGAGGGGCAATAAATGTTTTCATACTGGGATGTGACGATCAAACTGGCCCTCGGGCTATTGACCATCATTCTACAAATCAATCTATCTGGTAAAAGTAACCTTGCGCCAATCAGCGCCCTCGACCAAGTTCAAAACTACGTTCTCGGTGCAATCGTTGGGGGCATGATTTATAGTACCAGCGTTACTGTTTTACAATACATTTTAGTGCTTCTCATCTGGACACTGCTAGTGCTGGTCCTGCGATTCCTAACACATCACAATCGCTACGTGAAACGTTTGATTGATGGACAGCCACAGCTATTGATTAAAAATGGGCAATTACTCGTCAGCACGGCCCTCAAAAATGGGATGAGTGCTAACGATCTGATGTTTCGCTTGCGTACGGAAGGTATCACGGATATTCGCTACGTCAAACGGGCCGTACTTGAACAAAACGGCCAACTGACGATTACCCAAGTGGGCGACGACGCCGTCAAGTATCCAATAATCGTCGATGGTCAGGTCAACCTCGATGCGCTTGAAACTAGTAATCATGATGAAGCCTGGTTACTGACCCAATTGCAGGCCCAGCACTATACTGTCAGTGATATTTACCTGGCAACGTATACTAACAAGCAATTGCTTCTATTTCCCTATCAACACTAATTCGCGAACCTTTGGTCATCGTCAAACAATGACTAACGCTATATTTACCAATAAAAAATGCGTGGCTGATCTCAATTAAATCAGCTACGCATTTTTTAATTTTATTTAATTGTTAACTTTGTCGCCTAAAGCAGTGATATAAGTGTAAACGCCTTGACCGGCAGTTCCGCCTTCACCAACCGCCGTCGCAACTTGGCGTAAATCTTTCTTACGAACATCACCGACTGCAAAAATACCAGGGACCTTGGTTTCCATGTGGTCATTAGTTTCGATCCAGCCGTTTTCGTCAGTAATCCCAAGATTACTGAATGGCTTCGTAATTGGGTTAATACCAACATAGATAAAGACACCATCGACCGCAATCTCACTGTCTTCACCAGTCTTATTATTATTAACCTTAACTCCCGTGACCTTCTTATCATCACCGATGATTTCCGTCACGTTGCTATTCCAAACAAATTCCATCTTTGGATTAGCAAAAGCCCGATCTTGTAAGATTTGTTGTGCCCGCAATTGGTCACGACGATGAATAACCGTCACCTTATCAGCAAGCTGTGTCAGGTAAGTGCCTTCCTCAATCGCTGAGTCACCGCCACCAACGACAACTACATGCTTGTTACGGAAAAACGCTCCATCACAAACTGCGCAGTATGAGACACCGCGGCCACCATACGTATCCTCGCCAGTAACACCCAGCTTACGATATTCAGAACCAGTCCCAATGACAAGGGCCTTAGTCTCAAACGTATCGCTATCCGTCGTCACAATTTTAACATCGCCACGATCTTCAACGGATTCGACGCTACCATACGCGTATTCAGCACCAAACTGGGTCGCTGATTCATACATGTCTTTAGCCAAATCCGGCCCCAAAACAGATTTGAAGCCCGGATAATTTTCAATTGCGGCGGTATTATTCATTTGTCCACCATAGATTCCGCGATCTAATAGTAGCACTGATAGATTGGCTCGTGAAGCATAGAGGGCGGCTGTCATGCCGGCAGGCCCCGCACCAATAATAATCACGTCGTAACTCTTTGCCATTTCTAAAGACCCCTTCCACTTAAATTCCTATGACGCTTAATATACCCCCAAAATTTACATTTGTCGACTATCTTGTTTGTACACAACCGAAATCAACGCGCCACATCATACTCAGTTTCTTTAATGCCAGTATTCATAAAATCATACGGGCTCTTCATCTTTTCCGCATCCCAACTCGCGATACCAACCACCAATAAGATTTCTAATGAATTTAGGCTGGTTGAGCGTTGTAAATTTTTTTCAAAATTAGATTTAATGCGGTTCGCTGCAATTTGAGCGCCTGGTTGGTCTGAAAATAACAAGATGGCCCACGTTGGATTATTCTGATCAAGGGAATAGGTAATATCGTTATCTCGCGTTGCCGATGTAATCGTATCCGAGACCAACCGCAATAAATCACGGTATTGTTGTTCACTCATCATCCGTCGAATTTCATTATAGTATCGCACCCGAATAATAACCGTGGTAACCGGTAATTGAAACCGTCGATTCGTTTCGATAAACACTTGTGCATCTTGAATATATGCGACAGTTGTTCGCAAATTGGTTTGTTCGTCAAAGGCCCCTCGTTTCATAATATCTGCTCGTAGCTTGGCATTGGCCGCTTGCAATTGTATTAATTGCCGGGTCATGCCATAAAAAGTAGCTGACAAAAGCAACGGCATAATCAACCAAAAAATCATCATCATTGGAATTACGGCGTGATGCGTTGAATTAATATAAATCATGACGATTGCCTGAGCAAAGATAAATAGTAAGTTAGCCATTAGACCAGTGACCACACCGAAAAAATAAGTCATCAAAATCATAATGATCGTTACACCTAAATAGATCGTATTAAGTGTGATATTAGGGGTTAACGCCATCAGTACGGCCATCGTGCTAATAAGCGCTAAAAATAATAACAAATAAACGTCAGCAAAAATAGATGTTCGTTGATCATCATTCATGGTGCTGCCCCTTTCGCTCTAACAAACCACTTTTACGCATAATCAGGAATCCTGCCAGTAAAATGATCACCACGATTAGCAACGCAATACCTAAATAAATCACTAGCTTAGAATTCTTCTGAATAACTGTTTTGGCGTTCACGCCATCATTAACTGTCTTATGCTTCTTAAAACGATAATTATAATGATTATTATCGTGATCGACGACAATCGCATCACCTTGATACTGGGCAATGTTCCGTTGAAAATTGATTTGAGTAGACGCCCGGTAGACATCACTACTCTTCGCGGCGGTTACAACTAGCAATCCCGCTCGCTGATTATACGGTGAGCGTAACAGCTGGGCAGTGCCAATATTTTGACCATACGTTTTCTCAATACTAAGTTTCTCATTTGACAGGAACCCAGTAAAATGTCGATTATATTTAAAATACAGCTTAGAATTCAGAGACCGAATAAACGCGTTTTGAGCTGGCGTCCCAAACGCAATTACGTTGCTATTTTTGAGTACCGTTTTACTAGGCTGATGGGTATAAAACTGAATATTGCCAGTATTACTTTGCGCATAAGTTCCAATAAGATTAAATATATTAGTTAGCGTTTGAAAATCGTCACTAGTCAGCGTTCGTGGTCGAACAACTGCAATGTGGTTAAAGGTCGCATTCTTCAAAAACAAATATGGATAATTCGTAAATAATAAAGCTGCGACTGGCTTTGACTTAATCGTCGCTTCAGAATCAGCCTTAATCAGCGCCCACGGTGTTTGGGCATTATCACTTTGAGCCGCCCCACTCATCTCAAGATCAAAGGCGACACGAATCGTGAAACTATGCCCTAGCGCTTTTCCTTTCGGCAGACTAACGGTCAACTCATCATTATTGGCACGCGCTGCTGTGAGTCTTTTACTACCTAAAGCGGAATCATTTACATAAACCGTTACAAGCGATCGTTTAAAATCCAGGTTCTTAGCATAGCGAAAATGAATCCGGATTTTCGAACCATCAGCATTGGTCCGATCAACAGGGAGACTAACAAAATAAGTACTTGACTGATGTTTAGCGCCAGTCAAATAATCATCGCTGGTCGTCAATTGCTTTTTGCCACCGTATTGTAGCTCAGAGGTAAACGTCTGTGTGCTGTTACTGATGTATTTCGTATCTGCTACTGTTTCCTGCATTAATTCCTGATTAGCAATAAACCGGCTTGCCTTCTGCAATAATTTGGTATTGAAGGCACTCACAATTAAATAATGTTTACCATCATGCGTATATGTCTTGATAACTGCATGTTCTCGCAGTCGCTGACGATCAAGTTGCTGCTGAAACACTTTAGGCAAATGCTGATAAGTCGCAATGACCAACTGATAATCAGCCTGTTTAGCCACCGCGGTATCTGCCGTTGTTACCGGAATCTGTGTATTCTCTGTGGTAATGGTCCGCGCCTCACCCGTTAACGCATACATGCCAGCTGACAACTCTGCGTTTGATGCTTGATGTGGCAGCGTTATGACTGAATTAGCATTCGCGATGGTATCAGTCCCAGAAAAATGCGCATAAAAAGATTTAATAGCCGTTGTTGGGGGTTGCAAGCGATACTCAAAGTTAGCATTCGCCCCATTGTAAATCGTCAACCAGTTGGCAGGTGTCTGCACCAATTGAGAACTTTGCTGGCCTTTTTTATTCAGGATCTGCCCACTGATCTTTAACTGATTTTCACCTTGAATTAACCGCAGTGGGACTTCGATAGCCCTAGTTTGGAGTCCAGTCTCCTTTTTGGGCCGGAATGAGTAAAACTTCGTTCCGTTCAACGACAACGTAATGTCAGATGTCTCCCGATTGGCCAACTGCGAAATTTGGAAATTTAGATTAATCGTCACTTTTTTGACTTGCCAATAATCCATTTTAATAAAATACATATTGGCCTCAACTGCATCACCAGACAGTGTCGTTGTTGAGTTTTGAAAAGGTTGCGTATAAGTTTGTAGATTATTCGCTGCCTGCCCACTGATAGGACAGCTTAGATTACTACTCATCCCAATTAATAAAGCGAGCATGCCTATTAACCAGAAGAACCACTTACTGATACCGTTTGGTTTTATACCACTTTGCTTGTTGATGAAAAACTTGTTCACGAACATACCCCACCATTCCATGTGCAGCCACTGCCAGCCACATCTGACTATAGACTAAGTACATAAAAACAATAATCATTAAATTGGCAATCGTCATTTCCCCTTTTTCCGTTGTAATTGTCACGAACGTACTGATTACAAATGTGATGATGGCCATTAGCCATAGTATATTGCTGAACCCTACCAAGTCGGAGTGTGCGATTCCAGCTACTGAAAGGACGAACATACTATCTGACAAAATCAGCGACGTCATTAATAAAAAGTAAATCGATAGAAAGTACAACAAGTCAAATCGAATTGGCCGCCCCGTTTTAGTGAAAAGTAGCCGTGCGT
Source organism: Lactiplantibacillus plantarum (assembly GCF_014131735.1). Classification (NCBI taxonomy): domain Bacteria; kingdom Bacillati; phylum Bacillota; class Bacilli; order Lactobacillales; family Lactobacillaceae; genus Lactiplantibacillus; species Lactiplantibacillus plantarum. The sequence continues at coordinate 2,621,602 of NZ_CP039121.1, forward strand.
TTTTTAAAATGACATAAATATTGCCTTTGACCCACCGTGTCCGTTGATGAAACCACACATCTAAAGTTTGGGGTTCTTGTTCCCAGGTAACGGCTAGGGGTTGAAAGCGAATCCGATATCCCATTCGATAAACGCGAAAACTGATTTCCGTATCTTCCGCCAGTGCTTTAACATCCCAACCACCAATTTTCTCAAGAATATCTCGCCGAATAACATAATTGGTCCCCGGGATCGTGCATAATTTAAACAACTTTTCCCGGCCCGCCTGAGCCATCCACTGAAATGATAGCGTCTCAATATTGATAAAGCGCGTCAGTATTGATGCATTCTTGTTCCGCGTACGAAATTTACCAATCACTGCCGCTAGCCGTTGATCACTCATTAACTCAGCCACCAAATACCGTAATGCCGTTCTTTGAGGTGTATTATCCGCATCATAAATCGAAATCAACGAACCACGTGCCTGTTTAAGGCCAATATTAAGCGCATTCGACTTTCCCTTACCACCATTAGTCTTATCAGTATTGATCACTTTCAAGTTTCGATGTGGATACAATGACTGCACTTCCGCCAGTAATTCAGCAGAATTATCATCCGAATTATCATTAATAATAATAATTTCATAACGATCCTTGGGATAATCAAAATTCAATAACGACTGTAACGTTTTGACGATTACAATGCCCTCGTTATGCGCGGGCACCATAATTGAGACAAAGGGTACCTTTACCGGTAACTGAGGTTCAGGACGTCGCACCTTTTGTAAATAATTCACATAGCCCGCAATCGTTAAGACAACGTTCACGACTAGAATGCCCCAAATCGACAATACAGCCAAGAATAGAAAATAATCTAAAATACTAATATTAATTCCTCCCGTTATGATAGCAACGATGCCGTCCCCTACTTAGGTTTAAACATATTCAAATAAACCCGCCGACCAATCACAATAAACAAAACAAAAATTCCCAATGTCACCGAAAAGAAAATCAATAACACACTCCCCTGAGTTTTAAAGAACCGATTCATCCAACTTTCTGCTGGTTTTACTGCAGCCAAGGTTGTCGTCGCTGGCGCATTATCAGTCACTTGTATGGGCGCACCGTTTAACAAATACGTTCCACGCCGATAACTGATCGTCGCTGTTCCACTCTTGAGCATCGTCGTTGTCATTTGTTGTGCAGGGTCAAACCACTGATAGTTCATTCGGCTGAGTTGTCTAGTCAAATTGTGTAAACTCGTTTCACTATCTGGCATAGTCATTGTAAGTGCGGTGGGAATGGCAAAATTCAGCGCTAACTTACTGAGCTGATCACCAGATTTCAGCGTTTCAAAGGATTTAGCACTAACCCCATAAAAGGCCTGATCAAATACCGTTCCTTGATTATCTTGATGGGCATAAGTCGTCACCTTAGGATCGGGTAATAAGAGAACCTGATTCGCCTTAGTTAAAGCGTTCTGGCGGTAGACCCTGTCCTGGTTCCAATAAGCGGAAGCACTAATTCCAACTGGATAAACCTGATTCTGTGCTAACTGAATGACGTAACTGTCCATCAACTTGCTCAGTCCAGGACCGCTACTTGCCGTAACACCACCAACGACAGGTGTTTTTAAGAAAATAACCCCACCACGGTTTTCGATTAACCGTAAAACTTTGGCAAAGCGTTGATACGCTTTGAATTTGCCATTAGTGCCAACCGTTGTTGTGCTAACCGCAAATGGAATCCCTTGTTGATATAAGGTCGCACTGAGTTTATTCAACAAATTAAGATTAGAATACGGCGTTACCTTAGTAATCGTTAACAATGGTTGATAATGACTACGGGTACCGAATAATGTTGCCATTGTCTGAGTAGCTAACACTAAACTATAACCTCCAGTTGAAAGATAAGGTAGATAACCGTATCGACCAACGATGGTTCCATAAGGATATTCATGTTTTAGCGATGATTGTGCCCTCAAATAGCCGATTGTTTTGGCCTTAGCGGGTAACTTTGTGAGTGCCGTCATACTGCTCATAAATGGTAATAATTGGCGAACTTGTTGATCATTGCTCTGAAGAAAGAACTGTTGTTGGTAAACTTTGACCGGTTGGGCATTCAATTGTTGGGCCTCAATAGCGGTCAGATTTGTGCCAATATGCAGCTTCGTACCGCTGAACTGCTTACGATCCTTGATAAACGCTGCATTGTTGAGCTTAGTCTGCGGCCAGTTAATTAGCGTAATAACGCCTTGATAGTGTCGTAGTTCGCCAGCATGATAATCTTCGGCCGCCACCGTTTTGATGCTAATGTGTAGACCGGTCAGGATTCGTTGAATCATCGCGATTTTGGTTTGATCATTATTGGCCACATTCCGCGAATCATAAACCAGCATAACGTGTGTTGCTGATGTTTGAGCGTGGATCTCTGTCGGCAATAACCAGCTACAAAGTATAATGACACCCATGATTACCAACTGCCATAACCGCTTATGCATCTTGGTCCTCCTCTCGATAGGCATGCCACAAACGGTGATTTAAGGTATCCGAAATAAACAGCAAGACAATTAGATCAATGCTAACCGGAACCATAAATAAATGTTTTGCTAAGTCTGCATCACCATCACCAATGATTGAAATAATTGGCACAAAAATAAAAATCGACAAAAAACCTAATACTAAGAAAAACCGCAAGACGCCTTCGATTCGCTGCTGACGCAAATCATTATAAAAACCAACCAGATAAACCATCACTAACGCAACTACTAGAAGACAATTAAAGGCAAACTTTTGTGGAAAAAAAGCCCCGGCAATCTGACTATACGTTGTAAAGAATGTTAGTTGTTTTCCTGCGGGTGCTCCTGACGCTTGGGTGTAATCCCCAACCGCTTTAACTTGAGTAATCATGACATCGGCGGCGGCAAGATCCATCAATTTGCCAAACTGCTTCAGATGAGTCGCATAATACTTTAATACCCAACCAACTCCCAGCTTAGAAACCAAGTTTTTCTTAACATAAGAACCAGAAGCTTGAATCGTCGCAAACTGTTTAGCGTAGTAGTCTTGTGACTGCATTAAGGCATACTGCTCATCAATCCCATTCTGAGCAAGATCCTTACTAGGATCATCGGTTTGGGTCAAGATGCCGTGCGAAAAAGTCTGATAGGTATTGATATCCACAAAGTCTTGACCGATCAATTTATAGGTCAGTCCACCCGTGATCAAGATCATGACCATTCCCGCAAGCAAGTACACACGCATTGCGTTAAAGTGTGGCAAAAATAGTAACCCAATCGTCACGACCACAAAGCTCAATGCTAGCGGGGCGTTTTGTGACTTGTTAGTTATCAATAGAACTGTACAAACAAAATACAATGCAACGAGTGGCCACCGCCGCCGATATCGTTGTCGCGCTAGCAGTAAGACGGCTGAAAATGAGATTAAAGTTAGTCCTAACATTTGGGGCTCAGCAAAAAAAGAATTTAAATACAATGTAAATGAAGAATCACCAAATACTAGAACGACTAATCCCGCAATCAGATAATTTCGAAAACGCTTGGCAGGATACGTCAAAGCATCCGTCAATAAATAAATGCCACCCAGATAAGGAATCACATTCACAATACCCATAAACCGGATATCAAATACCGTCTTACTATAAAATAATTTATTGAGACCGATAGCCACTTTCACAAATAAGGGCTGAGATGAAAAGTTCACCGATCGATAGTCGTTGTAGTACTTCATCAAGCCAAATTTCTGCGTTACAAAATCAAAATAGTTGTAGTGCGTTCCCAGCAACTTATAAATACCATTGGTATACATCGCCCGATAAAAATCGCCATTATCAGCCAGTCCGTTAATGGGCGGTACAAATGCCACATAAGCAGCCAAACCAGCACAAAGTAAAGTTGCGAGTAGTGGGGGTGGCATTAGCTGTTGAAACAGCCGCGTTGCGCGCCAAAATTGTTGTTTTAACTTAGTCACAAAGATTACCTCAATCTCTAATTAAACGCTGCGTTTAGCGCCGTCAAATTACTATATGAATACACTTGCTTGGTTTTGACATCCCCAATACCACCGTTAATCGGCGAACTGTCTTGCTGTACCTGCAATCGCCAAACATTATTCATCGCAACTTGATAATGCTTTTCATCACCCAGCGTCGCAAAGATCGACGCCGCTAACGCATAGTTGGCCGCTGATTCACCACCAACACTCACCGTGCCCCTTGTCGTATAACCGTTTGCTAAATCACGGTGGGTGACCCGTTGAATCAGCCATCGCCGACTAGTCGCTTTTAGGTGACCAACTTCTGCTAAATGCAATAAGGTTTCCAAAGCCTCTGATGTATTCAGGTTACCATCACTATATTGGCTAGTGGTCCATTGGTAACTTTTTGCATACAAGGGAAAAACATCACCTAAATAACCGCCCTTAAGGACAATCAATTGCTTCTTATACGCACTCCGGCCCTTCTTAGTATCTTGTTCAAAATACTTAAGTGTTCGTAAATCAAAGTAAGCTAAACTGCCCGTCGTAGTTGCCTTACGCGCATGAACATCGTAATAATCGACCAGGTGCCCATCCTTGATTGTTGTATTGACCAGATTCTGATAACGTTGCGTGGCTTTCTGGCGATAATGATTAGTATGATGTGCTTGATCATAAGTAAGTAGCGCACGGATTATCCGTAAATCGTCCAACGTAGCGTTGACCGCATACCGCTTCTTGGTACGTGGATCATAACGATAACTGAACAACCCGTTTTCATTAAAGGTCGCTTTCGTCTGGCGATAGAATTGCCGAAATTGTGCCCATTGGCGAGTCGTAACCAGGTACTGTAGCCACATCCCCGATGACTCACTCAACATTTCATGACCAGTGGCCGTTGCAGTCGTCCGTTTACGCGTATCTAAATAGTTCGTATAAAGCCCTTGCTTCGTCAAAAGTCCTCGTTTAATAAATGCAGCTAGTTTTACCCGCCGTTGCTTTGACACCTTAGTCGCATAGGCCGTCGTCGTTACAAATCCACTTGGCGCATGTCGTGGTGTACTAACCGTAGTTTGTTTCCGACACCCACTGACAACTGCAGTCAGCATCACTAACACGACCAGCCACCCAAGGTAACGCAGACGTCCTGGACGTCTATTGTAAATCCTTGTCATTTTGCTTGGCCCAATCGCCATAGGCCGTAATTCGTGGGTGATTGCGGCCTGCCTGGCGTTCTTGTTCAATCGCTTGTTGGGCGACGAGGTTCAGATAATTGAAGGGTTCATCAAAATTAGGTGAGAATAACATATCCACAAATGCTAGATCATCGATGGTGTTTCCATTTTGAATCGCGATTGATAACGCATTAGCAGACTGTGCCACTTCATGCGCACTTAAGAACTGAGCACCGAGAATTTTACGATTTTCCGGATTATAAATTAATTCAATCATCAGTTTCGCCGTACTTGGCATGTAAGCTGGTCGCCAGTTGCCCTCATAAGTCACCCGTTCAGCTGGAATATGATTCAATTTCGCCATTGCCAGTGTTAACCCCGTGGTTGCCAGCGTGTGATCGAAGAGTTGCATGGCCGATGTCGCTTGAGTCCCCATATATCGTTGCTGGTTACCAAAAACATTGGCCCCCGCTAACGCACCCTGCCGAACCGCATTGGTTGCTAATGGCGTATAAGCCGAACGTCCAGTTGGATTGAAGTTAACGACACAAGAATCACCAGCAGCGTAAATATCTGGGTCAGAGGTCTGAACGTAATCATTGATGATAATGGCACCGTGCTTATCCATCTCAACTTGACCGCGTAACAGTTCCGTATTGGGAACAAACCCAGTTCCGACAATTGCTAAATCAGCATTAAAATCGCCTTGATTGGTTTCAATGACAAGTTCACCATCATCATTACCAGTAAAGGCAGTTACTTGGTGATTCAATAGCACGTTCACGCCATGATCTTTTAATAGCTGAACTGCTTGGTCTGAAATTTCTTTACTAATGTAATTATTCAAAATTTGATCATGCGATTGGAATAACGTTACTTCATGATGTGTATTCGCATAACTTTCAGATAATTCGGTTCCAATATAACCCGCCCCAATGATTGCGATCCGCTGATTGTCTTGGGCTGTTTGGTAAATTTCCTGTGCTTGGCTGTAGGTCTTGCATAATAGGACCTTAGACTCATCGATTCCAAAAATCGGCGGGACCGCAACATTTGAACCAGTCGTCATAATCAATTTATCATAAGTATCGCCAAACACTTTTCCAGTAGTCATGTCAACCACTTGTAAGGTCTTCGACTGGGCGTCAATTTTTAACACGTTATGTTTGGTTCTAACCATTGCCCCCAACTTGGCTAACGTTTCTGGTGACGAATAGAACATATCCTCCAAGTGATTGACCTTTCCCCCGAGATAAAGGTAGATCCCACATGATAAGAATGAAATATTGTCATCACGCTCATAAATCGTGACCGTAGCCTCCGGATGATCCTTCAGAATTTGTGCAGCCGCAGCGGTCCCCGCATGCGTACATCCAACAATTACAATCTTCATTTCATTTTGCTCCCAATTATAATTTTATTTATTTAACCATAGGTATATTATAACCGCTTTACTGCGCAAATACATAACTCTAGTTAATATAAATACAGGTCATGATGAAACATAACTACTTTTAAAAACCAATCAGCGATACGCTGGCAAGCAGTTATTCTCACAATATCGTCCATACCAGCTTTGCCAGGTAACCACTAATTGACTTTTTACTCATTTTCAGAAAATTACCTTGTTCACCAAGCAGTTTAGCACAATCATCATTAGCCCAATTGATAATCGATACCATGCAAAAAAAAGATGGTGTCAAACAGTTTCACTTATTCATTTTTTGGTATAGTATGTATTAGGAAGCATCAAATCGTGTTAATTCAAGTCTAAGGAGTTCCCTTATGTACCGCTATTTTATTCAGCCCCAGTTAGATAAATTTAATAATTCACTGATTGGCTACGAGATGCTGATTCGCTATCGTGAGACTGATCAGGACCGGTGGACCTTACCAGAAAGCTTCGATAATATTCCGATCGATGTACAAGTCAGCTTACTAAAGGCTACGGCTAGTGAGCTTGCATTAAAAATCGGGTCAGTATCAATTAACTTTAATCGCAAGCAATTTCTAAATGATGATATTGCTGCCGCAGTCATTGATGCTCAGAAAAAGCTATTCCCGGTTCATGTTATCGTCGAAGTCACAGAAGAACCCGGTGAAGATACGTTTACACTGGCGGCGATGCAACAACAAATTGATAAGTACAAGGCTAACGGCCTACAATTTAGCATTGATGACGTTGGCACGGGAATCAACGTTTACGACCACATTAAACCGCTACTCGAATCGGCCGAAGAAATCAAATTCGCCATGCAAAACTTTCGGGCCGAAGATCGTGAAAACGAGATTCCCATTCAATTAAAATTCTGGCGCGACATTGCGGTACAACATGATATCCGGTTAATTCTAGAGGGTGTTGAAAACGATGCCGAAGATCAAATGGCGAATGACTTAAATATTTCACTACGCCAAGGTTATTATTATGGCAAGCCCCATTTATTCAAATTAAAAGCCGACCACTAGGTGCCAGCTTAATTAGTGAATCGCAATTATTCAGCAGTTAACTAAAAACAACCGTGAAATCTTAATAGATTTCACGGTTGTTTTAATTAATCAAGTATTATTTAGTTGGTTTCTTCGTTGTTTTAGGAGCGGCGCTATCTTCTTTAGATAACTTAGCACCAAGATCCTTGATGTAAGTCCGCAAGTCAGCCTTAACATCCGGATGAGTTAACCCGTATTCGATCGTCGTCTTCAAGTAGCCAAACTTGTAGCCAACATCGTGCCGAGTCCCCTTAAATTCATGGGCAAAGACCCGCTGAGTCTTGTTCAACGTATCAATGGCATCCGTCAATTGAATTTCGTCACCCTTACCAGGTTTTTGGTTTTCAAGAACATCAAAAATTTCTGGTGTTAATAAGTAACGACCAATGATAGCAAGATCACTAGGCGCATCTTCAGGTGATGGCTTTTCAACAAAGTTATTAACGTTGTATAGGCCCGGTTCCTTTTCACTTTCAGGATTGATGACCCCATACTTAGAAACTTCCTCATGAGGAACCTTCATAACAGCTAACGTTGACGCATGTGTCTTGTCATAGCTATTCATTAACTGTTTGGTTAACGGTACTTTGTCTTCCATTAAATCATCACCAAGCATGACGACGAAAGGTTCGTCACCAACGAAAGCTTTAGCCGTTAAAACGGCATCGCCCAAACCACGTGGATGTGATTGCCGGATAAAGTACAAGTTAATGTCTGTGGTTTCTTGAACCAGCTTGAGCATTTCTTCCTTGTGCTTAGCCCGTAAGTTATCCTCTAATTCTGGGTTAGAATCATAGTAATCTTCAATACTACGCTTGCTCTTACCCGTGACGATAACAATGTCTTCGATCCCCGATTTACGAGCTTCGTCAACAATGAACTGAATCGTTGGTTTATCAACGATTGGTAACATTTCTTTAGGCATCGCCTTAGTAGCAGGCAAAAACCGTGTTCCTAATCCGGCCGCTGGGATAACGGCTTTTCTAACTTTTGACATGTGATAAATCCTCCTAAAAATAGTGAAATTAGTTTGGAAATTCCTACTGAATCTCAGGTTTCCCCTCGCGCCGCATCAATTGTGGAATGACTTCCTTAATGTCGGCACTCTTATATAATACATCATAAATCGCTTCAGTGATGGGCATTTCGATATTTTGTTGCTGTGCAAGCTCGTAAGCGGCTTTAGTTGACGGGATACCTTCAATAACCATGCCCATGGTATCAATCACCGTCTTGAGGTCCTGACCAGCACCTAACTCATTACCAGCGCGCCAGTTACGCGAATGGACACTAGTTGCCGTAACAATTAAATCGCCAACACCGGATAAACCGATAAATGTCAACGGCTCTGCGCCCAACGCCACTCCGAGCCGACTGATTTCAGCTAAACCACGAGTCATTAAGGCTGCCTTGGCGTCATCACCATAGCCCAGGCCGTGTAGCGCACCAGCACCCAGGGCAATGATATTTTTGAGCGCCGCACCTAGTTCAACACCAACCACGTCGGTATTCGTGTAAATGCGGAAATAGTCATTCATGAAGAGTTGCTGTACTAATTCGGCTGCAGATTCATCGGCGCTAGCCGCCGTAATCAACGTAATATCGTGGCGGGCCACTTCTTCAGCATGACTAGGGCCCGATAAGACAACGATCGCTTGTCGTAATTCGGCGGGAATTTCTTCTGCCAAAACTTGCGACAGCCGCTTGTGTGTCTCTTGTTCGAGTCCCTTGCTAGCATGCACAATAATCGGCCGCTGATGGGTCTTGGCAAGCACGGCAGTCACTTGTTGGGCCACTTCGCGAATCGCTTTGGTTGGTACGACAAACAAGATTACATCCGCACCATCAATCGCCTGTGTTAGATTAGAATAAGCAGTCAACGTTTCTGAATATTTAAAATCAGGAACGTATCGCTCATTCGTGTGTTGCTCATTTAATTCTGTGACTTGGGCCGGTGAGTACGACCAGAGCCGCACTGAGTGGCCATTTTCATCCAACAGATTTGCCAAAATGCTACCCCATGAGCCAGCACCTAAAACGGCAATTTTTTTCATCATTCAAATAACCCTCTAATCTACTTATTTTCTGCGACAACCTTTTGACCAGAACCAGCTAAATACCAACGATTATTCGGATTGTGACGCCGGCGCCAGATCATTAAGCCAATGCTACCAAAGAACAGTACCACTGACAACGCTTGTGAGACCCGAATAACGTTAAATAACATGAGCGAGTCAGTCCGCATCCCTTCTGTGAAGAAGCGACCAAAGGCGTACCAAGCAACATAAGTCAAGAAGACATCACCCTGCTTATACCAATGTGTGCGATGACGCGTGAGCATCAGTAAGGCAAATCCTAATAGATCCCATACCGACTCATACAAGAATGTTGGTTGCCGATACGCGCCACGGATATACATCTGGTTAATCAGCCAATCAGGTAAGTGCAAGCCTTGTAAGAAACTCAGACTAGTCACTCGACCAAAAGCCTCCTGATTCATAAAGTTACCCCAGCGACCAATACCTTGGCCCATGATCACCGTTGGTGCGGCAATATCAAGCATTAGCCAAGTTGGGATAAAGCGTGACCGACAGAATAAAATGACCACAATTCCGGCGCCAATCAAGCCACCATAGATGGCAATTCCACCATCCCAGATACGGATGATTTCACCGGGATTCTGACGATAATATGACCACTGGAAAATCACATAGTAAGTCCGCGCCGCAATTAAAGTAAACGGAAGTGCCCATAAAATCATATCGTAAATGTCATCGGGCCGAACACCCCGTCGCTGACCTTCACGTACTGCTAGTGCAACCGCAATGACGACGGCACTAGCAATAATGACGCCGTACCAATGGACCTGAATTGGTCCTAACCGCAGTGCAATTGGGTTAAGTGCCCCTAAAACGGTATTCACGCTACTGCCATCTCCTTATTACTTGTGAGAATCATGCACGGAATTCGTTTTGATCAACTTGTTCAAGTTATCGTCAAAGACCTTGGTCGCATCGTAGCCCATGCTCTCGGCCCGAAAGTTCATGGCCGCTGCTTCGATAATGATTGCTAGGTTACGTCCAGTCTTAACTGGAATCGAGATTTCAGGAACTTCAACATCAAAGAATTTCCGGTTCTGTTCTCCATTTCCTAGTCTATCAAATTGCTTATCAGGCGTCCAATTCTCAAGGTGCACGATAAGGTCAATGTCGGTATCTTGACGAACAGCCCCAGCGCCAAAAAGATTCATAACATCAATAATTCCGATACCTCGAATCTCCAATAAGTGATTCAAGATTGCGGGTGCTTCACCGACAAGCGTTTGTTCATCCTGTTGATAGACATCGACCCGGTCATCAGCAATCAAACGATGCCCCCGTTTGACTAATTCCAGGGCCGTTTCACTCTTCCCAACACCGGAATCACCAGTAATCAGCACACCTAATCCATAGATGTCAACTAATACCCCGTGGACAGATTGTCGTTCAGCTAATTTACCTTCCAAGTAATTCGTCATATTACTTAGAATCCGTGATGATGTCATTTTCGTTCCTAAAATCGGCACGCCATTTTCCTCACCGGCTTGCACGAGTTCTTCTGGAACGGGTAACCCCGTTGAAATGACGAACGCGGGTGTGGTTAACTGACACATCTTACGAAAAATCATCAGTCGTTCATCATGACTCATATTTTTCGAATAAGCGGTTTCAGTTTTACCTAGCAATTGCACTCGTTCACGAGGATAGTAGTTGAAGTAACCGGTCAACGCCAGCCCCGGACGTGAAATGTCGCTCGTTGTAATATCTTTCTTTTCTAATAAGTCAGCGCCATGATACACATCCAGGCGCGTATTTTTCACCAAATCGGCAACGGTTACACTTCCTGCCAAAAGAATCCCTCCTAATTGTTCCACTAATAAAAAAGTGTGGCCCGCGTTGTCCAGTCGCGCCATTACGCTACCCTTTCAAGCGGCCACACTTTTATGACTGAAAACGGATTATTTCTATCTTCTAATCTTAGCACTTTAAAGCGCTTTATTCACCATCAACGCCGTCTTTCGCGAAAAAGTTGGAAACAATCACGTTAGCAATTGACATGAGAATCGAAACAACCATCGCCATGCCAAAACTCGAAAAGCCGAAATTGGCCTTACCCACAACGTAGGATGTCATCTGAAGCATAAAACCATTGATGACAATACTGAATAGCCCGAGTGTCAATAACGTAATCGGTAACGATAATAACAGCAAAAACGGCTTAATAGCGGCGTTTAAAATTGCAAGCACAAAACTGGCAATTAAAGCCATCCACACACTTGCAACGTGAAAACTGCTCTGAAAAAAGCCAGCAATCGCAATAAATAAGATTGTATTGATTAAAATTCGTTTCCAAAAGCCCACTGTATAATCACTCCATTAATCTTAGTGACGCGGATCATCCTCTTCATGAACGTTATGAATCTCTTTGCGCCCATGCGCTTGCGGTTTAGCTTGAGTACCGGTACTTTGCCGCATCTGTTCGAAGAAACCCGTATTGTCTGGTTTACTTGGGATAATTGTCATTAATACTAAGTATACCAAAACACCAAAGCCATGGGTAACCAAGGTTAAAATAACGTAGAGTACTCGTAGAATCGTTGCATTCCAGTTCAAATATTCAGCAATGCCCCCGAGGACGCCGGCGAAAACGCGATTATTAGATTTAGTTAACTTTTGTTTTGTATTTGATTTCATCGTTAGACGCTCCTTATCAGTTTATCTAACCATATCTTACTAATTGTAAAAGCCGGTTGCAAACTAGACGACCGGCTTTAAGCAATTATTTATGATTAGTTACACTAAATTAGAACTTTCTGGATTCAATTCGATAATCTCACCAGTATTCAAATACACGATCCACTCACCAATATTAGTTACTAACGCCCCGATGCGCATTAGGTAAGTTGCAACATTCAGGTAATCCGTGGAACCGATGACCGTCTCAGGATGGCGCTCCATCTTGGAGATCCCCTTCTCATTAATACGATCATACATCTCCCCGACTTTTGCGTCTTTAGCTGCGACCCGGCGTGCTTCCTGATCATCACTTTTGACGTAAGCTGCCAACATCTCTTCGACCATCTTTCGCACGCGATTCCCCATTTCTGATAACGCTGCTTCAATTTCAGGGACGCGCACATTTCCTTTGACCCGAATCGTAGCGTGAGCAATATTACGTGCATAATCGGCCATCCGTTCCAATTCAGAGACGGCTTTCAAAATGGTGACAATTTCTCGCAAATCAGAAGTGACGGGTTGGTATAACGCAATCATCTCAAATGATTTCTGTTCTAGTTCAACTTCCCGTTGGTTGATTTTAGCATCATTATCAATGATTTCTTGTGCGAGGTCGCGGTCATGGTCGATAAACGCCTTGACTGCCTTTTCAATCGTCTCGCTAACCATCATTCCCATTTCAGTGAAGTTTGCATCAATATCGTTTAGTTCATCATCAAAAAGTCGTCGCATGTTTTTTTCCTCCTAACCAAATCGTCCTGAAATATAGTCATTGGTTTCCTGTTTAACTGGATTCATGAAAATCTGTTTCGTGTCGTTGACCTCAATTAATTCACCATTCAGGAAAAACGCCGTTCGGTCAGAAATTCGTGACGCCTGTTGCATGTTATGCGTAACAGTTATGATAGTGTAATCCTGGCGCAAATTCAATAGGGTTTCTTCAATCATCCGACTCGATATCGGATCAAGTGCACTAGTGGCCTCGTCTAAAAGGATAATATCAGGTTCGACGGCTAGGACGCGTGCGATACAAACCCGTTGTTGTTGCCCACCAGACAATGATAGCGCATTGGCATGCAACCGGTCCTTAACTTCATCCCAAATTGCAGCCTGCTTCAGACTTTTTTCTACCGCCGCGTCTAAGCGTTCTTTATCATGGACTCCTGCCAACCGTAACCCGTAAATGACATTCTCATAAATTGAGAATGGAAAGGGATTCGGCTGTTGAAACACCATGCCGATTTCTTTACGCAATTGAACCGTATCGGTCGTGGGCGCATAAATATTGTGACCATTGAAGTTCACCTCACCCGTGATCGTTACATTAGGAATCAGATCGTTCATCCGGTTCAAGCAACGTAAAAAGGTGGATTTACCACAGCCAGAGGGCCCAATCAAAGCCGTGATTCCTTTATCATCAAAATCAATGTTAATTCCTTTGAGGGCCTCTTTTTTACCATAAAATAATGATAAGTTCTCGGTCGTTAAAATTGTACTCATGAACGGTCCTCCTATCCAAAGTTTCCGGAAATATAGTCATTCGTCAGATCAACCTGAGGATTGGTAAAAATCTCACCGGTCTCTGAGTATTCTAGGACTTTGCCGAGGTTAAAGAACGCGGTATAGTCGCTAATTCGAGATGCTTGTTGCATATTATGCGTCACAATAATAATGGTATAATTCTGCTTTAGTTCTAACAAAGTATCTTCAATTTGACTTGTCGATACTGGATCCAAAGCACTCGCTGGTTCATCGAGCAGTAAAATGTCTGGCTTGATTGCAATTGCCCGAGCAATACAGAGTCGTTGTTGCTGCCCGCCAGACAGAGCTAACGCACTTTTATTTAAGTCATCTTTAACTTGGTCCCACATCGCCGCTTGCCGTAAAGACCGTTCAACAATTTCATCCAAGTCTTGTTTCTTGTTCATTCCGCGCTGGCGGAGTGCAAAAGCAATATTCTCATAGATTGATTTGGCAAACGGATTAGGCCGTTGAAACACCATGCCAATGTGCCGGCGCATCTCATAGACATCAATATCATTACTGTTAATATCTAAGCCGCGATACATAATTTTGCCCTTAACCGTTGCAATACGGTCATTCATTCGGTTTAGCGAACGCAAGTAGGTTGACTTTCCGGAACCGGATGGGCCAATCAACGCACTAATCTTATAACGTTCAAACTGTAAATCGCCCTCTGAAATAGCCTCGGATTTACCATAAAAGACGTGTAAATCCTCAGTTGAAAGCGCGATTTCATGATCTTTAGGATCAAACGCCATGATGTTACGTTGTGTCGTCGTCATTGTGTTATCTGCCATCAAAACGGCCTCCTTTATTCAGCGGTTAAGTGTTTGTACAAGCGTTTGCCAAGCCAACGAGCTAAGAAGTTAAAGAGCAATACCGCAATAATTAATACGGCTGAAGCTCCCGCCGAAACGGCTTTCGCGTCCGGCATAATTCCTTCTGAGTTGATCTTCCAAATATGAACGGCCAACGTTTCGGCTGGACGTAGTGGACTGAGTGGACTACTGATATCAAATGGATTCCAGTTACCAAAGTCCAAGGCTGGTGCACTTTGACCCGCAGTGTAGATTAAAGCTGCGGCTTCACCAAAGATCCGCCCGGCACTCAAGACGACCCCCGTTAAAATGCTTGGTAAGGCAGCGGGAACTACGATCTTCGTCACTGTCTCCCAACGTGATAGCCCTAACGCGTAGCCGGCCTCCCGTTGATTATCTGAGATATTGGCGAGTGCTTCCTCAATACTCCGGGTTAAAATCGGTAAGTTAAACACGGTCAGCGCAAACGCCCCGGAAAGAATCGAGAAGCCTAACTTGAACTGCACTACAAAGAACAAGTATCCGAACAGCCCCACGACTACGGATGGCAATGAACTCAGAATTTCAATGGTCGTCCGAATCAGGCCAGTCACCGTATTTTGCGGCGCATATTCATTTAGATAGATCCCCGCACCCAGTGAAATCGGTAATGAAATCAATAACGCTAAAAATAGTAAGTAGAAGGAGTTAAACAACTGAATGCCAATCCCACCACCCGCTTCAAAAGCCAGGGCCGGCGACGTTAAAAAATGCCACGAAATTTTGGGCACCCCTTGGATCAGAATGTATCCCAATAGGGCAACTAAGATGATGACCACAAAGGCTGCGACGCCGTATAGCACGCCAGTGGCAATTTTATCGATGCGTTTAGCGTTCATGGTTTAATTTCCCCTTTCGACCAATGTAGCGAATGACTAAGTTAAAGACTAAGGACATCAATAACAGGATCATGGCTAATGACCACAATGCATTATTTTGTAATGAACCCATGACAGTGTTCCCGATTCCCATCGTCAAGATACTTGTCAAAGTTGCGGCTGGTGAAACTAGGTTATGCGGCAACAACGTCGCGTTCCCAATCACCATTTGGACCGCCAGAGCTTCCCCAAAGGCGCGGGCCATCCCAAATACGACGGCAGTCAGCATGCCAGGAATGGCTGCCCGCAGGACGACTTTATAAATTGTTTGCCAGCGCGTCGCCCCTAGAGCTAGCGAGGCTTCTCGGTAATAACGGGGTACCGAATTCAGCGCATCCGCCGTCATTGACGTCACGGTCGGTAAGATCATGACAAATAGCACAAAGGTCCCAGAAAGAATCCCGTAGCCACTACCCCCAAACGTATTACGAACAAACGGTACGACAACTTGTAGCCCGATAAATCCATACACTACGGATGGAATACCAACTAATAGTTCCGTAACTGGCCGGAGAATCTTCGCCCCCCGCCGTGGTGAAATTTCGGTCATAAAGACCGCCGTCCCGATAGCAAACGGTGTGGCAATGAAGGCCGAAAGAATCGTAATCAAAAACGATCCAACAATCATCGGTAGTGCCCCCACAGCTGGTTGTCCATTCGTTCCGACTGTTCCGGGGTTCCACTGCGTCCCACTCAGAAATTGCCATAGATTAATGTGATTTTGAAAAAAGGTTGCTAACCCCCGTGATGCAACAAAGTAGAAAATCAAAAAGACAATCCCGACAATTAGCGCTAGACAAACTAGACTAATGGCCTTACCACGCCGTTCAATTTTACTAGCAACTGATTTTTTTAATAAGCTTTCTCGAATTTTATCCATGCGCTCTCCCTCATTTCATAACTGAAACTTTACCGGCCGCATTCCGCTGTACTTGCATGTCATGGACCGAAATATAACCTAACTGCTTGACTAACTTCTGCTGAACAGCGGTTGATAAAATGTAATCAATAAATTTTTTGGTTAACTGATTGGGGTGCTTCCCCGTATATAAATGTTCGTAGGACCAGATGTACCAGCGATTATTCCGCACATTTTTTTCGGTTGGCCGAATACCATCAACATTGACGGTCTGGACTGAGTTGTCTAAGTAAGAAAAAGCCACATAACTAATTGCGCCAGGTGTACTAGCAACAATTGACCGAGCTAATCCTGACGAATCTTGTTCTTGGGAATCAACACTCTGATTACCCTTTAAGGCGTATCGCTCAAATGTCTTCCGGGTTCCGGAGCCTTGAGCACGGTTAATTAACGTAATCGGTAAATTACGTCCACCAACTTCACGCCAATTCGTGACCTTGCCAGTAAAAATCTGAATGAGTTGCTGCTGCGTCAAATTGGTAATGCCCGCCTTTTTATTAACGATGGGGGCAATACCGACGACGGCTACCCGGTGATCAATTAACTTGCTCGCTGTAATGCCAGACTGTTCTTCGGCAAAAATATCAGAATTACCGATTGCCACGGCCCCCGCCTGAATTTGACTGAGTCCCGTTCCAGAGCCACCACCCTGCACATTGATAAACACACCGGTATGGTTGCTGCTGTATTGTTCACCGGCTGCTTCAACCAGTGGCTGTAAGGCCGTTGATCCAACCGCGGTAATTGATTCACTGGCACTAGTTCGATCACGATGTGTGTACCCTAATCCAACTAGTCCAATGATCGCGATTAACACGATTAATTGGATGACCCGACTTTTTCTCATAACTATATACCTCCTACCCATTGTTCATATTCAATAATACAAAGTTTGTGTAAATGCTTTATATGAGTTTTGTAAAGATTGTGTAAACGTCGATATATTTTTAATTATTACCGGCTTTTAGCCCCCAATTATGAAAGGAAAATTAAAAAAGTGCACAAAAAAACGATTTTCAAGGTTTACATTTACCTTAAAAATCGTTATCAATTCGTCTGGCTTAATTACGACACATTCAATTCTCAACTAATGACATCTTTTGACTCAGCAATACAACTCATACCGTCACCACGTCATCATTTGATAGACCACCAGTTACAATCAGAACTGTCCGTATGCTTAACGCCTTACTACTGCTCGGAAGCACTCGCAGCTAGTGGCAATGTAACTGTCATAGTTGTCCCAACGCCCCGTTGACTGACAACGTCGATTGTTCCGTGCATTGCGTTGACCAATTCTTGAACAATCGCTAATCCGAGTCCAGTCCCACTCACAAGTTGCTGTGAACGTGACGGACTCGCCCGATAGAAGCGTTCAAAAATACGCTGTTGATCATCGGCACTGATACCAATGCCCGTATCTTTAACTATCAGCGACCACGTTTGATGACTGACCATGGTGGCAATCGTCACGCTACCATGAGGTCGATTATACTTGATTGCATTCGTTAACAGATTTTTGATGATCTGACTCAACTTCTGTGAATCGCTCGTTATCATTAGATCAGCATCGACTTGGTTATTGATCGTTAAGTGCTGACGTTCGATTGCCTGCTGAACTACAGCCAGTTCCTGTTCGATCAATGGTCGAACAGCAAGCGGAGCTAAGGTTAACATCGTCGTATTCTGAGCACGAATTCGCGATAGCGACAGAACATCCTGAATGAGATCAATCAACCGTTGACTTTCATCCGCAATAATATGCAAGAATTGGTCAAGCGTGTCCGGATCATCCTTGGCACCACTTAACAACGTTTCAGTGAAACCGGAAATGGCTGTAATCGGCGTCTTCAACTCGTGGCTAGCGTTGCTGACAAAATCATCCTGCATTTGTTCAATCATATAGACTTCAGTGATATCATACAACATCAGGACAATTTGAAATTGTGAACGATTGCCTTGGATATAAACGGTTGAAGCCTCGACAACCTGCGTGTTAGGCGCTGGGGTCAGCGTAATCGTTGCCCGTTGATTTTTGCCACTAGTAATCGTATCTTCAATCAATTTAGTCAACGCGTACAGCTGAATATCCTTGGTATAAATGTGGGCCACCGTATTAACCGAGACTTGCAATAGTTCACTCATCGCCGGATTAGACAGTTGAACCTGTCGCCGGTGGTCAATGACCATCACTCCCACAGGCAAGTACCGCATAATCATCATTAACTCTTTTTCTTGCAGTTCCGCACGGCGCGTCTGACTTTTTTGATAACTCTCTAACTGGTTGACCGCTTGTGCTAGGCTGTATAAGGGGTCCGATTGTGGCAATAAGATATGTGGTGGAAATTGCTGGCTACTCATCTGACGAAGCTTAGCTTCCATACGGTCGATCGTGCGCTGCCGTTCACTTTGTTGCCGCCAAGCGATCAAGCCCTCGATTACTGCCAAAACCAGCCAAGCACCAACTAAACAACCGACTAGGCGCCAGGACCACTTAATTGGCGAAAAGTGCTGCAACACGACCAACACGATCAGAACCAGTAACACATTTTCCATGAGCAATAACCGTGTCGTCTGTTGCCAGCGATTATGCATGGCCGTCACCCACAAATTCGTAGCCAAAACCCCGGACCGTCCTGATCAACCGTGGCTGCTTGGGATCTGCTTCAATCTTTTCACGTAAATGTGAGATGTGAATATCAACGATCCGCGTCTCACTAGCATAGTCGTAGCCCCAGACGTGATTTAAAATCGCATCACGACTGAGAACCCGACCTTCTCGTTCAACAAAATACACAAGTAATTCAAATTCCTTTGGTGTCAAGCTGATATTTTTCCCGTTGCGCGCGACTCGGTATTTGTTTTGATCAATCTGTAAATCACCAACAAGCATTACCGCACGATTAGCAGGCGGCATGGGTGCCGGTGGTGTCACGGGCTCGTCCGGCGTTGTCCGCCGAATAACTGCTTTGATCCGAGCGAGCACTTCGCGGGGTGAAAACGGCTTGGTTATATAATCGTCCGCACCTAATTCCAAGCCGAACACTTTATCAAACTCATCATTTTTAGCCGTCACAATAATAATAGGCGTCTGAACCTTTTCTTGTCGTAACTTTTTTGTTACTTCCATTCCATCGAGTTTCGGCAACATCAAATCTAACAAAATACATGTAAATGATTGGGCCAGGCCTAATGACAACGCGTCCGCACCATCCGTCGCCGTCACAACTTCGTACCCCGCCTGCTTCAAGTTATATGATAATAACGTGACGATAGCTGGTTCGTCGTCTACCACTAAAATCTTATCCATGGTCATTAATCCTCCTGATCAGTGAATAACACAATTCCTAACTCGTGTGGGGCGCCATTATAGATCGCCGTTTCGGTAATAATTAATTCCTGTTGCCGATTGCGCACTTTGAGGTGAACATACGTCGGACTTTTCAGTAGGGCCGCGTAAAATTCAGCTTCCGTATTAACTGGTTGCCGGTTACATTCCAAGATAATATCTCCTAAATCGAGATTTAATTTATCCGCGGGCGTGTGGGGGCGTAACCCAATCACCCGCACACCTTGTTCAGTATCAGAATATCGAAACTGTTGGTGTCGATCATGATAACGGTGCTGTGCTAAGATTCCCCAAGTTAGCACAACGATTAATCCCATCAATGCTAGCAACCACTGCGGGCTGAGCACTGCAAAACGGGCAATGATTGCAACTAAAACACTCGCGAGTGTTACCCAACCATAGCGGGCCGCTAACTGCCGCCATGCAATTTGTGGCAGCTGCTTATAAACGCGAACACTCGTCCCAACTAATAAAGGCAACAATAAAATGCTGAAGGATCGCTCGCCAACCATAAACACAGGCCACCAACTGATAGTTGCGTGTAACCAATCACCGGGGACCAGTACCCCAACTGGTAAGACCAACAATTGTTGCCACTGGTAACGAACAAGTCGCTTTCCACGTTGGTCGGGCTGTAGTTGCGGTGAACGGCCCTCATAATCATAGTGTCGTAACAAGACCGCCGTAGCCGCCAGCACGATGGCTAATAACAATAGTCCGTTCACCACCAAATTGCCACTCATACTGGTCATGGCAACACCGTGCCGTTGTAAAGCGCCCCCCACCGTCGTTAATTCCGGGCTCATAATCCAATAAACTAACCAGCTGAGGCCAAAAGCGGTCACTGGTACCAGTGCACCAGGAATAATGATCAAGCTAATGGCCGCCACTACTTCGTATATAACCACCCAGATGGGGGCCACCACTAATCCCAATGCCAAGCTAATAATTGTCATTAGAACTCCTAGTAAACAGCCATCCACTAAAAAGTGGTGGACTTCAACTAATTGTGGGTTGATAGCACTCTGAAAATGCTGCCGTTCACTCTTCACCCGCCGTTTAGCGGTTAAATAACTACGCAGCAATCCTAACCAAACTAGCGGTTGTAAAAGAAACAATTCAAAAATCTTTAATACCTGCATGTGCGTGACCCCTAACGTTAAACTCTGAAGTTAGTATAGCATTTTTGCCCAAGGAGACCAACGCCGTTTCAATTCCGTCAGTCCTGCTATTACCGCTTTAATATCTCTATATTATAAGACTAGTAGCCAAAAAATACTAAGACGACCTGCGCAATGATAGGTCACCTTAGTATTTGTGCAATCTATTGCGGATTACGCTGGGCTAATTTCCATTGTAAGTAAGCATCCATAAACGGATCAAGATCACCATCCATGACAGCCTGCCCATCATGTGATTCATAATTAGTCCGGTGATCCTTGACCATCGTATACGGATGAAAAACGTAGGAGCGAATTTGTGAGCCCCACCCAATGTCCATTTGCTCACCTTGGATGGCCGCCCGTTCCTTAGCCTTCTTCTCTTCTTCACGTTCGTACAACTTCGCTCGTAACATGTTCAATGCTGTTTGTCGGTTCTGTAATTGTGACCGTTGCGCTTGACTGGCAACGACAATTCCCGTTGGCACGTGGGTAATCCGAACCGCTGAAGAAGTCTTGTTGACATGTTGTCCACCGGCCCCACTGGCTCGATAAACGTCAATCTTCAAATCTTCAGGTCGAATATCAACATCCACGGTATCATCTAACTCAGGCATCACATCAACACTCGCAAAAGATGTGTGGCGCCGACCAGCCGCATCGAACGGCGAAATCCGAACAAGACGATGAACCCCTTTTTCTGACCGCAAATAACCGTAAGCATTGTGGCCGCTAATTAATAAAGTCACACTCTTAATGCCTGCCTCATCACCAGCTTGGTAGTCAACAGTCTCGACTTTGAAATTGTGACTCGCAGCCCAGCGCGTGTACATTCTTAGTAGCATCGCACCCCAATCTTGGGATTCGGTCCCACCAGCTCCAGGATGGATTTCTAAAATAGCGTTATTGCGGTCGTACGGACCGTCCAAAAGTAAGTTGAGCCGGTACTGTTGTAAATCATGTTCAGCGTGCTGAAAGTCCGTTTCAAACTCAGCCTGCATCTCAGCATCGGGTTCCTCACTCAGTAACTCATAAGCGACTGCCAAGTCACCGACTTCATCAGCTAATTGCTTAAACGTATCATACTTTCCTTTCAACACGTTATTCTCATCGATGACTTTCTGGGCGGCAGCCTGGTCGTCCCAAAAACCGGGTTCGGCCATTCGAGCTTCATTTTCTTGAATGCTTTCGTTCAAAGCATCTAAGTCAAAGCGACCCCCTAAAGTCGTCGACAGCACTTTGCATTTCTTCAATCAGGTGTTTATATTCACTTAATTCCACAAAGGACCCTTCTTTCAACTTATTTATTAATTATTTAATATCTGGTTTAACTGTAAAACGAGCCTAAGACCTTAGTCTTAGACTCGCTAGCACTAACGTTAAATTTTAACGTTGAATATTTTGGCGAATTTCAGACTTCATGAAGAGTCGCGTCGTATCATAATCAATATCCGCAACCATTTCTTCAAACATCTGGTAACCGTCTCGTTGATATTCAACTAACGGATTCAATTGACCATAGCCCCGTAAACCGATCGATTGCCGTAATTGATCCATCGCATCAATGTGATCCGTCCAATGAGAATCGACCACTCGCAGAATAACGACTTTTTCAAATTCTAGCATCTGACCCGCATCGTAAAGCTGTTTAGCCTTGTCCGCATAAATCTTATCGACCCGGTCCATCAAGTAAGCTTCAACCTCTGCTGGCGACTTACCTTTCAAGTCAGCCACACTAATTGAATCTTCCTTCACTATAGCAGCTTGGGCAAAGTCAACAACTGCATCTAAATCCCAGTCCTTGGCATCGCCTTGCATGTGTAACTGAACGGTCCGTTCAACGGTCCGCTTGATCATTGGCATGATAACGGGCTTCAAAGATTTTTCTTCCATAATGACTTGTTGCCGCTCGCCATAAATCACTTCACGTTGAGCCCGCATAACATCATCATATTGTAAAACGTTCTTCCGGGAGTCATAGTTGTTCCCTTCAACCCGTTTTTGAGCGGACTCAACCTGTCGAGTAATCATCCGTGATTGAATAACCGCATCATCATCTTCAACATTCATCCGTTGCAGGAAGTTCTTGATTCGTTCTGAACCGAACCGTAGCATCAAATCGTCTTCAAGTGAGAGGTAGAATTGTGACATACCAGGATCACCTTGTCGACCAGCACGGCCCCGCAATTGGTTATCAATCCGGCGGGACTCATGACGTTCAGTCCCAATAACGGCGAGCCCCCCGACTTCTTTGACACCAGGTCCCAACTTGATATCGGTCCCCCGACCAGCCATGTTGGTGGCAATGGTAACCGCACCACGTTGACCGGCGTTTGCAACAATGTCAGCTTCCTTCGCATGGTTCTTGGCGTTCAAGACCACGTGCGGAATGTTTTCCTCATCCAAGCGATGCGACAAGTATTCTGACGTTTCCACGGCAACGGTCCCAATTAACATTGGTTGGCCCTTTTCATGGAGTTGTTTGATTTCTTTAACGACCGCGTTGAATTTGCTTTGTAACGTTGGGTAAAGCAAATCTGAACGGTCATCACGAATCATCGGGCGGTTTGTTGGAATCGTAATAACTTCCATGTTATAGATTTCGCGGAATTCTTCTTGTTCCGTCTTGGCCGTCCCAGTCATCCCAGATAACTTTTTGTACATCCGGAATAAGTTTTGGTACGTGATATTCGCCATCGTCTTGGTTTCTTCTTGAATCTCAACGTGTTCCTTAGCTTCAATTGCTTGGTGTAACCCGTCTGAGAAGCGCCGACCATCCATGATCCGCCCCGTAAAGGAATCAACGATCAACGCCTGACCGTCTGAAATCACGTAGTCTTTATCTTTCAACATGATGTAGTTCGCACGCAAAGCTTCATCCAAGTAATGGTTCAACGCCGTATTATCAGTATCGTAAAGGTTTTCCAAGCCAAAGTATTTTTCAGCCTTCCGAATCCCTTCGTCTAATAATGCGACCGTCTTAGATTCCAAGTCAACCTTGTAATCTTCATCCTTCGTCAACGTCTTAGCAAAACGGTCAGCCCGCTTATACATTCCCGTTGTACCTTCTGATTGACCAGAAATGATCAACGGTGTCCGGGCTTCATCAATTAAGATTGAGTCAACTTCATCAATGATGGCAAAATTAAGTGGTCGTTGCACCATGTCTTCACGGTAGACCACCATGTTATCACGTAAGTAATCGAACCCAATTTCACCGTTCGTCGAATAAGTAATATCGGCGTTATAAGCGGCACGTTTTTCTTCAGGCGACTTTTCAGCCCCGTTGATTCCGACGCTCATCCCTAACCAGTTATACAGTTCACCCATTTCAGTCGCATCACGCGCTGATAAGTATTCATTAACTGTTACAACGTGAACACCCTTACCAGAGATGGCATTCAAATAAACTGGCATAGTGGCCGTTAAGGTCTTCCCTTCACCAGTCTTCATTTCAGCAATGTCACCTTGATGCAAAACAATTCCACCGAGGATTTGAACGTGGAATGGGTATAAACCAAGTACCCGCTTCGCACCTTCACGCGCCGTTGCAAATGCTTCGGGCAGCAAATCGTCGAGCGATTCGCCCTCCTTGTACCGTTCACGAAATTCTGGGGTCTTCGCTTGCAAGTCAGCATCACTTAACTTGCCGTATTCGTCGGCATAAGCTTCAACTTTATTAGCAATCTTATCCAGACGCCGAATAGTCCGCTTGTCGCTTTCAACCCAGCGTTTTAAAATGTTGGCCATTTACGTATCCTCTCCAAATAATTAATCTTAATTTTAATTTCAATTGTCCATTTCAAAATAAAATACCATCTGTCATTTTACCATTATTTACTAGCAATGAAAACCACAGGCCCCTATGTAACCGATACCGTCGACCGTTTTATTTACATCCTTAACTAAATATTAGTCTTTAACCACAGCCCAACAATCACTGACCCGTGTTCTTTAATTCTATCAATATTTGCTTAACTGTCTTGAGTCGCTGGCAAAAACGTGCCGTGAGTCGAACTTCAGCTTACTAACGCGGGCTAAGTCACTCTCATGATCACAATATGTTATACGGGCGTTCCGGGATAAAAATAAAGAACTGGTCAACTGACCAGTCCTCATAAGTTGCGCTTTTAAAATTAGTGATTGTCGTCGGTTTCAATCAAACCGTAACGACCATCGTTACGCCGATAGACGATGTTAATTGCGTCCGTTTCCGCGTCTTCGTAGATAAAGAAGTCATGGCCGAGCATATCCATTTGCAGAATCGCTTCTTCATTATCCATTGGCTTTAAAGCCACTCGCTTCGTACGTACAACGTCTAACTTATCGTCCTGATCATTGTCGGCAGCGGCAACTGTTTCATCAGTCGCTGCAAAATCAATCGCTTTATAACCCTTTTCACGGGATTTGCGGTTAACCTTAGTTTTATACTTGCGGATTTGGCGTTCCAACTTGTCAGTAACCAAATCAACACTAGCATACATATCAGGAGAAGTTTCTTCTGCCCGGAGAACTAAATAGGGAAGTGGAATGGTGACTTCGACTTTAGCCGTCTTGTCTGGGTGAACTTTTAAGTTGACATGGGCAATTGAGTCAACATTATTGTCAAAGTACTTCTGTAACTTACCCACCCGTTTTTGAACGTAGTCCCGAATTGCTTGGGTCACTTCGATATTTTCACCGCGAATATTAAAATTTAGCATAGATCTTCTCTCCCTTCACACACATTGCTGTGTACCCAAAGTAATTAAAGGACCACTCTTTAATTACTTTGCTTAAATTCATTATAATAGAAAGCGCTATAATAAACAATCCAAATACCACTTTCCCTCGAAATTAACGTGCTAGCGTTAGCCCCGTCACGCTCTTGGCACCGTTTTCCAAAAGTAGCGTTGCCGCGTGGCGCATCGTTCGGCCGGTAGTATAGATGTCATCTACTAATAATACCCGCCGGCCGGCCAAAATCGTATTAGGAGCCATCTTGAATGGTTGTGGTGTTCTCAACCGCGCTTGCCGGTCTTTCTTAGATTGTGGCACTGACTTCGCTGTTGCCTGGGTCATTAACCCGGGCGCGAGGGGTGCGGCTAACCAGCCGGCAACTTGATTAAAGCCCCGTGTTTGCAATGTTGTGGGCGTGACAGGTACCACTAAGCATATCTCAGCACACCGTTGTACCACTGCTTGTTGCATGATCTTCGCAAAGACTTGGCGTAATTGATAATCACCCTGAAATTTATAGCGTTGAAAATAATCATGCATCGCATCATTATATTCGAACAACGCCTCGTTATGAAAGGGACCGATTTCAGGCCACCACTGACAATCTGTACACGGTTGCGGTCGCTTTTGAGCACGTCCACATTTGGAACATGCCGTTGCCCGATCGATGCGTACAAATTGCCGCCAACAAACCGAGCAGACGACCGGCCGCATAACCGGCTGCCAGCTAAGAATCCAGGGCAACGTAAACTTAGTCGTGATAATGTTGTGACACAGTAGGCATGCTAGCACGTAATTGTCGCCCCTTTCGATTGATCACCCGAATCTGGCGCTGAGCGCGTTTGATATTGCGGCTATGACTGTGACAAATAAACCAGACGAGGCCAGTCGGACGCTCACTGCTGCGTCCGACCCGTCCTGCAATCTGGACGAGGGCAGCCGTAGAAAACACTTCGTCGTCCGCACCAAGCACAATCACATCGATTCCCGGAAACGTCACCCCTCGTTCCAATATCGTCGTCGTAACTAAGTATTGAAACTGCTGGTTCCGCATTTGTTGAACCTTAGTCAGTCGCTCAGGATCGGCTGAGTACACCGTCTCTCCGGTCATATGGGGAAAATAGTGTTGGAGTACCGCAAACACTGGCGCTAATTGTTGGATGCGCGGAACAAATAGTAAAAAGCGCTGGTGCTGTTGTTGATACTGTTGGAGTTGCCGGATAAGGTCTCGTGGTAATTTTCCTTGTTGCAAGAGCCGAGCCCAATTTGGCTGTAGCTTAACCTTAATTGCCGGTAATAAATGTTGGTGAAACCGCAATGGTAAATAACTGATTGCAAGCTCACCACGATGAACTTGGGACAACAAACTTTGGCTGGGCGTCGCGGTCAAATAAAGAATGGCCCCC
Source organism: Lactiplantibacillus plantarum (assembly GCF_014131735.1). Classification (NCBI taxonomy): domain Bacteria; kingdom Bacillati; phylum Bacillota; class Bacilli; order Lactobacillales; family Lactobacillaceae; genus Lactiplantibacillus; species Lactiplantibacillus plantarum. The sequence continues at coordinate 2,648,824 of NZ_CP039121.1, forward strand.
TCCACCTTAGCTGCCTGATTCACTGCAAACGCCAAACGGGGATTGGCAGCAAACGGAAACGCGTCAACTTCATCAATGATCAATACGTCAAACGCCTGACGAAAACGTAGCAATTGATGCGTCGTACAAATCGTCAGCTGCGTATACTGATAGGGAGCGGGATTGCGGCCATATAGCACAGCAATTTGAACATCAGCAAAGGCCGCCTGGAGCCGGGGTGCTAACTCTAAGCAAACATCGACTCGTGGTGAAGCAATGGCGACCCGCCACTGATGCGCTAACGCCCACGCAATACCTGGAAACAGCATTTCAGTTTTTCCAGCTCCCGTCACCGCCCATAATAATTGCCGTTTATGCGCCATGAAGTTAGCTTTGATTGATTGCGCGCAGTCCGCTTGCTGGGGCGTTAGGGTTCCTTGCCACGTGCAAACCGGGACCGTTGCAAAAGCATTCGGTTCTGGCATATGATAGAGTTTAACTAGTGTACTCACTCGACCTAAATTTAAACATTGATAACAGTAATATTGCTGATTGGGTAATTGGGCTCGCAGTCGGTCCAAGTGACTGCCGCAACGCTGACAGATAATTTGATGTTCATCAACCTGCATGGCTGGCAGTATCTGCGTGCCAGCAGGTACTGCGGCAGCCTCATTTGCAGATAATGCGAGCTGACGACCGTATAAGACTTGTGCTTCCATTGTGCGCACCTCCTTAGTTATCAAGTACGCCATTTAACGATTTATTCACGAAAGGAACCGATTAATTTGACTAAACCCTACTACACCATCACCCAAGACACGGTATTTGAACAAACCATCAAAAAGTCTCGCTTCATCGCTCATCTATACCGCATCAGTGACGAAGTAGATGCTCAAGCTAAGATTGCCGCTGTTCGAGCAGATAATCCTAAGGCCAACCACAACTGTTTCGCCTACATGCTTGGTGATGATGATCATATTCAGCGGATGAGTGATGACGGTGAACCAGTCGGAACTGCGGGCTCACCAATCTTAGAAGTGCTCAAGACCAACGAGCTACACGACGTGCTTGCGGTCGTGACCCGTTATTTTGGTGGTATCAAGCTTGGCGCCGGTGGACTGATCCGAGCTTATAATGGCACCCCCGCGCAAGCAATTGAAGTCAGTGGTAAGGTTCAGCGAATCTTACAAACCCGCATCGCCATCACGCTCGACTATCGTAACGTCGATGCTTTAACCTACTATTTACAACAAAATAAGCTAACGACCCTGAATACCGACTACGGTGTTCAAGTCACACAAATCATCGCAGTCACTCAATCCGAAATTGCAACGATTCAGCAGGACATCACTAACCTCTTGAGCGGTCAAGTTACCTTTTCGGAGCAAGGTGAACAATTTACAGAAATTCCGGTCACTACGCCTGGCAACTAGATTGCTGGTTATATATAATTGGGAGCCTCACAAACTTTGATTGGCAGTCAAAATCGAAACAGCCAACTCGTCTTAACAATAACACCCAGCACTTGAGCCGATGATTTGTTTTTTCATTGTTAAAGTCCGCGTTGCACTAATTGCGGCCCATAAAAAAAGTCGAGCTATCGCTCGACTTTTTGTCTGTTATTTATTTTAAATTAGTGATTGCACCAGATTGGCCACGATCAACCTTCATCGAAGTCAATGGAATATATCCTAATTTCTCAACTAAACTACCTTGAACGGCTTTAGAAGTCATGTAAGTTAAGAAGTTCTTCAACTCCCCAGTTGGTTGCCCCTTAGTATACATGTGTTCATAAGCCCAAATCTTCCACTTGTTCGTCGCTACGTTAGCTTCGGTTGGTTTGACGTTATCAATAGAAAGCGCCTGAACGTCACTCTTAACGTATGAGAATGCTAAGTAACTGATGGCACCAGGCGTGGTGCTAACAATTTTTTGAACGGTCCCATTCGAATCTTGTTCTTGGCTAGTTGCGACCTTCGCGTTGTCTAATCCCCATTTTTCAAACGTCGCCCGGGTCCCACTACCTTGAGCACGGTTAACGACGGTAATCTTTTCGTCCTTACCGCCAACATCTTTCCAGTTAGTGATCTTGCCTTGGAAAATCTTGATAAGTTGTTCTTTTGAAATATTAGTGACATCGGCATCCTTATTAATAACGGGTGCCATCCCCACAACAGCCACTTTATGGTCAACTAACCCTTTGGCGTCTAACCCCTTTTGTTCCTGTGCAAATAAATCAGAGTTCCCAATATTGACTGAACCCTTCGCCACCTGACTTAAGCCTGCTCCTGAACCACCACCCTGAACGTTAATGGTCACGTTAGCATGTTCGTTCTGGTAAGCCTGTCCAGCCTGTTCCACTAATGGTTGTAAAGCGGTTGAACCAGTTGCAACGATCTTAGTAGTCTTGGAACTACCACTACTGCTACTAGTACTCTTCGTACTTGTGGCTGAGCTACTGCCGCAACCAGCTAGTAAAATGGTCATCGTTACTGCCAATGCGCCGAGTGTCAGTGCTTTTTTCATAATTGAAACTCCCCTTCTTCAATTGACTATCAAAATTAAGCAACCAACCCGGCAACCATCATAGCAAAACTGGGTAGGAGTGCTACGACTAGTGATGGAGCAACATCACCGTCCGACGGTTACACGTAATTGATTGCTTCGGAACATGCTTAATATTACTAATCGTTTGTAAATTGTGAATGACGATTGTGTAAATTGCTTGTATAGTTTTGGTAAAGTTAAGATTGATGAACCAACTGATGACCAACTAAAAACAGGCATCACCGCTAATCACACGGTAGATGCCTGTAACACTTTAATAATTTTCAATGATTTATTTGGTTTTTAATGATTACTCTTGGAGGTCAAACGCGCGACGGTCCGTTTGATCCAATCCAGTAGCGGTTGCCGATTGTCACCAGCTAATCCGATTGCTTCAACGAATAACTCTAGCCCAAATAATAAACCAATCGTCAATAACACAGAACCCCAAATAGATGAGATCGGATAGAGCAATGAAATAAATGAGAAAATAAGTGCAATCCCATAAATTACCATCACAGTCTGTCGATGGGTCAATCCTAATTGCATCAAGCGGTGGTGCAAATGATGCTTATCCGCTTGCGAAATGGGCTTCTTATTCAGGATCCGTCGAATCATCGCATACACCGTATCCGTAATTGGCACTCCCAGGATCATAACCGGAATACCAACTGAGATTAAGGTGACATTTTTCAATCCAAATAATGAGAACACAGCCGTCATAAAGCCGATAAACAACGAACCGGTATCACCGAGATAAATTCTAGCTGGAAAGAAATTATACGGAAGAAAGCCAATCATCGCCGCAACTAAAGTAAAAATCAACAACGAAACGAACATATTAGCATTCAAGAAGAACAACCCGATGATTCCCATGGTACTCAACGAAATAATCGAAACACCGGTAGCTAGCCCATCCAGTCCATCAATTAAGTTCACCGCGTTCGTGATAGCCAGTATCCACAGTAAAGTCACCGGTAAACTCAGCCACTGAAAGTGAATCAGCCCCAGCAACGGGAACGTGAAGGTCGTCATTCGGATACCACCAATAAAGTAGACCTCCAAAGCGGCTAACGTAATCCCTAACATTTTTTGCCGTGGTTTTAGCTCATAAATATCATCGATAACACCAGTCGCAATAATGATCAGCTCACCACCGAGTAGTGCGAAAAAAATGCGACTGGGAAACTGGTGCATGAGATACAACACAGTCGTCCCAACGGTGTAAGAGATAAAAATAGCCAAGCCTCCCATTGTCGGCATTGGAATTTTATTGACCCGTCGTACATTTGGTTTATCCACGGCACCAATTTTAAATGCAAGTTTCCGCACAAACGGCGTCAAGATCGCAGAAAGTATCATGGTCGCCACTAGGCTTACTAGGATTTCAAATCTGATCATTTGTGCGTAACTCCCTTCTCACTCTATTACGATAATTATACAAATCCCAGTGACGCTTGACAACTCGCTTCACTAAAACTTAGTAAAGGCAACACAATTCGTTCACATTTGCCGGTCACTGGGCTGATTAAGTATCTAAATTATAACCTTAGTTACTCATATTATGACACAAAAATAAAAACCCGGTAGCTATACCGGGTTTCAATACTAAGTCACTATTCTTTTAAATGGTAATTATAAGTTGAAACAATAATATTTTCACGAGAATTTAATACCGCTCGTAATCGGAGACTCGTTTGATTATGCAAAATATTCTGCCATGGTTTCTTCGGCACGAATTGTGGGACAAGAACCGTTGTCGAGAAGTTGCGTTCCGCTGCTCGTTTAGCAATCACATCGCAGAATCGTAACGTCGGTGTTGCAATCGACCGATACGACGAATGGATGTCCACGAAACGGACGTCTGGGAAGGTCTCTTTGAACTCTGCCGCCGTCTTGTGTTCCTTTTCAGGGTTCTCATCAAAGGACACGTGCATCGCAATGACGTAATCTCCGATGGATCGCGCGTAGTTGACTGCTTGAGCAGTTACCCGCGTCACATTCGAGACGAGGACGATCACCGTTGCACCGTCATAATCATGAATCGCCGCTTTTTCCTTGGCAACCACGCGTAACTGGGCCGCAACCCGGTTATAGTGCACGTGGATTCGGTAGAACATGTACAGTAAGAGTGGCATAACGATTAAGTATGGCCAAACATTGCCGAAATGTAGCAAGAATAGGAAAATCACTAGGAGAATCGAAATCAACGCCCCAAGTAAGTTTACCGCCGCCTTCATCCACCACCATTGCCCCCGTTCGCGGAACCAATGAATAATCATACCAGATTGCGACAAAGTAAATGGGACAAAGACCCCCACCGCATAAAGTGGAATCAAAAGCGTCGTCTTCCCATGAAAGATAAAGATCAACGCAATTGCCCCGACCGCCAATGAGATAATCCCATTGGAGTAGCCCAAGCGGTCCCCACGATCCATGTAAGCATGTGGTAGAAATTTATCTTTAGCCAAGTTATAAGCTAAAATTGGAAAGGCTGAAAAACCAGTATTTGCCGCAACGGCCAGAATTAACGCCGTCGATAATTGTAACAAGTAGTAGAATAAGCCGTGACCAAAGACCGCCGTAGCAATTTGTGACAAGACGGTATTGTCTACTTGTGGTTTAACGCCTAAGTAATAACTTAAATAAGTAATACCACCAAAGAAGACGGCCAAGACTAATGACATAATTGCTAACGTGTTCGCCGCATTCTTGCGTTTCGGTCGTTTGAAGTTTGGCACCGCATTACTGATTGCTTCCACCCCAGTCAGCGAAGACGAACCGGAAGAAAAGGCCCGTAAGAACAGCACCAAGGTCATCCCTTGAACCGGTGCTCCAACTGCTGCGGAGGCGTGGTAAGTTAAGTTACCACTCGCAATATTCATAACGCCCCATAGAATCATGCCGATAATCATAATAATGAAAAAATAAACGGGAAACGTTAAGAATGATGCGGATTCGCGCATTCCACGCAAATTTAACGCCATGATGGCGATGACAATCAGTACGGCAATCAATACTTGATAATTAGCTAGCGCCGGAATCGCCGACGTGATTGCTTCAGTACCAGAAGTGACGGAAACCGCTACGGTCAGCATATAATCAACCAGCAGTGATCCCCCGGCAACTAACCCGGCTGGCCGCCCCCAGTTCGTACTTGCCACCACGTAGGCGCCACCGCCAGATGGATAAGCCCGAATAATTTGTCGGTACGACATCGTAATAGCAAACAACAGCACTAACACAAGCGCCGCCACGTACAATTGATACATCAACGCGGCCGCTGAAAGTGTAATCAAAACGGTCGTAATCTGTTCAGTACCGTAAGCCACCGATGATAGCGCATCTGACGATAGCAGCGCCAGTGCCTTGAACTTGGTGAGTGCTTGCCCACCCTCGTCCATGGTTTTTAACGGTTTCCCAATAACTAACCGCTTTAAATAACGCCACATGATAATAACTCCTTTATTCCAAAATAATTATCCCAAAGTAAACTGAGTCAAAGTAGATTCTACTACTTTACCCTGCCAAATACTACCAGTTAAATGTCGGGTGCTTCACCGCACCCACATTTTGCGTTAACGACTAATCCTACCGCTCTAATATGGATAAATCAATACCTTTATTCTAGTCGATTCACACCCTAACAGCACTAAAAAAGCACTTACTCAGCCGAGTAAGTGCTTAATGTTACGATTTGTTTACATCATACCGCCCATACCTGGGTTTGGTGCGGCTGGTGCAGCTGGTGCATTTTCTTCAGGTTTTTCAGCGACAACGGCTTCAGTCGTTAAGAGAAGGGCTGAAACAGAAGCGGCATTTTGTAAAGCAGAACGCGTTACCTTAGTTGGGTCCACGATACCAGCTTTGATCATGTCAACCCATTCATCAGTTGCGGCGTTGAAACCAACACCTGGCTTTTGTTCCTTCATCTTTTCAACGATAACAGAGCCTTCCAAACCAGCATTTTCAGCGATTTGGCGAACTGGTTCTTCCAAAGCACGTTTAACAATGTTGATCCCAGTTTGAACGTCACCAGTTTCCTTCAATGCAGCAACATCTTTGATAACGTTAATCAAAGCAGTACCACCACCAGCAACAAAGCCTTCTTCAACGGCGGCCCGAGTTGCGTTCAAAGCATCTTCAATCCGGTATTTACGTTCCTTCAATTCAGTTTCAGTAGCGGCACCGACACGAACAACGGCAACCCCACCAGCTAATTTAGCTAAACGTTCTTGTAACTTTTCTTTGTCAAAGTCAGAAGTTGTTTCACCGATTTGGTTACGGATAAATTCAACCCGTTCTGAAATAGCATCCTTGGAACCAGCGCCTTCAACAATGGTGGTGTTATCCTTAGTAACCGTAACTTTGTTGGCTTGACCTAATTGATCGATGGTCGTGTCCTTCAATTCAAGGCCAAGGTCGTCAGTGATAACCGTCCCGCCAGTTAAGATAGCGATATCTTGTAATTGTTCCTTACGCCGATCACCAAAACCGGGTGCCTTAACGGCGACAACGTTAAACGTCCCACGCATCTTGTTCAAGACTAAGGTTGGTAAAGCTTCACCAGAAATGTCATCAGCAATGATCAACAATGGCTTGCCTTGTTCAACGATGGATTGTAATAGTGGTAAGATATCTTGAATGTTTGAAATCTTCTTATCAGTAATTAAGATATATGGATTGTCAAGATCCGCTTCCATCTTATCATTATCAGTAACCATGTATTGTGATAAGTAGCCGCGGTCGAATTGCATCCCTTCAACAACGTCTAAACTAGTATCAACACCACGTGATTCTTCAATCGTGATAACACCGTCATGACCAACTTTTTCCATGGCTTCGGCAATCAATTTACCAGTTTCTTCACTTGCTGAAGATACAGAAGCGATTTGCGCAATATCTTCTTGCGTCTTAACTTCGTGTGCCATAGCGTGTAATGAGTCAACCGCCGTCTTAGTAGCTTCTTCAATCCCACGACGAATGCCAACAGGGTTAGCACCGGCCGTAACGTTCTTCATACCTTCATTAACGATTGATTGTGTTAAGACCGTTGCAGTAGTCGTCCCATCACCAGCGATGTCATTAGTCTTTGAAGCAACTTCAGAAACTAACTTAGCACCCATGTTTTCGAAATGATCGTCTAATTCGATCGCCTTAGCAATCGTTACACCATCATTAGTAATTGTTGGTGAACCATATGATTGTTCCAAAACAACGTTGCGACCCTTAGGACCTAACGTTGACTTAACTGTGTCAGCTAATTGATCGACACCTTTTAGCATCGCTGAACGTGCATCTTCAGAGAACTTTAATTCTTTAGCCATTATCTCTATTCACCTCATGAATTTAATTTATTTTAAGTTGCGCAATTTAAATGGATTAGTCTTCGATTGCAACGATATCTTTTTCGTGCAATACCAAATACTTAGCACCTTGATACTTGACTTCGGTACCGGCATACTTATCGAATAATACTTGATCGCCGACCTTCACGCTGGGGTCAACTTTTGTCCCGTTATCTAAAACACGACCGTCATTGACGGCAACAACCTTACCGCTTTGGGGCTTTTCCTTAGCGTTATTGGCAATGACAATACCGCCAATTGTTTGTTCTTCTTCTTCTTGTTGTTGCAAGATAACGCGATCTCCTAATGGTTTTAACACGTGAATCCCTCCATTTATTCTTTTTTAGCACTCCTCAACCTCAAGTGCTAATTACATTGTCAACTATATCATTTTAATTCAAGATTGCAAGTGATTTGTCAATTATTAGTCAAAGAATGTCAAATCGACTATAATGAATACTATTGAAGTATCAATAAATCTTAAATCAAACTTTTAAAAGGACGTGACTTGATGGTTAATCGCCGCCAATCAATCTTTATTCTTATCATCTACTTTATTATTTACGCACTACCGAGCGTCCTTGTGACTGCTTTCCATCAGCTAGGGGCCCAAGTATTCGTGATTCAAACGGTCGACTACTTAGTCGGTGCAATCCTACTCATCTGGTTGGCGAGTCGCATGCGGACAAAAAACGTTGTTGAAAAACAACCAAGTAACTGGTTCATGACGTTCATCTGGGGATTGATCGGTCTTGTCCTAGTCATCGTTGGTCAAGTCATCATTTTAAAAATGACGGCTTTACTGGGACAGTCAACAGCGTCAACCAACACGACCACCCTCTTAACTGTTGGGCAACAATATCCCGCTTTCTTCTTAGCCATCATTGTCGGTGCCCCGATTATGGAAGAAATCGTCTTCCGCAAAGTTATCTTTGGCAATCTAAGTGCGGTTACTGGTCAGATTGGGGCGGCCTTGATTTCTAGTGTGCTATTTAGCTTTGCACATGCGGATGGTCACTTTATCCTCTATGCCTTTATCGGGTTATTATTCTGCTGGTTATACCAGCACACCGGTCGGATTCAAACATCGATGACGGCTCACATCCTAATGAACGCATCGGTTGTGTTACCCACATTATTAGGCTTACTGCACTAGTATCATTACTAGGTAGCGCTAACCTAGCGTTTCAACGTTAATTTTCACCGAATATTTATACGTTACAATCAATGATTCGTGATCTAAGTATGTTAAAAAGGCTTTCCTGAATAATTCAGAGAAGCCTTTTTATAGCCATTTAATTTCAAAGATAAAGCGAGTTATTAATCTTCAGTCTCATTTTCATCGTCATTACCATTGTCACCTAATTGCTGACCGTAATGTTCAATGAAGTAGATCAATGTTTGTAATTCGTTGGTCAAATCAACGTTCTGAACCCGTACTGTCTCAGGAACGGAGATTCGTAACGGCGTAAAGTTCATGATTCCTTTGACGTTTGCATCAACCAAGTCATCGGTAATTTTCTGAACAACCGTGGTTGGCACCGTTAAGATAGCAATCTCAATCTGTTGTTCGATCAATTGCTTTTTGAGCTCCGTCATTGGGTACACTGGAACCCCACTTTGGACTGTATTGGCAATCGCCTCGTTGACATCAAATGCTGCTGAAATGCGGACATTACTGTTTTTGTGAAAATTAAAGTTCAGTAGGGCGTGGCCCAAATTACCGACCCCAATTAAAGCAACATTCGTTAAGGTGTCTTGATTTAAAATCTTTTTGAAAAATGCAAGTAACGTTTCAACATCGTATCCATACCCTCGTTTGCCGAGCGCCCCAAAATACGAGAAATCTCGCCGAATCGTTGCTGAATCTACTTTAACCGCCTCGGACAACTCGGTCGATGAGACCCGCTTCTTATCTGCATCTAGCAAGATATTTAAATAGCGGTAATAAATCGGTAACCGTTTTGCCGTTGCCCGTGGAATTTTTGTTTCTGCCATTCGGACGTGTCCTCCTAATTAAAAGTTTGTGAATTTGCTGACACTATTCTAGCATAACGCGTGACTTTGTGAAATAATAATTACTTATTATTCCGAATAATTGGGTCAGGCCGTTACAATATGCTACAATTATGTCACGAATTAAATGTGAAAGGAGCTTAATAAAGCGTGATTTTACTACAAGTACAGCAAGTTATGCGGCGTTTTGGCGCCGATGTCTTGTTCGATAACGTACAAATGGATATTCAAGAACACGCTCGGGTGGCCCTCGTCGGTCGAAACGGGGCCGGAAAATCAACCTTACTTAAAATGATTGCCGGCGAAACGGTACCGGACGAAGGCCAGATTTCAATGCGCAAGGGCTTAACAATCGGTTACTTGGCGCAAGACCAAGGACTGGATAGTAACAATACGATTTGGGAAGAAATGAGTAGTGTCTTTGCTGAGTTACATGCCATCGAAAAACGGATGCACCAGCTCGAAAATCAATTGAGCGACCCCGCAATCATGAATGATGAGCAGGCTTATCAACAGACCCTGAAAACCTATGATCAGATTCAAACTGAATTTCAACAAAAAAACGGGTACGGCTACCAAGCTGAGATTCGGGGCGTGTTGCACGGCTTCCAATTCGACGCCGAGGTGTACGATAAGTCGGTGACGGCACTATCCGGTGGACAAAAGACCCAGTTGGCCTTGGCCAAGTTGTTACTTGAAAAACGGGACTTGCTTATCCTTGACGAACCGACGAACCACTTGGACGTCGAAACCCTTACTTGGTTGGAAAGCTATCTCCAGTCTTACTCTGGTGCGCTGCTAATCGTTAGCCATGACCGCTATTTCTTAGACCGGGTCGTTAACGAAGTCTATGACTTATCACACCATGAAATGGTGCACTACACTGGCAACTACGACCAGTTTGTGCAAGAAAAAGCGGCTCGAATCCAAGCACAATGGAAACATTATGAAAAGCAACAAGCGGAGATCAGCAAGCTTGAAGACTTTGTTAATCGTAACATCGTGCGTGCTTCTACGACAAAACGGGCCCAGGCTCGGCGTAAGCAGTTAGCAAAGATGGACCGCCTTGACCGCCCTGATAGTGACGAGAAGACTGCCCACTTTGGCTTTCATGCGGCTAAACAAAGCGGCAACATTGTGTTGACCGTCAAAGATGCAGCCGTGGGCTATGATGGTCAGATTCTTTCGGAACCCGACAACTTGAATATTAAGAAACATGAAGCTATTGCCATTGTTGGACCGAACGGTATTGGAAAATCGACTTTCCTAAAGAGTATTTTGGGACAGATTCCATTCATTAAAGGCCAGGCCGTTTTTGGCACCAACGTCGTTACGGGCTACTACGATCAAGAGCAACGTAATTTAAACGACAAAAAAACCGTCCTCGGTGAACTTTGGGATGAACATCCCACCACTCCTGAAAAAGACATTCGTACCATTTTGGGCAGTTTTCTCTTCACTGGTGAAGATGTTGATAAACCCGTTCATGCCCTATCTGGTGGAGAACGAGCCCGGTTACTGTTGACCAAACTTGCCATGCAAAATGACAACTTCTTAATCTTAGATGAACCAACTAACCACTTGGATATCGATAGCCGTGAAGTTTTGGAAGTCGCCCTCAACGACTTTGACGGCACCCTTTTGTTCGTGTCACATGACCGCTACTTCATTAACCAAGTCGCCACGAGTGTCGTAGAGGTTTCTCCGGAAGGCACGGAACTCTTCTTAGGTGATTACGACTACTACATCGACAAGAAACAAGAGCAAGCTGAAATCGCGGCTGCGGCTGCTAGCCAAGCGGCCGAAAAAGCTGCTGAAGCCGGTGCAGCGGATTCAACCAGTGCCACAACTGCTGCTCCCCGCTCCAAAGGCCAGCAAAATTACCAAGCCAGCAAGCAGCAACAACGTGAAAAGCGCAAGCTCGAGCGCTCAGTTGCCGCCCTGGAAGAACAGATGACTGCCTTAGATGAACAAGCCACACAGATTCAAACTGAAATGGCGCAACCTGAAGTATCGGCCGATGTTGGTAAACTACAAGACCTACAAAAAGAACTTGAAGCCATCAATACTCAACAAGAACAAGTTGAAACCGAATGGACCGAACAAGCTGAAGCTTTAGAAGAATTGAGCTAATTTTCCAATGACTCATCAGATAAAAATAATAGTCGCCTCAAGAATTAATATAATTCTTGAGGCGACTATTATTTTGCCCCTATCCGCGGCATAAATCATGATTGAAAGGTGCCGGTTAGGTGGGTTCCTGTTCGTCAGCAATGCGCGTCCGATTCCGACCTCCGGGGCTGGGTGACAATTGCTGGAACGTAAGCCGACGTCGATTTGAGTCTTATTCTAAGCCGGAAGGAACCCACTTCCAGCTAAGAATAATTTGGCTACTGAGCATTGTCACCCAGCCCCTCCAGTCGGGATGCCGCTCGAATGGCTGATGAACGGCCACTGAACTCGGTACAATTTGTCGTTGGCTATTTTGATACTGAACCCTTTAAGTCAAATATCAGAGTGCCTTCTCCACTTTTTCGAAATATTCAATTATTACTACGGTAATTCAGAAATAGTGAGTTATCACAAGACCTTTTCAATCTGACAGTTGATTGATAAAATTAACGTTTATGAAAAACAACGACAAATCCAGCAAAAGTTGAGTACGCCCCTATCAGCCATTCGAACGCTATCCCGACTGGAAGGCGTTTCTGACAATGCCCAGTGGTGAAATTTCACTTAGCAAGCGTCCTGTGCTTGGTTAGTGAAAGGCCAGTATTTGAGACGTGGTTTTTCGGCTCAAATCTGTGCCCACCACGTTCCGGCAATTGGCAGAAATGCCTGGAGGTCGGTGTAGGACGAACTAACTAAGCAAGTTTACACTAACTTGAACTATTTCCAGCGGGCTTAAGATGGTCATTTTTGATTCTAGGAATCATCCTCTTTTAATCATAATTAATGAAAAGATACTAAAACGGGTGTGAAAAGGACTGACTTTTCACACCCGTTTATAACTACTTCATTACTTCAACATACCTGGCATCCAATCAAATTCTAAGCTTGGATCGGCATTCAGCGCCGCGTCGCCGAATTGGTGATGCTGATATTGAACATAGCCCGCAGCACCAATCATGGCACCATTATCACCGCATAACTTTAGAGGCGCTAAGATTAGTTCTGTGTCAGGAAAAGCGGTTGGTAAATCTTGTTGTAACCGTTCACGTAGCCCCTGATTAGCTGCAACGCCACCGGCTAAGACTAATTGCTTAACTGGATATTGTTTGAGGACTCGTAACGTTTTACTCATCAGAACATCAACCACGCTGGCCTGAAAGCTAGCCGCTAAATCGTTCTTATCCAGAGTCGCGCCAATTTGATCTGCGTGATGGACCGTATTGATGAACGCACTCTTCAGCCCACTAAAACTAAAATCGTAATTATCTTCATCAATCATTGCTCGCGGAAATTTGAAAGTGTCGTGACCTGCATGTGCCATCTCGTCAATGACTTTACCTGCCGGATATGGAACACCCAATACCCGACCGATTTTATCATAAGCTTCACCAGCCGCATCGTCACGTGTCTCACCAATAATCTCAAACTGCCCATCTGCTTGCATGTAGACCAATTCAGTATGACCGCCAGAAACTAATAGTGCCATTAGCGGAAATTCGAATGGCTTAACAAACCGAGCGGCATAAATGTGCCCGGCCATATGGTTAACTGGAATCAGCGGTAATTGGTGCGCGTATGCCACTGTCTTAGCTGCATTAACACCGACTAACAGTGCCCCCACTAGACCGGGGCCATACGTCACGGCAACAGCATCAAGGTCAGCATACGTCACGTGTGCCTCTTGAAGTGCGGCTTCAATACAAATTGTAATTTGTTCAATATGATGACGGCTGGCAACTTCAGGAACCACGCCACCAAACCGTTTGTGACTATTAATCTGCGTTGCAATCACGTTGGATAAAATCTCATGGCCATCTTTGATCACTGCCACACTAGTCTCGTCACAACTGGACTCAAACGCTAAAATCAAGTTTTGTTTTTCCACGGTTCCCATCCTTTTAATTAATCATTTTACGCATGATCCACGCATCTTCTTCGGGATCATGATAATATTCCTTACGCGTGGCAATCTGGTCAAAGCCGCATTGCTGATACAAGCGCTGGGCGGCGAGATTACTAGCCCGGACTTCTAGGAATACGGACCCTGCCGATAATTGTGCTAAGCAGGCTGTTAATAACCACCGCGCATGCCCTTGACGCTGATAGGCCGGATCAATTGCAATATTCGTAATTTCGGTCTCATCAAGCACTGTTGAGCGGCTGACAAACCCGATCAGTTCATCCTGCCACCGTAATAAATCATAGTGTACCGTTGGTAACGCCATGTCCGCCGCAAACGTCGCTTGCCGCCAAGGTGCGCCACCGGGATATGCTAATGTCGCTAACTGGTAACAAACTTGGACGGCCCGACCCGCGTCAAGCTGCGTACTGGCGACAAGCTGTCGTTCAGTCATCCGTAGCTACCGGAATACGATAAGTCATATCAATAGCATCTTCATGGTCGCCAAAATAGTACCGTTTCTTGATACCAGTCTTTTCAAACCCTAAATCGCGGTAAAGTTGTTGCGCAATCGTATTACTGTAACGAACCTCAAGGGTCACCGTTTGGTAATGCAACTTACGCGCCCGCTTCATCATGACTTGCATCATAAAATGGCCTAGTCCTTGGCCTTGAACATCAGGATGTACAGCAATATTGGTGATATGTGCATCTTGGCGGCGATCATCAAAGACACAACCACAAAAAGCGACGAGGCGATCTTCATGACGCATCACAATATAGAACCGACCGCTCTGTCGGCGAAGTTCCGTCTTAAACGCATTTTCATCCCACGGTGTCTGTCCCGCATATACGGCCCGTTCAATGGCTAGCATCTCGGGCACATCGGTAATCAGTGCGCGTGAGACATAGTAATTGACTTCGCCCACTTTAACGATGTGATTTTGAATGGCCAATACACGTTGGCGGCGTTGATTGCCACCGGTGGTCATTTTTTGAAAGTACTCCTTAAATTTTCTCAACATAGGGCGCATGTTCCTTTTCTGGGTGCTTGGCTTGCCAATCACGTTCAGCTTGCGTTAAACGCAAATAGTTCGGCACAAAGTTATGAATTTCACTCACGGGTGTCAGCGTTCGACCCATCAAACCTAGTACTACGGCTTGGGGCAAGTCAAGTTGTGGGGCTGCACGAACGAACTGCTTGGCTAACGATTGCTGCAAAGCATCCGCATATTGATCGACATCCGCGCCGACAAAGGTAATTGGTTCATCATAACTAGCTAATCGTTGGCCCCACTCGGTCACACTGATATGTTGATCAGCGATAACGGCAACTGGACGCTGGTTCTTAATCCGATATAACCCGGCAAAGATGTTGTCACGACGCGCATCAAATAACGGCGCCACTAATTGGCCTTCCGTCACAATGTTGCCAGCTAACACGGCCAAACTCGATACACCAACTAAGGCTTTATCTAATGTAAAGGCAAGTGTTTTAGCAGTCGTCACGCCAATTCGCAACCCCGTATACGACCCTGGTCCGGCAGCAACGACGATCCGGTCTAAATCAGCTGGTGCCAATTTAGCTTGAGCCATGGCTTGTTCAATAATTGGTAATAATGTACTACTGTGGTTACGGCCAACATTAGTGGTCGTTGTGGCCAAGATCTGGGTATCTTCTAATACCGCGACACTCAATGGCCGATTCGAAGTATCAATCGCCAACAACTTCATAATTTTAAAAAACTCCTCATTTTGAATTACTTCACATATCTTATCATAATTTACTTACTTTGAAAGCTTTACGGTAGTAACCAACCAATTCAATCCAGAAACAATCAACAACTATCCTGACCAGTTTCCACTCATACTTACCAATCGCTGAATTGAAAACCGAATGTAAATATTATTTACATAACTTATACATATACTTCACTAATCCTTGTCCGCACATTTACAATACCTTGTTATGCTACACAAGTAACTAAAATTACTTGGAGGTAATTGGAAACTATGTCAAAAGTTAGTAAGTCATTATTAGGTCTTTCATTCATTTCGGTTTTAGGTTTAGGACTCGCAGGTTGCGCTAGCGGAACCAGTGCTAAATCTGGTGGTAGCAGTACGGATAGCAGCAAAACCATCACGGTGGTCTTCTATCCTAACGAATCAGCCAAGAGTTTTGCTGGTTCCCGTACGGCCATTAAGCAAGCAGTTGAAAAGGCAACGGGTAAGACGGTTAAATTACAAACCACGACCGACTATAACGTTGCGATCCAAGCAATTGCATCCGGCAAAGCTCAAGTCGCATACATGGGGGCTAACGGTTATATCCAAGCACACCACAAGAGCAAAGATGTTGTACCTTTTGCCGCACAATCTGATGCTAAAGGTACCTTGAAAGACGCTACTTATAACTCCTACTTAATGGTACAACAAAAAGATGCCAAAAAGTATGAAGAAAACGGTAAGTACAGTATTAAGAACGTCAAAGGCAAGAAGATGTCTTATGTTTCCAATAGTTCAACTTCAGGCTTCTTAGTACCAACGGCTGAAATCTCACGTGAATTCAACATCAAAACCGCTGACCAAGATAAATTAACTCAAAGCGGATCATTCTTTAGTAAAGTGCTCTATGGTGGCTCTCATCAGGGTTCCGCGGTCAACTTACTCAAGGGGGATGCGGATGTCGCTGCCTTTGATGATGCTGATTTAATGCCATACTTAAACGTTACCAAGGGATCATGGGACAAGGTCGGCTCAACTTTCACTGTTAAGGATAACGCCGAAGCGCCATTTACAAGTTTAGCCGGCAAGTCGGTCGTTAACATTGCCATGATGCCTGTTCAACAAGGCCCATGGGTATACAATACCAAGTCCCTCAGCAAGGATGATCAAAAGAAGATCGCCACTGAGTTCACGTCGAAGTCCTTTGCCCAAAACAAAAAGATCTTCTCTGAACCAAATGCGAAGACACCAATGATGTTCCCTAAGAAATCAGAAAAGTCCAAATTAGTTAATGTTACCGACAAGTGGTACGCGCCAACGCATAAGTTAGTAGGTTACTAAACCACGTACCATTAGTTCACAATGAAAGGATTTGCCAATGCTCAAGGTTATTCAGCTAGATAAAACATATGGTTCCAATAAGCATTCGCTCAAAGCAGTCAACTTCACAGCTAAACCGGGCGAAGTAACTGCCATCATCGGCCCGTCTGGTGCTGGTAAAACAACTATTTTACGGAGTATCAATCAGTTGATCCGCGATGATAGTGGTCAAATTTTGCTCGATGACACTGACATTCGTCAAGCGAACAAAGCTGAATTACGCAAAGTTCGTCATCATATCGGCATGATTTTCCAAAACTACAATCTGATCAGTCCGTTAACGGCCCTTGAAAATGTTCTGCATGGCCGCTTAGGCGCTAAATCAACAGTTGCTGGCATGCTCGGCCTTTACAGTAGCGCCGAAAAACAAGAGGCGCTACAACTACTCGACGAAGTAGGGTTAAAAGAATACGCCTACCAACGTTGCGATCAATTAAGTGGTGGCCAACAACAACGGGTCGGGATCGCACGGGCATTAATGCAACATCCTAAGATGATTTTATGTGATGAACCGATTGCTTCCCTAGATCCCAAATCAACGACCATTGTCATGGACATTCTACGGCGATTGGCAAAGGAAAAACAACTGATTATCCTCATTAATCTACATCAGGTCGATATCGCAATGGCGTACACCGACCATATCGTCGGCATTAACAGCGGGGCCATCGTTTTCGAAGGCGCCACTAATGAAGTTGACGACGCGGTCTTACAGCACATTTATCGCCAACCTGACCAATCAACGGCGGTGGCTGCCAATGAAAACTAATCCAATGACACCGCAACGCTTTTTTCGGCAACGTCGGTTGCGATTATCAGTTGTTTTGCTCATTTTAATTGGCATCTACGTCTTATCCATGGCCCTCGTTAATTTTCAGGCGTGGGCTTCGATCAGTAAGATTCCAGCGGGCTTAATGTGGTTGTTTACCAACTTTATTCCGACAAGTCGTTCGATTTCTTATCTGGGACCGATTCTTTATCAGCTGTGGCGGACCTTGCTCGTGGCAATTTCATCAACCATGGTCGCTAGTCTCTTCGCCCTGATCTTTGCGATTCTCGGTGCTAAGACAACCACCCCAACGCCTGTCCTCCGCTGGATTATTCGTTTTGGTGCTTCACTCTTACGTAATATTCCGGTGGTCGCTTGGGCGATGATTCTTCTGTTTTCTTTTAAACAGAGTGACTTTACGGGCTTCTTGGCACTGTTCTTTATGACGCTAGGCTATCTGACACGGGCCTTTACTGAAACTATTGAGGACCTCGATGCCGAAAAGCTTCAAGCACTGCAAGCCGTTGGCGCCAACTATTTCCAATGTGTCTTCTGTGGGGTGTTACCCGAAGCCGCTAGTACCTTGACTAGTTGGATTCTCTACATGATTGAAAACAACTTACGGGACGCAACCTTGGTCGGACTCTTGACGGGTACGGGTGTTGGTTTTCTCTTTGACTACTATTTTAAGGCGTTCCGCTATGACGCTGCTGGTCTAATTGTTTTGTTAATTGCGATTTTAGTCATTGTTTTAGAATTGACATCTAATCGAATTCGGAGGGCAATTGCATGATTGAAAACAGTCAACCCAAAACACAAGTACTTCAACCGTCAGCACCACCAACCCGGTCGATTTCGTTGGTGACTCGGCCCCGCAAAATCCTGCGAGCCGTTATGATTGGCCTAACGCTTATCAGTGTCTATTCATTAGTCACACTCAATAATGCCAACCTGAACATCATTGACGCTTTGCATAGCTTAGGTCTCAACCTGAATGCTATGTTCTTACACCCTAGCGTTGGTCAAGACACACTGGGGCAACTCTTACGGGCCCTAATGACTAGTGTTTCATTAGCGATGTTGACGACTTTGTTAGGAGCGCTAATCGCCTTCTTCATTGCCGTCGGTGCTGCCCGTAACTTAGCACCCAGTTGGTTAGCTACTAGTATTAAAGCAGTCATGGCCTTTATTCGTGCCATTCCAACGATTTTATGGGTGTTAATTTACTCCGTAGTCATGGGATTAGGTGCTAGTGCCGCCGTGGTCGGCTTGACCTTCCACAGTGTAGCGTACTTGGTTAAGGCTTATTCTGAAAGTATTGAAGAAACCTCGCAAGATACGATTGAAGCGTTAAAGGCGAGTGGCGTGGGTTTTTGGCCAATTGTTTTTCAGGCCATTCTCCCGTCAATCATTCCAGCACTTCTTAGCTGGACGTTCATCCGGTTTGAAATTAACTTTGCCAATGCGGTCGCCGTTGGTGCTGCAGCTGGTGCTGACGATATCGGTTACTACCTCTTCATGGCTGGCAGTTTCTACTTCGATTTCCATGAAGTTGGTTTGATTGTCTACCTACTCTTGGGTGTCGCAATCGTGCTCGAACTGGTTTCTATGCGGTTACGTGGCCACTACTTAAAGAACAACTAAGTAAATTCAAAGGAGTTTTCATCAATGACAATTAAAGCAGTAATTTTTGACTGGGCCGGCACGACCATTGACTATGGCAGCCGGGCGCCCATCGTGGCTTTCCAAAAAGCCTTTGCCAACGTTGGTATTCAAATCTCTGAAGCTGAGATTCGCCAAGATATGGGACTAGATAAGTACACCCATATCCATAAAATCATGGATTTACCGGCCGTTCAAAACGACTGGCAGGCGCGTTTCCAAGTCTTACCGACTGAAGACGACTGCAATCAAATCTTTAGCAACTTCAAGGCAATCTTGCTTAGCTCCCTGACTGAATTCGGACAATTAAAGCCCGGCATGTCAGCTGTAATTGACTATTTGACCGCTCACAATATCAGCTATGGCACGACCACCGGCTATGACGCTGAAATGTTAGCTCTGGTCTTACCGATTGCAGCTAAGCAAGGCTATCGTCCCGCCGTCAACATCACTTCAGAACAAACTGGTGGTGTTGGTCGACCAGCGCCGGCAATGCTTGCGTTAGCAGCTGAACAGCTCACAATCATCGATCCAACAACCGTCATGAAAATTGGGGATTCCGTTAATGATATCTTAGAAGGCAACAACGCCGACGCAGTCTCTGTAGGGATTATTGATGGTAGCAACATCATGGGACTTTCTGAGTTAGCCTTCAACGCCCTTAGCCCCGCCGAACAAGCTGAACGACGAGCCCACGTCACTGCCGCTTATCAACGCGCTGGTGCCGATTACATTTTACAATCGATGGCTGAATTACCGGCATTGCTTGATCAAATCAATCAACCGGTTGCCACTGATCATTAGCAGACAAGGAGCCCGATTTTTATGAAACAACCTTATTTACTCCTAACACCCGGTCCACTCAGTACGACTGCCAGTGTTAAGGACGCAATGCAAATTGATTATTGTACTTGGGATAGTGACTATCGGCACGTCACCGAAACCATTCGGCAACAAATCTTAGCTATGGCCCAAGCCAATCCAGAAAACTATACGACCGTCCTACTACAAGGAAGCGGCAGTTTTGGTGTTGAGGCCACCATTGGCACAGCAGTACCACGGACCGATGCAACTTTAATGATTGCCATTAACGGCGCATATGGGCATCGGATCAGTCAAATTGCAGAATATTACGATATTCCACATATCGACGTTGTGTTCAACGAAGATGAAGCCGTCGATCCGGTTCGGATTGAAGCAACCTTAGCTGATCATCCGGAGATTACCCACTTCGCAACCGTTCATAGCGAAACGACAACTGGGATTCTCAACCCAATCGAAGCCTTAATGCCTATCATGCATGAACACGGGATCGTAACGATCATCGATGCCATGTCCAGTTTAGGTGGCGTCCCGATTAGCATTGATGAATTGGATTGTGACTACTTGATTAGTAGTGCCAACAAGTGTGTGCAAGGCGTGCCCGGTTTTGCGTTCATCATTGCAAAACAAGCGACCTTGGCCCACACTGCTGACAACGCTCGTTCACTTTGTCTAGATCTCTACGACCAATGGCAAGCCATGACCAAGCAACCAGGAAAATGGCGCTTCACTTCGCCAACCCACGTGGTACATGCCTTTGCGCAAGCACTCATTGAATTGCAAGCAGAAGGCGGCGTGACACCACGCTACCAACGTTACCATGCTAGTCAACAACTCCTTAGCGACGGCTTACAAGCGCTAGGTTTTGAATTAGTGATTGATCCAGCCATTCAAGGGCCCATCATTACGTCATTCAAATACCCGAACGTCGACTTTGATTTTGCTGACTTCTATCAGTTCATCAAGCAACGCGGCTTCGTCATTTATCCTGGGAAGGTTTCAAATATCCCTAGCTTCAGAATTGGTACCATCGGTGATGTTGATACAACTGATATTCAACGACTCTTAACAATTATCGGTGATTATCAACAACTTCACCGCTAACTGCATTGATCAATCTAAAAGGTGCGTGCCAAGGACTCAATCCTGACATGCACCTTTTTTGACGACCACAAAAGCGGCTTTGAAATCTATTGACGAGATTTCAAAGCCGCTTTCAATTATCAGCTAACCGATACTAGTCACGATCATCGTAGCCATTGGGATGCTTCTGCGTCCAAGCCCACGCTGTTTCAATAATATCGTTAACATTGTCATAATTTGGTTGCCAACCTAGCACGTCACGCGCCTTATCACTCGCCGCAACCAATGAGTCTGGATCACCAGGCCGCCGTGGTGCTAGCTTAGCTGGAATTGGTTGCCCGGTAACTTCACGAGCAGCCGCTAACATTTGTTTGTTAGAGAAACCAGTTGAAGAACCCAGGTTAAAGGCATTACTGTCATTTCCTGCAGCCAAGTACTTCAAAGCCAAGATATGTGCATCAGCTAAGTCGACAACATGCACATAGTCACGCACATTCGTCCCATCCGGCGTATTATAGTCATCGCCGAAGATTTTAAGTTCATCGCGTTTTCCTTGCGCAACTTGTAAAATGATTGGAACCAGATGTGTTTCGGGGCCATGATCTTCGCCAATACTGCCATCTGGCTTGGCACCCGCAACGTTAAAGTAACGTAACGCGACAAACTTAATACCATAGGCAACGTCCGCCCAGTGCATAATTTGTTCCATCATTAACTTGCTGGCGCCATACGGGTTGATTGGTAACTGTGGATCAGTTTCTTTAATTGGAATCTGCTTAGGTGTCCCATAAGTAGCGGCCGTTGATGAGAAGACGATTTGCTTCACATCATGGGCCTGCATCGTTTCAAGTAACGTGATCATCCCACCAGTATTGTTATCAAAGTACTTCAGTGGCTTACTCATTGATTCTGGTACGATTGAAAAGGCGGCAAAATGCACGACAGCTTCAATGTCCTCAGTATCAAAAACGTGATTCAAAAAATCCGCATCCCGCAAATCACCCTGATAAAACTTGGCCGCCGAATTAACAGCAGCACGGTGTCCCGTGACCAAATTATCAACGACCACGACGTCCGTACCGTGTTCTACTAACCGATCGACCATGTGAGAACCAATGTAGCCAGCTCCCCCTAAAACTAAAATTGACATAATGAACCTCCCCTGTATGGATGTATTAATCATAGCATACTGAATCGCCAGCGACTCTAATAAAAACGTGCGTTCTAATCGACCAAGTCGCTCACGATCACATCATTAACACACTAGTGTAAATACCAACCCAGCAAATTACTGAATCGGCTCTGGTAAAGTCCGCCATTGAATCGTGACCTCACAACACTTCTCATCATCAACTTCGATCAAATGACTCGTCGTGACCTGATCGGCCACTTCGCTCGGTAAGATGTTCGCATGAGCAGTCACCGTTTGCCCGTACTTGACTTCATTTTCATAGCGAACGTCAACGTGAACTAAATCATGTTGAAGCAAGAACGTCGCGGGTAGCGTATCTACGAGCCAATCAAAATAGTGTGCATTATTAACATGCCGGTTGGGATCAATGTCAAAGAAGCGGACATGGTACGGCTTCGTAATCGTTGTATCGGTCGCTTCAAAACTAATCGGTCGTGGCAAGCGCGGAATGCGCTTGACGACTTCCGACTGATACGGCGCGACCAGTTCTGGTAAAATTTTTACGATTCGCCGGGTCGTTTGACTCATCATGACCCAGATACTCGTAATATAGGCCAACTGTTGACCATCTGCGTCCCGAATCCAAAATTCACGGTAAGCAAAATATGGATTATAAGCACTACCCCGAACGGCAATCGTAACGACTTCGTCTTGGCGGGGCATCCGTGTAATATCAATGGCATATTGCGTGACGACCCAACCGACACCATGGCTTTGCACCATTTCCGTCGTTAAACCAAGGGCGTCGCTTTGATCCTCTGATGCCAGTACGGCAATATCAATTAATGTCGTTAAGGTTGCGCGACCAGTGCGGTCACATTCATAATACGTAATCCGGTGCTGTTCACTGTAAAGACTCGCATTTGCGCCTAAAGTTGCCATTCATCAAGACTCCTCATCGTTGGTATTTAGTTCATGAAATTGATTATAAACGCTTTGCCGGGGAATATTTCGTCGCTTCGCAATCGTCTTAATGGCCACGTTGGGCTTATCTCCGGCTGCAATCAACGCTTCGACTTGGTCTTTGACTGGCAACTGTGCCAATTCATCCGTTGTTTCTGGTTCATCCTTATCCGGATTACCACCGATCAAAAGGACAAATTCGCCCTTTAACTGATGATCCTGCGCCCACGTCACCATTTCAGCCAAGGTTCCACGCGCGAATTCCTCGTAACGCTTAGTCAATTCCCGGCACGCCACAATTGGCCGCGTCCCTTCACAGACGGTCGCTAGGAGGGTCAAGGTCTTGGCAACACGGAATGGCGATTCGTACAAGACCACTGTTTCATGTCGCCGAGCCAATTTAGCTAAATCAGCTTTTTGTTCATTCTTCTTACGCGGTAAAAAGCCGTAGAAATAAAATGGCTGTGGCACTAGGCCAGAAGCAATCAGCGCAGTCAGGCCGGCATTGGCACCTGGTAGTGGCACGACTGGAATATTCGCGGCAATGCAGGCTGCCACAAGTTCTTTGCCGGGATCACTGATTGACGGCATCCCCGCATCGCTAACTTGTGCTAAGTTAACGCCCGTCTGTAATTTTTCAATTAACTGGGGAATCCGTTCTTGGGTGTTATGTTCATGAAAGCTAATTTGTTTCGTTGTAATTTCAAAATGATTCAATAACTTTTGGGTATTCCGGGTATCTTCTGCGGCAATTAGGTCAACCGTTTTAAGCGTCGCCACTGCCCGATAAGTCATATCCTGTAAGTTGCCAATTGGCGTCGGTACTAAGTACAAGGTCCCGATACCCGCATGATCTGCAAAACTTTGTTGTGTTTCCAAAACGTCCTCCTAACAATCCTCTCGACCGTGACTTGTTCCTATGAGTGACTCGTGGTGAAAAGCACAAAAAGTCTGGGACTACTCCCAGACTTTTTCGACTATGCGCGTTCACGTTCACCATAAATGACTTCCAAACAAAAAACGCAGGATTCGTCATCGTCACGCCGTTTGCCGTAAAACTGGTTGCAGACGTGGAAGCCCTCATCATAGAGTTTTTCCAAGTTTTGCCGTGACTTTGAGAGCGTGGTCGTGCTAGCCGCTTTTTTCGGCAATTCATTTTCAATTTCGACCATGTGTTCACGTAAATGTTCATTTTCAATGACCAATTCCGCGTTTTTCTCTAACACCGTTGTCATATCGGCGCGTAACTTGGCCATTTTGTCTAGCATTTGTTGCATCTGTTGTTCCATCTCACCGAAACTATCGTATAAATCACGCTTATCCACGCGCTCACCCTCGTTTTCCTTTATTTAAGCGTTTGTTTGAAAAATCGGCCATAACTTTAACGTTAAGCCTTCTAAGACATTTTGAAAACTAATATTGCTAGCTAGCTGGCGCTTGGCCGTTAAAGCTAGTTCTGTCGCCGCAATCAACTGCTCATCGCTGACTTCAGCCGTTAACCCGGCCAATTCTTTTTGGTACTGACCAAAGGTTAACGCTGTCGTTGCCACCTCAAAATGTAATTGCAATAGATCTTGGAACAAGGCCGCAATTAAATCCAACATAACCAGCTGATGATCAGCGTCCTTAGCCAAACCAACTAAATTGACCTGCACAGCCACAAAACTCCGTGGGTCACCCTTAACAGCCTGGTCAAACCACCGCCACAATGCTTGCGCAGCTTGTGGTAACCAATCATCCGCTAGCAACGCCTGCGCCTGGGTCACGCTATTTGTCAGGCCCCGTAACATCTGTGCTTGGTTTGGCGCAATCCCGGCCTGTTCAAACGTCTGCTGTAACGCCTGCGCATTTAATGGTGGGAATTCGATCACCTGGGTTCGTGAAATAATCGTTGGTAGCATCAGTTGCTTATTAGTCGTTAATAACAAGGCCGTGACGTTACCACTTGGCTCCTCAATAAACTTCAATAAGCTATTGGCAGCACTCGCTGTCATCTTCTCCGCATCATTAATGATGAACAGTTTCCGGTTACCTTCGACCGCACTCTTAGAGAATTCAGCTTTTAAGTAACGAACCTGATCAACGTGAATTCGCTGACCCTCGGGAGCCACTGTCACAATATCAGGGTGCGACCCATTAGCAATCCGGACGCACTCCTCACAAGTGCCATCTGGTTCACCATCATTAATATGCAGGCAGAACAACCGTTGCGCAATCCAATGGGCCAGTTCTGGTTGTCCAGCGCCTTCCATCCCCGCGAATAAGTACGCGTGGGCCAGATGGTTCTGGGCGATGATGTGTTTAAATGCCGCTAATAAGCGGGGCTGTTTCGCCGCTAACGTTTGCGCAAATGACTCGGTTGTTGCCATTAATAATCATCCTTCATTAAAATTGGTGAAATTGTTCAATTGGTAGAACAAAGACCGTGGCACCACCGACTTGAACTTCAACTGGATAGGCAGCTGCGCCATCCATCGTCACGTCTAGATTGACTGGTGGTGTCATAAACTGTTCCCGCGCATGACTCGTTTCTTTAATCATGGCTAAAACTTCATCCACACGGTCATCATCAATACCGATCATAAAAGTGGTATTACCTGAACGTAGGAAGCCCCCCGTCGTTGAGAGCTTCGTGGCCCGAACATTGGCTTCAATGAACTGGCTGCTCAACCGGTTACTGTCCTTATCTTGAACGATTGCAATAATTAATTTCATTGGTCTTCCCCTCCCTTGGATGCCACATAAGCCGGTAACTGTGACGCCATAATCTCTAAGGCCTGCGTCACAACTTGGTCCAATGGCTGACTTGCATCGACGCGCTTGATACGGTCAGGATGATCAGCCAGTAATCTCAAATACGCTGCTTGCACCCGGTGATGGAAACTTAAGGCTTCCACGTCCAAGCGATTAATTTCATTTTGGCGATGTTGTTGAATGCGGTTTAATCCAACGGCAGCATCTACGTCAAAATACAACGTTAAATCTGCGGTTAGCCCCGCGGTCGCGAACTGATTCATATCATAAACCGCTTGTTCCCCAATACCACGACCGGCCCCCTGATAAGCGACCGAGCTATCGATGTAGCGATCACACAAGACAAGTTGGTCGTTCTGCAATGCTGGTTGAATGGTTTGGACGATATGTTGTCGCCGTGCTGCCGCATAGAGTAACGCTTCCGTACGGTCGTCCATCGCTGTATTATGACGGTCTAAAATGATTTTTCGAATTGCTTCTGAGATTTGATTCCCGCCCGGTTCACGCGTCACAACTAAGCGATCCCCTAATTGTGGCTGTAATTTGGCCACAATCGCGTTTAAAGCTGACGTTTTGCCGGCACCGTCTGGCCCTTCAAAAGTAACTAATTTTCCTGTCAACATTCCCAATCCCATCTATTTTCTTATATGTAGCAATTGTACTTGATTTTTGAGTACCTGTCTAATACGGTTACCACTAGTGAGGGTACTTTTTCACGATTTTTACGTGGGTCGGCTACTACCAATTGTGGTTTTGATGATTTATTCGGTGAATTGCTAAAAAGTTATTAGATAGTACTACCCACGATTGATAAATACCGATTTTAGTTTGTTATTCATTAGTGGATGCTCCATACCTACTTTTGATATCATATAAGACTGTCGTTGAACCAGTATTTAGTAAAATAATGACTACTGGGCGTTCAGTCAATTTCCAGTAAGAGCATTGAAAAGGTTACCCAGAAAATCTGAATCATTCTATCAGAAAAACTAAAATTCAGTTTTTCACCCTATTTACTTGTATAGAGGCTACATCATGTCACGGACGCTTTGCTTAGTTTAATATTAAGCTTTGTTCTTTCTGTAAGCCTCTAACTGTTCAGTTAATTTATGAGCGTTACTTTCAATCTGTTGAAGACTCCCATTAGCTAACAAGCCACCAAATGCCACACAGTCAGCGCCAGCATCGAGAAAATCATTAAAATTATCAAAATTTCCACCGCCAGAAGCAAGGATTGGCATGTTGGGAATAGGCGTTTTAACAGTATTAATCCACTTTGGACCGTCAATCGCTGAGCCTGGGAAGACTTTAATAAAAGCTGCACCATAGGTCATTGCTTCTACAGCCTCAGTAACCGTATTGCACCCTGGTAAGTAGGGAACTTGATAGCGGTTGCAAATCAACGCAACATCTTTATCAAATTCAGGGGATAAGATAAAGTCCGTCCCACTTAAGATGGCTATTCTAGCAGTGACCGCGTCTAAAACAGTCCCTGCCCCGATAATGATCTCCGGAAAATTTTTTTTGACTTGTTTTATTGATTCCTGCGCCGTTGGAACCGTAAAGCTTAATTCAATTAGCTTTACACCACCTTTTAACCCCGCCTCAGCAATATTTAGTGAAGTTTGAACGTCTGCACGAACAACTGACATAATGCCATAATCGCGAATTTCTTTTGTAATTTCTGCCTTTTGCATATCCATATGAATACCTCATTTTAAAAAATACTAAATACTTGTTTGAGTAAAATACCAATAACATTGTAATCAACATTAGGAAATGTTGAGCCTTGAATCCCCATTTGTTGGAGTACTGGTAATAGTAAGAGTGGTAAGAAGGATAGCATTAGTCCCATGACAAAGGAGCCTGCTAACGCACCACGCCAACCACCAGTTGAATTGCCAAACACTCCCGCTGCACCACCAGAGAAGAAACAAATATGTGCTGCAGGTATAATAACTGTTGAAAAATGAAATACGGTCATAATGACAATGCCCAATAACCCGGCCGCGTAAGAACCAATAAAGCCAACAAGGACAGCCGTTGGAGCGTATGGAAAAATAGTTGGTACATCAAGTGCAGGGCGGGATCCTGGAATGTATTTAGTCGAGATTGCAACGAAAGCATTCGTAATTTCTTCAAGAAACATCCCAACACCATACATCAGAACACTCATCGCCGCAGTAAAAGTTAAAGCCTGAATCAACGGGAACACTAGCCAATGAACGCCACCAGAAATTTTAGCAGTTGCAACTTGACCCGCGGCAAACGTTGCTATATAGAACATAATCAACATCACGATTGCCACACCGATAATGAAATCTTTAAATAGAGACAAAAACTTTGGAAATTTAATATTTTCAGTGGTTTCATCTGCGTGTTTTTTAAAGAGCGTCCCAACCAAACCAGAAGTTGCATAACCAATCATGTTAAAATGACCAATCGCTTGTGCATCACCGCCTGTGATTTTTCGCATAAACGGCTGACAAAGAGCTGGTAGCGCCGTAGAACAAAATCCTAAAATCGCACCACCAAATATGATTGCCCAAAGATCATTTAATCCTTCAAATTTGAGAATTAAAGCTAATACACAAGCAAAAAACAAACTATGACCACCTGTGAAAAAGATGTTTTTAAATGGTGTAATTCGTGCAAAAACTAAATTCATTGCAAAGCCTAATATCAATGTTAACGCAACAACAAACCCATACTTACCTTGCGCCATTGCAGTTGCAGCTTCTGGCGCTGCAATAACACCATGAATATGGAATCCTTCTTTGAACAAAACATTAAATGATTGTAGCGTAGTCGTGATTGTGCTGGCACCAATCTGGAAAATTAAGAAACCAACAATTGTTTTAATAGTTCCTTTAGTAACATCCGTTGCGTCTTTCCCTTTTTGACTAACCAAACCGATGAATGCAACAGCACCTAGTAAAATTGCTGGACTACTGAATAGACTGATTAAGAACTTAAGCATGGATTATAACCTACTTTCCAATATACGGTGTCATCTTTCGTTCAATTTCATTAGAATCCATTAAGCTGTCAATACCAATAATTGGTGTTTTTACGCCTTCATCCTCCAACTCTTTAGCAACATCACTTAATGAAATAATTAAGTCCCCACGAAAACTACCAACTGCATCTAAACTGGCATGTTCACAATCAACATCCCAACCATTTTTACTAGCAACATTCCTAACCTGAACTGTTAACATAGTACTGGTACCCATTCCGTTGCGACACGTTACTAAAACTTTCATAATTAATCACCTTTCATTAAATAAATCTATAACCTCGTTAACATCGTTAGATCGAGTTACTTTTTCAATTACTCTTGTTTTTTGGAGCACATTAACTAAAGCAGCCATTTGACTTAAGTGAATATCATCGCCAACTGAACTAAGTGTAAAAACAAGACTTACTGGATCATTAACCTTATTTCCAAACTTAACCGGCTCAGTTAAGACAGTAAGTCCAAGACCATTTTTTAAGGCCCCATCAGATACAGCAGCGTGTGATAACGCTATGTGTGGTGCAATTACAATATAGGGACCATCCTTTTCAGCAATTTCAATGACACGCTCAGGATACTCTTTAGTCACAAACTTATTCTTGACTAATGGCTCCGCTGCACATCTAATCGCAGATTGCCAACTGTCAACCGTTACATCCAATTGAACTAAACTTGAATCAAGTAATTGCATCTTTTCACCTCCTACTTCATTTCATTTAACAAAGTTAAGTCTACTCTTGATAAAAGCGCTTACAAGTGCAATAATTGCAGGTAAATTAGTGCAATCGTTACACTACTAGATGTTAAGGGGGTATATAGCCTATGGAAGTTAATGATATTAAGCACGGAGAAGATATTTTAGAACTCTTACTTCAACCAAGTTCCTACGTAGATTTCAATCGAATTCATGAAGTATTACATATCTCACGAAGAACCTTCTTTTACGCTTTAAAAAAAATAAATCATTATCTAGACGATAATGATTTAGACACTATTCAAAACGTAAAGGGGGTTGGTTATCATCTTTCTGATGACACAAAGCACACTTTATTGAAAGAATTCTCAGATTCAAAAACAATCAGTCAGGTTTTCTCCCAGCGTGATCGGAAACTTCTAACCATGCTATCCTTGATTAATCACGAATATGTTTCATTAGAAAATAATCAACGACGCTTTCACATTACACATCATACTGCTGTCTCAGATTTAAAAGCTTTGAAAGTAACTGCTCTAAACTATGGTCTTACGATAATTTCAGGAACAAATGGTACTTCTCTAACAGGTACGGAACGCAATCAACGAAATTGGTTTTTAACAGTTCTAGGCGAGAACGGCCCATTAATAAATAGCGCCTTAAAAATTGATCCCAATACGTCTCTCGAAATTACACATTTTCTGCGTACACTAGAAACGGACACTGGAAATTATTTTAGTGATGATACTTTAACAATCCTAATAACCTTCTTTTCTTGGTATCTGAACCGACTTCTCACAAATCATAGTTTTGAATTAAAACAAAACGATGCTAATATGTCTGAACAAGTTAGCATCATTAATAACTGGGCAAAAGCATTTTTATGCCATTATCAGATTTATAACGTAAACGAGCAGCTGTTCATCACCTACTTAGTAAAAAGCGGTCAGTTTATTCACATTAATCCCGATAATAAGCTAGCTCATAAATTAGCGCCTATTGTTAGACAAATCATTCGTCGATTTAATGATGTTTCTGGCTCTCAAATCTCTGTAGAATCTTTAGAGGTACCCTTGTTAACACATCTTTTATCTACTTACTATCGTGTTAAGTATCAAATTACGTTTAAACAACCTAGCTTAAGCATAATTATGAAGCAGTACAATGAATTGATTTTTTTACACGTCTTTCTCTAAAACCCTTTGAAGACCTAATTGACCAGAGACTATCAGATGAAGAAGTTACACTCGTCGCAATTTATTTCGGAGGCATATTACGAAAAGAAAACAAACCAGATTACGCGGTTGACGTAGTTTGTTCTAGTGGCATTGGAACCTCGAAAGTTCTACACGAAGAATTACGTCAACGATACCCTAATGTTAAATTTTCGGAGCCTATGAGCGTTTTCAAACTTAAAAACAGTCATTCCAGAAACATTAAACTAATTATTAGCACTATTAAATTAACAGATAGTTACCCTGTACCAACAATTGTCGTTGCACCAATTCCCACAAAGATACAATGGCAACAAATTAACCAAGCACTGATATCACTAAAAATCATTAAAAGATCCTCTCACAATGCACTGACCGTTACCAATCTAATGGATATAATCGGTGATTATGCTCGTATTAGTAATCCAGTAGCTCTTGAATCTGCGTTATCAAATTTACTCGCCAAAAACCAACCAACTCCAGAAACTGCATTAACAAATAGCATTGGCCTACAAGAACTACTCTCACTTGATAACATACTGATTAGCCAACGGGACGATCTTAGTTGGAAAGATGCAATTATTAATGCCTTTACTCCCTTATTTAAGAAAGGCTATATTAATCGACACTACATTGACACAATTATTGCATCAACTGTAGAACATGGCCCTTACATGGTCATTGGTAATGGTGTAATGCTAGCCCATGCACGACCAGCGGATGGGGTTCGAAAAGTTGGTATGTCTCTATTGGTCTTAAAAAAACCAATTAAAATTTACGATGAAAATACTAAGCACGCTAAAAGAATAAATGTCATTATCGGACTCGCTCCAATAGATGCTGCAGAACATGTTTTAGCGTTATCACAGTTGGTAAAGCTACTTCAACAGCCACATTGGTTAGCAAATATTGAGAACGCAACCAATGCACAAATGGTTTATGATTCTTGCTTTCCAAATTAAGACTCAATAGAGTTCCGTAAAAGCCCAGCTTTTTGATAATTCAGTTACACCTTGTCCCATGCTCTACAAAGAATCACACAAAGAGCAACTGCCTAAAGAGCAGAAAAGGATGCAGTGTTCCTCGACTTACATCATGTCCTACATTATTGAACAACGTGCTACCATTAAAGAATCATCTGTTATTGCAAGACTCTAAACTTCGTAAAAAGCCCTTTAAAGATGCAAGTTGATAAATAAATAGGACGAACAACAAAATCCGGTTGCTCGTCCTATTTATTTGCCTAGAGGCTATTATGCAAAAGCCTCACACATTTTTATTTTGAAACAAGTTATCTCTTAAATCACTAACAGTCTATTTATCAATGACCGAGCGCTGAATCGTCTGCCCATGAACTTGACGTAAACGTGCTTCACGATACAGATATAAATACTTAGCACGCGCTAAGGCGGTCTGCGTAACTAGTTCACTCGTATTATTATCATAGACCGCTTCTTGGTTCTGCTTCGCACGGTCCCAGTCCAACTTAGCGGCATTCAGGGTCGACAATAACTGTTCATCAAAAACTTCCTTGGGATGCTTGATCTTCTGTTTACGTTTAAACATGGTGGCACCTCCAATTACATTTCTTGGCGACCTTCAACTGCTTTGAATAAGGTCATTTCATCCGCATATTGAATATCACTACCAACCGACAAGCCGTGCGCCAATCGGGTCACTTTGATCCCCGCCGGCTTAACTAACCGCGAGATGTACATCGCTGTTGCTTCACCTTCAGGCGTGGCATTTGTGGCAATAATGACTTCCTTGATGGCTTCATTTTGCTGTAGCCGTTTCAATAAACTGGCAATGTTGATATCTTCCGGACCTTTGCCATCAATGGGTGACAATACCCCATGTAAGACGTGATACAGCCCGTTGTATTCCTTAATCTTTTCCATTGCCATGACATCCTTGGCCTCTTCAACAACCAGAACGGTGCTTTGATCACGCGACTTATCCTTACAAATCACACACGGATCATCTTCGGTGATATTACCGCAAATACTACAAAAATGCAGGTCCCGTTTGGCCGCAATCAGCGACTTAGCGAACTCGGTGACGTCATCACCGTTCATATCAATTGTATAAAACGCCAGCCGCGTCGCAGTCTTGCCACCAATGCCGGGCAACTTCATATAACTATCAATCAACTTAGCAATTGGTTCTGGATACTGCATGTACTTACCTCGTTTTTACTGTAATCCCTTAGTATATTTTCCCATCGTACTTTGTGTCTGTTCATCGACCTTAGTCAACGCGTCGTTCACCGCAGCAACGACTAAGTCCTGTAACATATCCACATCATCAGGATCAACAGCATCAGGGTTAATCGTAATATCCTTCATCTTCTTATCACCAGTAAAAGTGACTTTGACCATGTCGTCTGGCGCCGCACCCGTGAAGGTTTGTTCATTTAAAGCCGCTTGTTCGGCTGTCATTTGCGCCTGCATCTTCTTCATTTGTTTCATCATACTTTGCATATTGCCCATTCCACGCATCATAATTATCAGTTCCTTTCGTCTTTAGTCCGGCTGTACTTCAACTAAATCACCGAACATGTTCTTAGCTTCTTCAACGACCGGTTCTTTGGCCGGTGCTTGTTGCTCTGATGTTGCACCTCCTGGCTGGTGAGTGGCCAAATAATCCTTACGAATTTGTGGCCACTGTTCTTTAGGCACACAGACAATCTTGGGTGCCTGTCCCATCAGCCGATCCAAACCATTTCCGAGTGCATCGATCAAGGTCTGGTCATCAATCGCTTTTTGATAAACAAACGCATAGTCAAACGCAACCACAACACCTTCTGAACTGGCCGCAACTGGTTGGGCCACGTGCATTAGGGCCCGCTGCGTCACACTCAAAATGTTCATCAAATCAGTCCAAACATCGCGCACCTTAATGAGATCATTCTTCGTTGCCGCTCCCAGAATAGGATAAATCTGACTGACATTAACCTTCTTAACAACCGGGCCATTACTCGACCGCGGCTTAGCCGGTACGGGTTTAGTGACACTACCACCTTGAGAACGTAACGTTTTGACCTCGCTTTGCAACTGTTCAACTTGTTGTGCCAGTTTATGCACAGTGGGATCTTTAGGATTGACCGTTGCCGCAGCTACCGGTTGAACGGCCGGTTGAACGGCCGCTTGACCATCCAACTGAGCTAACTTGACCGTCAACACTTCTAAATAAACGTCGGGGTGCGTCGTGAACCGCATTTGTTGTTGAATATCGTTCAACGTCTTGACCATTTGGTACAGGACTTCAGCATCGATTTGCTTGGCAAATGCTTCAAATTGTTGATCATCCTCGCCCATCGCCACACTATCGACCATTTCAGGGGCCTGTTGATAGAGTAACACGTCACGCGTATAACTGATCAAATCTTCAATGAAACGGTTCGCATCTTTACCTTCTTGTAAGATTTGTCGCATCGTCTCTAGTGCCGGCTTCGTATCATGGTCGGTGACCTCACTGACATAGTTAGCCAGCAACTGCTTGGTCACACTTCCCGTCACCATTAACGCATCATCCAACGTAACCGTGTTATCCCCAAACGAAATTACTTGATCCAGAATACTTAAAGCATCCCGCATTCCACCTTCAGCAGCCGCTGCAATGACGCGTAGCGCTTTTTCATCATAGGTCACATCCTTCTCATTGAGGATGTACACCATCCGATCGTAGCTATCCTTAGCTGTAATCCGCCGAAAATCAAACCGTTGCGTCCGTGAAATAATCGTTAATGGAATCTTATGGGGCTCCGTTGTCGCTAAGATAAATATAACGTTAGCCGGGGGTTCTTCTAGCGTTTTGAGCAACGCATTAAACGCGCCAGTCGATAACATATGAACTTCATCAATAATGTAGACTTTATAGTCCGCTTGCGTTGGAGCATACTTCGCTTTGTCCCGAATATCACGAATCTCTTCCACGCCATTATTAGAAGCCGCATCAATTTCGATGACATCATTTAGTTGCCCCTTGGTAATCGCCGTACAAGTCTCACATTCATTGCAAGGTTCCCCATCAACAAGATGGTGACAGTTAATTGCCTTGGCAAAAATCTTTGCTGCCGACGTTTTCCCAGTTCCCCGGGGACCGGTAAACAGATACGCATGACTCGTCTGGTGGGTCATAATGGCATTTTTTAGTGTCTGGGTAATCATCTGTTGCCCGACAATCTCATCAAAGCGTTGGGGACGCCAAACCCGATATAGTGCCCGATACATGCGATTCTTCCTTTCTTACATCAGTCATACTTTGGTTATCATTACTTATTATAAGCCATTGTTTAAACGTCCTGAACAGTTAGCTTCCTGGTTGTGCTGCTTCCACTAACAATCAGTGTCGGTTATACAAATTAAGCATCTAAGCGCACTTGCCAACGAGTCGATGCCCAGGCCTTTAACCACCTTTGTTAGGCGTTTAGTTATTCCTTCAACAAGCAGTGGCTTTAACTATCAGCCTGAAAAGCATCACCCAAATAACGTATTACTACTATGAATAATAGGTAAATAAAAATAAACCAACCTATCAGCACGTTCAAAACTAGCACTCAATATTTAATTTAAATAAAAAGCTCTCAACCGAATGGCTAAGAGCTGTTACATTTCATAAAAACAAAAGGCACAAGATGAAGCAAACTTAGTGCTGCTTCCTTCCGGACCTGACACGATTCGTAAATCCACCCTTGCCTTTTGGCCTTGCGGCAAATACTATAATACATGATTTGCGCCACAATTACCAGCCATCGGCCTAATTTTTTTCAGCAGCTTCACGTCGTGCTTTTTTAGCCGCCTTTTTCCGTTTACGAATCCCACGGAAGAAGTTTTCCAACATCTCGCCGGCCGGACGTGCCAAGATGCGTTCATGAACCGTTACTTGATGATTTAACCGGGTATCATCCATCACCTGATACAAACTACGAACGGCGCCAGCCTTGGGATCACGGGCACCAAAGTAGAGTTCAGGTAGCCGTGCATTAATAATAGCCCCACTACACATCAAACATGGTTCCAAGGTGACATATAGCTGACAATCGGCTAATCGCCAACTATGCAAATATTCGCAAGCTTCCTGAATCGCAATAATTTCCGCGTGCATCGTTGCATCCTGACCATGCTCCCGTAAATTGTGACCACGGCCAATAATTTCACCCTGGTGAACGATCACGGCCCCAATCGGCACTTCGCCAATTAAGTAGGCCATCCGCGCTTCATGTAATGCTTCTTGCATCCAGTCTTCCGCTGTTGGTTCCGTCACGACTATCCCTCCTTTACACTTTGTAGGATGTAATACCCTTTGTCCTTCTTAATCACCTGACAATTACCAAAGGTCGTTTGCATCAATTTCTTCGCAGATGGTGCGCCCTGCTTTTTCTGTAAAACGACGGTGAGTGTTCCACCAACGACTAGCCGTGAAACGGCCCCCGTTAACATCGCATCCACCACTGCCTTACCTGCGCGCACCGGTGGGTTGGTGACAATCGCCGCGTAATTAGTCGCGGTCACTTGTTGATAGACATCAGACGTAAAAATATTGGTATTCGTAATTTGGTTCAAAGCAACATTTTTACGCGCTAAGCTTAGCGCTAACTCGTTCACATCGACCATATCAACCGTTCGTTCGGGTGATTGATACGCGAGCGCCATCCCAATGGGACCATATCCGGTTCCCAAATCTAGCATTGGGCCCGCTGGCAAATCAGTTGGATCAAACGCTGCAAGTAGTGTTCGTGAGCCGTAATCCACGGTACGCTTGGAGAAGACACCGTTGTCCGTCGTAAATTTAAACGAGTGATTAAAAATTTCAAAATTCCATTGCTTTTCATCATGCACAATATCCGGATTGTGTGTATAATAATAGTTGGTCATATTTATTTTCCTCTAAATTTCTGGTCTATATCTATGATAACTGATTCAGCGAGTGAACCACAAATAATTTAAAAAACTTTTTAGTCGGTTAAAAGCTGACACTAACACAACATCTAGGGCTTGTGATTTTTACCACACCCTAGATGTTGTGTTTTTTGATTGTTTTTTTCACCACATGTTGTATACTAAATTTATCAGAAAAACGAGTTAGGATGATGAAAAATGAAAAAAGTTACTGTATTTACTAAAAACAACTGCATGCAATGCAAGATGACTAAGAAGTTCCTCACGGCGCACAATATTGCCTTTGAAGAGAAGAACATCAATACGAATCCTGAATACGTCGATTACCTGAAGAATCAAGGTTTCCATGCTGTTCCGGTCGTTGAAATCAATGGCGAAGACAGCATTGCCGGCTTCCGTCCGGATGCTTTAAAACAATTAGCTGTTTAGTTTGTTCACGCTTTTTTGCGTGGTTACATAGCTGGTTTACCCTTTAAAATATGATAAACGACCCACAATCATCAACCTACTGATTGTGGGTCGTCGATTTTGCCAGCCACAATTATACTGATAGAAAGAGGATTCCTTATGACCTTAAAAGATTTAAAAGACGTCACGTATTACGACTTAAATAATGAGATCAATATTCCCGTTAACAATCAGATTCCGCTCAACAAGGATCAGGAGGCACTTGCCGCTTTCCTTGAACAAAATGTTGAACCGAACACGATGAAATTTGATAGTCTTAAGGCGCGCTTTGACTACCTACGTGAACACGACTATTTGGAAACCCCTGCCATTGATAAGTATGATTTTAGCTTTATCGAAAAACTTTACGATTACTTGCGGTCGCAAGACTTCCACTTCAAGACGTTTATGGCGGCTTACAAATTTTATGCCCAATACGCCTTAAAGACGGATGATGGCGACTATTACTTGGAAAACTTTATTGACCGTGTGGCAATGAACGCCCTCTACTTTGCTGATGGTAATGAAGACTTGGCGATGGACCTGGCCGACGAAATCGTTCACCAACGTTATCAACCAGCCACCCCCAGTTTTCTCAATGCTGGCCGGGCCCGGCGTGGTGAATTGATTTCTTGCTTCTTGATTCAATCGACCGATGATATGAACTCAATCGGCCGGACGATTAACTCCGCGTTACAACTTTCTCGGATCGGTGGCGGGGTCGGTATTAACCTCAGCAACTTACGGGGTGCCGGTGATCCAATCAAGCATATCGATGGCGCTGCTAGTGGGGTCGTACCCGTCATGAAATTATTAGAAGACAGTTTCTCCTACTCTAACCAATTAGGTCAACGTCAAGGTGCCGGGGTCGTTTACCTTAGTGTCTTTCATCCAGATATTATTGCCTTTCTTTCTGCTAAGAAGGAAAACGCCGACGAAAAGATTCGGCTCAAGACGCTTTCACTCGGTGTCACCGTACCCGACAAGTTTTACGAGTTGATCAAGGCTGACGCTGATATGTATCTCTTCAGTCCTTACGGCGTTGAACGCGAATACGGGGTACCGTTCTCATATGTCGATGTCACCAAAGAATACGACAATATGGTTAAGAACCCGAACATCCGTAAAACTAAGATCAAGGCGCGTGACCTTGAAAATGAAATCAGCAAGTTACA
This sequence comes from Lactiplantibacillus plantarum, assembly GCF_014131735.1. NCBI lineage: Bacteria > Bacillati > Bacillota > Bacilli > Lactobacillales > Lactobacillaceae > Lactiplantibacillus > Lactiplantibacillus plantarum. Next base: position 2,687,528 of record NZ_CP039121.1, read on the forward strand.
ACAAGAATCTGGCTACCCATACGTCGTCAACATTGATACCGCGAACCGCGAAAATCCTATCGACGGTAAAATTGTGATGAGTAACTTGTGCTCAGAAGTGATGCAAGTGCAAACCCCATCATTAATTGATGACCAACAACAGTATGAGAAGTTGGGAACTGATATTAGTTGTAACCTTGGTTCGACTAACATTGTTAACTTAATGACCTCTCCAGACTTTGGACATTCTGTTGAAGCCATGGTGCGCGCGTTAACTTTTGTTACTGACCACTCTAACGTCGACGTCGTTCCTTCCATCCAAAAAGGGAACCGTCAAGCCCATACCATTGGGTTAGGTGCCATGGGGCTCCATGCCTTTTTCGCGAAGAATCAGATGGAATACGGCAGTAAAGAAGCCGTTGACTTTACCAATATCTACTTCTTACTCTTAAACTACTGGACCTTAAAAGCTTCTAACGAAATTGCGCGTGAACGTCACGAAACCTTCGTTAATTTTGAAAAATCCAAGTATGCCGATGGTTCTTACTTTGACAAGTACACCACCCAAGATTGGCAACCAAAATATGACAAGACCGCTGCACTGTTTGACAGTATCTTCATTCCAACCAAAGCTGATTGGGAAGCCCTCAAAGAAGCCGTTATGCGTGATGGTCTCTATCATCAAAACCGGATGGCTGTCGCCCCAAATGGGTCAATCTCGTACATCAACGATACGACTGCCAGCCTACACCCAATCATCAACCGGGTCGAAGAACGACAAGAAAAGAAAATTGGTAAGATTTATTATCCCGCTCCTTACCTATCTAATGATACAATTAACTATTATAAGTCAGCATACGATACTGATATGCGTAAAGTTATCGATGTCTATGCGGCTGCTCAACAACACGTTGACCAAGGAATGAGCTTGACCCTCTTCATGCGGTCAACTATTCCAGCTGGCTTATACGAATGGAAAGATGGTCGCACTGATAAGATGACCACGCGGGACTTAAACATTTTACGGAACTACGCCTACCGCAAAGGGATCAAATCGATTTATTATATTCGGACCTTTACGGACGACGATGGCGAAGTCGGTGTTAACGAATGTGAAAGCTGCGTAATTTAGTATCTTAGATCTCTAGGAGGATAACAAATGGCAACAGACTTGGCTTACTACCAAAAACTGCTCAGTAATGGCAACTATAAGGCAATTAACTGGGATCGAGTTTCAGATGCAATTGATAAAAGTACTTGGGAAAAGTTAACCGAACAATTTTGGTTAGACACCCGGATTCCAGTTTCCAACGACATGGCAGACTGGCGTGAATTAGATGATGATCACCGGTGGGTCGTGGGACACGTTTTCGGCGGTTTGACGCTGCTAGATACGTTACAATCACAAGACGGTCTGCAAGCACTTCGCCGCAACGTCTTAACCTCACATGAAACGGCCGTACTAAATAACATCCAATTCATGGAATCTGTTCATGCAAAGAGTTATTCAACAATTTTTGAAACATTAAATACGCCGGACGAAATTAATGAAATTTTTGACTGGAGTGACAGTGAAGAATTCTTGCAAGCAAAAGCCCAATGGATCTACAAGCTTTACGATAACATCGACGAAGATCCATTGAAGCAAAAAGTTGCAAACGTCTTTTTGGAAACTTTCCTGTTCTATTCTGGTTTCTATACGCCACTGTACTACTTGGGGCACAATCAATTGCCAAACGTTGCCGAAATCATTAAATTGATTTTGCGGGACGAAAGTGTCCATGGCACTTACATTGGTTATAAGTTCCAATTAGGCTTCAAAGACCGTTCTGAAAAGCAGCAGGCAGAATTTAAAGACTGGATGTTCGATTTCTTATACAAACTCTATGAGAATGAAGAAAACTACATTCATTTAGTTTACGATCAAATTGGTTGGTCTGATGAAGTCTTGACTTTTAGTCGTTATAACGCCAACAAAGCCTTGATGAATCTCGGCCAAGATGCCCTCTTCCCAGATACTGCGGAAGACGTTAACCCGGTCGTCATGAACGGGATTTCAACGGGGACTTCTAACCATGACTTCTTCTCACAAGTTGGGAATGGTTACCGCTTGGGTCAAGTTGAAGCAATGCAAGACACCGACTACGATATTGGTAATCCAGACGATTAATCAACACGTTAGTTCACAAAAATGCGGCGCCTATCCGGGCCGCATTTTTGCTAGAAAATTTTATCTTGGGGGTAGTTTAGAATGGCAATTCATAATATCTGTGTTTTTTGTGGGTCTAATTCTGGTTTAGATCCCGCATTTAGTGACAAAACGGTGGCACTCGGTCAATACTTGGCCGCTAATGATTACCAACTCGTCTATGGCGGTGGCGACCATGGTTTAATGGGGAAAGTCGCCAAAGCAACTATGGATGCTGGTGGCCGCGTTATCGGGATTATCCCGCATTTTCTGGTCGCAAGAGAACTTGCATTTAAGGACGTCACGACTTTTATCGAAACGCGCACGATGACCGAACGCAAGGAAAAGATGCTTCACCTCGCTGACGCCTTTATCGTTTTACCTGGCGGGTTTGGCACCTTTGAAGAATTCTTACAAATGCTATCTTGGAGTCAAATGGATATTCACCAAAAGCCGATTGCGCTCTACAACATCGACGGCTTCTACGACGATCTAGTCGCCATGCTACAAAAGACCGCCGATTTAGGGTTTGCCCCCGAGGCTAACCTCGACCTATTCATTAATGGGCATGATCTTGATGAAATTTTCGCTGGTTTCCATGATTTCAAACATGTGTTACCGCCTAAGTATACGAACTAAATAATCTAGCCTACGCAAAACAGCTCTAGTGCTTCTGCCACAATTAGTTCAGCCCTCATCATATTAGTCGGCTGAATTCTAAAGTCATCATAAAATGCCCCATCATTGCTTCTCGCAGTGATGGGGCATTTTGCTATGTCATTAACGATACTTACTTTATGACATACTATTCAGTTATTTCAATCGTTTCAACAACCATACTGGCCGGTGCCGCTCAGACTTGTGTACCCGGGTATTAACGACTTGTAGCAATTGTAAAATGGTGAAGATTAGTGAATTACGTTTTCGGTACGCAATGTACTTCGGTTCCCACTCGGTCACATACTTCTCTTTGTACGACCGTAATCCCTGAAAACCATATAACTGGTAGCCATATTCGTAAATTAAATGAGCAATTTTTTCTTGAATAAAACTGTAGCGTGAAACCCCTACACCGGATAACGGTGCCATTCCCATATTGAAATAAGCATAGCCATCGTCACGCGCCTGTTCAAATAGGTGCACAAAGACCGTGTCCATAATGCCGGATGGCGCCGATTTGCTCGACCGCATTAAGTCAATTGAAGTCGTCTGATGATTTCCCTGCGGCATAATATTCGCAAACGCGACAATTCGGTGGTCAGGATCATAAACGACCGCTACGGGTGCCTGATTGAGATACTGCTCATCAAAAAATCCGAGCGAGAATCCTTTTTCCGTCTCACCTGCTAACCAACTATCCGAAACGGCTCGTAATTCAGCCATAACGTCGGCACTGAACGGTGGCTGCAAGATGGCAAACTCATAGTGATCACGGGTAAACTTATTCATTAGGGCCCGCTCACCCCGTAGCCGTTTACCAGCCAAACTAAAGTCTGCCAATTTAACGTGCCCTTCTTCACCAGTTTTGATAAAGTCAAAGCCCATTTCGTGTAGGCGCATCGTCAGCATCTCACTAATTTCGTAAAAGACTAGCGAGCACCCGTCACTATCTGCGTCATCCAATAACTGTTCCAAGGCAGCTTGTAATACCGCTTGATTACCGAATGGCTCTCCCATAATAATCAGTTTATCAGCCTTCTGCTGGTATAAGAAGATCAGTTGATCGACCCCATCGACTTGATAGTAATATGCTAACTTATCATTCAAATAAGCCAAGTGTGAGATTTCATTGCCGCCATAAGTTTCAATCACTTGTTTGACCCGAGCCGCATCCATCTTTTGACGCAATCGGGCGTTATAGCCACTCGCAAAGTAGCGGTACATAATAATCAAAATCATTGCCGCTAAGACTAACCCAATCACCCCAAATAACCAGAGCTTTTGTGATGGGAAGAACAGAGCTTCAGGAACCGCATGCCGATGATGAATTTGGGGCGCGTTATAGACCCCCACAATCGTATACAAGATAAAGGTCACCACATACACGCAGCTAACCCACAACGTTTGCCCCCACGAAAAAGCCAACCGATCACGATAATAAGCATGCCGCGACAAAGCCACTAGCGCTAGAATCACAATCAAGAAAATCACAAATTTCATCGAAATTGCATCATAAACGACGAGCCAGCGAATCGTATTCAAAATTGCAATCAGCAGGACAATCACCGTTGGCCAAAAAGCTTTTTTGACCCGGCCAGCAGTTCCCAACGCCACCCCAATCAGTAAGAAGGCCATAATAATACTGCTGGCCTGATTAATAAAGAAAAAGGTGTACGGATAAAACTGTAAGAAGAGTTTATTGTTATATGCAAAGTTAGGGACCGTTGACATCAACAACATCAGAAAACCAGAAAAATAGAGAAAAACCGTCAGTACCATCTGAGCAACACGTTGTAATGCCTGCTTAGGAATACCCGCTAAGCGCACGTTTAAGCGATGGCCGGTGTCATGGATGAATAAGACCAACCCGATGGCAAACGGGATAATATAGTAGAATAACCGGTAAAATAAGAGCCATGCGACTGCGTCTGGTCGAGAAACTCCGACCGCACCGAGGCCAAAAATCATGAAAACGTCGAATGACCCAATACCACCGGGTACCATTGACACTTCACCGACAACCGAAGCAATCACGAATAACGGCACGACCGCTGCAAAATCAATGGGTAATCCCATAAAGTTTCCAATTAATAAGAAGAACAGCACACAGCCAGTCCATTCACCAAACGACCCACTCAATAACCGAACGACGTTGCCGAGCGTAAGGCCATCGAAGAATTCCGAATCGTTGACTCGTGTAAAAATAAAGATGGCTGGAAAATACAGTGCACCACCGACGAGCCAGATCCAGTAACTGCCATACATGTTCCCAATGCCAAAGCCATAGACTAGCACGAGTGAAATCATACAATATAATGACAATCCCGAAACTAAAAACAAAGCGATCTTGGAAATGGCAAACACGATTTGTTTCTTAGTGGCTTCGCGATTATAAAAGTTAGCACGCAGTGAGGCGCCCAGCACGCCCCCGAAACCACCGATATTCGTAAATGTATTGGTGATCCATCCAGCTTTTAAGATATAGCCAAGTGAATAGTGGTTGGGTAAAAACTTTGTAATCATGACGTCATACGTCAGCATTGGTGTCACTGCGATAATACCAATCACGACCATGCTCAACAGATGCCACCAGCTTTGCGAAGCAAGCGCATTCGCCAACTGCGCGCCACTGACTTCCTTCGCAATTTTGCCGACTTCCGTAATCACAAATAACAGGACAGAGAATACAAATAATGCTTTGATGATCCCCATGCGTTTATTGAGTGCCGTCCCGATTTTCTGTAACGTTGCCTTCAAAAAAATTCCCCCATTGGTGTGTTTGTTCTATTATCGCAATCTTAGCCTGTTTATACAACCGTTATAGGTCGTTAATAACCCCCACAGGTCTGATTTGTCGCCGTATGAACATTTTAAATACCTGCTACTAAATTATTCCGAATGGGTGTTAGTAGTTAGCACTAATTATGATTAATTGTAAAAATTAATACCAGCATAAGCCAATATTAATTGATTTTTAGTTACCAAACTTGCTTTACCAACCTTTACCGTTTATGTATAATTAAAGTGATACATAAACAAGGAGGAATTTCTTATGCACCATGCAAAAAAACTCGTCGTTGCACTAACGAGTCTACTCATCTTAACCGGCTGTACCACTGGTAATCAACAAGCCGCCAACCATACCAGTGTCAAAACCAAGACGGTTCGGGTTGAGAAACGGACTGCTGCTAATAAAGCCGCCTGGGCAAAAGCAAGGGCCGCTAGTCGGGCTAACGCGGCCTCAGCCAAAGCTCTTAGTTCAAACACGACCCAACTCGCAATTGCAACTAGTCAGGCTAAGCGTCAATCCGAACAACTAAAAGCAAAACATGACGACGCAATGGCATCATCAAAATCAGCGTCACAGGCTGCCGCCAAATCAGCTGCTAGTGAAGCGGCCGCACAATCACGCTCCCAGTCAGAAGCCCAGTCCGCTTCGGCCGTCGCAGCCGCTAGCCAATCTAAGCAAGCGGTCAAGGCCAGCAGTCAAGCAGCTGCTCAAAGTCAACAAACTCAAACTAGTACCGCAACCACGAGTCGGCAGAATAATTTTTCTGGCGATACCGATACCGCCCAAACTGGACGCATCGTGGGTAACCGTAATTCCAAAATTTATCACGTTGAAACGGGTCAAAACTACCGGATGGCCGGTAAAAATGCCGTTTACTTTAGTACGGAAGACGCGGCGCGGGCCGCTGGTTTCCGTAAGTCATTTCGATAGGAGGATCACTTCATGGCATTGATCGGCACCATCTTATTATTTGCAACCCTGTACTGGTTCTGGCGCTTACATCGGCGCTACCGTGGGCGCCAATGGTGGCGGCATAGTTGGCCGGCCATTATCGCATTGCTCGTCAGCTTTAGTATTCTCGGCACATCTGATGAATCCACTCAGCCAACTGTGAAGACAAAGACCGTTACTAAGACCCACTTAGTAACGGCTAATAATGACAAGCAACTGACGGCACTTCAAGCTGCCAATCGTGCTTCTGCTAGCAGCTTAAAGCAGGCTGCGAAAAAACTTTCGAGTAGTCAACAACATATTGACAAGCTCAAGGCTACGAACAAGCAAGCTGGCGCAACTTCGACAACAGCACCAACCAAGGTCAATTCTGACCATAACCCAAGTAACAATGCGTTGGCTAGTAAAACTTACAACGGTCAACAAACGATCACGATTAATCAGAATCAGCCCGCATTTACCGCTAAGGAGCTCAGTACGAGTCAGGGTGCCTGGCAACAATATGGCAATTTAGACTCACTTAACCGGGTGACGGCTGCTAATGCCCTCTTAAATCAGTCACTGATGCCCAAAGCTGAACGTGAGGCCTTGAATGTTCGACCAACTGGTTGGCATAACAAACGCATCAGTAGCGGTTGGCTTTACAACCGCAGTCATCTGATTGGCTATCAATTAACGGGGCAGAACAACAATATCAAGAACCTCATGACCGGAACCCGTTCTTTGAATGACCCTGAAATGACGACCTATGAAAACCAAGTTGCGGCCTATTTGAAAGAAAGTCCGAAAAACTACGTCCGCTACCAAGTGACCCCCATTTTCAAAGGTAACGAATTGTTAGCCCGCGGTGTTCAAATGCGTGGTCAGTCAGTTGGTAGCAATACTGTTAGTTTTAATGTCTATATTTTCAATATCCAGCCCGGTATGACCTTGAACTATACTGATGGCACTAGTCAGGTCAGTCACTAACGATCATTGATCATCGTATTCAGCCTATCACGCAGCAGCCACAAAAGTGATAGTGCCCTGTCGACCAAAAGTTCAACCCAAGTGAAATTTTAAAACAAGCCCAACAGACGTACTATGCGACGTTCTGTTGGGCTTGTTTTGACTTGCTTAATCCAATACGGTTACGCCTCTAACGCCAAGTCACCGTAATCATACGGTGGTTGATATCAAATTGCACTAACACTTAGCCTAAGTATAAATTCTCAGTAATCGTTATATGCGTGGTCATGCACGTGATTCGCACCAACGCCACATCCAGAGATAAAAAAAGACCACACCCCATAGTAGGGTGTGGTCTGATGACGTTCCGTTAAGTAAACAATTACTTAAGGGTAACGACACCACCAACTTCTTCAAGCTTAGCTTTCATATCGTTGGCTTCGTCTTCTGAAACGCCTTCTTTGATGATTGAAGGTACGTTATCAACAAGACCCTTAGCATCTTTCAAGCCAAGACCAGTGATATCACGAACGGCCTTAATAGCCTTAACCTTTTGGTCACCGGATTCAGTTAATTCAACATCGTATGAATCCTTAGCAGCGGCAGCGTCGCCACCAGCAGCACCGGCAACAGCAACAGGGGCTGAAGCTGAGACATCGAATTCTTCTTCGATAGCCTTAACTAAGTCGTTTAAATCTGAGATTGAAGCTTCTTTTAATGAGTCGATAATAGCATCTTTATCAAAAGCCATTTTTTGTTCCTCCATTTTATATGAACTTATATTTTAGTTTTTTTAACACACTGACAGCAAATTAAGCTGCGTCTTCGTCGCCTTTTTCAGCAACCGCCTTAACAGCGTATGCAACGTTACGAACAGGTGCTTGTAACAAGTTGGCGATCGTAGCCAATAATTCTTCACGTGATGGCATCGTAGCGTATTCTTGAACAGTTTCAAGATCAGCAACTTTACCTTCGATCACGCCACCCTTTAATTGAAGGGCATCAGCGGTCTTCGCGAAGTTAGCCAAGATCTTTGCAGGAGCAACTGGGTCTTCTTCAGAGAAGGCAACGGCAGTAGGACCAGCAAATACAGGTTTTAAGTCTTCAAATCCGGCCTTATCAGCGGCACGCACCATGATCTTGTTCTTGATAACGCGCATCTTAACACCGGCTTCACGTAATTGCTTACGTAAATCAGTTACTTGTTCAACAGTCAAACCACGGTAATCAACAACAATGGCTGATACTGAGCTCTTCAATTGTTCTGCAACTTCTTCGACTTCTTGTGCTTTAACAGCAATTGTTTCTTTACTCAACAGATTCACCTCCCAGAATTTTGGTTCAGGGATTTATAAAAAAATCCCTATGTCCACCAAGACATAGAGAAAAAACAATGTCCTCGGCAGGTAGATTAAGGCCGTTAAGCCGCCTGAGTCTTAGGTAGAGATATTACTTAACCTCTAGTAATCTATCACAGATCACCCACGGGGTCAATTGTTTTCAGAATTTAATCCTTAAAATGATGCTAAATCAACACGTACCGCTGGGGTAAAGGTTGAAGTAACAACTAAGTTTTGGATGAAAGTCCCACGTACTGAGGCTGGACGAGCTTTCACGATGGTGTCTTCAATGGTCTTGAAGTTACCAACTAACTTGTCAGTATCGAATGATACCTTGCCAACAGGAACGTGAACGTTACCGTCACGGTCAGTCCGGTAAGTCACCTTACCAGCTTTTGAATCGTTAACGGCTTTAGCAACGTCCATCGTAACCGTACCAGTCTTAGGGTTAGGCATTAAGCCTTTAGGTCCAAGAACCCGACCTAAACGACCAACTTGGGCCATCATGTCAGGGGTAGCGATTGCGACATCAAAGTCTAACCAACCGTCTTGGATCTTCTGAACTAAATCAGTTTCACCAACAAAGTCAGCACCGGCTTCTTCAGCTTCTTTAGCCTTGTCACCCTTAGCAAAAACGATAACGGTTTGATCTTTACCGGTACCATTAGGAAGGACAACCGCGCCACGAAGTTGTTGGTCGGCTTGCTTTGTATCAACGTTTAATTTGAAGGCAACTTCAACAGTTGCATCAAACTTTGCGAAATCCATTTTTTTAACCAAGTCTACCGCTTCAGTTACATCGTAAGCTTTGTCACGATCAACGAGCTTAGCGGCGTCTTGGTATTGTTTACTTTTCTTTGCCATCTAAGTGTTTTCCTCCTTGCAAATGTGGTTCAAACGGAGATTTCCTCCCACTTGACACATTCATTTTGATGAAGTGTCCGACATACTCAACAGTACTGAATTAGCCTTCGACGGTGAATCCCATACTCCGAGCAGTACCTTCGATCATGCGCATAGCTGCTTCAACGTCAGCTGCGTTTAGATCTTGCATTTTAGTTTCGGCGATTTGCTTAACTTGATCTTTGGTTACAGTTGCAACCTTCTTCGTGTTAGGTTCACCGGAACCACTTTCAACACCGGCAGCTTTCTTCAATAGAACGGCAGCAGGTGGGGTCTTAGTGATGAAGTCGAATGAACGATCTTCGTACACCGTAATCACAACAGGGATGATCATACCTGCTTGATCAGCAGTACGAGCATTGAAATCCTTTGTGAAACCCATGATATTGATACCTGCTTGACCTAAAGCTGGGCCAACTGGCGGAGCAGGTGTTGCTTTGCCCGCAGGAATTTGTAATTTAACAACGTTAGCTACTTTTTTAGCCACGAGACATTCCTCCTTAGTCCGTGATGTGGTAAATGGAGCTGAGTTTTTGCTCCTCCCACGTAAACGTGCATACGTGACGCACAAACATCATTGTAGCATATCTATTTTTCACCAGCAACCTTTTTTGTGGCTTCTGGATATAAAAACTGGACGATTTGGCGATCAACTTCATAGTTTTCATGTAATCGTGAATGGCGGGCATTCTTACCATGTACCACAAATTCTTGATACTGGTCACGCGTTGGTCGCAGTAAAAAGCGCAATGACAACGCACTATTCAGAGCGACAGCACCATCACTTTGCGCCGCATCGCCAATGTTACCCGCAATATTCAAATACGAAATCGTGTTTGGCAATCGTTGGAGCGTTCGCAAAAAATAATTATAAACGGGCGTGGTCTTAGTTGGTCCGGTCGCCGTCAACGGGTGGTTTTCAATCGGATACGTATTTTGCCCGACCTCACTATCATTAAACGGCGCACCAATTGTGACAACCTTGCGGACTTCCGGTAAATTGACCAGTTTGGCAGCTGTCGTCAAGTATTGAAAGAGCACCACACCACCCATCGAATGAGCGACTAAATTGATCGTCTGAACGTGCTCATGCGCAATCAAATACTGCACAACTGCCAAGACGCCCGCCGCCTGTTGCCGTACAGCAACGCGTGGCGTGGCAAAAATCAACTGTACCATTGGGCGGTAAGCGTCTAGCTCACCAGTCACATGGGGATGATTATGTCGATCAATCATTACGACTAATGACTTATTGGCGATGCCCCCGGCCGTAAAACGTTGGAGCATGCCACCAAAAGAGAACCGGTTGCCCGCATACCCTGGAATAAATAGCGTCACGGCGCTATCATCTGCTGAATTAGCCGACACCGACTGCCGCAAATGCTGCGGTCGCCCGTATTGCCAAAATTTAAAGGTGATACGCCCCAAAATACCGAGCACTAAGGCGCCGATGATGACTAAAATTACTTCTGCCAAGATGGTCCACCAGCTTACTTAAATTAATTACCGAATCTGGTCAACTTGATCGAAGTCCAATTCAGTACTTGTTTCCCGACCGAACATATTGATATTAACCTTGAGCTTCATCTTTTCGTTGTCAATTTCAGTAATTTCACCAGAACCGCCAGAGAAAGCGCCATCGATGATGGTAACTTGTTCGCCAACTTCAACGTCCAATTCGGTATGCCGAGCACTCATGCCTAGTTGATGCAAGATTTGTTCCGCTTCTTCAGGCAACAATGGCGTTGGTTTACTACCTTGCCCATGTGATCCTAAGAACCCAGTAACACCTGGCGTATTCCGAACAATATACCAAGCTTGGTCCGTCATGACCATTTCAACCAAAACGTACCCGGGGAAGATCTTCTTCATTTCAACTTTGTCTTTCCCATTCTTGACTTCATGAGCTTCTTCTTCGGGAACAACGACCCGGAAAATATTGTCTTCCATTCCCATAGATTGAATACGGGATTCCAAGTTAGAACTAACCTTATTTTCATAACCAGCGTAGGTATGTAAGACATACCATCTTTTCTCAACAGACTCGACCATTATTATTCTCCTTTAAAATGTCTTTTGGCAAAATAAAAAAACCTCGTTTGCACGAAGTTTTCTTTCAATGCCATTATTATAACAAAAATTTGTTCAAAAAGCCATTAATGCCAGCTTGTTAACATTTGTAATAATAATTGGATAATCCAATCAAATAAAGCGAAAAACGCCACGAAGAACAGTGATGTTGAGACAACTGTCCACGAATCACGACGATTTTCCCGCCAAGTTGGCCAGGTCACTTTTTTCATTTCATGTCCAACTTGACCAAAAAATTTAAATAAGCGCATGTCTAATCCCCCTACCGCGTTTCACGATGAAGTGTGTGTTTACCACAATATTTACAAAATTTCTTAACTTCTAAGCGGTCAGTTCGATTCGGGTTAGCATCAATCGTGTAGTTCCGCGAACCACAAACGGTACATGCCAGTGCAACTTTTTTCTGTGCCATCGACAAAACCTCCATAATAAATCAGGTATAACATTAGCATGGAACTTTTCGAATGTCAATTTCAGGCAGCGTCTTGTAAAAAGTCACGCATCTTCTTGCGGCATCGATCCGTGGCGTTGACCACTTGATCAACTTCCACTTGCCGACTCAATGCAATCCGTTCTGGCGATTGCCCTGCCAATAGATCCATAAAAACCAATCCTTCAAATGCCGAACAGATTGCTGGAAAAATCCGCACCTGCTCACGAACATGAACCACATCAAGGGTCGAGGCCCTTAGCGTCTGAATATTGCATAAGATATCCTCATCATTAACATCCAGTGATAAGATATCCCCTTCCGGACGACGCTTGCGAGCCTGTGTCCGCCGAATATGATCAATAATCTGATTACTCAATAGCACCCGGTAATAAGTGCCAAAGCTACATTGCCGTAGCCGTTGATACTTTTTAGCCGCTCGATAAACTGCAATTCGACCTTCTTGAAGCCAATCATCCTCGTCAAAGTTCCGGACATAGTATTGCCGCCGCAACCGCCAAACAACTGGCACATACTGCTGGGCTAATGCATTAATGCTTGCATCATCACCATCTGCTGCTAAGTGGATCAATTGCTGTTCATTCACGTGACATTCCTCGCTTCTGACTAGTTTCAGAAACTGCACCCCTGAGCATCTGTAATGCTAATATACCGGGTTAATTGTGCCGTCACAAGCGAACGAACGTTTCAATTCAGCCACCTCAGCACTCACAGAAATCCTCTTATACGCGGCTATCAAAACTACTATGATCGTCCTATTCATCAACCTAATAGTGCCATATCGCACTAATTATTAGTAATATCAAAATATTGCTAACGCCAAAGACAAGTGCGACCTACTTAAGCCCGTTGGCGACGAGTACGCGCGTCCGCTGGAGTTGCAAGAAGCCACTGCGCTGTCTAACCAACCGATTAATGCAATCGCCAGCGCAAACTCCGATAACACCAAAACTGTTATGACAAGCCATCCTAACATCTAGTGAACAGCAGCTGAACTGGGGCATTTGATTACTAGATATTTTAATACTAGAACTGCTTTCGAGCCTTAAATTGCCACTGGTTATCTTTTGCAAAATTTAAATATTAATTATGACGATTTAGAAACAACCCACGCTCGCGGCAACCACCTAATTACTTGTGATGATGTTTAACGTGATTGCGTTCTAGTTGTTGGCGGTACTGATCCAAGGCCGATAATTGATCATCATTCCAGGGTGATTTACGAACGGCACCTAAATCCTGGGTGCGCACGGCAGTATGACGCACATCTTTCAGCGCAGTCTTGACGCGGTGTCGTAATTCCAAGGCTGGTACTCGTAATGCACCTTCCGAAAAGATTACCCATTGTTCTGCCTGATCACTAGTCGCAACCGTCACTTGAAGTACTCGCGATTGCTTTTCACCCGCGTACTTTTCGATATAACTGTCAGCGGTCTGGTCTTTACTCGTCCAAATAATCTCAAGATCAGCTTGGCGATAACTCTTAGAATTACCCGGAACGTACATCGCATCAAAAACCAGGCTAATATTAAGGCCCGTAATTTTTTTATACTCAGTCAACATGCTAATTAACTCGTCACGAGCTTGCGGCAACCGGTCCGTTTGTTTTAAATGATTGAGTTCTGGCCAGTTGCCAATCATATTGTAAGCATCGACAATCAATAATTGTTGTTTCATCTTATTTTCCCAGTGGATGCCGGGACGTGTAGCCTTGATAAATCAGAAGGCTGGCCGCCACACTGGCATTCAAACTTTGAACATGACCAATCATTGGAATGGTCAACATTTCGTCCACACTCTTCTTAAGTAATGGTGAAATTCCCTTACCTTCATTACCAATAATCAAACCAACGGCACCGGAAGCATCCCACTGTCGGTAGTCCGTCCCGTTCATATCAGTCCCAAAGATCCACAGACCGGCTTCTTGCAATTGTTTAACCGTTTGAACCAAGTTCGTCACCCGCGCAACTTTCACGTGTTCGATAGCCCCCGTTGACGTCTTGGCAACCGTACTGGTTAACCCCACGGCGCGCCGTTTCGGAATAATGATGCCATGGGCGCCAGCTGCATCGGCCGTCCGCATAATCGAACCTAAGTTATGGGGATCTTCGATATTATCCAAGATCAAGAAAAATGGCGCTTCATTCTTAGCCTTAGCAACAGCAAATAAATCATCAATGGTGGCATATTCAAAAGCAGCCACCCCCACAGCTACCCCCTGATGGTTGGCGTTGTCGGTTAAACGGTCTAACTTTTGTTTCGGCACGTACTGTACGATCAAATTACGTTTCTTCGCAATCTTGGCAATGTCATTCAGTACATCGGCCTGTAGACCGCTTTGAATAAAGACTTTGTTGATCTGTTGATCACTCTTGATTGCTGCCATGGCGGGGTGCCGCCCGATTACAAAGTCAGCTGCTGTTTGGTCTTGTTCGTTATTTGACACTGGAAACCCTCCCTTCATCAACTTGTTTAATACACCACTGTGCCAGTTCTGCAATTCGGTCCGCCTGCTGAGTCAATTGTAAATACCCAAAAACGGCTTCAAAACCGGTTGAGATCCGGTAAGTGACGACATCGGTATGTTTGGCCGACGTATGACTCTTGGCATTCCGTCCACGCTTAAAAACGTCCACTTCAGTTGGCGTTAAAACTTCTTCGGCCTGCATCCGTTCGATCAGTGCCGCTTGCGCTTTGGCTGAAACATAGTGGGTCGCGTGGTGGTGCAACTTAGTGGCTTTAGTAAAACCACTTTCAATCAAATGTTGGCGAATAAACGGTTCATACACCGCGTCACCGAGGTACGCGAGTGCAATCCCGTTTAATTGTTGATAATCAACTTGCATATTATTCCTTTCTAAACCGCACACCCTGAGGCGTATCTTCTAAAATAATCCCCTGAGCTTTCAAATCATCACGAATCTGGTCGGCCTTAGCAAAATCCTTAGCTTTACGAGCAGCTTCTCGTTCATCGATCAGTGCTTGAATCGCGTCATCAGCCAGCGTCGCATTAGCCGTTTCAAAAGTGACGCCGAAGACGCCAGTCAACTGCACTAATGCCTCCTGTAAGGCAATCAACGTCTCTTTTTGAACCGTTGCCTTGGCTGCATAGACATTGGCTAACTTAGCTAATTCATACACAGCAGCCACCCCGTTTTGAACATTGAAATCGTCATCCATTGCGGTTCCAAAGTTAGTGATGAGTGTCTGTAACTGTTCTGCCACCGCAGTATCCGTCCCGTTCGTCGCATCTTGCAACCGGAACGTGAGATTACGATAAGCATTACGTAACTTATCCAAGTTATTAGCTGCTTCGTCTAAGTTGGCCTGCGTATATTGAATCGGTCGCCGGTACTGGGTCGTCGCCATGAAGAACCGTAGCACTTGCGGATCAACCGTTTTAATAATATCGTGAACCGTCACAAAATTACCTAATGACTTACTCATCTTTTCGTTGTCATCGCCAACCGTCACAAAACCGTTGTGTAACCAATAATTGGCAAACGTCTTGCCGGTCTTCGCTTCACTCTGGGCAATTTCATTTTCATGATGTGGGAATTCAAGGTCCTGACCACCACCATGAATATCAAACGTATCGCCCAAGTACTTAGTAGACATGACCGAGCATTCAATATGCCAGCCGGGCCGACCCGCACCCCATGGCGATTCCCATGAAATTTCACCGGGCTTGGCTGCTTTCCAGAGTGCAAAGTCAATTGGATCTTCTTTACGATCGGTTTCTTCATCGGCAGTATGCTGACTGGCACCCACTTCTAAATCATCGATTCGCTGGTCAGATAACTGACCATACTTTTTAAACTTCCGTGCGCGGTAATATACGTCGCCAGCTGATTCGTAAGCATAGCCCTTTTCAATCAATGCTTGTACAAATGCAATGATTTCTGGGATATTCTCAGAGGCCCGCGGGTGAACCGTCGCTGGTTCAATATTGACCGCAGTCGTATCTTCCATAAAAGCTTTAATAAACCGGTCAGCAACTGCTGGTACCGTGGTGTGATCTTCAGCGGCACGTTTGATCAGCTTATCATCCACATCCGTGAAGTTGGAGACATAGTCAACGTGGTAACCGCAATATTCAAAATACCGTCGGATAGTATCAAAGGCAATTGCAGAACGCGCATTACCGATATGAATATAGTTATAAACGGTCGGCCCACAGACATACATTTTCACGACTCCGGGGGTGATAGGCTTAAACGGTTCTTTTTGACGCGTTAACGTATTAAAAACACTTAACATATTGGCGACAACTCCTTTCAATTGAATCATTACTTTTGATGATAGTTTACCATGTTTGAAACACAAATAAAAAGCATCCCTCGCACGGCGGAACCGAAACTCCACCATACAAAAGATACTTTCATATGCAGTCACGCGCCACTGGGTAACTTTCGCGATACTGAGATAACGCTCACCCGGGGACTAGCTTGCTGACCGCACGATGTATTAATTGCGTTGTCTTGCTGACGACGACCGCCACTTACGACAACCAACTAATATTTTAATAATCCATTCATTACTTGGCGAGTTCCGCAATCATAGCATCGAGATGCTTCTTGGTCGTTTCACGCCCTAATAATTCAATCGTTTCTGGTAATTCTGGCCCGTGCATTTCGTGAGAAACGGCGATCCGGATCGGCATGTATAATGCCCGGCCCTTGATCTTCGTATCCTTTTGAATGCTCTTGATCGTCTTTTGAATTGCGGTTGCTTCGAAGACGTCAATATCTTCGATTCGTTGCCGGAATTCCTTCAAGACAGGGAGTGCCGTGTCATTATCAAGTTCGGCCTTAGCTTCATCATTGATATCAGCCGGACCATTGAAGAAGAGATCTGCTAAATCAACGATTTGACCAGTATAGCTCATCTGGTTCTTAAATAATGAAACCAACGTCCGTGTCCATTCAATCTGGCTCATATCTGGGCGTTGTGGTAACCGGCCAGCCTTGATCAATTGGCGAATTGACATTGCAAAGACTTCGTTTTCGTCAGCCTTCTTAATGTACTGGTTGTTCACCCATTCCAACTTCTTGCCATCAAAAGCTGCTGGTGACTTGCTCAACCGCTTTTCATCATACATTTTGATGAATTCGCGCTTACTGAACAATTCACTTTCGCCAACTGGTGACCATCCTAGTAGGATGATGAAGTTAAGCATTGCTTCTGGTAAGTAACCCAATTCACGGTATTGTTCGATAAATTGCAATACGGTTTCGTCACGCTTGCTTAACTTCTTACCGGTTTCGGTATTGATAATTAAGCTCATGTGGCCAAACTTCGGTGGTTGCCAACCAAAGGCTTCATAAATCATCAATTGCTTAGGCGTGTTGGCAACGTGGTCATCACCACGGAAGACGTGGCTAATTTCCATCATATGGTCATCAACAACCACCGCAAAGTTGTACGTTGGCATCCCGTCACGCTTCTTGATGACAAAGTCGCCACCAACCGTCTTGGATTCAAACGAAACTTTACCTTTAACCATGTCATCCCAAGCATAGGTCGTATTTTCTGGGACGTGGAAGCGAATAACGGGTTGGATACCAGCCGCCTTAGCAGCCGCGATCTTCGCCTGTTTTTCGTCTTCCGTCATGCCAGCAAATTCGTAGACGTAGTGTGGCATTTCCTTACGCGCTTTTTGAGCTTCACGTTGTGCCGACAATTCGTCTTCCGTCATGTAAGATTCGTAAGCTTTACCTTCATCAATTAATTGTTGAATCAACGGGTCATAGATTGATTTCCGTTCTGATTGACGGTAAGGGCCAAAGTCGCCACCCTTATCCGGACCTTCGTCCCAATCAATCCCTAACCACGTCAAATTGTCCATCTGACTCTTTTCACCGTCTTTAACATTCCGCTTTAAATCGGTGTCTTCAATCCGAAGAATGAACTTTCCCTTATTATGCCGGGCAAATAAATAGTTAAACAATGCAGTCCGAGCATTACCAATGTGTAAATGGCCAGTTGGACTTGGTGCGTAACGCACACGAATCTTGCTCTTTGCCAATGTGATTAACGCCTCTTTCGTATTTTTTCATCTTAAATGTTACGCCGGAACCTTTCTATCGACCAGAATATTCCGACTTTCACTTGCTTTTCCAGTTTACCATGTTTACCGCTAAAAATTAAGGTTTCAGACTGAACCCATTGTAAAAATATCGAAACAGACCCTAATCGTACACTAACAACATCCCAATTTATTGATAATGAGCATTAACCCTCCTATTTTGTTGCGATTCGGCCGCCTCCCTTACGACGTCCTGGATTAGTCATCATTGAACAAAAAAACGGTAGCCCCCATCAAATGAGTTGCTACCGTTGAATCGCTTAACCTAGTGCCGATTATCGCGATTATTATTTCGATTATTACTATGATTATTGTTGTGCTTATTATTTCCATCCGCATGATCCGGGATTCCGCGATTAGCGTGCGCTAAACGGGCAAAAATCATTCGACCAGCATCCGTTTGTAAGGCGCTCGTTACAACGACATCCACCTTTTCATTGATGTAAAACTTCCCATCTTCGACGACAACCATCGTCCCATCGTCCAAGTAACCGACCCCTTGTTGGCGTTCGCTACCATTTTTGACGACCATGACATTCATCTCTTCACCAGGAATAACCCGTGGTTTCAACGACTTAGCCAACTGATTAATATTGAGAACTTGTACGTTTTGGAACTCAATCACCTTATTCAAGTTGTAGTCATTCGTCACGATCACACCGTTGACTTTTTTAGCCAATTGAATGAGTTTACTATCAACTTCTGGAATATCCTCAAAATCGCCCTCGTACATTTCAACCGGGATAATATTTTCATTTTGTAGCTTATTTAAAATATCTAGCCCGCGACGACCCCGCACACGTTTAATACTATCAGCTGAATCCGCAATGTACTGTAATTCATACAAGACGAAGTTCGGTACTAACAGTGTCCCTTCTAAGAAACCAGTCTTGACAATGTCGTAAATCCGGCCGTCAATCAAGATGTTGGTATCTAGAATCTTATAATGATGATAGTTCTGATCTGGCTGAGCATCAGTAATCTCCGGACTTGTTTCCTTTTCACGACGGCGGAAGTTGAAAACTTTCCGCCACTCGTCGATCCGGGTAGTCCCGACTCGCGCACCAATGTAACCAAAAAACAACATCAAAATAATTGGGACGACCGTGTTCAATAGGAATAATGGACTACGATTAAATAATTGCGAAATCAGAACCGCGATCAATAACCCAATAATAAATCCGATACTGCCAAATAAAAGTGTCATTGGATTTTGCTTGGATAAGTTCTTTTCGACTCGATCCACCAGTCGTACAGCGGCATTGGCTAAGAACAATGACAAAACCCATAGAATCAGCGCCCCCAACAAAAAGTTGGTAAAAACGTTATTCAATAACACATTTGGTTGCGACAAAATTGTCGTCCACAAGAACGGCAGGTAAGTTAGTCCTAACGTACCCCCGACGACAATAAATACTAGTCGCACCGTTAACTTCTTCATGGCATCAGCCCCTTTTTAATAATTTGGTTGTTGTAATGCTAATTGGAGCGCTTCTTTTAGCGTGGCAACTCCAATTACTTCGATTCCAGTTGGGATATCCCAACCTTGCAGATTATTCTTAGGAATAAAGATACGTTTAAAACCTAGCTTAGCCGCCTCACCAACTCGTGATTCAATCCGGTTGACCCGCCGAATCTCACCAGTCAAACCGACTTCACCAACAAAACAGTCACTCGGACGAGTCTGCTGGTCACGATAACTAGAAGCCACACTGACCGCAATAGCTAAGTCAATCGCCGGTTCATCTAACTTAACGCCACCGGCCGCTTTCAAATACGCGTCCTGGTTCTGAAGCATTAGACTCGCCCGTTTTTCCAACACTGCCATAATCAAGGAGACTCGATTATGATCCAAGCCACTTGCGGTCCGCTTCGCATTACCAAAGACCGTTGGCGTTACCAGCGCTTGAACTTCTACTAAGATTGGTCGTGTGCCTTCCATTGAAACAACGATGGCGGAACCCGTAGCATCCTTCAGACGTTCTTCCAAGAAGATCTCTGACGGATTGGCCACTTCATACAAACCGCCCGTCCGCATCTCAAATATTCCCAGTTCATTCGTTGACCCGAATCGATTCTTGACTGCCCGTAAAATGCGGTACGTATGATGTAAATCACCTTCAAAGTACAAAACGGTATCAACCATATGTTCTAAGATCTTAGGCCCCGCAATGGCACCACCCTTAGTCACATGGCCCACAATAAAAATGGTAATGCCGTTAGTCTTCGCAATTTGCAGTAGTTCAGCCGTAATTTCACGGATTTGTGATACTGAACCAATCGCAGAGTCCATATCAGGTTCTTGCATCGTTTGTACCGAATCAATGACCACAAATTCTGGATGCGTCGATTCAATCGTTGAACGAATATTCGACATATCAGTCTCAGGATAAAGATAAAAGTCTTCACTGCTAACAGCCAGCCGGTCCGCCCGCATCTTCACTTGGGAGGCACTTTCTTCACCAGTCACGTATAGTACAGAACCACCCGTCTCGGCCAATTGCCCCGAAACTTGCAGTAGTAACGTTGACTTACCAATACCTGGATCACCACCGATCAAAACTAGTGAACCTGGCACAACACCGCCACCTAAGACCCGGTTGAACTCTTTCAGCTTAGTCTTGACACGCGGTGTCTTAGTCAGCGACACTTCTTTGAGTCGTTGTGGCTTAGCCGACTTACCCGCAAAGCTCACCCGCGACTTGCGGTCCGGTTTTGTATCAAAATGTTCTTCAGTTAGTGTATTCCATTCACCACAGTTCGGACACCGTCCTAAATATCGCGGTGTTGAATAACCACAGTTAGAACAAACAAACTGAGTTTTTGCTTTTGCCACGTACACACGTCTCCATTTCTCCGCCAACATATCAATTTAATGTTGGGTATTGGGATTTCTAAAATATTTACTTCATCCGCGCCACACTGTCATGAGTCATGATTAAAACGTGCCGTTTTTTAAATTTAAAAGCAGCCAGCTTAGGCCCGCTGGAAACAGTCCGGGTTAGCGTAAACTTGCTTAGTTAATTCGTCCTACACCGACCTCCAGGCATTTCTGCCAATTGCCGGAACGCGGTGGGCACAGATTTGAGCCGAAGCCCACGTCTTAAATACTGGCCTTTCACGCTTTTATGCCATATTGGTGAAACGTGTTCGGGTCAGACTGAGACTTCACACTCTTGCAGTACTGGGCATTGTCAGAAACACCTTCCAGTCGGGATGGTATTCGAATAGCTGATGAAGATGTACTCAACTTTTGATGAATTGGTCGTTGTTTTTCATAAACGGTAATTTTCTCAATCAACTGTCAGGCCGAAAATGATATTGTGATGACTTACTATTTCTGAGTTACCAGTCATAATACATTGAACGTTTCGACAAAGTAGAGAATACATTCTGATGTTTCGCTCAAAGTTTTCGTATCAAAGTAGTCAGCAACCAATTGTACCAAGTTAAGCGGCCGTTTATTTGCCATTCGAGCGGCTTCCCGGAGGTCGGAATAGGATAGTCATTGCAGACGAACAGAAATCTATCTAATTGGCACCTTTTAACCATGATTCTTACTAAACAACCAGCCAGTACGATGCAGACTTAAATAATCAATCAAACTCAATTAACTGGATCGTCATTTTCATGCTATGGGTATAAGTTTATTTTACCATTATTAATCATTAAAGCCTTTAAATCACCTTGGCTTTACCGATTTTTTATTATTTCCTATTTATTGGTCGAACCGAAGCCCCCAGAACGTGTCGTTGTCACATTCGTTTCATCCGTAACAGTCAGATAAGGGGTAAAAATCCCTTGGGCAATGCGTTCACCCTTTTTAATGTGAACGTCGCGAATCCCCATGTTGATTAATTGGACGAAAATCGCACCTTCGTTCTTGGGATTGTTATAGTAGTCGGCGTCAATGACGCCAATCCCATTCGGTAGAATCAAGTTACGCTTCAAGGGGTTGCTGGAACGATTGGCTAATAGTAAGTATTCACCATCATTCATAAATGCCTTAATACCCGTTGGAACAAGCCATGGTTTAAGGACTTTAGCCGCCGCATCCAAATCGGCTGCAGAACTCGTTTCACCATGATGTATTTGCCAAAGTACTTTGATAAAGTTCATTTTCCAAATTGACGGTAACGTAAAATCTTCCGCCGCTTCGAAGTCATAGCCAGCTGCTTGCTTGGTGGTGCGGTAAGGTACGTGTAACCCCGCCTGCGCGTATTGACTTACAATTTCAAATCCCCGTGCCATTTCAAATTCCTACTTTCTCAACATTAATTTAGTGTTCACATTTTACCATACTTTTATTATAGAAGTTTCGTTGACAAAACGGGCAATTACCGGTTTAATTACGGTAGATATAAAACCCTTTACAAGGTGGTGAAATCAATGGAATTCACGCGTGAAGCACACCGCTTTTATTTTAATGACGATCACGGCAAGTTGGCTGGTGAAATTACCTTCCCCGCCATCAATAATGATCAGACCTGGGTCATTGAACATACCTTTGTTCGTGACGATTTTGGTCATCAGGGCATTGCCGGCCAATTAACCAAAGCCGTTATTGACGCCGCTCGAGTTGAACACAAACGTATTCAGCCACTGTGTACCTACGCTAAGGCTTACTTTGATCGGCACCCTGAAGCTGCCGACGTATTAGTCACTAGTTCTCAATCAAAGGAGTAATTCATATTATGAATCAGGATCAGTTAAAACAACTTGTTGGTCAAAAAGCCGTTGAATACATTCAAGACGGCATGCAGGTCGGCCTCGGAACCGGCTCAACCGTTAAATTCATGGTTGATGCTCTGGGTGAACGGGTCAAAAATGAACATTTAAACATTGTCGGCGTCTCAACCTCCGACCGAACCGCTGCCCAAGCTAAGGCGCTCGGTATCCCGATGAAATCCGTTGACGAAGTCGACCATCTCGACTTAACGATCGACGGTGCCGACGAAATCGCCGATGATTTCCAAGGCGTTAAGGGTGGTGGCGCCGCCTTACTCTTCGAAAAAATCGTTGCCATCAATTCTGATAAAGTCATGTGGATTGTTGATGAAAGCAAAATGGTCCATCAATTAGGTGCCTTTGGCTTACCCGTTGAAGTGATTCCTTACGGCAGCCAACATGTCTTTGAAAAAATGGCTGCTCGGGGCTATAACCCAGTATTCCGTAAAGTCAACGATGAACTCGTCCGGACCGATTCTAATAATATTATCATCGATTTACACATCGACCCAATCACGGATCCCCACGCTTTAGCCGAAGATTTAATTCACATGGTTGGTGTGGTTGAACACGGCCTGTTCTTAGACATGGTCAACACTGTCATTGTCGGTCATGCCAATGGTCCCGAGGTTATCGAAGCACGACCATAGTTTTGTGCGACTCCCGGCTTGCCCCACCCGTCATAAACCGATACAATTAGAATTAGATTAAAGGAGAGTGATCTTTTGAGTAAAGCAATCAGTATGAACCAAATTGCTAACTTTCAAGCCGACTTGGACCAACGTCCCGAAGCAAAAGTCATCGAACGTAGTGTCACTAAGAACGGTATCTTAGCAAGCAGTCAAGATATTCAGGCGATGAGCCAAACCACACCAGTATTTTCCATTGATTTGGATACAGGTGACGTTGCGAACCAAAAGCAAAGTGGTCGTTGCTGGATGTTCGCCGCTTTAAACACGATGCGGCATTCATTAGCTGAAAAATTCAACTTGAAACATTTCGAACTATCACAAAACTACACCTTTTTCTGGGATAAGTTCGAAAAAGCGAACTATTTCTATGAAAACGTGTTGGCAACCGCTGACCAACCAACTAGCAGCCGTAAAGTTGCTTGGTTGATGACCACGCCACAACAAGATGGTGGCCAATGGGATATGCTCGTTGCCATTATTCAGAAGTACGGTATCGTGCCTAAGAGTGTCATGCCTGAAACTTACAACAGTTCAAAATCGGCTGAAATCAACAGCACACTTAACTTAAAGTTACGTAAAGATGCCGTTGAATTACGTGAACTAGTGGCTGCCGGAACTAGTGACGACGCGATTCAAGAACGCAAGGAAAAAATGTTAAATGAAGTCTATCGCATGTTAGCCTATGCCTTTGGCGAACCCGTTTCACATTTTGACTGGGAATATCGTGATGATAAGAAACAATACCACATCGACCAAAACTTGACGCCACAAAGCTTCTTCGAAAAGTACGTTGGCTGGAATTTGGACGATTACGTTTCAATCATCAACGCCCCAACCGACGACAAGCCTTATAACCATACCTACACGATTGAAATGTTAGGTAACGTCTTAGGTGGCCGTGAAGTCAAACATTTGAACGTGTCTATGGCCGACTTCAAGCAATTGGCCATCAAGCAATTACAAGCTGGCCAAAGTGTCTGGTTTGGTTGTGATGTTGGTCAATCCTCCGACCGCCAAAAAGGGGTCATGGCTACCGATGTCTACAGTAAAGATGAATTATTCGACGTTGACCTTTCAATGTCGAAGGCTGAACGTCTTGATTACGGCGAAAGTCTGATGACCCACGCCATGGTTATCACCGGTGTCGACCTCGTTGACGGCCAACCAACTAAGTGGAAGGTTGAAAATAGCTGGGGCGACAAAGTTGGGACTAAGGGCTTCTTCGTCATGAGCGATGCTTGGATGGACGAATACTGCTACCAAGTTGTTGTTAACAAGGAATTCTTGTCCGATGACTTAAAGGCAGCCCAAGCCGAAGAACCAACTGTTTTAGCACCTTGGGATCCAATGGGTGCATTAGCCTAATTAAGTTTAATGGGCCATCTAAATTAAGCACCATCACTGCTTTAGCGTGATGGTGCTTTTTGGACTGCATTAGACTTAACTACCGCTCAAGGAACTACTAACAACAAACAATAAAAAAATCGACCAAACTCGCGTGAGTTTAGTCGATTTTTTTATTATTACGTTTACTTATAGCAATCACTATTATAATTATTTATACATCTGCTTAAGCGTACTAATCTCACGAGTCGTGATATGTGCTGCTCGATGCGACTGGTAATACATCACCGCACTCTTATTGTTCTCATGCTCTAGTCCCAGTGCATGTCCCAATTCATGGGTCGCAACGGACAGCTTATATTCTACCGAATGATTGCTGGCTGGAAAGCGATTCGTGTAAATCACACACTTCGCCGAATCCATCCAAGTTGTTCCTTGCGAACCACTTTGATAGTACGTCCGCCAAGTCCGGCCGATTTCCGATCCGGTCGTCTCCGTCTCGTCTTCACTCTCGCCCAACGTAATCTGGGCTTTCGCTTGGTCCTTAGCCTCAACTAACCTCACCGCGTTAGTGTTATTCCAACGTTCCACGGCTCGTAGCCAAATCGCTCGATACACCTTGCTGTCACTCGTGATCCGATACGTGATGACCCGACTCTTAAAACGGGCCTTATAGTTCAAAACCTTAGTCCCGTTATTTATATAATCATATTGATAGTTATCCATCTGATCATTGTAGTAGACCTGATCATGCGTCGTATCGTGACCACTAGCCTTATCCGCTTCAACTCGCGACGCATTCGGGTTGATCAGCGTACTGATTTGTGGCGCAAACATCAACAGCATCCCGCAGAAGCCCAAGCTCATTATAATTAATAATAATAAATTTTTATGTTTCATCATAACGTTACCCGGCTTTCTGATCAGATTTTTGGCTGTCAAGCGCGCCAAATCGCAACTTTGTCCAACTGATATGTTACAGCGTTCACCATTCTATTACAAGTTATATATTATATTTATTTATGAAAACTGAAGGATTTTATTACATTAAAAATATTTATATTAACTCAAGCAGTTGTGAAAGCACTGTTATATCAACTTTTTAAGCCTGTATCATTTTTTGAGCACTCGTCGGCAATTATTATCAATGATTATAATTACTTATACTGGGCATTTATTTAACACTTTAACTAAAAAAAGAGCTTCAGCGTCTGCTGAAGCTCTTAACTCAGGCTCGATTAATCTGATAATGGTCTAAAAAAGCAGTCCAGATTAGCACTTACTTTAAATAAAAGTACCGCTTAGGAGAACTATTACTAAATTTAATACTCTTCTTTACCGATAACGTGCAGTTGCCGATCAAGGTGATAACAAATTGGCACTCCGTTAGCAACTTCGACACCATCAATCCCAGTATCACTAATATGCTCTAAATATTTGATCATCGCACGCAACGTACTACCATGCGCCACCACGAGTTGGTTTTGGCCGTCTAACAACCGCGGTGCAATCTCATCGATCCAATAAGGCATGATGCGGTCGTAAGCCATCTTCAAGCTTTCTCCCCGCGGTTCGACGGCGGCACCGTACTTGGTGTAACGTCGATCATGGTCTAGTTCAGCTGGTGTCAACAACGGCGGCACCGTATAAAAGCTCCGCCGCCACTGTTGAACTTGCGCCTTACCGTACTCTTGACGAGTCACATCCTTATTTTGACCACGTAAGGCACCGTAATGTCGTTCATTTAACCGCCACGTCTTATACTCAGGCAGCCATAACTGATCAATTTCACTTAACATAATATTCGCGGTAACGATAGCCCGTTTTAGGACTGAGGTATGTACAGCGCCAAACTGCAGTCCCGTAGCTCGTAATCGCTTGCCAGCTTGATGAGCCTGTGCAATACCCACTGCTGTTAGCGGGACGTCACTCCAACCGGTATACGTATTATCCCGATTGGCCGTACTCTCACCATGGCGAACCAATACTAGTTCTGTCATTCTCTTTCCCACCTACTATCTTCAATACTTCCTATGATAATCGATTTGGTTCATTTTTCAAAGTCACAACCAGCTGTTACGTGAGATAACGCGCTTGCCACAAAAAAACGGTCAAGCTGATTAATATCACCCTGACCGTCCACGATTAATTAATTTTCTTGATTTGAAACGGCGTGTGCGGCTTTGATGACATGTTCATCATCAGTGGCGGCCGCTGTTGGCTGCTCAATCGCACCCATCGTATCCCGTTCACGGAACCGATTACCGACAAAGGTCACGACGGAACCAATCAAAATCACAACAATTCCGACCACTGTCGTCCACAAAATTTGTTCATGGAGGATCAACGCTGCTAAGATTGGCGCCAACCCCGGCTTAATGAAGAATACTAGGGAAGCCGTTGAAACATCGGTTTGTTCCATTGCCAAGAAATAAAACGCGAAGCCCCCACCAGTAACACAAACGCCGATAAAAAATAGTAACCAGAAATAGTTGAGATTAACATTCACCAAAACCGGAATGGCAGCAAATTGCCGCAAACCGATGGCCGTCAACCCATTGGCGACAGCCGGAATCTTAGTAATCCAAGCTAAAACTAGAAGTTCAAACGCACCAGCAAAGAAAGTAAAACAAGTCATCGTCAGCCCATTCAAGCCCCGTTTAACAGACCCATAACGCGAGATGATACTGTACAGCCCAAAAGTCACGGCAGACCCGATGGCTAATAGCAGCCCGAGCCCATTCGTCAAATGGGCCGGATTAACAATGATCAACAACCCAATCACAGAAATCACGACGGAGATCAAGTTAGCTCGACCCAACCGTTCTCGCAGAATTAAATAGGAGAATAATAGCGCAAATACCGGATTACAACTAAACAATACGGCCACAGTCGAAGCTTGATCGACCGTAATCGCGAGTTGGTAAAGCGACATACTGACAATGACACACACTAGCCCGGTTAAAGCAAATAGCCGCCAGTCAGCACTCACTAACTTTCGTCCGGTTTGCTTTAATGCCCGCAATGCAAATGGCAGTAACACAATTGCCCCAATAAAAAATCGAATTAGATTCAATTGGATTGGGTTAAAGGCACTGCCGGCCATCTTTAGCGCAATTTCCATCGAACTAAACATTAAGGTCGAAATTGCAATGTAAAGATATGCTTTCTTCACGAAACGTTCGCTTCCTTCTTAATCAAAATTTAATACGCAACGGTTCTCAGTATAGCACCATTTTCACGTGACTTTCAAATCAGCTCAGTATACTACCTCGCTTTTATCCACGGGAAAACGCCGTTTAACGCGGAATCAGGCGTTATTTTTTTCAATTTTTAATTGCCTTTGAAAACAATTTTCATCAGGCTTGAACCATTCAATGGCATCTTGCCGCCTCAACCATCATCCAGCACGCACTCATCAGCTTGTCATCAAAAACTACCAGCGAGACGTGTTGGGACGGCCCTGAGCAGAAAGTATCTAATTGGTCAAACCTTGTTGACCGAACTAAATTGAGTTTTCATCATTAACAACCAGCAAAAAAGCACCCGCAACGCCTGTCACTAGTGGCACGCATTCGGGTACTTTTAATTTTAAGTCACACAATAATTAACGAATAAAGTTGGCTTGAACGATCACCATCAAAATCGGAATAACGATTAGGCTCAATAGTGTCGTTTCTGTCACCATGACCGCGGCATAATCGGCATCCGCCCCGTACAGTTTGGAGACAACTGGTGCGTTCGTCATGACGGGCATCGCGGACTGCAGAATGAAGACTTGCTTCATCTCCAATGGAATCGACATTGGAATAAGCATCAGCGTCATCAGTACCGGCGCAAGGATAAAACGCCCAAGTAAAATTCCCAAGCTATCCCGGTCGAAGCGCATGCTGCTTAACCCGGCGTTGGCCATTGAAATCCCAATAAAGATCATGGACAGCGGAATCGTTAGACCGCCGATATATGAGAAATCATCCATCAAGAATTTTGGAACGTGAATGTTTCCTAGAACAAGCAAGACACCAATCATAAATCCTAGTAATGGCGGTGAGAAGATCTTGGTCAGTGTCTGCTTCAAGTCAAACTTAGCGGTGCCAGTACCGTCACGTTGAATCAAATAAACGCCCAGCGTCCAGAAAATGGTGGTATTGGCCATGTAATAAACTAACACGTATGGCAATGCGCTGTTCCCAAACAAGGCTTGATTAACCGGTAGCCCAATAAACACCGTATTGGAGTTCAAAAACATGGAGGCAAATAAGCCGCGATGACTCTTTTTAATATTTAAGGCTCGCATCACCCCGAACGAAATGCCAAACAAAATAGCCATATTAAGAACTGGAAAACGTAATCCTGGCAACGTTGATAATAATTTATGCGCTGTAAACTGCTTTGTGATCGTTGCAATCATATAGGCTGGTAGCGCAATTTGAGTGACCAATCGGGCAATCAGCTTAGTCGCACTTTCATTAAACCAGCCCCAGCGTGCCAACAAGTAACCAACTGCAATCATCACGATGATCGTCATGACACCTTGAATACTCTGCACGAATGTCTGTAAAATTTGCACGCTCAGTCTTCCCCTCTTAACAAATTGCTCATCATTGAATATCGCTATCAAGCTATGTAAAATAATAATTCAATGAGAATTATTCAAGTATACCACTGTTTTATGATGGCTTGTACCGTAATTTATAGATGGAAACGTTTGACGCCGGTCACAATATTACTTATAGTGTTCTATAATTGTGTTACTACTGATGCCAGTAATTTTTTGATTATTAAAATCTTTTTAAATTACTAACTTTAAGGACCAATGATTTGCTAAACGTCATAAAATGACTATTGAGGGAAAAATCTAAAGTGATGAGGAACGAATATGTCAGAAAATAACAATGATAATGAAATGGGACCACGCCAACGCCGCTATCGTGAACAGCAACAGCGTAACCCACATTTGAAACCACACAAAAAACGTCCTTGGTTAATTACTTTACTAATCGTCGTTGTCCTGTTGATCGTTACGGGTGGCTGGTGGGGCTACAAGACCTGGAATGCCGCTAAGGATACGATGAATACGACCTACCAGTCGACCGGCTCGACCAAGCTTCGGAATGTTGATGCCGTTATTAAGAAGGGCAAGCCATTCTCGATTCTACTGTTGGGAACTGATACTGGTGCACTAGGTCGCGGCAAGGACTTCTCAGCCCGGACTGATACCATGATTGTTGCGACAATCAATCCTAAAAAAGAAAGTATGACGCTCACTAGTATTCCACGGGATACGCAAGTGATGATCGATGGGCAATCACAAAAAATTAACGCAGCCTACACCATTGGGGGCGCAAGTGGTGCCGTCAAGTCAGTAGAGAAGTTACTGGATGTTCCAATTGACTTCTACGTCTTACTGAACATGGGTGGTTTAAAACAGATCATCAACGCGATGGGCGGCGTGACCGTGACACCTAAGCTGACTTTCAAATACGGTAATGCCAACGTTAAGAAAGGCGTTAAGATCAAACTTAATGGTGCAGCGGCACTTGATTACTCACGGATGCGTTATGACGATCCTCAGGGTGATTATGGTCGTCAAAAACGGCAACGGCAGGTTATTATGGCCATGGTTAGTCAGTCTAACTCACTTGGGTCAATTGCCAATATTGAAAAGATTACGAAAAAACTCGCTAAGAACATGCGCACCGACTTAACTTGGAATGACATGGTCGCACTCGATACGAAGTACAAGAATGCGTCTCACCATGCCAAATCATATACCGTTCAAGGTACTGACGCGACGATCGATGGGCTCTCTTATCAAGTTGCCTCTTCGTCAGAACGTTACAAGAATTCGAAGCGCATCCGTAAAGCGCTGGGACTCTCAAACAGTAATTTAACAGAGTCAGTCTTCTCTGAGACAGCTTCAATTACAACGGGTAGCTCAAGTTCCAGTTCAAGTTCATCAAGTACCACAACGTCTAGTGATACCACTACTTATGGCACTAGTACGACACAAGATACAACGACGCAGGACCAGACCACGACTCAAGATCAAACCACGACTAATCAGTACTAAGCAACTATTAAAAAATGGGTTTCTTCAGAATAAAAATTCTGAGAAGCCCATTTTTTGATGATTATTTTTAATTGACCGGCCAAGATTGTAAAAAGTGTTGAAACTTTGCTTCGCGCTGTTCAATTAGATCCGGTGCCGGCAATGCTTCTAGTGCGGCAAGTTGGGTCTCAATCGCCTGGTTGATCGCAGCGACTAATGTCTGATCCTGATGGTCAATAACCAGGTCAACTAAGCCGCGCGACTGCAAAGCGCTAGCTGTCATTGGTAATAAATCGATGGCGTCACTGCTGGTCTGTTGCCCATGTAAAATCGCGGTGACTGCCTCGGGAGAAGCAACGTTGAAAAGTGCATCATCTAGCATGATAATGCGGTTGGCGTTGGCAAAAGCTAACGCCCCACCGCTATGGCCCTCACCGAGAAATACAACAACGTTCGGTACGGTCAGCTGACCAGTCGCCGCAATCAAGTCCGCAATGGCCTGACTCTGACCATAGCGTTCCGATTGGGGGCTCGCATCAGCACCTGGCATATTGATTAAGCTAACGACCGGCCACCCAAATTTAGCCGCATGGGTTACGACTCTTAACGCCGTGCGATAGCCGGGAACAGTTAATGCTCCCCCGTTTTTTCGACGCCGGCTCGCAATATCAACACCCCGGTCAACGCCCAGAACAGCTAATTGGCGACCAGTGGCAGTGCGCCCAAAGCCCGCCGTTAAAGCCGCATCCTGACCTAATAAGCGGTCACCCCGTTGTTGCGTCATTGTCGGCAATAACGCTTGAATGATAGTCGGCGCACTGATCCGATCAGCCGCCCGTAATCGCTGTAATCGTTTATCCATGGGCTGACCTCCCAATTCCATAATTCACTAATGCTTGTCCTAGCGTTGACCGCAATTGAGGTCGTTCAACAACTGCATCCACCATACCATTTTTAAACAGCTGATCCGCCGTTTGAAAATCCGCCGGCAGTTTGACAGGCAAAGTTTGTTGGATGACCCGGGCTCCGGCAAAGCCAATCTTAGCACCCGCTTCTGCGATAATCAGGTCACCCTTAAACGCAAAACTCGCCGATACGCCCCCCATAGTGGGATCTGTCAGCACTGTGATCAAGGGTAACGGCGTTGCTGCTAACCGTGCTAATTCTGCCAGAATCAAATTCATTCCGACCAAGGCATAAACACCTTCTTGCATCCGAGCACCACCTGAGGCGGTCACAATGATCAGTGGTAACCGTTGGGCCCGCGCTTGTTCACTAGCATGCAATAAGCGACGTGTGACCGCCGTGTTTAACGTCCCCATCATAAAATGACTATCCATCACTGCTAAGATACAGGGTTGTTGCTCAATCAAGGCCGTTCCACAGACAACAGCCTCGTTTAATCCGGTCTGGCGTTGGGCCCGCCGCAGTTTGTTCGTATAGTCCGGGAACCCCAGCTGATTGACAGGCCGCTCAGTCATCGTCAACGGCTGAAACGACCCTTCGTCGACGAGTTGTTCTAATCGTTGCGCCGTCGTCAGTCGTTGCCAATAGTGACAATAAGGACATTGCTGATAAGTGCCCCATTGGCGTTGGTGGACGTGCCGACCGCACTTAGGGCAGGCTTGCCAGGTCCCAGAAGCTGGATAATGACTCATTTCGACGCCTCCCAACGTGCTAGACTGTGAATCGTGTACTGATCATGAATGTAGGCCGGCCGGGCCACCGTTTGCTGTAGAAAAGTTAAGTTCGTCGTGGGTCCCGTCAATGTTACTTGCGCTAAGGCCCGTTGTAAGTTGCGCACGGCTTGCTGACGGTTCACACCGGTGACCATCAACTTGGCAATTAAACCATCATACATGGTTACTAGCCGATCGCCCTGATGATAATCCGTATCCACTCGTACATCGGCTGGCCAGCTCAGCGTTTCAATCCGCGTCTGCTTAACCGGTAAGGTAGCGGTCAATCGAGCTTCGATCGCCGTACACTTGGGCTGCAAGCCAACATGCTCTGGAAAATCAACCGTGACGCCAGCCGCCTGTTTGATTTGTTCAGCCACAATATCAATTCCGGTGGTTAATTCTGTCACCCCGTGTTCAACCTGTAAACGCGTATTCATTTCCATGAAATAGAACTGACCATCCGCAAATAAGTATTCAATTGTGCCCAAGCTTTGATAATGTGTACCCGCTAATAACTGCCGGGACAAATCGTATAAGGTCCGGCGTTGTGTCTCAGTCAAAATACTTGCCGGACTTTCTTCGAGAACCTTTTGCTTGTGCAATTGGAGGCTACAGTCACGATCACCAAGAATGAATAATTTCGTCCCCGTGCCGAGGACTTGAACTTCAATATGGCGGGCAGTTGTCAGAAATTGCTCTAAATACATCGCATCATTCAAAAAGGACGCAGCAGCTTCTTGACGCGCAGCCCGCAATTGTTGATGGAGTTCATGAACGTCGGTAAGCACTCGAATACCCTTGCCACCGCCACCATAACTGGCTTTCAAAACTAGTGGAAAACCGATCTTGGCGGCCGCGTGTTTAATATCCGGCCATGCCAAGCCTTGTAATGATTGACCTGCTAGTACCGGAACGGCTTGTTGCCGTGCAAAATCCTTAGCGCGGGCCTTATCACCCATCAACTTAATTTGCTCAGTCTGCGGGCCAATCCAGGCAATGCCACATTCCGCACACATGGCGGCAAAATCCGCATTTTCAGCTAAAAAACCATATCCCGGGTGAATCGCATCGGCGTGCGTATTAATTGCAGCCATTAGAATCGCTTCGGCATTTAAATACGATCCACTGGCAGCTGCAGGTCCGATACAGACCACTTCATCCGCTAATTGTGTGTAACCCGCATGCCGATCAGCAGTTGAGCAAACGGCGACCGTCTGAATATTCAATTGTTGACAGGCTTTGATAATCCGTACGGCAATTTCACCGCGATTCGCGATTAACAGCTTGCGAAACATAGCTACCGATCCTTTCGCATTGTAAATAACGGTTGTTCGTACTCAACAGTGGCGTCGTCAGCAACTAGTACTGCTGTTAACGTCCCATCGGTCGGACTAACTAATGGATTGAATAATTTCATACTCTCAATCTGGCCTAGTTCTTGACCAGCTGTCAGTGACTGACCAACCTTTAAATCTGGTGCCAAGTGGACCACCCCGACCATCGGACTCGGCAGTGTAACGACTTCATCTTCAGTCTCCGCAACTGTGCTGGCAGGCGTAGCGGCTACGGGAGTTACCGTTTCTGAAGCTAACGCTGGTTTTGTCACTTCAATCTCCAAGTCGCCGGCTTTAACGCGAATTTGCTGATAACCCTGTCGCGCGTATTTCTCAACTAATCGATCTAAATCTTTTAATTCCATCTGCACACCCCTACTTCTTGATCAAGACTGAGCCATACGCTAGCCCGCCACCAAATGCTGTTAACAACACTGGCCCAGTTAAGGTATCAAAAACATTGGCTAAGGCCATTGCCACCCCAGCTGAGGACGTATTACCATAATGATCAACATTATGTGGAAACTTCGTCATTGGTAACGCCAAGTTAGCCGCAATTTTTTCAATGATCCGTAAATTAGCTTGATGACAGATCACGTATTGTAAATCACTGGGTGTCAGTTGCGCACTCGCAATTAACCCACGCATCTGTTCTGGAACAACCGTCGTGGCAAATTGAAAAACATCCCGTCCAACTTGGTAAAACGCATCCGTTTGCGGGTAGTTCGTTGCGGCAACTTCAGTAATCGGCCGTACTCGTCCAGAGTGAATGACCGTAGCGTTTCCTTGCGATTCTAATTTCTCAGCGATCAAGCTGTTTTCATCTGGATTGTCAGTAGCTTGTAATAACGCGCCACCAGCACCGTCCCCAAAGAAGACGGCTGCCGTCCGGTCCTGAAAGTCCATCATCTTGGAATTAACTTCCGCACTGATCACCATCACATTTTGGTATTGCCCACTGCGAATAAACTTGTCAGCCGTTGCTAGGCCAAACGTGAACCCAGCACACGCTGCACTCAGGTCGAACGCAAACGCATTATCAGCGCCAATATTAGCTTGCACTAAACAAGCCGTCGCAGGTGTTAAGGCATCGGGCGTAATTGTCGTAACTAGGATCAAATCAATGGCACTGGCAGCTAAACCACTTTTTTGTAGTAACTGCTGGGCGACCTGGGTGGCTAAATCCGAGGTGTTTTCATCATTCATCGCGTAGTGTCGGGTTTTAATCCCAGTATGCGCCTGAATCCATTCGTCGCTAGTGTCCATAATGGCTGCTAATTCGTCATTATCAACAACGCGTCCCGGAACATATTGTCCCATGGCGGTTAATTTTGTATAAGTTGGCATTTTTAAACCCCCGCTACTTTCCGTTTCGATTAGTTTAATTTTATCAATAAAAGCCTATCCGTCAAAGTTTACGGCTGTATTTTTGGTAAATCCTTAGAAACCTAGCCAAAATGAAAGAACAGTGGTGCCCATAACCGACACACCACTGTCCATCATAACTTTGTTAATACTTATCTGGCGCCATAAAGCCATTTTTAGCTAATAGCGGCATCACATCAACCCGTTTATCCGTCGGGACTTTCTGCGCAAACACCTTTAATCCCGCTGCTTGTAACGCATATAATGCCCGTGCTTCGGCTTGACCGATTGCAATAGCATTGGTGACCATCACCATGCCCGCTGAAAAAGCTAGACTACCAATATCAATGCCCGTTTTGCTAAAATCAAGTCCCCCCGCTACTAAGCGCGCCATGTTCTGGGGCGTATCAGTTAGGATTAGTGGCTTTACTTCATCAAATAGCGAGTCTTGATAAATCTCGATCATTTTGTCAACTGTAATCACATTAGCTTTCACACCAGGGGGCGCGGCTTGCACAATTAGAATCTTGCGAAGTGCATCCTGGGCAACTTCGTCTGAGACGACCAAAATACGGTTAGGACTGACCGTCTTGGTCCACACCGTGGCAACTTGCCCGTGGAGTAGCCGACTATCAATGCGTGCTAAACGAATATCCATCGTCATAGCGGCTCATCTTCCCCATCGTCCTGTAACAACTTGAGATGCTTAATCCCAATCTTTCCAGTCTCTTCAAGGTGGGCAATCACCTCATCAATTGGCTTATCACGAACAGTGTAAGCCTCAATCAGCATTGGCAGATTCAGACCGGTAATCAGACCCATGCGCTCTGTATGTTCGGCAACGATCCGACTAGCGGCGTTAAATGGCGAACCGCCCCATAGGTCAACCAAGAATAAGACTTGGTCATCCGCGTCAAACCGGGCAACCGCAGCAGCTAATTTATCAGCTAATTCATTAGGTTCTTCGTCCAGTTGAAAGGTAACCGTTTGGACCTTATCTTGCTTGCCAAAGATCATGTAGGATGAATCGACAACGCCCTGCGCAAAACTCCCATGACTGACAACGACAAATGCTAACATCTACTTTCCCTCCTCAGTCGGTTAAATCTACTCAATAAGATACATGCAAAAAGCATGCCAAGTTAGTGTATCAACTCATCGCGACCTTTGCCTGATGAGTCTCCAATAATTGCACAATATAATAATTTTCAGCATCTGAGAAGGTTAACTGTAGTTGATCTGTCAATTGCTGATTGGCCTGTTGCACAAGTGGGTACCACTTCGATGCCATAATGTCTGGCATCTCTTCGGTGGGTGCCGAAATTTCATCTTTGATGGCCGTTCGTTCTAGCGCACCCGCTAAGTGCATAATCAAATCAATGCGAAAAGCATTCGTCATTACACCATCCAAGTGCGTCGCAATCACTTCGCTATACTCCCATAAAATTCCCGTTAACTTCTTAGGATTTAAAAACGTGAAGTAATCGCCTAAGTACCGTTCGCAGAGTTCCGGTGTCAACTGCTGACTTTCTTCCGCCATGGTCTGTGGCGAATCGATACCCGTCGCTAACTGGTCAATAAACTTTTCGCCACCACCTTGTAGCAATTCTTCCAATGAAATAAAAGGGACGTCTAATTCGGGTTTTGTAATCCCAGTTGCCGCAATGATTTGATAATTTTGACTGATTTGTTGTATCCGTGTCTTCATTTCGACCACTGAGATTGGGAATACCGTAATACCTTCGATAAAGTTTTGAGCTAATAAACTGTCTAAAATTGACTTGATACGTTCAGCCGTCCCAACGCCGGTCGCACAAATTGCAATAATCGCCCGTTGTGCCGTCTTATCCGTCGCTAAGGCGGGCTTGACTGTTGCGCGCTGACTATCCGTTGGTAGGTTCCGTGAAATTCGCGAATAACCTTTGAAACCAACGAGCTCCTGATACATAGAATCCAGATCACTATCGACCAGGCTAGCCTTCCGAACGGCTTCCAAAACAACCGGCGTGGTCACCATGTCAATCGTTCGCGTCGCAATTCCTGTCTCCTGCTGAATTCGTTCCCCGAAGGTCGTTAACGACCCCATATCGACTAGTAACAAAATTCCTTTCCCAGAATCAAGCTTTTCTACTCGTCGCTTGACATGATCATAGGCGACACTCGGGTCCATATCGAGAGGCATGTCGAAAGCCTGAACATCATAATCATCTAACAATTGTCCGACGACCTGTGCCATGGAAGACGCGGTACTCATCCCGTGCGCTGCCACCAACACGCCAACTTTGCCGTTAAGCTGCATCGATTTTAACGAGATGAGCAAAATGGCCAGATAATAAACTTCGGACTTGGGAATCGGTAAATGATACCGTTCCTCTAATCCTTGCTTGAGCGCCTCCGCTGCTTTGATTTCAGCCGGATATTCACGCACCATCGCTAACATATCCGAACTCATTTGACGCATGGGCTTGCCTGCCTGGATGCGTTTGATAAAGGAACTGACGTGCAAGCTCACAGCGTAAATAAAGTTATCCTTGAAATTATAACCTAGCATGTCTTGAACCGTCATCTGCGCCGTCTTGGTAAAATCAATGACGTCCTGATCAACGATCTCGGCTAACTTGTTTTCTGGTGAAACTTCTAACTGATTTTGTTTATAAAATGATTTTAAATGCACATTGATATCGGTCGTGATGAAACGATTGATGTGTTCTTTATCAAGGCCTTCCCGTCGGAGTAACGCTGCTTTATCACCAATAATCTCATATAAATTATATGGTAATTCATAATTATCGTTCTTATTACGAAGCGGCGTTGGACCATCATTTGGCTTCACGATGAGAACCGGGTCCAACAACTCAGAGATGGCCCCCAGTTCGTGACGGTTAGAGGCTACTGTCATGAGACCGCTACGGATATTTTGTGGCAAATCATCCATCGTGATTGTGATTTCACTGTCATTTTCGATGCTATTGACAAAACCCTGGGCACACACCAGCTGAATGTTCGACTTCAACTGACCGACGTTCCCAAATGTGACTGAGCCAAGTAAGGCCTGCACCACGTCCTCCGTTAACCGAATCTGTTTATTGATTCGATTAGCTTCCAATGACAATAATGCCTTCAGTAATTCTAAACGTTCCTTGGCTGAGCGATGATTGAACGCTGGTAGCTGAATCGTAATCGGAATTCGCCGAACAAAGGTCTGCAGTAGGGTACTTTCTGGGTCCTCGGTCGTTGCACAAACTAAGCGGACATTGGCATGGTGACTCTTCGCCGTCTCACCGAGTCGTGAATAAGTCCCGTGATCCATGAAATAAAAAATCATTTCCTGACCTTCTGGTGGTAGACGGTGCACTTCATCTAGGAACAACATGCCCCCATCCGCTTCTTGGATCAAACCGTCCTTATCTTCATTAGCACCTGTAAAAGCCCCCTTAACATAACCAAACAAATGCGACATCAATAATTCCGGATTATGCGCATAATCGGCACAATTGAACGTAATCAGGCCTTGCGGGTTCGTTAAGACTTGTTGGGTTTCCGCAAAACGATACATGGCGTTTGCAAAGTAAGTTTTACCAGAACCAGTCGGGCCAATGATTAATGTATTTAATCCCCGCGGTGGGTAAAGAATGGCCGCTTTCGCCTGTTCCACTTGATTAGCAAGGCTCTCATGCGAGCCAATCATGCTGGCAAATATATCATTTACAACCGGTTTAGGCACAGACGTCGCGACGGGCGCTGTCGGTATTCGCTCTGTCGTCGCTCCATTCGCTACGCCACTAGTTGTTGTGGCCGTTGTGGCTGTTGCATTCACCGGAACATAGTGCACAGGCCGCCCTGTCAGCTTGTGCAACTGGCCTTCTCGCACCAGTGCATTTAATTCCTTGCTGACGTTTGAACGCGCTATCATTAAAGCGGTCGCTACCATTTCCGTCGTCAGTCCGTGTCGATCGCTATGTTGACGGACGTATTCACAAATCTTGGATTTTCTGGTCAACTTCGCCACTCCTTTTCACCACTATCAAATAGCTGATCCGTTTTGATACACTATAACACACTATATTCTACCATAGTTCCCGACTCAGTTACTTTTTAAGACTTGTCAGTACAACTATTTCTGTTTCATGGTATTGAAATTCCATTTATGACGCACCTTAACGTGCTCAGATACTGCTTTTGATGCGTCAAAAAAAGCTTAGACACTGCAACGCGCTAACCCCACCCGTTGATACCTAAGCTTCTTAAACTAACTATTAAATAATCACCAATCCGTCGGCAAAGAACCCTCGACAGCATTGGTCATTATTTCAAATACTTATCTTTTTTACCTTTACCCTTGAATATTCTCCCAAGGACTTGGAAAAATGTCAGTGATTTTACAATTCGATCAGGCTCAATATATTGCCGAACGGCTCGTAACACTTTCTTAGGGTCCTTAGCTGAGAAAGTAATCATACCGTTCCGTTTCGTTTGAAAAGAGAACCGTGGAATCCAACGGCCACCAAACATTACGGATACGACCACATATTTCACTTCAGTCCAAGGGATTTGAATAAAATTACGAACATTGCGATCATCATAAAATTCAAAGCCGTTATCACCGACCATAATTTTACCGTAATCGGTCAATCCCATATGTGAATTACCGTTCGTAACTAAATCAACCTTAGTATTGATTGATTGCACCATATTAATCCCTCCTCGTATCCATCCTCATACCGATTATACGGCGAGTTTGTCAGTTATGCAAAGTACGCTTGTAAATAAAAAGGATGAGCTCCCACGAGTCCATCCTTTAAATATGACATAAGCAAGTATTACATCCAACCAATAACGTGCATTAGAACCCCAAATACGAAGAGGCCAAGAATGATAATGATTGGTGAAACTTTCTTCTTTAATAACCACATGCAGAGGAAGGTTAACAGCAACGCCATCAAACCAGGAATCAATTGATTCAAGTTATCTTGTAAGGTGGTTACCTTGTATTTGTCAAGTGAACGGCCAGCAGCTTGTTGTGTTAAAGCTTCCTTAACACCAGAAGCACCCTTTGGCAGTTTATCCCAGTCAATGTACGAACCAGCTTGTTGCTTAATGGTCGAAACTTTAACTGGACTGAAGTCAACAACAACCCACCGTTCGATTAACGCCGCCAAGATAAACATCCCTAGCATGGAAGCACCACGGGTAATATCTTGTAAAATACCACCAGATAAGTCATCAGTAATCTTAGAACCGGCTTTGTAACCGAATTCTTGGGTATACCACATGAAGCCCATACGAATTGCATTCCAAACAACGAAGTACAAAATTGGTCCAACAATGCTACCAGAAATAGCCAATGATGCAGCTAAGGCACCAACGATAGGCTTAACCGTGTACCAGAACACTGGGTCCCCAACACCGGCTAAAGGTCCCATCATACCAACTTTAACCCCTTGAATCGTAACGTCATCAATAGGTGCCCCATTGGCACGTTCTTCTTCAAGCGCTAAGGTAACACCAATAACTGGTGAAGCCACGTATGGATGGGTATTGAAGAATTCCATGTGACGCTTCAAAGCAGCAGCACGGTCTTCTTTAGTTGTATATAATTTCTTGATTGCTGGAATTAAAGAATAAGCCCAACCACCGTTTTGCATACGTTCGTAGTTCCATGAACCTTGGAGGAACGTTGAACGCCACCAAACATGCAGACGATCACTTTTACTTAATGTAACTTTTTTAGTAATATTTGTAGTTTCAGACATCTCAGTTTGCCTCCTTCTCTAATACTTGTCGATAATGTCGCCAACCGGATCACCCGTGTTGGAGCCACCACCATTGCCAGAGTTACCTTGCTTTGAAAGTGCCAAGTACATTAAGGCTAAGGAAATACCAATTGCACCTAAACCAATCAAAGTAATTTCACTGATCGCAGCTAAAACAAAACCTAAAGCAAAGAATGGCCAAACTTCACGAGAAGCCATCATGTTGATAACCATTGCATAACCAACGGCAACAACCATACCACCACCGATTGATAAACCATCAGTTAACCAGCTAGGCATAGCGTTTAACATTGCCTTCACTGGCGTAGCACCAACGGCCAAAATCAAAGCGGCTGGAATCGCAATACGAAGTCCTTGCATGCAGATCGCAACCCATTGCCAGAAGTCAATTTTACTAAAACTACCTTCTTCAGCGGCACGGTCCATGATGTGGACAATCCCAGTTGCTAACGTACGAGCGATGATCGTTAAGAGTAACCCAGCAACGGCTAAAGGAACGGCAATCGCAATAGCTGAAGTAACTCCGGCACGGCCTTGACCACCTAAAACTAAAATAATTGCAGATGCAATTGATGCTAACGCAGCATCAGGTGCAACGGCGGCACCAATGTTGGCCCAACCTAAGGCAATCATTTGTAAACTCCCACCTAAGATAATACATGGGACTAATTGTCCGGTTACTAATCCGATTAGGGTACATGCAACAACTGGTTGATGGAAGTGGAATTCATCCAAAATACCTTCCATACCAGCTAAAAATGATACAAGTACGACTAAAATCACTTGAATTACGTTCAAATTCATGATTTAATCCTCCATCTTTTCTGATATTCTTGGAACTACTTTTGTTCCTTCAACATATTTTCAGCTTTGTTCAAAATGTTATCCATATTTTCTTTACCATCACTTGGAACCTTCCGAACATCAAATTCGATGCCGTCTTTTTCAAGTTTACGGTAAGTGTCGATATCATCTTGATCAAATGCCAAAACCTTGTTTGGTTGAACTTTACCAGCCGAATGAGCCATCGAACCAATATTCAATGTCTTAATTGGCACACCACCCTCGATTGCACGTAATGCATCTTGTGGTGTTTCGAATAAGACCAACGCCTTTTGACCACCAAAGTGCTTGTCATCTTTAGCAATCTTAATCATTTGAGCAATTGGAATAACGTGCGCTTTGACACCAGATGGCGCTGCTTGCTTGATCATGTTAGTCCGCAGTTCGTCTTTAGCAACGTTATCAGACGCAACAATGATCCGAGTTGGGTTAACTGTCTTACTCCAAGCAGTAGCAACTTGTCCATGCAAGAGTCGCGAGTCAATCCGTGCTAACCCATATTCCAACTTCCCTGGCCGGCCAGCGTTATTGTTGGTCGTTGCAGCGGCAGCAGCCTTTTCTTCCTTAGGTGCTAATGCTTCAGGACGAACCTTTACGCCATCCTTAGCAGTTTCAATGATATGCGTGGCAATTTCGTGTGCCGAATCCATTGAAAGTCGTGAAGCATACGCTTCAATTAACATTGGCAAGTTCAAACCGGCAACGATTGCCCATTTGTCCTTGTGTGCTTCAAACAAGCCGTTAACTTGATTGAATGGTGTACCGCCCCAAAGGTCGACTAAGAATAAGACTTGCTCTTGATCGTCGAATGAAGCAATGGCTTTTTCCAACTTAGCCTTGATGTCGTCAGGGCCTTCGCTAGGCATCAACGTAACGGCTTGAACGTTTTCTTGTTCGCCGAAAATCATTGATCCAGATTGATAGATGCCTTTAGCGAATTCGCCGTGACTAGCAATGATAATGCTTACCATCTTTGTACCTCCTATTTTTTCGTTACAGTCATATAAAACGAATAAATAATATCTAAATTGCCTGTAACTATTTATGTTTTTGATACTGTAAGCGCAATCTTTTTCGCACTCACTTATATATATGCAAATTCCGTGCCAAAATACACTAAAGCTAAAAGCCCTTATTTCAGGCTAGAAGTTGATACACTAGTGCGATACAGTATTAAAAACGATTATTTTGTGTGTCAAATAGCGTATTTTTAATATAAAATTATGAAACAGTAACTAATGTTAACTATGGTATCAATTTCTTAATAGCTCAGTGCCCGACGACCATTTAATTGCCACATCGTCTCAAACGCTTGGTTATCCATCTGTCCGGATTGACCACGCCAAGGATCATTGTACCTAATAGTTGCCGCTGTATATCCAGTGAGCGTCACTGTATGACTCGCAAAACCATCGAGTCCCTGAACCCAAGCGACTACCGGATGACGTTTAGCGAGCTGCACTTTAATTCGTTGCAGGCCCACCCCACTGAGATCTACAGCGGACGGCAGATAGTGGCGGATCGTTGGTAACAAGCCTTGGGGGTAGATGTAGAGACCAATACCATAGGCCGAAGCAGGATCGCCAACAAAGCCAGTGTTAGGATTCGAACTGCGCGGCACGTGGCTGGCAAACTGTTCCTTATTAATATTAACGCCGGCATACTGCAGCATCATGGTAGTCGCTGTCATCTCACACCCCGTTGGCAACTCCGGTAGCTGGTCAATCAGTGGTACCCGCAGTTGAACCGACGCCGTACTGGCGGGTTTTAGCTGATTAGCAGCTATCCAGCCGCTCTGCTGATGACCATTATGCACATAGTAGAAGCGTTGGTAATGCCCGTTGCGATAAATATCAGCTTGCTCAGTACGCGTCCACTGTGTATGCTGGTGATACTTTAAATGTAAATTAACACGCAATTGGGCACGCTGATGACGCACGACGGTTAAATGGTAACCGACACCGTTCTGACTATTCGTCTGATAGACCCGCGGCTGCACCACCTGAATCCCTGTAATCGGATAAGTCGTTACGGCCGCTTGTGCGGGGTAAACCACGCCACTAACCAGCAAGCCGCCCACCAAGATACGCCACCACCATCTACTCATTCTAATCAATGCCTGGTCCTCGCCTTCTCTTAATATCGTAATCAGTAGATTAACCGTTTTCATTATAATGCTGGTAATCATGAGATTAAACAATAAGGTACGGCAAATTTGGTGAACATAGTTGAAGTAGTTGGCAAAAAAGCAAGCCTGGAATAACGT
Organism: Lactiplantibacillus plantarum; assembly: GCF_014131735.1. Classification (NCBI taxonomy): domain Bacteria; kingdom Bacillati; phylum Bacillota; class Bacilli; order Lactobacillales; family Lactobacillaceae; genus Lactiplantibacillus; species Lactiplantibacillus plantarum. The sequence goes on from NZ_CP039121.1 coordinate 2,731,998, forward strand.
GACCAGTCCAATTTACCGCAACAAAAAAAGAATCGATCCTTCAAGGCTTAACCTATCGAAATCGATTCTTATATTCGTTAGTGCGGCCAAGAAGATTCGAACTTCCACCGGGTTAACCCCGACAAGATCCTTAATCTTGCGCGTCTGCCAATTCCGCCATGGCCGCATCACAACTCACAAAAAATATCATAACAAAATTTTGCGAGTCTGACAAGCTTATTTTAAGATTTTTGTACTTTTACACCAGTTGCATCCATTGGCAATAAGAATAATTGGCCGGTGAGTGTTGTATCTTGGCTCAATTGTGCCTGCAACGTAGCGAGTTGACCGTAATCACCCAAAGTAATCACCGTCGGCCCAGCACCACTCAAATAAGTCCCCGTTAATCCCAGAGCATGGGCATGGTCTCTAACCGTTTGTAGTGCCGGCACTAACTTAGCCCGATACTGTTCATGGAACTGGTCCTGTTCTAGCAGCGGTAACGCCACGTCCCAATTTTGAGTTGCTAGAGCAGCCACTAACGTATTTGCCACACTACTACCAGTAACGGCTTGGTGGTACGCCAATTCAGTTGGCAAGGCTTGGCGACTGGCGGTCGTCAATAGCGGTTCGTTAGGCACGTAGACACTTGCAAAAAGCATCGGTAACGGTAACTTCACCGCACGGACGCGTCCATCAGTGTTCGTCGCCACAACCAAGCCTCCTAATAGGGCTGGTGCAACGTTATCTGGATGACCCTCCAGTTGAGTGGCAACTTCCAGTAGCTCAGCAGAAGAGCGCGTTGCGCCGGTCAATTCGTTTGCCAGCACTAAGCCGGCTACGATGGCCGTCGAGCTACTACCCAATCCGCGCGCTAACGGGATTTTTGAAGCCATCTGTAAATGCTGTGGTTGTAAATCTGGTACCAAATGCAACGCCGTTTTAATAATTAAGTTGCGTTCATCCGTCGGCACATCCGCCCCAAAGGGATGGTCAATCTGCCAATGGTCACTAGGTTGCAACACTTGTAGCGTTAGTTGCATGTCCAGCGCCAGACCGATTGAATCAAAACCGGGACCAAGATTAGCGGAAGTCGCCGGAACCGAAATCGTTAACATGTCCTCACCTACGCATTCTTTAAAACTTTATAACTCGCTAATAGTTGCATATTCTCTTGTTCACCGATTTCACGAGTGATATCTGCTAACTGTTGATCATTCATGGCATGGGTAATGATCACAACACGAGCGTTGCCGTCACCTAATTGATTTTGAATGATTCGACTAAATGAAACTTCTGCGCGGGTCATAATCGCCGTCAATTTCATCATCATCCCCGGCACATCACGCATCTTCAAGGCAATAAAGTGAGGATACACAACATCTTCAGGCGTTGCTAAGACTGTCTCCTGGCGATAAGAGTTAAACGTGTTACCAGTCGTATTCAACGCAATATTTTTCGCAACCGTTGTAATATCACTCAGCACACTGTTGGCGGTCGGGAGTTCTCCAGCGCCGGGACCGTAAAACATCGTGTTCCCCACAGCCGTTCCCGTTACCATTACAGCATTATTCTCATTTTGTACCGTGGCAAGTGGATGTTGATCAGAAACGAGCACAGGCCCGACTGATACCGCAATGCGATCGTCAATTTCTTCCGCAATCCCGAGTAATTTAATCGTATACCCAAGCTGATGAGCTTCCGCAATATCCTCTGGGCTGATTTTCGTAATTCCCTGAACTTGAACGTGGTCGAGGGAAAGACTCATCCCAAAGGCAAACTGCGTTAAAATAATCATCTTGAACGCCGCATCAAGGCCTTCGACATCATTAGTGGGATCACTTTCGGCAAACCCCAAGTCTTGTGCTGAGCTCAAGGCTTGATCATACGACCAATGCTTAGTCAGCATCTGCGTCATGATGTAATTAGTGGTCCCGTTGACGATTCCCATGACCCGTTGAATCCGGTCAGCGGCGAAACTATTATCAATCGTCCGTAAAATTGGAATCCCACCAGCAACACTAGCTTCATAGAATAAGTCGCGATGATTTTCACGAGCAATCTGAACCAACTCCCGGCCATATTGCGCAATCAAGTCCTTATTGGCCGTCACCACGTGTTTGCCAGCTTGCAAGGCTTGCGTAATATATTCCTTCGCCGGATGAATTGAACCCATCACTTCGACCATAATTTGAATGGACGGATCATCAAGCAGGGTCGCGATTTGGTCGGTCATCTGAACGTCCCCCAAATCAACTTGTTCGTGCTTTTTCAAGTTGTGGACAACTACGCAGGCTAGTTCCAACTTACGACCGGTAATTTCTGAAATCTTTTCCTGATGCGCTTGAAGCATTTTTACAACGCCGGTCCCGACTGTGCCTAGTCCGACCACACCAATTTTAATCGTTTCCATCTTAATCCCTCCATATCAATAGTTAAGCTAATTCTATCGGAAGCGTACCACTTTAGCAAACCTTTTCAGACTAATTTAATTGGCCCCTGACAACGACCACACGTATAGCGGCGAGTGTCCATGCGGCGCTTGCGGTAATACCGCCGGCCACACCGTTGGCATTCATAAATATACCGATACGGCCGGGCCGTCGCCTGCTTCGGCGCTGGTGCATAGCGCGAGCCACCCACTTGCGCGAGTAATCGTTTAAAGTCTGCATCACGATGCCGATATCCCCGCTTAGTCAAATGTAAATGATAATGGCACAATTCATGCTTGATGACGCCAATCAAGGTGGCCTCATCAAAATCAGTCAGCATCTTCGGATTGATATCAATATCATGCGAGGCCAACTGATAACGACCACCCGTCGTTCGTAACCGAGCATTAAAATAAGCGCGGTGCTGGAACGGACGGTGAAAATCATGCATGGAAATGGTCGCAACGAGCTGCTGTAACTCTAAATCAGTCATTATGCTTCAGCCGGTGCAATCATCGTCAAAGCGATGCGCTGCCGCTGTTCATCAACTTCTTCGACCCACACCGTTACGATGTCGCCAACTGCCACCGCCTGACGCGGATCTTTCAAGAACTTATCCGTTAGTTTGGAGACATGTACGAGGCCATCTTGCTTGACACCAATATCCACAAACGCCCCAAAGTCGACCACGTTGCGTACGGTTCCTTGCAACTGCATCCCTGGTTTTAGATCACTCATCTTTAAAACGTCTTGCCGGAGTAACGGTGCGGGCATCGTATCACGAACATCACGCCCGGGCTTTTGCAAACTACTAATAATATCCTTTAAGGTCAGTTCACCGACACCGGTGCTGGTCGCAAGTTGCGCTAAATCTAATTGATTCAACTGTTGGGCTTTAGTCGTCCCAACGTCCGTCGTCTTCAATCCAGCCGCTGCCAATAACGCTTTGGCTGCGGGATAACTTTCTGGATGAATATCCGTGTTATCAAAAACATTCTTGCCGTCAATGATTCGCAGGAAGCCGACCGCTTGTTCATAAGCTTTCGGTCCCAACCGCGGCACTTTTTTCAATTGTGGTCGGCTCGTGAATTCGCCATTTTCATCCCGATAAGTAATCACATTTTGGGCAATCGTGCTGGATAGCCCCGAAATATGCGTCAATAGCTCCGAACTAGCGGTATTCAAATTGACCCCAACTTGGTTAACCGCGGTCTCAATCACCGTATCTAGCTGCGTTGTCAATTCCTTCTGGGGCACATCGTGTTGGTATTGCCCCACTCCCACTGACTTCGGATCGATTTTGATCAATTCTGCCAGTGGGTCTTGTAGTCGCCGGCCGATACTGATCGCACTACGTTGTTCAACGTGTAGCTCAGGAAATTCAGCACGCGCCTTAGCACTAGCAGAGTACACGGAAGCCCCGGCTTCGTTAACGATGACATAATAAACCGGTCGGGTCATAGTCTTCAATACCTGTGCCACAAACTCCTCGGATTCGCGGGAAGCCGTCCCGTTACCAATCGCAATCATTTCAACATGATACTTCTCTAAAAAGGCTTTAAACTCACCCGCAGCAGCTTCCCGTTTGGCAGTTGGGGCTGGTTTGTGTGGATAAATCACAAGCTTATCTAAGAACTTACCATTCGCATCCATCACGGCTAATTTACACCCCGTCCGGTAAGCGGGGTCGAACCCTAATACCACGCGACCTTTTAATGGTGCCTGCATTAATAAGTGGTACAAATTATCGCCAAAGACTTTGATGGCCTGTTCATTGGCAGCCGCACTCAATTCGTTGCGAAGTTCACGTTCGATGGCCGGGCCAATAAAGCGTTTGTAGGCATCCTGATAAGCAGCTTCTACTAGTTCAATCGCTGGGCCGTGGTGCTGACCAATAAAACGAAAATGACAATACCGGTCAATTCCAGCACGATCAACATCAATGCTGACTTTCAATACTTTTTCGGCTTCCCCACGGTTGATAGCCAGTACCCGGTACGGTACCATCTGCTTGATGGGACTATTAAAATCATAATACTGTTGGTAAACACCTTGTTCATCGGCTGCTTTACCCTTGGGTTTCACTTTTGCGACTAGTAAGCCCCGGTCACGCGTATAATTCCGGACCCAGTTTCGTAAACCGGCATTATCACCAAAGGCCTCAGCCAAGATTTCGTGAGCTCCAGCTAACGCGGTATTCGCGTCTGTGATGTCCTGCGCTTCGTTCACAAACTGCGCCGCGTGTTCCTGAATACCACTTGCCGGAAAACGTAATAACCAAGCTGCTAACGGCTCCAGTCCAGCATCTTTCGCAATCGTTGCCTTCGTACGTCGCTTCTGTTTGTACGGTAAGTACAAATCTTCGACATCTTGCAACTTGTCAGCTTTTTCAATGGCTTGCTTTAAAGCCGGCGTCAAGTGATCTTGTTCAGCGATCAACTTCATCACATCTGCCTTACGACTCTCTAGACTCGCAAGCCGATCATAGTTATCTTTAATTTCGCGAATTTCAACTTCATCTAAGTTACCGGTACGTTCCTTTCGATACCGTGCGATAAACGGAACGGTGTTGCCTTCGTCCATGAGTCCGAGAACCGCTTTGATCTGTTGCGGTTTAAACTTCGTCAGCGTTTGATTAACTAACGTTAAAATCTGATTATCCATTATTTCACCCAATCTTTTAATCTCATTACATTATATTATACGCGTTTTACCCAAGTTTCCGCGCCGAATGACCATCTGAAAATTGTCGTTGACTGTCACTACCAATCGAAGCCATTACCGATACTGTTCACACATTGGTTGTGAGCTGGAAAAAAACAGCCCATTAGGCTAAACGAGCACGGCGCGGCCGCACAGTTGGCTGCCCCGCAACCAACAATAAAACGCTCGGCAACGCATAAACGTTACCGAGCGTTTTATTAGTGTGCTAAATCCAATCACCCAGATTAGCGCTCCTACATGACTGTATTCATGATCCGTTGCACGTTATTTGAAACGCGGCCCATTTCAGTCTCTTGATCCGTTTCAGCCTGATTAAAAGCAGCCACATCAATCGTTTGATCGTCGATGTTCATGCTAGCCGTCATGGCCGCACACGCATTCGTGTAGGCTTCGTATGCTGCTAACAAATTACGGTGCCGCCCCATTAACCGTGCGGGTACCGCAACTTTTTTCAACTGTGCCAAATTTTGTTGATACTGTTCAGTACCATCGCTAAATTCCATCTGAATATCATTGAATTCAGCTGGAACCATTTTGGCAACTGCGTCATTATCAATGGCCTGACGTAGTTTTTCAAAAGATGGGTTTAATTCTTCCCCCATTTTTTCAGTACTTTCGATAACTTTAGACAGTACTGGCATATACGTTTGAATCGTTGCTTTTTTCATGTACAAACTCTTTTCTTTAAATTAGTTAGCCTTATTTTACCCCTAATGGATGGGTTATGCGCGCCGCATGTGTCGACGTTGGAAGAACTTAACAATTTCAACAATCACGACCATCGATAAGGAAGCTAAGGCCACGATTCCCCATTGGTAAGCATCCAAGTGACTCACGTGGAATAACCCATTCAGACCGGGAACGACGATTGTCATCGCCAGCATCACAAATGCAATTAGAATCGCCCAATTAAAGAACTTGTTTCGGAACAAGCCGACCGTAAACAACGATTCATGAATGGATTTAGAATTAAACGCGTGGAACAACTGAATCAAGCCAAGGGTCGCGAAAGCCATCGTTAACGCATCAGCATGAGCTAATGAGGCCGTTGCGTGAACCGGATACGTCAAAGCTAACCAGTACACGAGCAACGTAATGCCACCTTCCAGTAGCCCTTGATAAATAATACTGCTGAAGACCCCACCTGAGAAGAAATTAGAATTTCTCCCGCGCGGTTTATGCTGCATAATGTTCTTTTCAGTTGGTTCAACGCCTAAGGCAATTGCTGGCAAGGTATCGGTCACTAAATTAATCCATAAGATATGCACTGGTGCCAAGATTTGCCAGCCCAACATCGTCATCACGAACAAGGTTAAGACTTCCCCTAAGTTCGCTGACAAAAGGTACTGAATCGCCTTTTGAATATTGGCGAACACTTTTCGGCCTTCCTCGACAGCAACCACGATCGTGGCGAAGTTATCATCAGCCAAGACCATGTCACTAGCCCCCTTGGAAACTTCCGTCCCAGTGATTCCCATACCAATACCGATATCAGCAGCCTTCAAGGCGGGCGCATCGTTGACCCCATCACCAGTCATAGCAACAACTTTGCCTCGTTTTTGCCATGCGTTCACGATTCGAACTTTGTGTTCAGGCGCCACCCGGGCATACACCGAGTAATCGCCGACCTTTTTGCCGAATTCCGCATCACTCATTGCATCTAACTCGGCACCAGTAATCACAGCGTCATCTTCGCCAGCGTTAATGATACCAAGACGGACGGCAATTGCTTCGGCGGTATCACGGTGGTCACCCGTGATCATCAACGGCCGAATTCCAGCTGATTTAGCTTCTGCAACGGCTTGTTCAACTTCTGGCCGTTCTGGATCAATCATGCCGACCATCCCGGCAAAGACCAGGTCATTTTCTAACGTCTCCGTATTAACAGTCGTTGGAACCGTGGTGATCACTTTATAAGCAAATGCTAAGACCCGTAAGGCTTGCGTTGCCAATTCATGATTAACAGTTAGAATCTGGTCACGGCTTGTCTTGGTTAACGGCTGAACGTCACCGTTACTTTCAATCTGAGTGACCCGTTTAAGTAATTCATCAGGAGCCCCCTTGACGGCTACTAAGAAGCGACCATCTTCTAAGGGGTGCACCGTCGACATCAATTTACGTTCCGAATCAAAGGGGACTTCTGTCACTCGGGGACGGTCCGTCAACAACTGATCGACTGGATAACCCTGATCCAAATTATATTGAATCAACGCTGTTTCCGTTGGGTCACCTGCTAACCCATCCGGCATGATCTTCGTATCATTACTTAAAATCATCACTTGCGCTAAATGGCTATCAAGCGGCAATTCAGTAGCGCGCGCGTCCACCAGTTCCTGGTTGACGACCAACTTTTCAACGGTCATTTTGTTTTGCGTCAACGTTCCGGTCTTATCAGAGGCAATAATATCGGTACTTCCCAACGTTTCAACTGCGGGTAATTTTCGTACTAACGCATGCCGTTTGGCCATCCGCTGGGTTCCTAACGCTAACGTGATCGTAACGATTGCCGGCAACCCTTCTGGAATTGCGGCTACGGCTAACGAAATCGCCGTCAATAACATGTTGATCAAACTCTCTTGACCGCGCAACATTCCGATACCAAATACCACTGCGGCAATAACTAAGATTAAAATCGTCAGCGACTTACCTAACTGTGTCAAGTTCGCTTGCAGTGGTGTGGTCGTCTCATCGGCCGCTTCAATCATGCCGGCAATTCGACCTACTTCAGTCTGCATCCCAGTCGCCACCACAATCCCAGTGGCCCGACCATACGTCACGTTACTATTCATGTACGCCATGTTTAACCGGTCCCCGATTGGTAATTCCCCATCGGCAATCATCTCCGCCTGCTTCTCAACTGGGACAGATTCACCCGTCAGCGCCGATTCTTCAACCTTCAATGACGCACTCTCAATTAATCGTAAATCCGCGGGAACGATATCCCCGGCTTCTAGCGACACAACATCCCCAGGAACCAACGCGTCACTCTTGACCGTTTGCAGCTGACCATCCCGTAAAACAGTCGCGTCCGGCGCTGACATTTCCTTCAACGCGTTGATGGCCTCTTCCGCTTTCGATTCCTGGAAGACACCGAAAATCGCATTTAATACCACCACCAATAAGATGATAACGGCATCGACGGCTTCCCCAGTAAAGGCGGCAATCAAGGCGGCCACTAACAGGACGATAATCATGAAATCCTTGAACTGCGCAATAAATTTTTGCAACAAGGAAGTCGCTTTTTGCTGATTCAACGCATTCGGCCCATATTGTTCTAACCGTTGCGTCGCAGCACTTTGCTGTAAGCCGTGTTCATCAGTGCCTAGTTCCTCATAAACGGCGGATAACGCTTGTTGATACTTTGGTTTTGTACTCATCGTAAGCTCCTTTTCTGGCATCCGAGCCCCACTCCCTAACTGATTTCCAGATAGAAAATGAGACTCATGTATGCACGCAAAATTGTGTGAACATACATAAGTCTCACTATTTAAGACAATACCGGATTGGCTTCTTGCTGACGATATTGCCGCAGAATATTTCTGCTAGTTACTCCCTTATGATTGTATCGTAAGAATACCAGATTCCATGGGAGCTGTCTAGCAAAATAATCGCTTTGACTACCTCTGCATTCGCCACAGCACTTGGATATTCTCACATTAAGCGTTTACATATTTTAAACCATTCTACCGCTTTTCCACCAATCCCACCAATATTACGGTAGTCACCATAAAATTATGTGACTATGCAAAAAGGCGACCTGAAGCTGAATAATCTTCAAGTCGCCTTTTTAATTAGGTTAGCCGTAATCCTGATCGATTATCAGCTAACTAGCTTATTTCCAAAAATCATCAAACACAGTGATGGCCGCGTGGCGTTTGTGGGCAGTCTTTAAGTACCACGCCTCAATCTTTTCGGCCGCAGCATCGCTGACCGTCCGGCCTTCCAAGTAATCGTCGATGTCGTCGTAACGAACACCTAACGCGACTTCATCAGGTAATGCTGGCCGATCTTCTTCCAAGTCAGCGGTCGGGACTTTGTCATACAAATGCTTGGGCGCATCTAAAGCGGCCAGCATTTGTTTACCTTGACGCTTGTTCAATCGCCATAGTGGCACAATATCCGCACCACCGTCACCGTACTTGGTATAAAAACCAGTAACAGCTTCGGCTGCATGGTCGGTTCCCACGACAGCACCGTGCATTTCACCGGCAATCCCATATTGCACGATCATGCGTTGGCGCGCTTTAATATTGCCCTTGTTGAAATCATGAATCGTCAATTGGTTAGCTTCCAATGCAGTTACCATGGCATCCGTAGCCGGTTGAATATCCACCCGATCCGTCACGTCGGCTTGCATAAAATCAATCGCTGCCATCGCATCCGCTTCATCCGCTTGATTGCCATATGGTAACCGGACTGCGATGAATTGATAGCGATCATCACCCGTTTCCTGCCGCATTTCGGTAATGGCCATCTCCGTCAATTTTCCAGCTAACGTGGAATCTTGACCGCCAGAGATGCCAAGCACATAGGTCTTCAAAAAGGTATTTTTAGTTAAATAAGCCTTCAAAAAATCAATACTTCGACGAATCTCAACTTCTGGATCAATCGTTGGTGCAACGTGTAACGCTTTAATAATCTCAGCTTGTAATGGCCGCATTAGTAAGCTTCCTCCTCATCTTTATGGTTAACGTGGTCTCTGACCGTGTTAATAATATTCATTTTATGATCATAAAGTTTTTGTGACAAGTCGACCGGGTAATCCTGAGGGTTTAAATCCCGTTTGTATTCGTCCCAAAGTGCATCTAGACTTTCAAATGAATACTCCTTGATTTCATCTAACGTTGGTAAAGTATAAACTTGTTGACCGCGGTCATAGATGGGAACCAATAGTGGTCGCGCATCAAAGTCACTGACCGTCTTATTAATATACGTATAGCTTGGATGGAACATGTAAATTGATTCTTCGTTGCGCGGATCTTCATCGTACAACGTCACATAGTCACCTTCCGACTTGCCATCCGCACGCTTCGTAATCCGCCAAACTTGTTTTTGACCAGGCGTTGAGACCTTTTCCGCGTTATTTGAAAGTTTGATCGTATCAACCATCTGATGATGATCATTCTCGATCGAAACCATCTTGTATACGGCCCCTAACGCGGGTTGGTCAAAGGCCGTGATTAGCTTCGTCCCAACACCCCAGACACTAATTTTTGCACCTTGCATCTTCAAGTTTTGGATCGTTTTTTCGTCCAAATCATTTGACGCATAAATCTTGGCATCCGGAAAACCAGCTTCGTCTAGCTGTTCACGCACGCGTTTTGATAAGTAAGCCATATCGCCACTATCGATACGAACCCCTTGGAAATTGATTTTATCACCCATTTCCTTAGCCACTCGAATCGCACTCGGCACCCCGCTACGTAACGTATCATACGTATCCACTAGAAAGACACAGTCATGATGGGTCTCCGCATAGGCCTTGAAAGCTTGATAATCGTTTCGATAAGTCTGCACGAGCGCATGCGCATGGGTCCCGCTAATCGGAATACCAAAAATTTTGCCAGCCCGCACGTTACTCGTCGCGTCAAAGCCACCAATATAAGCCGCCCGGGTTCCCCAGATGGCCGCATCAAACTCCTGCGCCCGCCGAGTACCGAATTCTAGTAAGCCATCTTCACCGACAACCGATTTAATGCGCGCCGCTTTAGTCGCAATCAGCGTTTGATAATTGATAATATTGAGTAGTGCCGTTTCAATTAACTGACAAGTGGCCAGTGGTCCTTCGACTTGTAACAACGGTTCATTATTAAAGACCAAGTCCCCTTCACGAACCGCACGAATCGTCGCATCAAATTTGAAATTCGCTAAATAATCTAGAAAACCGTCTGAGTAGCCACCCAGTTCACGTAAATACGCGATGTCAGTTGCCGTAAAATGTAAATGATTGATATAATTAACAACTCGTTCCAGACCCGCAAATACCGCGTACCCATTTTGGAACGGCATCTTACGAAAGAACACTTCAAACACCGCATGTTTGTTGTGAATACCTTGTTCCCAGTAGGTTTGGATCATATTAATTTGATAAGCATCCGTATGCAAGGTAAAACTATCATCCGGATAGATTTGCGTCATGAGTATAATTCTCCATTTCGTAGGTAATAACCGTGTTTACAGTAAGTTAAGCTTATTTTAGCATTTTTTATAAAAGAATGCGCTTAAGCATCCAAAAAGTTGCAGAATTCCTTGATTTACCTATACTTTAATTATGATTAGAAAGTGAGGTCGCTTATGTCAGTCCCTTTTGACACGGTTAACATCTTAAACGTGCCGTTTATCAAGACAACTAACGCTGGTTTTGTTCAGCAACTTCAAACCGATATTCTCGCGCATCACAATCGCTTTGTGGTGACCGCTAACCCCGAGATCTTAATGTACGCTCGTGAACACCCCGATTACCAACAGGTGTTAACACAAGCGGACTATATCACGCCAGACGGCATTGGCGTCATTCAGGGGGCCCAGATTCTTGGCACACCACTCCCCGAACGGATCACCGGCTATGACACCCTTTTAACACTACTAGAATGGGGTAGCCAACAGCACCAACGGATCTTTTTGTTAGGTGCCAAGCCGGCCGTGTTAAAGCAAGTGACCACGATCGTTCAACGAGATTATCCCGGCATCGTTGTCGCGGGTGCCCGTGATGGCTATTATGACGACGAACAAACCATTGTCGACCAAATCGTGGCCGCGCAACCCGATATGGTCTTCGTAGCCACTGGTTTTCCTAAGCAGGAATTTTTCATCGCCGAACACCGCCAACGCCTCGATGCGCTCTGGATGGGTGTCGGGGGTAGCTTCGACGTAATTGCAGGCGCGGTTAAGCGGGCGCCGTTATTTTGGCAAAAACACCACGTTGAATGGCTCTACCGTCTGATTCAAGAACCAAGTCGTTTCAAGCGGATGCTCGTGTTACCCCGCTACTTGCGGTTAGTTAAAAAAATAGCGCGCCAGCAAGCCCATTAACTGGCAATCATTACCAGTTATAAGCCACTGCGTTACGATGACAATTGCTTTTGTGCGTGTACCCAGTCTTCAGTCATAAATCCAAAAATAGCTCACCTAGAATAACATCCTAGGTGAGCTATTTTTGGTATCACCACTCTAATCAGGTGCCCAGCACCCGACTGACTGGTTATTTTTCAAGATAAAACTCAAACCGGTTACCAACGTACTGGGTCCGCACGTATTCAAACGGTTCGCCGGTTTGCAAATACGAAATCTGCCGTAACCGTAGCAACGCATCGCCACGCCGGACTGACAAGTATTCTGCGATACGCTCAGAAGCAGACATCGCCGAAACCGTCTGTTGAGCCTTACCAGGCACTAAACTTGCCTTTTCTTCCAACGTCCGATACAACGAACTCGTAATTTCGTCCTTGGTGAACTGCTTGACGAGTCGTTCTGGAACTGTTGCGACCTCAAAACAAATTGGCACATCATCACCATAGCGAATTCGTTCCATCCGTAGAACTTGTTCGTTGGCGCCTAACGCCAACTTTTCGCTCTCAGATAGCGACGGGCTCGTCACGTGATATGAAATCGTCTTACTTGATGGGACCTTACCCTGGGCCAGCATTAGATCAGTAAAACTGGTGACACCGGACATTTTTTCTTGGACCTTCTGATTCGCGACAAACGTGCCGGCACCGACTCGCCGCTCTAATATTCCTTCGTCAACCAATGTCTGGATTGCTTGTCGAAGGGTCATCCGACTAACATCGAACTGTGTAGCCAGCTCCCGTTCAGACGGAATCCGGTCACCAACGGCCCACCGACCTGCTTCAATCGCCTGCTTAATTTGGTTGTGGATTTGAATATAAATTGGCGAACTCATGGTACTCATCCCTTACTTCTAATTTATTTAGCTGCTTTTTTACCGTAGCTATATGTTGCGACTAAATCTTGATTGCCATCTAAGATGTTGATATCAGCATCTTTACCGGCTTCCAATGTTCCTTTCTTAGTCAACCCAAATTCACGTGCTTGGTTGACAGAAGCCATCTTAACCGCTTCAGCAATGCCGCAACCGGTGAACTTCTGAATATTCTTGAAGGCATTAATGAATGTCAGGACAGAACCAGCCAAGTTACCTTCTTCAAGACGTGCTTGACCATCCTTAACAATCACTTTTTGACCACCTAATTCACTGATACCGTCGGGTTCACCCTTGGCACGCATTGAATCAGTCACCAATTCGATCCGGTCAACGCCCTTTTGTTCGTAAGCGAGCTTGATCATGTCAGGCACGATATGGAACCCATCACAGATCAATTCACAGTACATGTTGTTTTCAAGCATGGCATGACCAGTAACACCTGGTTCACGGTGCTTGAATTCACGTTGCGCGTTGTATAAATGCGTCACGTGAGTTGCTTTACTTGCTAATAATTGTTCACGAGTCGCGTTACTGTGGCCCACTGAAGGCACAATGCCATTTTCCAAGCAGTACTTTTCAAATTCACGCGAACCAGGATCTTCCGGCGCGTAAGTAATCAACTTAACCCGACCACCCGACAACCTGTTCCAGTTGTCTAATAAGTCAACGTTAGGATTCTTAATGTACTTTTCAGGTTGGGCACCCTTAAACGTCGCCGAAATGAATGGGCCTTCCAAATGAACCCCTTGGATAACCGGATTTTCATCGGCGGCCTTGTTAATACCGGCCATCGAATGATCTAAGTTTTCGTTGGATTGCGTCATGGTCGTACAGAAGTATGACGTAATACCTTCGCGGGCAACCATATCATTAACCATTTCGTTAATTTCAGCTGGATTCCCGTCCATTGAATCAAAACTATAACCACCATGGCTATGAACATCAATGAAGCCCGGTACAATCGTTTTGCCACTCACAAATTCGATATCATCATCGGGTTGGGCCACGTAGTCATCCATTGGACCAACCGCTTCAATTTCCTTACCGAAACGAATGTAGCCGTCATCGATCTTTTCTAGACCAGTATAAATGATGGCATGTTTTAACACTTTGCTCATGAACAATTCCTCCTTGGATTTATCTGGTTTAATTATAATCGGTATAGACCAAACTTGCAACCACCAGCACCAAGTAATTTAAGATTCGCCAAGTTCCTTCGCAATCGTCGCATCAATTCCCTTCACCACTGCGGTCATAAAGCCGGCCTCTTCCATGGCCAGTAATCCAGCAACCGTCGTGCCACCAGGTGAAGAAACTTGATCGATCAGGTCAAACGGAATTTTATCAGAAGCTAAAACATTCTGCGCACTGCCCAGCGTGGCCTGCGCCGCAATCTTAGTCGCTGCATCCTTGCTCAAACCGTGCTTGACGCCTGCGCGGGCCATCGCGTCAATAAAGAAATAGATGTAGGCCGGCGAACTACCTGCTAAGGCTGAAAAAGTTGGAAAATCTTTCTCAGCGATGGCACTCGTGGCACCAATCGCATCGAATAATTGTTGCCCAGCCGCATATTGCTCTGGTGTTAAGGCATCATTACCAACCAACGCCGTCATCCCGGCACCAATCGCCACGTTCACATTCGGCATGATTCTCAGAACGGGGAGATCAGGGACAACCGTGGCATAATCGGCCAAACTCAATCCTGATACCATTGTAATAACCCACTTGCCCGTTAAAGCTGCTTGAACTTCTTTTAATGCGGCCAACGCAATGTTCGGCTTAACTGCCAAAACGATAACGTCAGCAGCTTGTGCCACGGCCAAATTAGTGTCACAGGCCTGTAGCCCATTTTTTTGCGCATAAGGTTGATAACTCGCAGCATGGGCACTGTGAATATAAATATCTGCTGGGACGACCGCTTGTTGTTTTAACCACCCATCAATAATCGCGCGGCCCATGTTACCGGCACCAATGAATCCGATTTTCATCCGTAAAACGCTCCTCTGACTTATAATTTATATCATTAACCACTAACCGATTAACGGCTAGGCAGGATTAAACAGACATTCCCGCTTACTCTTCTACTATACCAATATTTGTGAAACTGTGGGTAATTAATCACTTCTTTCAGCTCAACTTTCACTATCAACAAATAAATATCACGAGCCACTCTATTAAGGTGATTGCTTATCAATACTGAAACCAATTGATTAATCTATTAATAATCGGCCTTCAATATGTGCGAAGCTCGTTGACAGGTCTGCTTGAACAAGCTAATGTAAACAGCAATCAAACACAGCGTTGCTTCCGAACACGGCTGTCTAAAAACAACTAAGGAGTGTTTCACTATGAACCAGAACAACCATTTCCGACTCACCTTATCAACCCTGCTGCAACAATGCCAGCAAGACATCACTAGTCTGCCCACGGCCATGCGCGCCGTCTTCAGCTGGCAACGGGGACTTAATGAATTAAAGACGCTTCGCCGCACCACTAAGTTGATGATGAGCACGATGCTAATCGTAACCATCATTGGTTTTATTCTGGGTCGCGATTACAGCCTACATGGCTGGATTGGCCTATTGACCGGGATTACGGTCGTGATTAACTTAATTCTGGTTGATCAAGGGCGACTGACGAACTATAGTTGGGGCATTATTGCCTGTGCGGCTTGGCTTACTACGGCCATCACCAATCGGCTGATTGGTGACATTGCGTCGCAATCATTTTACCTTATCATGCAATTTGTCGGCATCACCGTCTGGCATCGTAAAATGGCAGCGCAACCCGATGCCAGCGAACTGACTGGTCGTAAATTGAGCAAATTAGCCGGTTGTGCCTGGTTCGCGTTAGCCGTACTCGTCTACGCCATTGTCTTACACTTTAGTAAACAACTTAACGGTAACCAAATCTACCTGGACGCGACCCTGTTACCACTTGGGATTGTCGGTAGTGTCCTCATGGTCAACGGTTATCGTTCCCAATGGGTTGCGTGGATCACACTCGACGTGATTAACGTTATTATCTGGTTCAACCAATTAAAAGGCTTCAGTCCTGCAGCCGCCTCAATGTTAGCATTGCAACTAGTGATGCTCGCTAACGCGTTATATGGTGCCTACTTGTGGTTCTTCGGTCAAAACACTCAGCAAGATAAACTAGATACACATTAAGCAAGCTAACTGGCAATCAAAACCAAGCACTAATCGCTTCAAAGTTAAACACATAACTTTGAAGCGATTTTTTATTTGGGTTACCGTTCGGGTGGCTACATCCTTATCTGAAAAATGTCTATCAGTTTACATTTAGCGACGAGTTTGTTTAAGTTAGAACTAATTAACTGACTATTGAGGGGGACGTTTACCATGGTGACAGTCGTTCGTCGCACACTTCACGATAAAATCTTTATTATTGCATTAATTTGTGCTGGTTTAAGTTTGTTCATCGGGACACCCCAACTGACGGCAATTAATTGGGCTACGATTGGCACCTTATTTGCACTCATGATCAGTGTTCAATTACTTCGCGCGATGCATTTGCTTGATACTTTAAGGGACTGGCTCTTAGTTAAATCACACGATACCCGTCAAATGTGTCAATTATTCATCTTACTGGCCTTTGGTGGCTCAATGATTTTAACTAACGACGTTGCGATCCTAACGTTAATTCCAATCTTTCTCACACTCGCCCGGCGGCAGCACCTGGCCATTGCCTACCCAACGACTTTAATTATCATGGCAGCCAATCTTGGTAGCGCGTTTACGCCCATTGGCAATCCCCAAAATTTATTTTTGGTCACGTTCTATCACGTTAATCTATTCACGTTTTTTAAATTGTCGACTCCGTTAATGCTTGCTAGTCTAGCTTTATTAGTTGCCTTAAGCCGGCGGTTACCTCGGTTGCCGCTAACTGTAACACCAACCAAATCTACGCCCATTTCTCGCAGTCAAATCGGGCTTGCGGGCGGCCTGCTCAGTTTCATTATGCTTGGCATTTTTAATTTGGTGCCCATTTCACTAGTTATTATCGGAACGATTGTCGTAGGCCTCATGATTAACCGACGCGTCTTTCAGTACGTTGATTACGCACTACTCTTAACCTTTATCTGCTTCTTCATCTTCGTTAGCGCCATCAGTCATAATCCCGCAATAACGCATTGGCTCAACCAATTAACTCAGACAGCCCCCAGTGTCTATATTACTGGACTAATTACTAGCCAAGTCATCAGCAATGTTCCAGCCGCCATCTTACTAGCGAATTTCACGCCCCATTTATCAGCGCTATTTTTAGGCGTCAACATCGGCGGTCTGGGGTCATTGGTGGCCTCACTAGCAAATCTGCTTGCCTTAAAACAATTGTTGCCCTTCAATGATGAACAACCACTCCACCATTTTTTGATCGTGTTTACGGCCCTCAATGGACTTGGCCTGTTCATTTTAGGCCTTGGTGGCTGGTTCTATTTACACCTATAATTCAGTTACGCTGAGTAACGATTCAGTGAGAACTTGCAAACCAATCAACTTGAAATAGTGCGAAAACCAGTAACTAGCGTGACATCATAAAAGGAGCAGTCTCAATATCATGTGAGCCTGCTCCTTTTACGTTCTATCTCTGAGATGTTTAGTGATACTTAGTGCGCCTGATCCACCAACATGGCCGGAGTGACGATTTGCTGACCATCGTAGCGGTGACCCTTGATCACGCGTTTCGCCCTGACAAATTCACCATCGACCGTCAGCGTTAACGCACAAATTCCACCATCAAACAGGCCTGAACGACTGCCTGCATCAATTAGATATCGTGGAACGTCTTGCGCATCTGCCTGCATCTTTAAATAACCAGTGTGTGAACCAGTCAAGGTCTGCACCGGCGTATGACCAGTAATGATGACTTTATTGAATAAGTTCCGATGCCAACAGTGACTGCCAGTCGTGAAGTCATCATAATAGTCATCCCGAATCCACAGTAGGTCAGTCGTTGTTTGTTGTGTTAATGGGTATTGCCAGTTAACACCCGCGTGCATAGCCAGTAACCGACCATGTTGCCACATCAGCGGCAAATGTGCTAAGAAATCAGTATCCGGCTTTAATCGCGCACCATTTAATGCCCGCCGAACATGATTGGGATTGGAGGAGTAAATCCCTAATTTGCGCCAGGTCCGGTGACCACCGTTCAACACCCAAGTTGCGGTGGCATTGTCATCACCATGAGCTGTCCGTAGCCAAAATTCATCATGATTGCCAAGTAAAGCCACATCGCCGTATTCCCGTACCCGTTTTCTAACCATCGTCAGTACTTTTAGCGGCGCCAACGGAGCTGACTCGGTGGCATGACCAAAATAGCGTGCCGCCGTACCATCAATATAATCGCCCAAGAAAATCAAGCGCGTCGCGGTAACTTCAGGATCGGCTAATAAAACTGCCAGATCATCCGCGGCACTATGAATATCACCAATAAACGTATACAGCGGCATATTACTCCCTCCGTCTCATCAATAACCACGTGCATTAGTCGGGTTTAACGACCACCAATAACATCTGAAATCCTTGAACGGCATATAACGCGTGCCGGGCATCCTTAGGAATCACGATCGATTGTCCCGCAGTTAAATGATAAATGGTGCCTTCAATCGTAATTTCCGCTTCTCCACTTAAAATATTGACCATCGCATCGCCCTGGGCAGAATGGCCGCCAATCTCTTGGTCGGTTGCGACTGAAAATAGCGTCATACTTAAATCATCCCGTTGAACCAGTGTCCGGCTATTAACTTGATCATCATCCAGTGGAATTTGTTCAGTTAAATTGAGGACCTTAGCATGATCAATTTTGTTAATTAAACTCATTTGAATTCCTCCGCATCTCGCTATTAAGGCCTATTTCGTTTCTAATTGAATAAACTGGCACGGCTGCTCAGCGACCAACGTATGGACCGTATGAGCTGGCACCACTAACATCTCGCCCGCATGCACTTCTTGGTCGGTCTCCGTCGCCAAACGGACGGTCAAAGTACCATCAACAACCTCAAATAAGCGGGTCAGCGTGGATTGTTCAGCACTAATACTTTCACCCGCCGCCATTGCGTACATCGCAAACGGCAGTTCAATCCCTAATTTTCGAGCAAATGATTTACTAGTAATTGCATGCTCCCGGTAAGTCATCGTGGTTTTTAAATCAATTTTAGTTACCGCCATTTCAAATCCTCCTTGGTCATCATCATGGTCGCTTACGTTATTCATGATGGTATGATTTCTTAAATTAAGCTTAACGCTAACAAACTCAATTTTCGAGGTTCGATTGAATAAACATCTTATAATTCTGAATAACTGACTGCTAGTCATATACTTAATAACCACGTCATCTCTGGCAGGTAAATGCCTTTGAATCCAGATATGGGCCATGCAAAAAAGCTGCCCAAGCATTATTGCGACGCTGGACAGCCTGCCGTTACTGCATTTGATAACAGTTCTGTGGAAAATTTGATTTATTCAGTCAACTAGTTAGGGCTGGTAGTGGGACAACCAAGGGTACGCATACGTAGCCTCTTCAACCAAATCTCATAGATCAAGTTCCAATACGACTTATTTTCGATAATAAGCCTTGGCCCAGCAGTTGCGACGCTCCCGACACCACTGTTCAAAAGTACCTACAAACATTTGGACATCTTGCGCAGGAATTAGTTCTTCCGTTCGCTGCATGTGCACAATATCAGATATCACCGGATCAAAAGTATACGTAACAACCAGATGTTGTGGGATTCTTCGAATAATCCCACCGTTACGAGTAATCTCTAATCGCATCGTCTCCAGCTCAAGTTGAACTTGCGAATAAGTCTCTCTGGAGCAATAATCGACAACATCATACTGCTCATAACATCGTTTATACCAGGCATGCGAATTAGCCGGCAAAACATCAAATTCACCACGATTCATACGATTTCGAACAGCACGGTTAGCGCGCTTCTTTCCATAACCCATATGTGCTTTAAAAATTGGTGTGCTTTTATAAGAACGACTCATAATAATTGTGATGGCCGTCATGACGCGTTAACTAGTACGTATTTTTAAAATTAACAATGCCAGCCATTAACCTCTTCCGTGTACTTACGGAATAAATAAATTCATTGACCAGACCTCCTATCCCATCTGGATCGTGCCCCAAATAGAATACTAAAACATATCACATTATTATTGATGATGGCAAATAAACAGACCGAGACAAAAAAATCCACTTCGTGAAGAATCCGTTACGCATTCTTCACGAAGTGGCACTACCGCCAATATTAAGATAAATTTAAGCCAATAAAAAAGTCGTTACATCAAGATCCTAAGACCTGATTAACGACGAAAGGCGTAACAATTGGGCTAGCTGGGTTCGAACCAGCGCATCACGGGATCAAAACCCGTTGCCTTACCACTTGGCTATAGCCCAATAATGAAATGGAGGGGAGTGGATTCGAACCACCGAACCCGAAGGAGCGGATTTACAGTCCGCCGCGTTTAGCCAGACTTCGCTACCCCTCCGTAAATCATTCAACTATATTAGAATACATAATTTTGAATAAAAAATCAAGACTTTTTTCAAAGTTTTTTCAGTTTTTATTTCAAATCCAGAATTTGCGTATCTTGATACCACTCCGCCATAAAATTATTGGCTTGCCATTCATTGATACGCTTGAGTCCATAGCCCACTGCTTGGTCATAATAGGTGGTCTGACCAAACACCCGCGGTTGCGGA
This sequence comes from Lactiplantibacillus plantarum, assembly GCF_014131735.1. NCBI lineage: Bacteria > Bacillati > Bacillota > Bacilli > Lactobacillales > Lactobacillaceae > Lactiplantibacillus > Lactiplantibacillus plantarum. The sequence continues at coordinate 2,752,809 of NZ_CP039121.1, forward strand.
TGAACGTGCAAATGACCAAATAAAACGTGCGCCACGTTAAACTGCTCCAACAGTTGTCCTAACCGGGGCGTTCCCATTAACGCGTTAGCCATATTCCAAAACCGATTATCATCAGAAAAACGCAAATAATCGATCCGGGGAACAAAGTGCGTCATAAAAATAACTTGCTTGTGATCCACAGCAGCCAAGTTAAGCTGCGCTTTTACTTGGTTGAGCATTAAATCAGTCCGCTCCTGATCGCTCATCGGCTGTTTAATAGCCCGGTCGATCCAAAACGCATTCTTCCAGTGTAAGAAGTCGGCCGCAGTCGTATCAGGGACCTGGGCAGCATACTGATAGTCATACCACCCATTATGTCCAATCACGCGCCAATCTGTACCAGAAATATCGATATACCGGTTATGCAGGTAGCCATCAAAATGCCCTGTTTCAAGCTCGTCAAACGAAATGCCATGGACCATGTCATGATTACCCGCAATCCAGTAAACACGCGTCTGTGCGCCTAATAGGGCCTGTAAATCGACGACAAACTGCTGACTACGCTGAAAGTCATTAAAAAGATCGCCAGCAATCAAATAAATCTGAACACCATTCTGTAAAAGATAGGTCGCCTGAGATCGCATCATCGCAGTCGCATCCACTCGATTAACATCAAAATGATTATCACTACTGAAAGCAATTCGTACGATGGTCAACCCCTCCAAAACAAAAAAGATATGCTACCACTAAGATAACATATCTTCGAGTAAATATTCAATTTAGCGAATGCCTTGCATCGACCGTTTAATCATTGGCACCATCATAAAGAGGATAATCCCTAAAACGACACTAACAATCCCGGTAATCGCAAAATATGGCACTTCGGTTTGCGTCGAGTAGAAACGGACAATCTGTGCATTAAGCGCACTACCAACCGAATCAGTTAGGAACCACATACTCATCATCTGAGAAGCAAAAGCCTTTGGTGCAAGCTTGGTGGTAACTGATAAACCAATTGGTGAAATCAACATTTCAGCAATTTCAACGACTGCCCAACTGGCAACTAACCACCATGGACTAACCTTCCCTGCAGTTCCAAAGAGCGCTCCAGGTACAGCCATCACTAGGTAAGAAGCCCCAGCGAATAGCAACCCAATCGCAAATTTAGTTGGTGAACTAGGTTGTTTTTTACCCCACTTAGTCCACAACCACACGAATGGTGTTGTATAAATCATGATGAACAATGGGTTTAGCATTTGGAAATCAGAAGCAGCTAGATGGGTAAAACCAAGATCCAAATTAACCCGATTAGCTGCAAATAACGCAAGTACGGACGAACCCTGTTCTTCAATTGCCCAGAATAAAGCAGCGGCAATAAACAATGGGATATAAGCCCGAACACGTGAACGTTCTGTTGCATTAGTCTTGTCAGACGTTAACATCAAAATAAAGTAAACGATTGGTGTCAAGATAACAAGCGTACTAATTAAACTAATAACATTTGCTAACGTAAGAGCATTCATTAATTGCATTAATAGTAGAATCAACCCAATCCCAACGATTCCTAAGATTGTCCACCGCATGATTTTTTTCAAATCACCGGGTTCTAATGGATCAGTTGGATAGAGGCTAGCAGAACTTAAATTCTTCTTACCATCAAAGTAGTATTGCAATAGACCAAAGAACATCCCAATCGCAGCTAAGGAGAAGCCTAAGTGGAAGTTAACATTTAAGCCGATCCGACCAACTAAGGCTGGTGCAACCAATGAACCTAAGTTAATCCCGAAGACGAAAATACTAAAACCAGCATCCCGACGTGTATCTTCTACTGTATACAATTGACCAACCATGTCAGAGACGTTTGGCTTTAATAACCCAGTCCCAATGACAATAAGTGCGATTGAAACAAATAGTGCGCCAACTCCAAATGGCGTTGATAACACGATGTGGCCTAACATGATGAAGACCCCACCAATAAAGACGGTCTTACGGCTACCCCAGACACGGTCACTTAGAAAGCCACCGAGGACACTAGAAACGTAAACTAAGGCCGAATAGATTGACATAATGGATGCTGCGGTGACTTGGTCAAATCCAAGACCACCTTTAGCGACACTGTAGTACATGTAATAGATCAGTAGCGCACGCATCCCGTAGTAACTGAATCGTTCCCACATTTCAGTGAAGAACAACGTCCGTAAGCCACGGGGTTGGCCAAAGAACGACCGATCCAGCTTTTGTTCCTTATCCAATAGAGATTCCTCCAAACTTCTTAACCAGTTTGTATTTCGTTTAAAAGTAACAAGTTTTGTTTCTTAATTAAACATAATAACTATTATACTAGCCTTAATCTTAATCAACAATAGCACTAACTGTTTTCTAATCTAATAACCATTAATTAAATTAATATCCACCATACATAAATAGTCTTAAATCCTTTTATAGCACCAAAAACTAGTTGACAGGACATTTTATAAGGCTTTTAGCTTTCTAAAATTAACACTAAATTCTAATTTAATATAAAATAATTAATAGCATTCAAATGCTGAAAATACGCAATTGGTATTAAAAATCTAATTAAACAAAAAACAAAACTGAAATTATCAACAATAAAGTACCGCTATTAAAATGGCTATGATTGTTCGCAGCATGTAATTTACAGTTATTGCGACTAATTATAATAAACCGCAAGATTGATATGCTAAGCATACCTAAAAAGCAGTGGCGACAATAGGCATCATCCTACTAAGCCCTTACGATCATTTTGATACTTCGGCATTCAAATAGCTAACATTCTTATATCAAAAAAGCAGCTTTGCGTTTGCGCAAAGCTGCCAATCATTTTATGTCTATTTAAAAATAAAAAGGCGAGAACCACGTCCCACCTCACAAGTGCCGGCTACCAGAGTCGAACTGATGACCCTCGGTTTACGATACCGATGCTCTACCAACTGAGCTAAGCCGGCATGATATAAAAATAGATGTTAACACAATTGCCAACATCTATGTCACTCCGACAGGCGGGCTCGAACCGTCGACATCTTGATTAACAGTCAAGCGCTCTACCAACTGAGCTATGTCGGAATAATCGCATGGCAACGTCCTACCCTCGCAGGGAGCGATCCCCCAACTACTCTCGGCGCTAAGAAGCTTAACTTCTGTGTTCGACATGGGAACAGGTGTATCCTTCTCGCCATCGTCACCACACTATTGAGAAACTTGTGCTCTCAAAACTAGACAATATCAAATATCTTCATATGAACCGGAACACCAATTACTTGGTTAAGTCCTCGACCGATTAGTATTAGTCCGCTTCATGCGTCACCGCACTGCCACTTCTAACCTATCTACCTGATCATCTTTCAGGGGTCTTACTTCCATAAAGGAATGGGAAATCTCATCTCGAGGTGTGTTTCACACTTAGATGCTTTCAGCGTTTATCACATCCATACGTAGCTACCCAGCGATGCGCCTGGCGGCACAACTGGTACACCAGAGGTATGTCCATCCCGGTCCTCTCGTACTAAGGACAGGTCCTCTCAAATTTCCTACGCCCGCGACGGATAGGGACCGAACTGTCTCACGACGTTCTGAACCCAGCTCGCGTACCGCTTTAATGGGCGAACAGCCCAACCCTTGGGACCGACTACAGCCCCAGGATGCGATGAGCCGACATCGAGGTGCCAAACCTCCCCGTCGATGTGGACTCTTGGGGGAGATAAGCCTGTTATCCCCAGGGTAGCTTTTATCCGTTGAGCGATGGCCCTTCCATACGGTACCACCGGATCACTAAGCCCGACTTTCGTCCCTGCTCGACCTGTCTGTCTCGCAGTCAAGCTCCCTTGTGCCTTTACACTCTGCGAATGATTTCCAACCATTCTGAGGGAACCTTTGGGCGCCTCCGTTACTTTTTAGGAGGCGACCGCCCCAGTCAAACTGCCCACCTGACACTGTCTCCCACCACGATTAGTGGTGCGGGTTAGAGTGGTCATACAGCGAGGGTAGTATCCCACCAACGCCTCCACCGAAACTAGCGTTCCGGTTTCTATGGCTCCTACCTATCCTGTACAAGCTGTACAAACACTCAATATCAAGCTACAGTAAAGCTCCATGGGGTCTTTCCGTCCTGTCGCGGGTAGTCCGCATCTTCACGGACAATATAATTTCACCGAGTCTCTCGTTGAGACAGTGCCCAGATCGTTACGCCTTTCGTGCGGGTCGGAACTTACCCGACAAGGAATTTCGCTACCTTAGGACCGTTATAGTTACGGCCGCCGTTTACTGGGGCTTCAATTCTGAGCTTCGCCGAAGCTAACCCATCCTTTTAACCTTCCAGCACCGGGCAGGCGTCAGCCCCTATACGTCATCTTACGATTTTGCAGAGACCTGTGTTTTTGATAAACAGTCGCCTGGGCCTATTCACTGCGGCTGATCTTGCGATCAGCACCCCTTCTCCCGAAGTTACGGGGTCATTTTGCCGAGTTCCTTAACGAGAGTTCACTCGCTCACCTTAGGATTCTCTCCTCGACTACCTGTGTCGGTTTGCGGTACGGGTAGTTAAGTACTCACTAGAAGCTTTTCTCGGCAGTGTGACATCAGACGCTTCGCTACTAAATTTCGCTCCCCATCACAGCTTGTCCTTAAAGTGAAAAGCATTTGACTCTTCACAAGACTTACTGCTTGGACATTCTAATCCAACAGAATGCACATCTTAGCCTCCTGCGTCCCTCCATTGCTCAAACGCACTTAACTAGTACAGGAATCTCAACCTGTTATCCATCGTCTACGCCTCTCGGCCTCGACTTAGGTCCCGACTAACCCTGGGAGGACGAGCCTTCCCCAGGAAACCTTAGTCATTCGGTGGATAGGATTCTCACCTATCTTTCGCTACTCATACCGGCATTCTCACTTCTAAGCGCTCCACAAGTCCTCACGATCTTGCTTCACCGCCCTTAGAACGCTCTCCTATCACGCGACCTAATGGTCGCATCCATGGTTTCGGTAGTATGCTTAGCCCCGGTACATTTTCGGCGCAGGATCACTCGACTAGTGAGCTATTACGCACTCTTTAAATGGTGGCTGCTTCTGAGCCAACATCCTAGTTGTCTATGCAACTCCACATCCTTTTCCACTTAGCATACATTTAGGGACCTTAACTGATGGTCTGGGCTGTTCCCCTTTCGACGGTGGATCTTATCACTCATCGTCTGACTCCCGGATATGAATCAATGGCATTCGGAGTTTATCTGAATTCAGTAACCCAAGACGGGCCCCTAGTCCAAATAGTGCTCTACCTCCATGATCCTAATTCCGAGGCTAGCCCTAAAGCTATTTCGGAGAGAACCAGCTATCTCCAAGTTCGTTTGGAATTTCACCGCTATCCACACCTCATCCCAGCAATTTTCAACTTACACGGGTTCGGTCCTCCAGTGCGTTTTACCGCACCTTCAACCTGGACATGGATAGGTCACCTGGTTTCGGGTCTATAACCTCGTACTCAAAACGCCCATTTCAGACTCGCTTTCGCTACGGCTCCGACTTTTTAGTCTTAACCTTGCACGGGATCATAACTCGCCGGTTCATTCTACAAAAGGCACGCCATCACGCATTAACGCGCTCTGACTTATTGTAGGCACATGGTTTCAGGAACTATTTCACTCCCCTCCCGGGGTGCTTTTCACCTTTCCCTCACGGTACTGGTTCACTATCGGTCACTAGGTAGTATTTAGCCTTGGGAGATGGTCCTCCCGGATTCCGACGGAATTTCACGTGTTCCGCCGTACTCAGGATCCTGAACTGAGAGAATTTGATTTAATCTACTGGGCTATCACCATCTATGGCGGATTTTCCCAAATCCTTCGACTATCAAGTTCTTTGGTAACTCAAATGTTCAGTCCTACAACCCCAAAGTGCAAGCACTTTGGTTTGGGCTGTTCCCCGTTCGCTCGCCGCTACTTAGGGAATCGAAATTTCTTTATATTCCTGCTGCTAATGAGATGTTTCAGTTCACAGCGTTTACCTCCAACTAGACTATGAATTCATCTAGTGGTAACAGTTGATTAAAACTGCTGGGTTGCCCCATTCGGAAATCTCCGGATCATAGCTTACGTACAGCTCCCCGAAGCATATCGGTGTTAGTCCCGTCCTTCATCGGCTCCTAGTGCCAAGGCATTCACCATGCGCCCTTGTTAACTTAACCTCATTTACCTAACGGTAAATGCGATTAATGAGTTTAGCGATAATTAAACTTCAATAAAAAACTCAAAAAACGCGGTGTTCTCGGTTTCATTATGAAAAAATATATTTGATATTATCTAGTTTTCAAAGAACAAGTTTCAATGACGACTAACGTCGTCAATGGAGAATAGCGGGATCGAACCGCTGACCCCCTGCTTGCAAAGCAGGTGCTCTCCCAGCTGAGCTAATTCCCCATGAGGTATTCAACTTATGGAACCAACTGGTTCGGTTCCAATGGGCCTAAATGGACTTGAACCATCGACCTCACGCTTATCAGGCGTGCGCTCTAAACCAGCTGAGCTATAGGCCCAAAAAACGCTTATTAAATTGAGAGTTAGACCTCTCAAAACTAAACAAAGTTTCGAAGAATGTGTAGGTTTCCGTAATATTCCTTAGAAAGGAGGTGATCCAGCCGCAGGTTCTCCTACGGCTACCTTGTTACGACTTCACCCTAATCATCTGTCCCACCTTAGGCGGCTGGTTCCTAAAAGGTTACCCCACCGACTTTGGGTGTTACAAACTCTCATGGTGTGACGGGCGGTGTGTACAAGGCCCGGGAACGTATTCACCGCGGCATGCTGATCCGCGATTACTAGCGATTCCGACTTCATGTAGGCGAGTTGCAGCCTACAATCCGAACTGAGAATGGCTTTAAGAGATTAGCTTACTCTCGCGAGTTCGCAACTCGTTGTACCATCCATTGTAGCACGTGTGTAGCCCAGGTCATAAGGGGCATGATGATTTGACGTCATCCCCACCTTCCTCCGGTTTGTCACCGGCAGTCTCACCAGAGTGCCCAACTTAATGCTGGCAACTGATAATAAGGGTTGCGCTCGTTGCGGGACTTAACCCAACATCTCACGACACGAGCTGACGACAACCATGCACCACCTGTATCCATGTCCCCGAAGGGAACGTCTAATCTCTTAGATTTGCATAGTATGTCAAGACCTGGTAAGGTTCTTCGCGTAGCTTCGAATTAAACCACATGCTCCACCGCTTGTGCGGGCCCCCGTCAATTCCTTTGAGTTTCAGCCTTGCGGCCGTACTCCCCAGGCGGAATGCTTAATGCGTTAGCTGCAGCACTGAAGGGCGGAAACCCTCCAACACTTAGCATTCATCGTTTACGGTATGGACTACCAGGGTATCTAATCCTGTTTGCTACCCATACTTTCGAGCCTCAGCGTCAGTTACAGACCAGACAGCCGCCTTCGCCACTGGTGTTCTTCCATATATCTACGCATTTCACCGCTACACATGGAGTTCCACTGTCCTCTTCTGCACTCAAGTTTCCCAGTTTCCGATGCACTTCTTCGGTTGAGCCGAAGGCTTTCACATCAGACTTAAAAAACCGCCTGCGCTCGCTTTACGCCCAATAAATCCGGACAACGCTTGCCACCTACGTATTACCGCGGCTGCTGGCACGTAGTTAGCCGTGGCTTTCTGGTTAAATACCGTCAATACCTGAACAGTTACTCTCAGATATGTTCTTCTTTAACAACAGAGTTTTACGAGCCGAAACCCTTCTTCACTCACGCGGCGTTGCTCCATCAGACTTTCGTCCATTGTGGAAGATTCCCTACTGCTGCCTCCCGTAGGAGTTTGGGCCGTGTCTCAGTCCCAATGTGGCCGATTACCCTCTCAGGTCGGCTACGTATCATTGCCATGGTGAGCCGTTACCCCACCATCTAGCTAATACGCCGCGGGACCATCCAAAAGTGATAGCCGAAGCCATCTTTCAAACTCGGACCATGCGGTCCAAGTTGTTATGCGGTATTAGCATCTGTTTCCAGGTGTTATCCCCCGCTTCTGGGCAGGTTTCCCACGTGTTACTCACCAGTTCGCCACTCACTCAAATGTAAATCATGATGCAAGCACCAATCAATACCAGAGTTCGTTCGACTTGCATGTATTAGGCACGCCGCCAGCGTTCGTCCTGAGCCAGGATCAAACTCTCAAATTAATGATGAGTTCTAAAAAGCTCATTTAATGTTGTACTAAAATTTATTTGCTAGCGAATTGACTTCGCAAATGTTTTGCTCTTGATTCAAAATCAAGAGACCCTACACATTTGATTCGTCGAAACTTTGTTCAGTTTTCAAAGGTCTAAATCGTTCGTTGATTACCTCAACGCAACTTAATCATCATATCAAGTTATCAACATCTTGTCAACAACTTTTTATAATTAATTTTCGTTGGAAGCAAGCGGCTAACCGCTTTGTGCGCCTCAACAACGTATACTAATTTACCAATTATCCTGATAAATTGCAAGCCCTAAAATGCAAAAATAACCAGTCAATAATATCATGTTAATCAATCCACTTTGATAATATACGGTATTTAAAACCATAATCATGTTAATTGACTTCAAATCCTACCTACCACCACCATAAAATCCGCTTTTACTTAAGTTTAGCCTCCAAATGTCTCAACAATGTTCGGGTAAAAATAATCTAACTTTTTTTCAATAAATCGCTTTCCGAACTAAAGTTACTCAATCTGACCCAACAAAAACGGCAGTTAGCTTAGGAAAACCTAAGCTAACTGCCGTTTTAAATCTAATTATTTATCTTCTTCTGGACGCATCGTTGGGAAAAGTAAGACATCACGAATCGAGTCCGCATCCGTCATTAACATAACCAACCGATCAATCCCGATACCTAACCCACCAGTAGGCGGCATCCCGTATTCCAACGCCTCGACAAAGTCTTCATCAATATGTTCAGCTTCGTCGTTACCAGCAGTCCGTTCCGCAGCCTGAGCTTCGAAACGTTGCCGTTGGTCAATTGGATCATTCAATTCACTGAACGCATTGGCGTATTCATTACCTAAGATGAAGAGTTCAAAACGATCAGTAAACCGTGGATCTTCTTCATTCTTCTTAGCTAATGGCGAAATTTCAACTGGATGACCATAAACAAAGGTTGGTTCATTCAACGTGTCTTCAACAAATTCTTCAAAGAACGCATTAATGATATGACCAACTTTCCAGTATGGTTCATACTTCACGTGATGTTCATCCGCCAATTTTTGTGCATCTTCAATTGACATTGGTTGCCAGAAATCAATCCCAGTCTTTTCTTTAATCGCATCGACCATGTGAATTTGCTTAAATGGTTGATTGAAATCAACTTTTTGATCATGATAAGTGACAATGCCATCGTCAGTTACGGCTTGCGCTGCGGCTTTAAAAATACCTTCCGTCTCAGCCATTACATCATGGAAGTCGAAATAGGCGACATAAGTTTCCATCATGGTAAATTCAGGATTATGTTCACGGTCCATCCCTTCATTACGGAAAACCCGACCAATCTCATAAACCTTTTCCATGCCACCAACGATCAGGCGCTTCAAATGTAATTCCAACGCAATTCGTAAGTAGAGATCAATGTTCAACGCATTGTGGTGAGTCACAAATGGCCGTGCTGCCGCACCACCAGCTTGATTATGCAACATTGGCGTCTCAACTTCTGTGAAGCCTTGATCGTCTAAATGATGCCGAATCGCTGAAATAATCTTCGTCCGCTTCAAGAAACGATCAAAGCTATCGCGGTTAGAGATCAAGTCCAAATACCGTTGGCGATAGATCTGTTCCACATTCTGTAACCCATGGAACTTATCTGGCAATGGTCGTAACGCCTTTGATAAGAACGTTAAACCAGTTACTTTAATCGTTAATTCGCCAAAGTCCGTCTTAAAAACTTGGCCGGTAATTCCAAGGAAATCACCAATATCAGAACGCTTGAAGATATGGTAAGTATCTTCGCCGACTACATCTTTACGAATGTATAACTGCATCTTACCTGAGCGATCCCAGATATCAGCAAAACCGACTTTACCCTTACCACGCTTAGCTAGCATCCGTCCAGCAATGGTTGCCACCACTTGTTTAGCGTCTAGCTCGTCCTTATCCATATCCCCATACTTGTCTTGCAAGTCCTGGGCTAAATCAGTCCGTTCGAACCGGTGACCAAAGGGATCAATCCCCTCTTCACGCAGTTCATCCATTTTTTCGCGACGAACCTTCAGTTGGTCGTTCATCGTCTGTTCTTGTCGTGCCACTAGTGTTCCTCCATTTCTAGTTAGCGTACAGATTTATTCCGTACCTAAACAATCACTACATGTTAATTTTGACAATCACGCCGCCAAAATGCAAGTTAATTATTCACTTTACCGCGTGACTAGCCAAATAAGTTGCCGTCTGCTCCTGAAACTGCGTTAAAATGCGCATCATTTCTGCTAACGAGCTTGCCTCCATTAAAGCCACTTTGGTCCGTGCCGACCTTGGGATGCCTTTTAGATAGTACGGCGCTTGTTCACGGAATTCATGACAGCCGCCCCGCTCACCTTTTAAAACCACTAACCGCTGCAAATGTTCCATTGCCGTTTGCATCTTAGCCATCGGTGTGGGTGGCGTTAGTAACTCCCCGGTTGCTAAATAGTGTACTGTCTGGGTAAGCATCCACGGATTACCTTCTACCGCCCGGCCAATCATGACGGCATCGGCCCCGACTTCATCAAGCATCCGCGCAGCATCTTGAGGTGTCTGAACGTCACCATTACCCATCAATGGAATCGTGAGGGCATCCGCCACCCGTTTTAACACGTCCCAATCAGCATGGCCTTGGTACATCTGCTTACGAGTCCGTCCATGCATTGCAACGGCAGCTGCACCAGCTCGTTCGGCAGCCCGCGCATTCTCGACGGCATATACGTGCTCTGCGTCCCAACCAGTTCGCATCTTGACCGTCACTGGTTTATTAACCGCAGCAGTCACAGCCGCGACCATCTCATAGACTTTATCTGGACTTAAAAGCCACTTAGCGCCCGCATCAGTCTTAACCACTTTATTCACCGGACAGCCCATATTAATATCAATAATATCAGCATTGGTCTGCTGATCGACAAACTGGGCGGCTTGAACCAGTGTTGCTTTCGAACCACCAAAGATTTGAATACTCATTGGATGTTCTTTTGGATCAACAAACATCATTTCCAGGGTCTTACGATTATGATACATGATCCCGCGATCAGAAATCATCTCACAAACGACTAACCCCGCACCAAAATCCTTGCAGATTACTCGAAAGGCCGCGTTAGTCACGCCGGCCATCGGTGCCACTACGACACGATTGGGAATCGTCACATCACCGATCTGCCACTCTTGATTCATTAAGCGTCACCCTTGGACCGTGAGAGCACTGCTTCTAGTTCGCGTTCACTGAACTGATACTGGTCCCCACAAAAATGACAAACTGCCGTGGCACCATGATCTTCATCAATCATTGCTTGAACCTCATGCTTAGGCAAAGCCATTAGTGCTTCGGCAAATCGTTCTTTAGAACAATCGCATTCAAACTTAACTGGCATTTTATCTAATACCTTAACGTCACCATCAAATAACAAATCCAAAATATCTTCTGGTGACTTACCATCACGCATCAATTGGGAGACTAACGGCATGTCTTTGAGCTTGTTTTCTAGCGAGCTGATGGCTTCATCCGTCGCATTTGGCAATACTTGCACCAAAAAGCCACCAGCAACTCCAATCGAATTGTCGTCATTTACAAACACCGACAAGCCAACAGCTGATGGAATCTGTTCGGACTGTGCTAAGTAATACGTAAAGTCTTCGCCTAATTCACCAGAAACTAACGCAACCGTTCCGGTGAATGGATCCCCAACCCCCTGATCCTTAGTCACAGATAAAAAGCCATCAGTTCCAACAGCCGCCTTCACATCGATCTTATGCTTATCATTCAAAGGCAAGTGCACATGGGGGTGCTGTAAATACCCCTTGACCGTACCTTTAGCATTGCCATCAACAACGATACCACCAACAGGACCGTTCCCGTTGATTTTAACGGTCATTTGTTCTTCACCCTTTAAAACCGATGATGCTAATAATAACGTACCAACCAAGCTGCGGCCTAACGCTGCTGATGCTGCACTCCAGGTATCATGTCGGCGTTGGGCTTCAGCAACCACGCCCGTTGCGCTAACTGCGTACGCTCGAAACATCTCATTACCCGCGACGCTTTTTACTAAATAATCTGCCATTTAATCATACTCCTATCTCAATCCGTCTTTAATTGCGACCCGACGCTCATAACCGAATTAACACAATTGATTTATTTTCCTGAAATATCATAACGCATAAAAGGAGCCGAGACAAAGTCCCAGCTCCTTCATTTTACTTTATTCAATACTATGCTTGCGAATTAGTATCATCCTGCGATGATGGTGTGGCACTTTCAGCATTTGGTAAACCGGTGGCTGAAGTTGCGACATCACTGTCGGTAGCTGATTCAGTGGCTGAATTAGCTGTTGAATTGACACTACTGTCAGCACTAACTTCTGAACTAGCATCCGATTCACTTGGGAAACTTGGTTCAGCAACACTCACATTAGTCGTAGTGTCAGCTGAGTCTGCTTGCTTATCATCCGCACTTTGGTTTTGCGCGTGCTTTTCAGCTTCGCGACGTTCCAATTCACGTTTGGATTCTTCGAAGGTAGCTGCTTTCTCACTTGGAAATTCATTACTATCCTTTTCAGGCATCTTACCAGTCTTAAACAGACTGAGAATTTGCTTTTCATCCAATGTTTCGTACTTCAATAAGGCTTCCGCAATTAACTTATGCTGTTCACGGTGTGACTCGATAATATCCGTAGCAGTTTGATGCGCTTCTTGGCTCAAACGCCGGACTTCATCATCGATCAATTGTGCCGTATGTTGTGAAAAGGCACTCGCACCCATACCCTGTTGGTAAGCTGCTTGTTGGTTGGCATTTTCTAACTCAACAGGACCAAGCTTTTCACTCATCCCATATTGAGTAACCATTGCCCGGGCAATTTGCGTTGCCTGTTCAAAGTCATTAGAAGCACCTGATGATTGCGCCCCAAAGATAATTTCTTCAGCAGCACGACCACCCATTAAACCAGCCATTTGTTCCTTCGCATCACGTTTCGACATCAACATCTGATCTTCACGTGGTAACATGATGGCATAACCGCCAGCACGACCCCGTGGCACGATCGTTACTTTATGAACGACCCGTGCATCATTCAAGACCAATCCAACAATCGTATGACCAGCTTCGTGATAAGCCACGGTTTCCCGTTCATGCTTATTCACAACGCGATCATGCTTAGCAGGTCCGGCAATGACCCGATCTTCTGCTTCATCGAGATCCGCAGCGTCAACTTGCTTCTTATTACGACGGGCAGCTAACAAGGCCGCTTCGTTCAATAAGTTTTCCAAATCGGCACCCACGAATCCAGGTGTTTGCTTGGCAATTTCCTTCAAATCAACGTCAGCTGCTAATGGCTTATTCTTAGCATGGACTTTTAAGATGGCTTCCCGACCCTTAACGTCTGGACGACCAACTAAGATCTTCCGGTCGAAACGACCTGGACGAAGTAAGGCAGGATCAAGTACATCAGAACGGTTTGTCGCCGCCATGACGATGACACCTTCATTACCTGTAAAACCATCCATTTCAACTAACAATTGGTTCAGGGTTTGTTCACGTTCATCATGACCGCCGCCCATACCATTGCCACGTTGCCGACCAACCGCATCAATTTCATCAATAAAGATGATAGATGGGGCGTTCTTCTTAGCTTGTTCGAATAAGTCCCGAACCCGGCTAGCACCAACCCCGACGAACATTTCGACGAAGTCAGAACCAGAGATTGAGAAGAATGGGACACCAGCTTCACCGGCAACCGCTTTAGCAAGCAACGTTTTACCAGTACCAGGAGGCCCCTCGAGGAGTACCCCAGATGGGATCCGTGCACCTAAGGACACGAACTTCCGCGGATCTTTCAAGAATTCGACAACTTCGACCAATTCTTGCTTTTCTTCTTCTTCACCGGCAACATCTGAGAAACGAACCTTATTTTGCTTACTATCAGCTGGTTTTGCTTTGGTCTTACCAAAGTTCATAACCCGGTTGTTCCCGCCGCCTTGTCCTGCTTGTCCCATCATCATATAGAAGAGGAATAACATCAGGATGACTGGCGCGATGTACATTAATAACGTGACCCAGATGCCGCTAGATTCTTCGGCCTTAGCCGTAACCTTGACGTCATGCTTAGCCGCCAACTTAGAAACTTGGTCAACCGTGGAGTTGTTTTCCAACATCGTTGTTGAAAATGACGTCGTCTTTGTAGATGCGCTCTTGATACCAAGGGCGTTTGCAGAAGAAGTCGTCCGTGCTTTCCGGTATGAACCAGTTACCTTGTAGACGCCGCCACTAGGCTGGATACTAACGTTTTTAACGTTATTCTTATCTAATTGTTTGACAAATTCGCTATAACGAATATTTTGCGTTTGTGAGCCGGAATTACCGCCAAAGAAAAAGTAGATAATTCCCATCAAGCTCAGAAACATCAAAATGTAAAATAAGCTATTACGAAAGAGTCCATTGCGTCGATTGTTCATATGTGCCTCCTTCATCGAAACTTTTATATACAGTACTTCGATAGTCTAAATAATAGCACATTTGACTATCATTGACCAATTATTTATGCTCGTAAATCGCAGGTTTTAAAATCCCAACGTACGGCAAGTTCCGATAGCGTTCTGCATAGTCAAGACCGTAACCGACCACAAACTCATTCGGTACTTCAAAACCAATATAATCTGCCTTAATATCAACGAGTCGACCAGCTGGTTTATCCAATAACGTGCAGACCTTAACTGAGTTCACATCGCGCCGCTTCAACAAATCGATCAAGAACTTCAACGTCCGCCCGGTATCAATGATGTCTTCAATGACTAACACATCACGACCCGTCACATCAGCATCTAAGTCCTTCGTTAGTTGAACCTCACCACTAGAGATCGTTTCATTACCGTAACTTGATAAATTAATAAAATCAAGATCCGCGTAAATATCCATTTCACGAATAATGTCCGTGGTAAATAAAACGGCACCCTTGAGTACGCAAATAATTAATGGGTTCTTACCAGCATATGCAGTTGTGAGTTCTTTTCCTAATTTTTGTGCAACCTGATGGATATCCTCGCGACTATAAAGTACTCGTTCAATGTCGTTGTTCATCGTTTCAGATGTACTCCTTTCAACTCTCGTGTTTTAAGGCTAAAAATACTGTCTGGGTACCAGTCGTACGATAGCTAAACTTATGACCGACCACCCACAGAACGTTCCCTTGAGCATTCACTAACACTTGCACCTGTTCACGCCGTTCAGCCGGAACTTTTCGATCAATCAGCAGTCGACGTACCAGCTGATGACCACCGCCCTTGAGAACGATTCGATCACCAGCTTGCCACGGCCGCCACACTAGCGGCCAATCGGCTTCTGTTAACCAAAATGGCTGACTGACAACATTTGGCACCCGCGTAAAGATTCCCACCGTTTGGGTTGCAGTAATTTTCTGCCATTGGTTTAAGTCTACCATAATTTTTTCACGGGGCATTAACTTTTTACCCCTTTTTTTTATTGGCAAAGCTTCAATGATACCAGCGTTACGGTACAACTCCCAGGCCGCGTTTACCGTTAATCTACTCGTGGCAGGCCGCGTCCGTTGTCCCCACGAGACCAGCGGTTGTAACTTCGACTCGGTGAATAGTTGTTGCGTCTGCTGCTCGAGCCACGTCGCAAAAACGGCTAACTGCCACTGGCTCGGGAGTGCGCCCCACTGATCAACAACCAACGCCCCTGTGGCCGTTACGACCTGCGACAGTAGTACCGTGACCATTTGCTTTTTAGCCGTCAACAGCGTTGTCAACTGTTGCTGGTAATCGGCCACATGCTTTAATAACTGGGGATTAACCGTCATAAGTTCTGGCACGACACGGTGCCGAATCCGATTACGGGTCAAGGCCACATCTTGATTAGTAACGTCTTCAAAATAAACGACATGCTGCTCGGCAGCATAGTTTCGTAGCTGATCTTTCGACCACGTCAACAACGGCCGAATTAATCGGCCCGTTGCAAAGGGCCGACTAGTTGCGATTCCTGTCAATTGTGAGATGTCGCCACCACGCGCAAGCTTCATCAGATACGTTTCGACTTGATCATTGGCGTGGTGCGCAGTCAAAACTGCCGTTGCACGATTTTCCCGCATCACCTTAGCAAAAACATGGTACCGAAACTGACGCCCAGCTGCTTCAATACCACTCTTGGGATGTGCCGCGGGTAGCCAATCGGCCATGACTAGCTTCAAGTTTTGCTGCTGGCAATATTGTCGCAAGTAGTCCGCTTCCATTTGACTTTGTTCGCGTAAATGATGATTAACATGAGCCACCACTACCCGTGGCCGTTCCGCTGCTGGCAATCGTTGCAACAAATGCAACAATACCATTGAATCGACCCCAGTCGACACCGCTACCACCACTGTTTGCTGTGGTGATAACAGTTTGGCTGCAGCTAATTGCCGATTGAACTTTTGAATTGGTGTCATCTTAACCTCCCATCTAACTTCATTATAAATACATTGGATTTATTTATTGTTAAAACTTGCCGATTAGTTGGCTGGTCGTTTGTCACCTATTTGAACATTATTCCGACTGGATAGCATAAGATGAACTAGCCAAGCAAGTTTACAGTAACTCACACCGTTTCCAACGTGTCTCGCTGACTGACCTTGAACAATCGGCAATTTTCAATAAAAAAAGCACGGTCGTGACTCTAAATAGCCGCACCGTGCTTCAAAATTTAACTAGATTAATGGCAAGTCACTAAGTTTAGCTACGACGACCACCACGGCCACCACGCTTACCTTCAGTATTACGCTTTAAGGTTGCTAGCCGATCCTCGCTATCTTTTAAGAAGCCAGACATCAATGAATCAAAGTCCTGCTTCTTAGGTTCATGTTGTCGTGATTGGTAACGACCGCCGCCATTTCCCCCACGACTATGGAAATTATTTGACCGATCGTGATGATTGCCATTGCTTTGACGTTCACCATGACCATGGTTGTTACCTTGATGATTGTTTGGCCGGTTGCCACCCTGATGGTTGCCATGATGTTCATGTTCACCTTGAGGTTTGTCAACCGCTTTACGGATTGACAAGCCAATCTTACCGTCATCACCAACGGATAACACTTTGACTGTAACATCGTCGCCCACGCTCAAGACATCATGAATGTCCTTTACAAAGCCATCGGAAACCTCACTGATGTGTACTAGCCCCGTTTGATTATTACCCAAGTTTACAAATGCACCAAAATTAGTAATCCCAGATACCTTACCAGTGACTTTTGTACCTACTTCAATTGCCATAAAAAAAGTTGTTCCTCCTATGAAATAATGGTTTTAGTATAGCATACTTTGTGAAACGTTGAGTTATACATTTAAGCAATTAATAAAAAGTGGTCTACTCATATAAAGCAGACCACAACCCCGATTAGTTGGCAGTTACATCGGCAGCATTATCATTTGGTAAGCTGTAGACCGTTTCGCCACTCTTCGTATAATCATACTTTGAACGTAATAACTTTTGTAAGTAATCCTTATTATTCAACTGTTTGATCTGACTCTCAAGTTGATTATTTTTTTGCTGCACCTTTTTTAATTTAACTTGACTGGTCGCAACTTGACGGTTTACCTGGTGCAGATTGGACCGCGTATTAATCAACTGAAAACCAAAGAATAGTATCAATGCTCCGAACACCGCAACAATCAAAATAAACCGTCGCCGCCGTACTTGTGCAACACGCTGGGCTTGCCCATGCTCGTCGGTGGCAACTTGACGAATATAATCATTATCTAACTGCTTGATTTTGTTACGTGACCCGTTCGTCATGTTGGTCCAGTCCTTTCAAATTGGGTTGCCTAAATTATAACAACTTCATCGGCCGGTGTAAACGACATCATGCTGATTAAGTCAACGTTTACGACCATTTCGATGAACGGATACACCGACCTAATCACTAAATGGTTGGCGATAATCCGTTTTGTAGTCTTCGCTGATGATGTCATACATCAGCTCGGCATCATTTTTCTTAGTTGTTTCCAATAACTGCGTCACTTTGACTGTTAATGTCTTATTTCCAAAACTAATAATTAGTTCATCATCAACGCTAACATTACTGGAAGATTTCGCTACCTTACCGTTAATTTGAATCCGCCCCTTATCGGCGATTTCTTTAGCAACAGAGCGCCGCTTGATGATTCGTGAAACCTTTAAAAACTTATCTAAACGCATACTCATGAATGATGTTCCTTTCCTTTTGCAACGGCCTTAATTAGCCGCTTTCCATATGGCAACACTAACCACTCGCGAATCGTGAATAATCGGGCATAGACGGCCCCGGCAACAAACACCAGCACACCGATTAGCACCCCAATCACCGTTATAATTCCAGCCATTCCACGCGTATTCGCTAGTATCGGACCTACTAAGGCGGTGATTTGATGACAACTAAGGATCACCACGATACCCATTACGGCACTTAATGCGAGCAATTTTATCAAATAACCACTCTCTAATAGCACCTGCTGCAAGTCTTCCGGCGAACCTAACCACATGACCGCAAACATCACGGCCAAGCTCAATACGGTCACCGCACTGGCACCGTTGATGCCATAGTGGACCACGAAGATGTAATTAGCCAGCACTTTTGTCGCTAATCCAGCAATGATGCCAATGATCATGGCCGTATATTCGTTCAAACTCTGTAACACACTTGTATACGTCGTAATCAACGCTGCAAATAAAATACTAATAATATAGATTCGCAATGCCGTTGTTCCTTCTAATGAACCAAATAACAAGCGATTGATTTGTGGCATCAACGCAACTAGACCGACCGTCGCTGCCATTGATAATGCTAAACTAACGTGAACCATCGCCTGTGTCTGGCGCTTGAATTCAATCGGTTGACGCTTGGCTAACGCATCCGTCAAAGCAGGCAATAACGTTGCTGAAAAGGCCGTCGCCACCACCAACCCTAACTGAACCAAAGGTTGACCACGATCGTAGACCCCTTTTAGTGCCTTGGCTACTTCTGGTAACTGACCTTGATGCACCAAGCCCCGCATAACCGTAAATGAATCCACTAATTGCAGTAAGATAACGACAGCGGCGACAAGACACAGCGTCCCACCTTCAATTACAAATCTTTTGGTTAATTTGCGATAACTAGGTAACGGGTGGGTCGGTGCGGGTGCGGGCGCCAATAAATAGCGTAGACCAAAAGCAGTAAAAATCAGTGATGAACAGATTGCAGCTAGTGGCGCTGAACTCATTGCCCACGTTCCCATCCGATAATTATCCCAACCGAGACGGACACTGAAATATGCAGCCATGATGATAATTGCGACCCGTACGACCTGTTCGATCAGTTGGGACACTGCGGTCGGTCCCATCAAAAATTTTCCTTGATAGTAACCACGGCCGGTTGCTAACCATGGCATAAAGACAAACATCCAAGCCACGGCACTAATGATTGGTGCTAGATTAACGTCACCCATGTGGGCCGCAATCCACGTTGCACCAAGCTGCAAGCCGAAAAAGACGACCAACGATAATCCGGATAAGATATGAAACGCCCGCCGTGCAATCAGCGACTTACTCGTTTCGTCTGGCTGTTCTGCCACTAACTTAGAAATAAAATTTGGAAATCCATTTAATGCAAAGGTCATGCCAATGCCGTACAGCGGATAAATCTGCTGATAAACGTAAAATCCCGTATTACCAACCATGTTCTGTAAGGGAATCCGGTATACCGCGCTTAAAATCTTAGCGACTAATGATGATATCGATAAAATTAACGCACCTTTGAACACGGTGTTCAAGTGATCCTTTGGCATAACAAATCCCTTCTACCGAGCAACTCGGTGTCTCATACTAATTCATTTGAGCCGCGCCCTGACTAGCCAGGACAACGCCCCATCAGACGATAATTCCTGCTATTTGCCATTGGTTCCACTCGATAGCGCTTAACCCACCCCGTGCAACCATGCTTCATAACAACAACTACCGAGCTAAGACGCACTAGCGACATCGTCTTCGGCTAAGATCAAACTCAGTTGTTCGACAAACTGTGTTAATTGCGCCAGCCACTCATCCTGTTGCATCTTTGGCTGAATGACTAATTTAACCTTCATTTTATCATCATCAATTCCAACTGTCGCTTTTAATTTTGTTTTTGCCAAGGCCTTAAAAATATCTTTAGTATCTAGCTTAGCCGTCCCTTGTTTGGATAACGTTAGGTGTAGCTCACTATCGTCACGCTGAATCTTCTCAATCAGCGCGTCATCCGCCAGTAACTTCAGCTTACCTACTGCTAATAGTCCAGCGACTTCTACCGGATAATCACCAAATCGATCCATTAAATCATCCTGAACTTCCATGTACTGATCATTATTCTCCAGCTGGCGAATCCGTTTATAAATTTCGATCTTTTGCCGTTCATCTTCAATATAGCTGGTCGGCAAGTAGGCTTCGATTCCAAGTTCGACCGTGGCATCGGTCTTAACTTTAGCCGCCTGACCACGCTTCTTCGCCACTGCTTCTGACAACATCTGGGTATAGAGGTCATAACCAACTGAGTCAATAAAGCCGTGCTGTTGCTTACCTAACAAGTTACCAGCACCCCGAATCGACAAGTCGCGCATCGCGATTTTAAAGCCAGATCCAAGTTCCGTAAAGTCCTTGATGGCCTGTAACCGTTTCTCACCAACTTCTGTCAAAACTTTATTTTGCTGATAAGTAAAGTAAGCATAGGCGACCCGACTACTCCGACCAATCCGGCCACGCAACTGGTATAGCTGTGACAGTCCCATCCGGTCAGCATTTTCCACAAATAAGGTGTTGACGTTTGGAATATCAACCCCGGTCTCAATGATCGTTGTTGTCACTAACACATCGTACTCACCCCGAATGAAATCGTAGAGAATCCCTTCGAGTTGTGACTCAGGCATCTGACCATCAATATGGGCCACCGCCGCGTCAGGAACCAAGTCTTTGATCTGTGCAACGACTTTATCAATATCATGAACCCGGTTATGCAAATAAAAAACCTGCCCATTACGTTGCATTTCTCGTTCAATTCCCTCTTTAATGACGCCAAAATTCTGTTCCATGACGTACGTTTGGATCGGATAACGGTTCGTTGGCGGCGTCTCAATCACTGATAAGTCCCGTACACCGAGCATCGACATGTGTAATGTTCGCGGAATCGGCGTTGCCGTTAACGTCAAGACATCCACACTAGCCTTCAAGGCCTTCAGTCGTTCCTTATGCTTGACCCCAAACCGTTGTTCCTCATCAATAATGAGCAGGCCCAGATCAGCAAACGCGACGTCCTTAGACAGTAAGCGGTGCGTACCAACCACGATGTCAATTTCACCACTCTTTAACTGTTGGACCGTCTCTTTCATTTCCTTAGTTGTTCTGAATCGTGACAGCATGCCAACGTTAATCGGGTAGCCTTCAAACCGATTCAGCATCGTTTCATAATGTTGCTGAGCTAAAATGGTCGTTGGCACTAGAAAGGCCACTTGTTTGCCGGCCTCAATCGCCTTAAACGCGGCCCGCAACGCGACTTCCGTCTTCCCATAACCAACATCGCCGACCAATAGGCGGTCCATCGGTTTCGGTCGTTCCATATCATGCTTGATTTCATTAATACTACGAATTTGATCCGGCGTCTCTGGGTACGGAAAATCGTTATCGAAATCATCTTGATAACTATCGTCCGGTGGAAAGGCGTAACCTTTCTCCGCCTCTCGCTTGGCATACAGGTCGACTAGTTCATCCGCGATATCTTCAATTTTCGCCGCGACTTTGCGCTTCGCTTTCGTCCATTCGGTACCACCCAACTTATTGATGCGTGGCGTCTTTGATTCTGACGAAACGTACTTTTGAACTAGGTTTAACTGGGTCACGGGAATAAAGATCTTCGCATTATTTTGATACGCAATCGTAATGTAGTCTTGATGGACACCATCAACTTCCAGCGTCTCCATACCAACGTACTTTCCGATCCCGTGATTGACGTGCACGACGTAATCGCCGGGTTTGAGATCCGTATAACTCTTCAACCGTTCGGCATTAGCCAAGGTCTGACGACGTGGACGCTTCTTAGCCACCTTCTTGAACATTTCTTGCTCGGTTACGATGACTAATTTACCATCCGGAAACTCAAATCCATTTTGCAAGCTACCTTGCACGATTTGAACCGCACCCGGTTGTAAATTAGTGGCCTTAGTCATGACCGCTTCAATTTCAAAATCATCAAGCGTATCACTGACCTTTGTCAGACGCTCAGCCTCTGATACCATCAAGACCACCGTCTGTTTAAGCTTATGCCACCGATCCAGTTCGGTCTTCAACGCTGGGAGCTGCCCAAAAAATTCCTGCATCGGGCGTGTGCGCACGTTAGTGACTTGCGCTAGTTTGACGTTACCGATGCCCTTTTGAAACAGCGAAATCAAGAGTTGTGCATGTTGGTCATCCCGGAGCAAATCCCGAATATCATTGCCGTAACTCGCAGTTGCCAGCACCCGGTGATGTGCCAATTGGTCCGTAACCCAGTCAGCTTCTTGCGTTAATAACTGCTGCTCACTATCAAGCAAACGCGAATATTCTTCGAAGATAACGAGCCCGTCAGCGGCCACATAGTCAAAAATACTCGTTTTCCGGTCGTATAAATAATCGCCATATAACAATAAATCGTTTCCGATAATTCCTTTTTCCATGTCAGCTAAAGGTTGTGCTAAATTATCGGCCAAAGTCTGGCGTTCGGCTGGCTTGAGTTTCTTACTTTCAGCCGCAATCGCCGTTTTAAGACGCTGTGCCCCGGCCTGCAGCATAGCTGTTGTCAGGATAAAATCGGTAGCTGGCAAAATTGTATACTCATCCAAGTTTTCCACCGAACGTTGCGTTCCCGGGTCAAAATACTTCAGTGTATCAACTTCAGTATCAAAGAAGTCCAGTCGTAAAGGGTAGTCCGCATCTAACGGGTAAATATCCACGATTGAGCCCCGTACCGCAAAATCTCCTGGGCGTGCGACTAACTTTTCCTTAACGTAACCCATGTCGTGTAGTTGCCGCTGCAAGTCTTCCAAATCAATATCTTGACCAACGGCTACCGGTAACGTGGCTGCTTGAAATTGTGCGACGGGCGGCAAGAACCGCCGGGCACCTGCAACCGAGGTCACGATCACTGCCGGACTGTCACGCAATAAGGCGTTTAAAGCCTGGACCCGTTGCGCTCGTGACTCTGGTGAACTTGTCGCAACCTCCGTCGCAATCATTTCTTCAGCTGGGAATAAAAAAACTTGGTCTTCATCTAAGAGACTCGTTAAATCATCCACTAGCTGACTCGCGTGAAAACCGTTATCGGTCACGATCAGTAATGAATGCGTTAATTGGTGAAATAGCGCGCTTAAATAAACCGTTCGTGCCGAACCGTTCAATCCGGTGATTAGTTGCCGACTACGCGGGCTGATACCTGCTAAAATTGTTTGAAAGTCGGGCGTTTGCTCAACAATCGTTTCAATATCCATTCTGTCGTTTCCTCCCGGGCTAGTTATATTGATTCATAACTGCCGCAAAATCATCATTTGCTAACCAAGCTTCGACCGCCGCTAGCGCCGTAATCTTAGCATCGTCAAACTTCGCCACTTCGGCTGGCGTAAATTTCCCCAACACGTAATCAACAACACTCATCTTCTGAGGATGGTCAATACCAACTTTAACGCGCTTGAAGTGCTGATCGCCAACATGACTAATAATGCTCTTGATGCCATTATGACCACCCGCCGATCCCTTTTGTTTGAGGCGTACTTTTCCTAATGGCAAATCTAAATCATCATGTATAACGAGCAAATCAGCAGGATCAACATTGTAATAGCTCATCAACGGTCCCACCGCTCGTCCAGAATCATTCATATAAGTGGCGGGTTTCACCAGTAAAATCTTCTCACCGTCTTGAAAAGCCGTTGCCACCTGTGCTTCAAATTTACTCGTTTGAAACGTAACGTTTAGTTTGCTAGCTAATTCGTCCACAATCATAAAACCAACATTATGACGTGTCTGGGCATATTGCCGCCCAATGTTGCCTAACCCAACGATCATTTTCATAATTTTATCTTCTCCTATTACTTTGCATACCAAAACAGGCCGAACCGGTAATCGACCCGATTCGGCAACTCTGAGTAACGATACCACCTAAGTCGTATTGGCACCACTACTCACACCGTGACCGACGCGCCCGCCAGTCAAGTGTTCAAAAGTTAGCGTTTATTAAGTGCGATAAGTATACCACAAAGGGCTTATTGACGCCCGCCAAAGGGTTTTGCGGACATTGTTAATAATTGTATTAAAAGCATGCTCAATCTAACACTTATTTTGCACAAACATGGTATACTTTAACCGTAAAAACTAAATTTTCACTACGAGAGGATGACTTATTTTGTCAAGCATGCCAAATCATCAAAAAGTTGTGTTAGTCGGCGACGGCGCTGTTGGTTCTAGTTACGCTTTTGCCATGGCACAACAAGGAATTGCTGAAGAATTTGTAATTGTCGATGTTGTTAAAGATCGGACAAAGGGTGACGCCCTTGATCTTGAAGACGCCCAAGCATTCACCGCTCCCAAGAAGATTTACTCAGGCGAATATTCAGATTGTAAGGACGCTGACTTAGTTGTTATTACAGCCGGTGCGCCTCAAAAGCCTGGTGAATCACGTTTAGACTTAGTTAACAAGAATTTAAATATCCTATCATCCATTGTCAAACCAGTTGTTGACTCCGGCTTTGACGGCATCTTCTTAGTTGCTGCTAACCCTGTTGACATCTTAACTTACGCTACTTGGAAATTCTCAGGTTTCCCAAAGGATCGTGTCATTGGTTCAGGGACTTCCTTAGACTCTTCACGTTTACGCGTTGCGTTAGGCAAACAATTCAATGTTGATCCTCGTTCCGTTGATGCTTACATCATGGGTGAACACGGTGATTCTGAATTTGCTGCTTACTCAACTGCAACCATCGGGACACGTCCAGTTCGCGATGTCGCTAAGGAACAAGGCGTTTCTGACGAAGATTTAGCCAAGTTAGAAGATGGTGTTCGTAACAAAGCTTACGACATCATCAACTTGAAGGGTGCCACGTTCTACGGTATCGGGACTGCTTTAATGCGGATTTCCAAAGCCATTTTACGTGATGAAAATGCCGTTTTACCAGTAGGTGCCTACATGGACGGCCAATACGGCTTAAACGACATTTATATCGGGACTCCGGCTGTGATTGGTGGAACTGGTTTGAAACAAATCATCGAATCACCACTTTCAGCTGACGAACTCAAGAAGATGCAAGATTCCGCCGCAACTTTGAAAAAAGTGCTTAACGACGGTTTAGCTGAATTAGAAAATAAATAATCATTTCATACGATTAAGTGTATGATGAACGCTCGTCTATAGCAGACGGGCGTTTTTTTGTTTGCTTGAGGGTACCTTAGCGATTCATTAAAGCGCAACACGCACTAAAGGCTATTTTTAAAACTTTCTTATCACGATTACCGGCCTTGAAGTTTGCACTCATCTCACTTCTGTTATAAGGTGAGAATATTACGAATATATGGAGGACCAACTTAATTATGAAACATAAACGTGGACTTATGATTGGGGGCAGTATCCTCGGTCTCCTCGTCATCGGATATGTTGCCACGAGCTTAATCTGGCAACATCAACAAACGTTCCTCAGTAATACGTCGGTCGCTGGTGTTGACGTCAGTGGTAAAACCGCCGCTCAAGCAGCACCGAAAGTTAATCGCGCTTTAGAACATCGCACTTATCGAATTATTGAAAACGGCCAAACAAAGTACTCATTTACCAGCAAATCAGCCGGTATTACAATCAATACTAAAAAAGATTTAACCAAATTAGTGACCAAACAAAACTACTGGCGTTGGCCCCTTGCACTATTGCAATCGGCTCAGGCTGATGATAGCTCAGCGGTTGGACAACTAACCATCAATCACACTGATTTGAAAACCCTACTACAAAAAATCACCACGACTGCCAATCAAACCAAACGAACAAAAACTGAAAACGCCAAGTTAGTTTATCAACATAACCAAGTTGAGATTAAGAAAGAAGTTCAAGGAACCGAATTAGATCAAGCTAAACTTAAGACGGTCGTCACCAAAGCAATTAGTAATGGTGACAGTCATATCACCCTTAAAGACGCCTACGTCACTCCGACCGTTACCAGCACGAGTGCTAGTTTAAAGACGGCCAAAGCAAAATCAGCGAAATACGCTACCGAAAAGGCCACCTATAATATCAACGGTCATAAATTCACGATTCCTCACGACCTAATTCTCAGTTGGATTAAAGTCGATAAGCAAGGTAAAGTGAGTTTAGACCAAAACGCTGTTCTGACTTACGTGAAGCAATTGAATGATAAGTATCATACCTATCATACGACGCGTCAGTTCAAGAGTACGGCGCGTGGGACCGTATCCGTCAGCGGTGGGTTTTATGGCTGGACCATTAAGACCGAAGCAGAGGCCAAAGCCCTTGCTACTGAAATTTTGAAGGGCAAGGACTTTACCCGCTCACCAATCACCAGTGGTTCCGGATATAACAACAAGGGCACTGACATCGGCAACACCTACGTCGAAGTTGATAAAGAAAATCAGCATATGTACGTCTACGTTGATGGAAAGCTCAAAGTTTCAACGGACATCGTTACTGGAAAGCCCGGTAAACACGCTACAACAACGGGTGTTTGGTACATCTGGAATAAGGAAAAGAACGCGACCCTTAAAGGTGATAATGACGATGGCTCAAGTTATTCCCAACCAGTTTCTTATTGGATGCCGTTCGATGACACTGGCGAAGGAATTCACGATTCTTCATGGCAAACTCAATATGGTGGTACTTGGTACAAGAAGCACGGCTCGCATGGTTGTGTGAACACCCCACCTTCTGTCATGAAAAAAGTTTTTGCTGCCGTGCCAGTCGGAACACCAGTCATTGTTTTCTAATTTAAATCTAATTTAACCAAGCCGGTCTGAATGTTATCAGGCCGGCTTTTTCATCCCTTTTAGCCGTCGTTTGATGTCATAATGATACGTGTAAGCGGTCGTTTTATGGTATTATTTATTAAAACAAACTAATAAATCTGGGGGACCAACTGCTATGCTATTAAAAACACTCGTAAAGCCTAAAGAACGCCTCGTCACCATTACGGCGGACGCGACCTTAGAGGACGCCTTAAAAGTCTTGGAGGCTTCCGCTGTATTCCAATCTTAGATGAAACCGGTCATATCTTCCGCGGCAACATCTATAAGATGCACATCTATCGGCACAAGTCACGGGGCGGCGACATGTCGCTTCCCGTGACGACCCTGCTTAAAAATGCCACGAAAACGATTCAAGTCGACTCCGCCTTCTACAATATCTTCTTCTCCATCAAAGATTTGCCATACATTGCGGTGCTCGATGAACACGGCTATTTCTATGGCATTCTCACTCATACGCGTCTGCTCGACATGCTCTCACAATCTTGGAACGTTAACGTTGGTAGCTATGTTTTAACAGTTGTCTCCGTTGGTGAACGCGGCGACCTTGCAGCCATGGCTAAGATTATCACGAAATATACTTCAATCGCCGGCTGCCTGACCTTAGACGTCCAAAACGGGACACTCGGTTATCGGACGCTCTTTACCTTGCCAGAAAATGTCGACAGTGAAAAGCTCAAACGAATTATCGACAACTTGAATCGCAAACAATTTAAAGTCATCGAAGTGGAAGATTTACAAGCTGAATAATCACAGTTGCCCCAAGGTTACCTTGGGGCTTTTTTAATGAGATGAATTTTCAGATCAAAAGCGACCAGCTTAAGACTGCTGAAAACAGTTCGAATTAGGACGATCATTGCTGCCAAGCAGTTAACAATCCAAAACGCGTTGACCATTTCAAAATAATCAACCAAAAATCAAATTAACCACATTTCATTAAATGAATAAATAAGAGACCGGCGTAATATGCGAAAAACCATCTTCACATACTACGCCGGTCGTTCTTAATATTAAATTCAGTCACACCCTACTGAATCCGGTCACTAAAGTGCAAGACCCGATCCAAGCTGTACATAATTGGCGCAGTGATACTCATGATAATCAACTCTGATAAAGCAGTTGTTAGATATGTCGGCCAAAAAGCGACACCACTACTCATCATGGTAATCATCAGTGCGATCATAAACATCGAAACGGTGAATAGCGCGATATTCAGTAACATCCGTTGCCAAACCGTCTTCAACTTAGGGGCCAACCACGTCAATACCAGCAGGGCTAATAATGATTGGCCGCCACCAAAGAGAACGTTGAGGAGACTCGCACCGGGACCAAAAGCGTCAAACAAAATAACGCCAGCAACAATTCCCCAAATATACTTGCGATTGAACACGGCTAAGTGGTTCAACCCTTCAGAAACGCGGAATTGAATTGCGCCCGATGCCAAGCTAAAAGCTGCGGGGCCTAGGCATAATACAACATACATTGCAGCGACTAGGGCGTTGATAATCCATGGTCGAATTTTTGATTGTGTCATTCGCTTAATTCCTCCTAGTTTTTTTAACGTGGGATGGTTACGAACCACGTATTGATTGAAACAAAGCGAATATAATCGTAGCACGCTCTAGTAGTTCCCGCAAGCTTGCTAATTGAAAATGCTGGTAGGAATAAATAAGTTACCTAATGTAGCCGCCATTACCGCCTTAATTGCTGGCATCCGGTTGCCGGCCTCTTCAAAGACGACCGCCTGCTTACTCTGGAAGACATCATCCGTAATTTCAAACGCCGTCATTCCGTACTGTTCGCCTAATTTGGCTCCCAGCTGCGTCTTTAGATCGTGTAGTGCTGGTAAGCAATGCATGACAATCGTCGATGACTTGCCAGTAGCTGCGAGTAACGCAGTATTAATTTGAAACGGCAATAGTTGCTTGATCCGCTCACCATAGTCGACCTGCTCGCCCATTGAGACCCAGACATCCGTATAAAGCGCATCAGCCTGAGTAACGGCTTGTTGCGGATCAGCCGTAATCACGATCGTGCTCCCAGCTGCCTGCGCATACTGTTGGGCCAACGCGACCACTGCTGGGGCTGGCTGTAACGCTACCGGGGCCCCGATAGCGATATTGATGCCGAGCATCGCTCCCGCCACAAGTAAACTATTAGCCATATTATTGCGACCATCACCAACGTACGCTAACGTCAACCCTTTTAAATGACCAAAATGTTCCTTTAATGTTAAAAAATCCGCTAAAATCTGCGTCGGGTGCCACTCATCGGTCAATCCGTTCCAGACTGGCACACCACTATAGGTCGCTAAGTCTTCGACCGTGCTTTGTTTAAAGCCCCGAAATTCAATACCATCATACATGGACCCCAGTACTTTCGCCGTATCAACAACTGACTCCTTCGTCCCGAATTGGATGTCGTCCTTACCCAAAAACTCTGGATTCGCGCCCAGATCATTAGCCGCCACAGTAAACGCAGAACGTGTCCGTGTCGACGTTTTTTCAAACAGCAACGCAATATTTTTTCCTTGTAAATAAGGGTGTGGGATATGGTGTGCTTTAAGGGTCTTCAAGTGACTAGCAAAGTCAATTAAGTAAGCTAATTCTGTTGGTGTATAGTCGATTTCCTTCAAGAATGACCGACCTTCAAATTGATTATTCATTCGTCGTGACCTCCGTTGTCAAAGTTGTCAGTACCTTTGCAATCAAGGCAATCCCAGCTAATAAATCGGCCGGTTGCATCACAATTGGGGGTAACAAACGTAACGTATTATCGCCAGCTGATAACGTCAATAAGCCTTCTACTTGTAGCCGGGTAATGACTTGATTAACCGGGATTTGTTCATCTAAGTGGATTCCAATCATTAGGCCCTTCCCCGTGATTTGTTTCACTACCGGTATCGGTTCGACTTGAGTCGCTAGGGCTTGCCAGACAAGTTCGGCATGGGCCCGAACCGTCGTTAACAGCGCCGGTGTTAATTGGGTCAAGACACGTTTTGCCGCCGCCATAGCAACAGCATTACCGGCGAACGTCGAGCCATGGCTGCCAGGACCAAAGGCAGTGGCTAATTGCCGCCGACCAACCATTGCCCCCACTGGCAAGCCATTCGCTAAGCCCTTGGCGACCGTGTAGATATCAGGATCCAGGCCGTAACCTTCATAGGCCATCCGGTAACCAGTCCGACCGATTCCCGTCTGCACCTCATCAATAATCAACAAAACACCCGTTGCTTGGCATTTCGCATTAACCGCTTGTAACCAAGCTGTTTGTCCCGCAAAGACGCCGCCTTCACCTTGAACGACTTCTAAAATAACGGCCGCCAACTCTGGTGTGATTTTGTCCAAAGCCGCGTCGTCATTATAGGTTGCAAACGTGATGCCAGGCACTAATGGCGCATAGCCAGCCTGAATATGAGGATTGCCCGTCATCGACATAGCGCCATAGGTTCGACCGTGAAATGAATGCTGAAAAGCTAAGATGCCGGTTTTACCTGTGTACTTCCGTGCGAGTTTTAATGCAGCTTCATTAGCTTCGGTTCCGGAATTTGCAAAGTATACGAGTCGCTCTTCACCATTCGCTAACAGGCCGGCAACGGCATCTTGTAATTCATTTTCGTATAAATTCGACGTATGCCAGATATGCGTCAACTGCTGGGTGACGGCCGCCTGAATTTGTGGTTGGTGATACCCAAAGTTGCAGACCCCGATTCCCGCCGTAAAATCTAAATACGTCTTGCCATGATTATCAGTCAGATGAACGCCCTGACCATCCGTAATGGCAAATGGAAAACGTTGATAGGTTGGAAACACGTGTTGCATGGTCATACGGCCACCTCCTGAATAATTGCGGTTCCTGGTTGATCGATTGCATTCGTAATAATAGCCTGCTTGACTCCCGTCTGAATCGCGGCAATTGCAGCTTGAACTTTGGGTTGCATTCCCGCGGTGATCACAGCTGTTCGAATCAATTGCTGAGCTTGTTGTGGCGATAGTGATGTCATCACATTACCGTGATGTATAATTCCCGGGACATCGGTTAGCAAAACCAATTTTTCAGCATGTAGTTGTTGGGCTAGCACGGTCGCTGCCATATCCGCATTGACATTGAGCCATTGTCCCGTCTCGGTTAAGGCTAAAGGGGCCAAAATACCGATATGATGAGCCAACAATTGCATTAATTGCACTTGATTGACAGCGGTGAGCCGGCCGACATACCCTAGCTGTCGATAATCAATCAATTCACCAGTTAGTAACTGATTATCCGCCGCATTGAGCCCCAACACAGGTAGGTGATGTTGCGTTAATTTTGCAAGTAAGGCTGGTTGCGCATCTCCTAGCAGGGCCAACTTGGTGAGCACTAAGGTCGCCGCATCCGTCACCCGCAACCCGTTCACCTTATGCACGGGCAAAGCAAGCTGAGTCGTCAGTCGATTGATCATTGGCCCCCCACCGTGTACGATCAGAATCTGATAATGCTGTTGGTACCACTGTGCGATTTGGTCAAAGAAAGTGGTGCTCAATTGGCTAATCGCCTGGCCCCCAATCTTAATTACAATTAATTTTGTCATTTTCACCACCTCCGTTTAAGTATGATAGCTCGCGTTAATTTTGACGTAATTGTAAGTCAAGTCACAACCCCAAGCCTGACCACTTGCTGTACCGTGATGTAAATCAACATCGATCATAATCTGGTTATCACGTAAGGTCGCCTGCACCGCTGCCATATCAAAGTCAACGGCCAGACTTTGTTGAACAAGTAAAACGCCGTTCATTTCAATATCGACCGTCGCCACATCGATGTCTGCATCAGTGGCGCCAATCGTGCTAATGATTCGCCCCCAATTCGGGTCTTCACCGAAAATGGCCGCCTTAACGAGGTTAGAGCCAACAATTGCTTTGGCGATTTGCTGACCATCAAACGTTGTAGCGGCGTGGACCACATTACATTCGACTAACTTGGTCGCACCCTCACCGTCAGCGGCAATTTGCTTGGCAAGTTGGCCTAAGACATAGTGCAACGCCTGATTAAAAATATCATAGTCGGTGGTACCCACTTGTAAACTCGGATTATCTGCCAGACCATTCGCCAACGTGACCACCATGTCATTAGTAGACGTGTCACCGTCAACAGTAATTTGATTGAATGTCTGATCAACGTTAGTACTTAGCATGTCCTGTAAAACTGGCCCGTCTATTTGGGCATCGGTGGTGACAAAACCAAGCATGGTTGCCATCTTGGGATGAATCATTCCAGAACCTTTGGCAAAACCGGTCAAGGTAACTAACTGGCCGCTGAGTTCACACTGCACACAGACGGTTTTTGGATGCTGGTCTGTCGTTAACACGGCGTAGGTCACCGCGTCACTCTTCGTTGGTGTCAATTGCGGCAAGCCGTTTTTGATTTTATCCATGGGTAACTGAGCACCAATCAGCCCAGTTGAAGCAACGCCAATCAAGTTCGGCGCCACGTTTAGTTTATTCGCTAACCAGGCTTGTTCTTGCAGCGCATTCTGCCACCCCTGCTCGCCAGTACAAGAATTGGCGATTGCACTGTTCAGCAGCAGTCCCTGTAATTGGTGGCCCTGGTCGATCATCTGTTTAGTTAACTTAGTTGGTGCTGCCTGAAACTGATTCGTCGTATAAGTTCCAGCCGCACTGGCAGGCACTTTTGAAAATAGCCAACCAAAATCTTTTTTATGACGACGAAGACCAATATGAATGCCATCACTGTAAAAACCTGCCGGCCACTGAAAGGCAACCGTTTCAAACTTCGTATTCGTTAAAACTTGCATCTGCATAACTTCCTCTCTTATTGCACCTTATCAGGGAAATACAGGTAACGTCGGTAATCCGGCCGTAACCGCGAAATCAAAATAGCGATTAAAATTCTGAACGGCCTGCCCCGCAGCACCTTTCATCAAATTGTCAATGACGCTCACAACCACGATGGTGTTCGTGACCGGATTATAATCAACGCCTAACGCACAGTTATTAGACCCAACAACGTCCTTGAGCGTCGGCATCCCCGTTGGTAGCACTTGCACGAACGGCTGCTCATGATAGGTCGCGGTAAAAGCTGCGCAGACCTGCGTCGTTGTCAATGCTGACTTCGCTTTGGCATAAATCGTCGTCATAATCCCACGCGTTGCTGGAATCAAAGTGGTAGTAAATTCAATCGCAGAAATCGCGGACCACCACTGCTGTAACTGTTGCATCATTTCAGGGATATGTTGATGTTGATTCAACTTATATAAACTCAAATTATCATTCACAGCGACGTAATGACTCGCAGCTGTCGCTCGTTTGCCAGCACCAGATAAGCCGGACTTAGCATCCACAACAATCGAAGTCGGTTCGACCAACTGCTGCTGAGCAAGTGGCGCTAGTCCTAATAACGTAGCAGTCGCATAACAGCCGGGATTCGCAATGTAGGTGGACAAGGGCGCCGGCATATCAGCTAAGCCGTAGCTCGCCTGTGCCAAAGCGGTCGCCGGTGCTGGATCACGTTGGTACCACCGCTGATATTGCTCTGGATCATGCAAGCGGAAGTCACCAGATAAATCGATGACTGGAAAATGAGCAGCGATGAATGGTAATGCCAATTGTCGCGTGATACCCGCTGATGTCGCAAAGAACACAATCGCGTTATCGCGCATGATTGCCGTCGCATCGAATGGTCGAATAACCGCCGTTTCTTTCTGGTACATGGCTGCCACCGTCTTTAATGCCACCGTAGTTGCTCCCACGTGCCCGTATAATTGGATGCGATCGATCTCGGGATGTTGTTTCAAGAGCCGGTACAACACCATGCCACTGTACCCCGTAACGCCAACTAGCGCGACTTGCATATAATCACCTCAAATATTCAAAAATAGTGTATTAGCTGCATGTTCATGCAAAAAGTATGATTCACACTATATTCTCATCGCTTTTAAATTGCAAGCTTTATTGAAAAAATATTCACTTTTATTCTATTAATTGCATATTTTTAGCTTTATTCAGTTATTTATGCACTTAATATGTATTTTTAATTGACATTCACAATAAAATGATGTTTACTTATCCCATTAACCAAAATGAAATTTTAACCAAATTATCAGAAAGGTGCGATTGGGATGAACAAATACTTAACTTTAGCGGACGGCACACAGTGGATTGGAACGGCAATTGGGGATTGCCAGCTAGAGGTTGCGGGGCGCATCGTCTTCAATACGGGAATGACGGGTTATCAGGAAACATTGACTGATCCATCCTACCTAAATCAAATGATTGCCTTCACTTACCCATTAATTGGTAATTATGGTATCGATCCGACCGTGGCCCAGGCACCAACGATTGGCGCACAAGCCATCATCGTTCACGAGCTGACCACTTTTAATGATCACTATACTAGTCGCCAATCACTGGCAAGTTTTCTGACAATCCACCATGTAGCCGGCATTGAAGGCGTCGATACTCGTGACCTAACGATTCACATTCGCCAAACGGGAGCCCAGATGGCAATCTTGAGCAATCATCCCATCACTGATTTTGAAGCGCAACTCGCCACATTCGCACCCCAAGTACTAACGGCTACCCCCCTCCCAGTAGCGACGACCACCATCCGTCCACGCGTCGCGATTCTCAACTTTGGTGAAAAAGCAGCTATCACCGCTGAATTGCAAGCCCGGGGCGCGGACATTGTTGTCCTTCCACCTACAGCTAGTCTCAAGGCCGTGGCCGCGTATCACCCTGACGGAATTTTGTTATCCAACGGTCCCGGTGATCCGACCGACTATCACACTTACTTAGCGACCATTCGCCAACTCGCACAACGTTATCCGCTGGCTGGCATTTGCCTTGGTCATCAGTTGATTGCGCTCGCCTATGGTGCTCAGACTTACCAGCTTTCCTTTGGTCACCACGGGCTAAACCATCCGGTACAAGCCTGCGCTGACGGTCGTATTATCATGACTTCGCAAAATCATGATTACGCCGTCGATCCGGCATCGATCAAGGGCACCCCGCTGATCGTCACGCACACTGAATTAAATGACGGCAGCATTGAAGGCTTGCGCCTACCGCACCAGGCCGTAATGTCGGTGCAATTCCATCCCGAAGCACACCCGGGACCCCAGGAAGCTGGGCAATTTTTCGATGATTTCTTACTAACAATTCAAAAGGAGGCGGTTGTTAATGCCTAAAAACAATGCCATTCATTCGATTGCTGTCATCGGTTCTGGTCCAATCAAAATCGGTCAAGCCGCTGAGTTCGACTATGCCGGTACTCAGGCTTGTCTAAGCCTTAAAGCGGCCGGATATCATGTCATTTTGATCAATTCAAACCCAGCAACCATCATGACTGACACGGCCACCGCCGACGAAGTCTACTTAGAACCTCTGACTTTGACCAGTGTCACTAAAATTCTGCGGGCCACCCACCCTGATGCTTTGCTCCCGACACTTGGTGGACAAACCGGATTGAACCTAGCGATGGCGTTAGATCAGGCTGGCGTTCTTAATGAGTTGAAGATCCAACTGCTAGGAACTTCCCTAGCCACCATCAATCAAGCTGAAGACCGG
Organism: Lactiplantibacillus plantarum; assembly: GCF_014131735.1. Taxonomy (NCBI): domain Bacteria; kingdom Bacillati; phylum Bacillota; class Bacilli; order Lactobacillales; family Lactobacillaceae; genus Lactiplantibacillus; species Lactiplantibacillus plantarum. The sequence continues at coordinate 2,788,600 of NZ_CP039121.1, forward strand.
GCAGCATTTAAAACACTTATGAAGCGGCTCCATCAACCGATTCCAGCAAGTACCACTGTTCACCACGTGACCAGTGCATTGTCGTTTGCTGAAAAAATCGGTTATCCGGTCATTGTTCGTCCAGCCTTTACACTCGGGGGTTCAGGTGGTGGCATTGCCAATAATGCCGCCGAATTGACCCAAACGTTACAGCGGGGGCTGACCATGTCCCCCGTCACCGAGTGCCTGATTGAACAAAGTATCGCCGGCTTCAAAGAAATTGAATTCGAAGTCATGCGTGATAATCAGGGTACCAAGATCATCGTCTGTTCCATGGAAAACTTCGATCCGGTCGGTATTCACACTGGCGATTCTATCGTGTATGCCCCCGTTCAGACTTTGACTGACACTGAATATCAGCAGCTACGAACGGCAACTTTGACGATTGTGGAAGCCCTCGACATTAGAGGTGGGTGCAACGTTCAACTCGCTCAAGACCCGAATAGTCGTCAGTACTACGTCATCGAAGTGAACCCGCGGGTCAGTCGTTCATCGGCGCTAGCTTCTAAAGCGACGGGATATCCAATTGCCAAAATTGCAGCCGATATCGCAATTGGTCTAAATTTATCTGAGATCAATAATCCAGTCACGCAGACAACCTATGCGGCCTTTGAACCAGCTTTAGACTATGTGGTTGCCAAAATCCCCCGGTTTGCGTTTGACAAGTTTCCAACGGCCGACGCTCACTTGGGAACACAGATGAAAGCCACGGGGGAGGTCATGGCGATTGGGTCAACCTTGGAGGAAGCCACGCTCAAGGCGATTGCTTCGCTTGAAATCGATCCCAAGATCCAAGCTTCCTTGACCCCTGACCACCACGTCACCACGACTGAATATATCGACCAATTGACCCACCCGACAGATCAGCGACTCTTCTATCTATTGGCGGCGCTGCAAGCGGGTTGGCCGTTAGCAAAATTAGCGACGCTAACGCAAATCACGCCATTTTTCTTGAGTAAGTTACAGCACATCGCCCAACTCATCCGGAATATCAAGCAAGTGCCGACGTCCCAACACCTCTTATCGGCGAAAAAGTACGGTGTGAGTCTGGCGACCATGGCGCATTATGCCCAAACTTCGGTAGCGACCATTGCTGCCATGACTGCTGATTTACCCTTCGTTTATAAAATGGTCGATACGTGTGCTGGTGAATTTGCCAGTGTTACACCATATTTTTACAGCACTGCTTTTGGACAAACTAATGAGAGTCACCCACTAGGACACAGTATTTTAGTACTCGGATCAGGCCCCATTCGAATCGGACAAGGCATCGAATTCGACTACACCACCGTTCACTGTGTCAAGGCCATTCAACAAGCTGGCTACCATGCAATCATCGTCAATAACAATCCCGAGACGGTCTCCACCGACTTTTCTACCTCGGATAAGCTTTATTTCGAGCCACTAACAATCGAACGTTTGATGCCAATCATTGCGTTGGAGCAACCCGCGGGCGTCATCGTTCAATTTGGGGGCCAAACTGCGATCAACCTTGCCCATCAGCTCACTAAATTAGGAGTCACCGTCCTAGGAACCAGTGTGTCCGCTACCGATTTGACCGAAGACCGGCAATCTTTTGCGGACTGTTTACGTCTACTAAAGATTGCCCAAGCCGCTGGAACGACCGTAACTGAGTTATCCGGTGCCCGTCAAGCAGCTCACGCAATCGGTTACCCCTTACTCGTACGGCCAAGCTTTGTACTCGGCGGCCGGGCCATGGCAATCGTTCATAACGATCATGAGCTCACGCCAGTTATTAAATCAGCGGTGGCAGCTGGCCATGGTGCGCCTATCTTAATGGACCAATACTTGGCGGGAACCGAGTGTGAAGTTGACGTTCTCTCCGACGGAACGTCGTGCTTCATTCCAGGAATCATGGAACATATTGAAGGTGCTGGCGTTCATTCTGGCGATTCCATTACAGTCTATCCACCACAGCACCTCAGCCCTGCTGTTCAAGATAAGATCGTCACCATTGCCACCAAATTAGCACAACACCTCCACTGTGTCGGTATGATGAACATTCAGTTCGTCGTCACCGATGATGTCTACGTAATCGACGTTAATCCGCGGGCAAGTCGAACAGTTCCTTACATGAGCAAGGTTACTCACTTGCCACTGGCACAATTGGCAACCCGGCTAATTCTCGGTCAAAGTTTAGCAACCCTTGGCCTAGTCCCCGGACTCTTGACACCCGTTCCACAACAAATTGCTATAAAGGCCCCAGTCTTCTCTTTCAATAAATTGCCACAATCACCAGTCGTTTTAAGTCCTGAGATGAAATCAACTGGTGAGACTCTTGGTATCGGCCCGACTTTCACGACCGCTTGGCATGCCGCCATGGCTGATAGTTATCACTTAGAGACTTGGCAAACCGTGGATGGTCTCATCACCGATATTGCCACTGTGGCGCAACCCGCGGTCCAGGAACTGTTCGCGGCTAACCACCTCACCGTCACAACAATCGCTAACACGACTGATTGGCCTGCAAAGACTAAAGCAGTGGGTTTCACGCTTAATGACCAACCTGATAATCCCGTGGCTATCGCTGCATTGAATCATGGACAGCCATTGATTACGGCGATTGATACGCTTAAGACCCTATTGGCCAGTACGACAACGATGGTAAGCGAATAAGCCTGCTTCTTCGTACTTAGTCCAACTAACGAAGTCCCCTGGATGGCCATATCAAGCTCACCACCATGCGATCCTGTTTTTTCACAGCAAAAATGCTTATCAAGACTGGTATCTCGCCAATCATCTTGATAAGCATTTTTTAGTCATCACCCAGCAACCTGTCCATCATGAGCGCCAAAGTTTAATTTATCTTGAATCCGATGCCGAAATTCAGCAAAATCGACACTCAACCGTGACCGTGGATGTGGTAATGGATTTGTCACAATTTCTTTGATTCTCCCAGGACGAGGCGTCATCACAATAATTCGGTCACTCAAGTAGACTGCCTCATCGATATCATGAGTAACTAAAATCATCGTCGTCTGTGTCTGCTGCCAAACCTGTTCGATGACATTCTGAATATCCGCACGTGTAAACGCATCAAGAGCCCCCATCGGCTCATCCAAAAGTAGGAGCTGCGGGTTCATGATAATTGACCGCGCGAGGGCAGCTCGTTGGGCCATCCCACCAGAAACCTGATGCGGATAAGCATTTTCAAAGCCTTTTAGCCCCATCAATTCAATATAATGGTCGACCAATTGGTGGTCATAATGCCGACCACGCGTCACTTTCAGGCCGACACTAATATTCTCCTTGATTGTTGACCATGGAAAAAGGCTGCCATGTTGGAAAACATAACCGCGAGAATTATCTGGTCGCTTAATCTGCTGATTATCGATCGTTAGCTGACCGCTAGCGGGATGGTCTAATCCAGAAATCAGGCGTAGTAACGTGGTCTTACCACAACCAGACGGCCCAATGATTGCTACGAACTCACCCGGATTGACGGTGAAATCAATATCATCTAGCACGTCGATCTGATGACCATCATTGTCTTGAAGCCGCTGATTAACATGTTGAACTGCAAGTAATCCCATCTTATAAGCTCCTTTCTAGTGAGCACCATCGCGCCAACGTAGGCAGTAATCTTGAACTTTGGTAAACACCGCAAATAACACTGAAAACAGAATCGCCATAATCACAATTGCCGCATAGACTTGTGTATAATTCCCGGTACCCTTTGCCCAGTTGATAAACCAGCCCAGTCCGACCTTAGCACCAATCATCTCGGAAATTACCAGCATTGTAAACGACAATCCCATTGCCGTATAAACGCCAGTAAAGATACTTGGCAACGCTCCGGGAAGGACGATTTTGCGGATAATCTGCCACTCACTAAATCCTAAGGTCTTTGCTGATTCGAAGTATTCCTTGCTAATCCCTTGAACGCCACCAATCGTCATGAAGGCCACTGGAAACCAAACCGAGAAGGCAATCAAGAAGACTTCGGCCATGTAACTAGTCGGAAAGATGACCATCGTCAGCGGCATCCATGCAGCCGCAGGGATAATCCCGATGACCTTCAAGTAGGGGAATGCCCAGTAGTTAAACTCACGATAGCGTCCCATGCCCAAACCAAGTAAGATTCCAAGAATGGTCCCAATCACAAAACTAATCAACCAAAGCGCTAATGATGACAACGTCGAAGCCCAGAGCAAGCCGGCATTTTCGCGCATCTGGTCCAAGATTTGTGCAAAGCTCACGAAGAAAGGCTGTTCTAGAACGGCAAACTTTTCGGTCAGAAGATCCTGCACGATCAGCAAGCCAACTAACGAAACGTTCAACTGGGCAAAATGTCCATTATACCAGCGAATTCGACCATTTGTAACTGCGCCAATCAGCGTAACAATCAATAAATAAGCAAAGTACCCACCTAAAAACCAATGATACGTCTGATTATTAACGGTTTCCTGTGATACAACCAATTGGTTTTCAAAATACGCAATTGCTAATACGACTAAACTAACAATGTTCCAGGTCAAGTGCCAGGGCTTCCAATAACGGCCAGTTGTCTTAGCTGCCTGCACAGCTTTTTTTCGACTCAATTGGACTGCTGTTATTTGCATACTATTCTACCTCCTTGAACTTAGTTCTTAGATAAATCTGGATACCAATAAGCTTGCTTCAACAATTGCTTGTTATTCGTATTCTTCTTCAAATATCCTGCTTGCTTCAATTGCTTGATATAATAACTTAAATCTTCTTTACCTGTCTTAAGATTTAGTTCAAAATGTTCATCTTTCAAGATCTGGGTCACATTCTTCACATTGATAAACTTCGTCTTGGAGACATACCCCTTATTTAATTCAATCTTTGCTGTCTCTTCAGGATGGTTATTGATCCAAGCAGCGGCTTGTTTGTATGAACGGACAATGGCCTTAGCCTTCGCTGGATTCTCTTTGACTAACTTGCTCGAAACGTACAAGTAACAGCAAGCACCCTTTGATTTCATTCCCATTGCAGCCATCTTAGCATTGCCACTATTGTTATTATTATCAATAATGGTCTTAAACCCAGATTCCTTTTGTGCTTGGTAAGCATACGGATCGACCGTCCCAATTGCATCGACCTGCCCCTTTTCAGCCGCCTTTGCCAATAGATCAGTGCTGTAAACCTTCCACGTTACTCCCGTCTTCGGATCAATACCCGCATGTTGAAGTGCAATGGACGTCACGTATTGTGGTGTTGAACCCTGAGCCGGAATCCCAATCGTCTTGCCTTTTAAGTCCTTAACACTCTTAATGCTTGAGTTTTTCGGAACCAGCAACTTGATACAGCCTTGGTGGATTCCACCAACAGCTTTGATTTGCGCCCCGTTTTGAATCGCAGGTAAGTATTGAAAATCACCATTTTGCGCGTCATATTTGCCACTCGCAAAACCCGCTTCTAGGTCACTGATATCCCGCGGGTTCGCTACTAGTTTGGCCTTGATACCATTTTTCTTAAAGAACCCCTTCTCATACGCGATATAATTTGGCGCATTACAAATAGAACCGTCCTTAGCTGGTATCGTTACTTCACCATACTTATAGGTTTTAGATGTATCCTTACTACTAGCACTGCTACTGCCGCAGCCAGCTAATACTGTTCCCAGTGCAATAAAACTTAATAACCCAAAAATAATTTCCTTTTTTCGCATACGCGAAGCCTCCCCAAAAATATATAATAAAAAATCGCCCCACTGTCGTTATGACAGAAGGACGATGACTCGTGTTACCACCTTTAATTCGACTATTTTTCGCAAAATAGTCCTCAGCAGGTACGTCAATCTCACTGAATTGAGATACCTTTGTCCGTTTATCGGGGACCACCGTCAGCGCTTAATCATTCGGCACTGAATGCTCCAAGACCATTTTCAACCATGCGGGAATACCGGCTTGCACCTGACCCGGCTCTCTGAAAAACCCACGATTGATTTACTTATCTCATCACCGCATTTGAATAATTAGAATATAATTAGATTATAGTTCTAAGTTCACACTTGTCAACACAAAATTTAATGTTTCTAATTTTTGATTTGAATTCAGTCGTTCTTTTATCGCTGTCAAATCAACGTTTTGCGTCCAGTATCAGCTATTGAAATTAGTTTTGAGTTATCAGTTGCTCAATAAAAAAATTAAAATTAGATGAGTTGTTAAGCAAGCCGACAGTTAGTTTTCTATTTTTCAGCACTTGTTCGTCCTATTCCGGATTTCGGGGCTAGTTGCCAATTGCTGGAACGTAGCCGACGTGAAGCGCCTTACAATTAGATGTCGTAGAGCGTGTTTACACTACGCTGAACTTTTTCAAGCAAATCTAAGCTGGCTGATTCTGACCCCCAGAAATCTGCATGGCATTACTGTCTTTCAGTGATCGGTAACGCCGGGATCTCATTGAATAGAATTGGAACGGTTTCAAGAGTCACCTCGGAGAATTCTAGGCCGAACCATTTGGCAGGCGTTGTCGCGTATTTTTTAATCATTAATTTCGTCTCGATCACTAATCGATCCAAGCGGGATAACCGACTACCATTTTCTAACTTCTCCTCGATGATAACGAAGCGGAAGTCACCGACATCGCGGCCAGAAGTGACTGAATATGTCTGCTTTTGCGCCGCTAAACGTCCAGTAGCCATTAAGTCGCGGACAATCGTCCGTAAATAGCGGTTAATATCTTGGCGGACACGAAAGCCCAGGTATAACTTAACAGTTACCAAATAGTCCGTTGCTAACGTGTCGACAGTATACTCCGCGGTATACGGTTCATCCGTGATTGTCACATTAACAAACCAGTAGACGTCGGCACGTTTCGGCCACTTGTCTAAAATCGAATATAATACCTTTCGCTCCACTTGGTCGCCATCCATTCGGCTTGTTAGGAAGACGACGTTCGTCTGGAACTTGTCCACCGTCTGATCGTCGCGTAACTTAGCAAGCTGGTCCTGATATTGTCGTAAACTAAGCGGGTGGTTATGTTGTCGGACAATTTGTTCGCCACGATACCACACGGCCATCACTAGGAAAATTAGTAAAGCAAGTCCGACCGCTACGTAGCCGCCGTGCCAGAACTTGGCTGCGCTGGCAATCAGGAAAATCACTTCGATGGTCGCGAAGAAACCGGTCAGTAGTCCCGCACCGATTAATGGTAAGCGCTTTTGCCGTAAAAACGCGTAGATCAAAGTGGTCGTCATCAGCATTGTCAGTGTGATGGCTAACCCGTATGCAGCTTCCATTCTTTCACTAGTTTGAAAGAAAATCACCAGCATACTCGTCACGCCCCACAGCCCCCAGTTAACGACCGGTAAATACATTTGGCCCACTGCTTTACCGGGGTAAGTAGTCAGTAATCGGGGGAATAGTTTCAGTCGAATCGCTTCACTAACTAACGTAAACGACCCACTGATCAGCGACTGTGACGCGATAATGGCCGCGAGCGTCGCAAAAATCACTGCCGCCATCGTCAGGCTAGCAGGTAACATTGCAAAAAAGGGATTCACATGTCCCTGAATCGCTTGGCCGGGACCTAAAATCCATGCGGCCTGACCGAAATAGCTGAGTAGTAGACAAACTTTGACATACGGCCAGCTCAACCGAATATTCGTTTTGCCGACGTGCCCAAGGTCACTGTATAGGGCCTCAGCACCGGTCGTTGCCAGAAAGACGCTCCCTAGAATCAAGATTCCCACTTTGTTCGCCGGGCTGATCAAGAGTAACCACGCATAATAGGGATTCAGTGCACGCAGGATCGTCCAATCCTGCACCAGATTAACGAAGCCACTGACTCCCAAAAACGTGAACCAGCCCAACATGATGGGGCCAAATAACTTGCCAATCGTGTTCGTTCCAAAACGTTGCAGCATAAATAATAGGGTGATAATTCCAAGCGTAATCAGTATAATCGTATTTTGGCTGGCACCAAACAGTTGAACGTATGCTGGTACATCGCGTAAGCCTTCGATGGCAGTCGTAACTGTCACTGCGGGGGTTAGCGCCCCATCCGCCAGTAACGCAGCCCCACCAATCATGGCAGGAATGACTAACCAGCGCGCACGATGACGCACCAATGCGAATAGTGAAAAGATACCGCCTTCGCCATGATTATCCGCGTTTAACGCGATCAAAACGTACTTAACGGTCGTGAGCAGCGTCATTGTCCAAAAAACTAGCGAGACGGCCCCCAACATAAACTTCTCATCAACGGCCTGCATCCCACCTTGACCGGTAATGATGGCCTTCATCACGTATAACGGACTGGTTCCAATATCACCATATACAACACCCATCGCGACTAACAATCCTGCCACCCGATGCTTATTGAACTGAGCCTGTTTACTCATTATGCCCCCATCCTTTCAGCGATATTCACGATTTACAGCCAATCGTCCCTCGTTATAATGGGTTCAACTAGCTTACCTAATCGTCGTCAGAAAGACAATCATAATGCACAATAATGTTAGCTCATCACTAAATGCTCCAACAGGCCCTGTAACATTTACCGGTAGCCAATTTAGAAACTAAAAGCGGGTTTCAATCCAGTCATTAACTGAATTGAAACCCGCTGATTATCCATACTCGGTCATCGCACCGAAATAGTTCAATTATGTAAATAATTAATCCCCATCGATTGACTATGATTGAAACGTGCGTTGTGGCCGACGTCGTGTTCGATCAGCTAACCCAATACTAATCTGTAACGCATTATCAACTCGGCGCATCGTCTGATCATCCAAATGAGTGACGCGATCTTTAAGCCGTTGCTTATCAATCGTTCGTATCTGCTCCAACAACACAACCGAATTTTTTTCAATCCCCGTATGGGCAGCGTTGATGTTAACATGTGTTGGCATCTTCGCTTTTTGAACCTTAGCAGTGATTGCCGCGACAATCACTGTGGGACTGTAATGGTTACCGACATTATTTTGCACGATTAGTACTGGACGCATGCCTCCTTGTTCGGAGCCTACGACTGGTGATAAATCTGCATAAAAGATGTCACCACGCTTAATGTCAGCTGCGGCCATCGCCTCATCTCCCTTTATTCGATACCCAATGTATCTGATAGTACCCCAATATAACCATCTTGCTACTCATAATAGCATGAACCATTCACTTTTAGCAACCGTTTACCAATTTAATCCAAAGAACTAATCGCTAAGCACCGTTAAAACTAATACTTCAGACCGATTAATTAAGACTGCCCAGTGATGATTTCATCAATGTTTAAAAATAAACGAACTTATAATTAGATGCCGATAAATCAATCGAATCACTGAAATAAACTTAACAGCCCTCATCAATAAAATAGGAGACTCTAAAAAATGAGCGCCAGAATTTCTCCGGCACTCATTTTATTGGCTTAATCTCAATAACCAACCATGTAACCATAGCCTGTACGAGACAGTCGGCGCAAACCTATCGTCTGATAAAACTTAATCTATATAAACTCTCGGCACTCGTGGTGCTAACCCACAAGCAATCTCATAATGAATTGTCCCACAATAGTCAGCAATATCTTGCAACGAAATGGTACGAGCACCGTCCGTGCCAACCAAAGTTACCTTAGCTCCAACCGGTACTTCATGTGGCAGACGAACCATCAGCTGGTCCATGCAGACCCGTCCGACGATTTCGCAAAACTCACCATCAACAAGTACATGGAAGCCTTGTAATCGGCGTTCATAGCCGTCCGCATACCCAATCGGCACCGTGCCAATCCATTCATCCTGTGCGGCCGTATACGTGGCACCATAGCTGACCGATTTGCCCCGAGCCAAGCGTTTAACAAACGTCAAGCGTGCCGTTAGCGACAACGCGGGTTGCAAGGGGTATGGTGCGCTGAGTTCGCGACCAGAAGGATTTAGACCATAGAGTGCAACCCCAAAGCGCACCATGTTGCCATTGCAAGCTTGATGCCAGAGACTGGTGGCCGAATTGGACACGTGGACATAGCGTGGTAGCTCATCCACCACTGCAATCAAGTGTTTCCAATTATTTAATTGATGAGTAAAATACGTATCATCTGCCTGGTCAGCCGTTGCAAAATGCGTAAAAATCCCTTCAAAGTCAAATGGTGACTGCGGTTGACGCAAAGTCGTAACCGCCGTTGCCAATTCTTCGGGCGTCTGAAACCCGATTCGTCCCATACCCGTATCTAATGCAAGATGAACGTGAAGTGGTGTCGTCACTTGGTTAGCCGCTAAAATTGCTGCGGCCGTAGTCAGCCAATCTTGCGTTCCAACAGCTAGTGAAATATCCTTTTCAGCTACCAGCGGGGCGTATTCCGGTTCCGTAATTCCAAGTACTAGGATGGGTTCCGCAAAGCCAGCGGCCCGCAACGCTAAGGCCTCATCCAGGATTGCAACACAAAAGCCGGTCGCCCCGGCTTCTTTGGCGGCCTGAGCAACTTGGATAATTCCATGTCCATAACCATTCGCTTTAACGACTGCCCATAACTCGGTCAACTCATCCTTTTGCGCCATTTCATTACTAATATTTGTCTTAATTGCCTGCAAGTCGACTGTGACTTGTGTGTGGCGGTGCTCCCCAATTACAACCATCACAAATTGCCTCTTTCCAATATAACTTGTGTCATTACTAACGTATCCGTGTGTGAAATTGAAATCCACGCTGGACCATCAAACGGGTGGCGCGTAACTTCCGGTTTACCCTGGGCGTTGTCTAAAATTTCGATATCTTGAAATCCAACTGCCGCACCAATTCCCGTGCCATATGCCTTACTATATGCTTCCTTAGCTGAAAAACGCCCTGCCATAAACTCGATCTGGCGTTTAACCGGGTAACGTGAAAACACCGCCAATTCAGCCGGTGTTAAGATCTTTTCAGGCAATCTCAGCCCCTTCGCTAGAATCGCTTCAATCCGACTAAGCTCAGTTAAATCAATGCCGGTACCATAAATCACGCTGTGACCCCCTCTATCTCATTATTATCACGTCAACTTAGGCTGATGTTTCCAATTTACCACAGCTACCGCCGCGATAAAAGGGCCCATACACGCAATCTTTTCATGTCAGCATGAATTATTGTTAAAACGTTCCAAACGCGTCAAGTCAAAGTCGGCCAGCTTAGACCGCTGGAAAAAAGTCGAGTGAGTGTAAACATGTTTTGTTAGCGCGTCCTAACACCGACCTCCAGGCATTTCGGCCAATTGCTGGAACGCGGTGGACACAGATTTAAGCCGAAGACCACGTCTTAAATACTGGTCTTCCACTAACCAAGCAAAGGACGCTTGCTAAGTGGAATTTCACCGCTGAGCATTGGCCGAAACGCCTTCCAGTCGGGACAGTGTTCGAGTGGCGGACATGTGCGGCCCCAACTTTTGGTGAATTCGTCATTGTTTTTCATAAACCATAATTTTGTCAATCAACTGTCAGACTGAAAGTGATATTGAGATAATTCACTAATTCTGAATCAAAATAGTAAGATTTAATCTCTCGACAAAGTGCTAGTGCACTTAACGCTTTGTTTAAAGTTCCAGTATCAAAATAGGCAACGATAGATTGTGCTAAGTTCGGTGCCACTAAAGCCTGTGGTGGCTAGGCAATGCTCGGCTTCAACCCGTGGCCTCTCACAGGCTTGAGACTGGAGGGGCTGGGTGACAATGCTCAGTAGCCAAGTTATTCTTAGGCGGAAGTGGGTTGCTTCCGGCTTAGAATAAGACTCGTATTTGAGATGACGCGGGTTGGGCGTTAGCTCAAATCGACGTCGGCTGCGTTCCAGCAATTGGCACCCAGCCCCGGAGGTCGGAATAAGACGTGCAAGTGCTGACGAACAACAAACCAATTAAATTGGAACGTTTTAACAATAATTCATACGAACATCTGCCGACTACTTGTATTCTAACATTGTAGGGCATAAAAAAAGCCGAGCATGCGCTCGGCTTTTGTGCAAAGTTAATTTAATTCAACTTAATTTGTGCGTTGACTTTAATCATTGGTGCGTTGACTTTAATCATTGGTGCGGATCGTATAGCTCCGCTTGCTGCTTTGCTTGCGACCTTCATCATGGTTGCGGTTGCTGCTCCGGTTATCATCGCGACTGCGACCTTTATAACCATTGCTCTTCCGATCGCCACGGCCACCGTTACGATCACGGTCGCGATTGCGACCATTGTGAGAATAACCGCCACGACCATTGCCATGACTGTTATTGCGGTTGCGATTACCGCCACGATATCCGCCACGCCGGTTGTTACCGCCGCCACCTTTGTGACGAGGTAATGGGCGTTCTGGCGTAATCTTAACGGGTACGGCTGAGGCGTCGTCCTTGGTTAAGTCATTTAACAAGGCAGCAACTAGATCAGTAGCATCGTATTTTTGTAATAATTCAGCAGCTTGATCAGCATACTTTTCAGTCGAAGTCTTAGCAACTAACGAATCAACATTCGCTTCTGCAGCAGCTAATTGGCCAGCAAAAGCTTCAGATTCAGTTGGTGGCTTCAATGGTAACATCCGCTTCTTGGTCAACTTTTCGATGACCCGCAAATATTCCATTTCGTTTGGTGTTACAAAAGTTAATGAAACACCCTTGTGTCCGGCACGGCCAGTACGGCCAATCCGGTGAACATAACTGTCCGGATCCTGTGGAATATCGTAATTGTAAACGTGGGTCACACCAGAAACATCAAGTCCCCGAGCAGCCACATCGGTTGCAACCAGAATATCCAATTTACCAGCCTTGAATTGACGCATGATTTGCGTCCGACGTTGTTGGCTCAAATCACCATGAATCCCAGCGGCATTATAACCACGTGCTTCGAGACCCTTTGATAATTCGTCAACTCGACGTTTCGTTCGACCAAACACGATTGTGAGTTCAGGTGCCTGAACATCAAACAACCGAGTCATAATATCGAACTTTTCAAATTCTTTGGCTTTAACGTAATATTGATCGACCGTATCAGCAGTCATTTCTTTTGATTTGATCTTAACGTGATGCGGTTCCTTCATGAACTGCACACCAATGCGTTTGATTTCAGGTGGCATCGTTGCGGAGAACAACATAGTTTGGCGTTCATCCGGCACTTGTTTGATAATTGATTCGATATCTTCCAAGAAACCCATGTTTAACATTTCGTCAGCTTCATCAAGAACTAACATCTTGACGTGGTCTAACTTGACCGTGCCCCGGCGAATGTGGTCAAGCAACCGGCCAGGAGTTCCGACGATTACTTGTGGGTTTTGCTTCAGATTTCTGATTTGGCGCCGAATATCAGCACCACCGTAAACGACTTGGACTTTCGCCCGTTCGTCTTTACCTAAGCGGAAGATTTCTTCCTGAGTTTGGATTGCTAATTCACGCGTTGGTGAAACAACTAATGCTTGAATGTTATGGTTGTCAAAATCCAAGCGTTGTAAGATTGGTAATGCAAACGCGGCGGTCTTCCCAGTACCGGTTTGTGCTTGACCAATCACATCTTTGCCTTCTAGAACCATTGGAATGGTTTCGGCTTGAATCGGGGTCGCTTCTTCGTATCCGGCCCGATTAACTGCTTTAAGTAGGCTATCGGATAAGCCTAGTTCTGTAAACTTCAAATATGTTTCCTCCTAAGGATGACACCATGGGATTACTGCCAGCTAGGAAAAAATCCGTTTCCCGTAAGACGCTGTCATGTAAGCCAACGGTCTGACTTTCATATGGTACAACTGAATTATCATACACCGGTTATTCTAAATAAGCAAGCAAAGCCCCTAGCAATACCGGAAGGGAAATAACATTATCAGTCTAATGTTAGCGTCACCATTACCCAGTCATTGCGAGGGGCCTGCTTAATCGAATCACTTAAATTTTATTTTTCAGGAGCAGCTTCCAGCGCCGTCAGAACCTTTTCAAGGTGAATCCCGTGACTCCCCTTCAATAAGACCTGATCATCCGCACTAACCGTTGCCGTTAAGTCGGCAATCAATTGAGGCTGTTGATCCGTTTGATAATAGTGGACCGCACCGGCTGGGTACTTTTCTTGTAGCACTTCTGCCAACGCTCGCATATGTTCACCATTCAAATAGACGCTGGCAATCGTGGCTGGATCCAATTCACTGGCTAAACTCATGTGTAGTGCATCCGACTGTTCACCTAACTCAAGCATATCACCGAGTACAGCGATTCGCTGACCCTTAGTAGGTACCGCCGCAAAAGCGGCTAGGACCCGTCGAGCTGCCGTTGGATTAGAGTTATAAACATCACTTAAGATGGCTTCTCCACGGTAACCAGTTAACCATTCCGTCCGGTTCTCCGTCGGCACAAAACTGGCGATTGCTTGTTGCGCAGCGGCTGGTCGAATGTGAAAAGTATCAGCTACCAAGAGTGCCGCCAATGCATTATTGACATTGTACGCACCCATCATCGGAATTGTGTACGTGTTGTCCGGCCACAGACTCGTCTTAAATTGCGTTTGAGCCCGACTAGTCGTGATATCACTGCCTGCTAAGGTGTTCGTATCATCCAACCCAAACGTCCGTTGATGCTGACTGACTTCCTTAGCACGTTCTTGTAGCAGTGGTTCATCACCATTAAAAATGAACGTGCCATCTTCTTTTAAGCCGTGGACAATTTCCATTTTGGCATCAGCAATTCGATCCCGTGTACCAAAGAACTCAATGTGGGCTTCCCCAATCATGGTAATCACCGCAACGTCTGGTTGAACGAGACGGCTCAAGAAATCCAACTCGCCAAAATGGTCCATCCCCATTTCAACGACGACCACTTCTGTATTCGGTTCCATACTGAGTAACGTCACTGGCACACCAATCTGATTGTTAAAGTTGGCGTGCGTCTTTGTCACGTTAAACTGAGTGCTCAAAACACTCGCAATCATATCCTTCGTCGTTGTTTTACCATTACTACCCGTAACAGCCACGACTTTCGGATTAATTTTTTGTAAATAGTATTGCCCCAGCTGCTGTAGTGCCGTCAATGTATCAGCAACCATAATGACAGGTAAGTCTTCTGGAACGTCGTCGGCATGGTCGCTGGCCCATAAGGTAGCAACGGCCCCGTGCTCGATTGCACTTTGAATATATTGATGACCATCATTAGCGCCCATCAGCGGAATAAATAGATCCCCTGCTTGGAGCTTTCGGCTATCAAACGCCACACCCGTTACATTAACATCGGGCCACGCCTGTTCGGCATTGACCGCTTGAACGGCCTTAGCAATTTCGGCAACTTGCATCTTCATATCGATTAAACTCTCCATTCATGGCGACCACTTGTCGGTCAGCCAAGTTCTGACTAAGGTTCCACTTTCTCGAATCGTAGCCCAATTCAAGCTACGCGCATAAAAATTATACCACTTTGACCCCAGGGACTCTATGGCTAGACCAATTTAGCCCCTAAATCCCGCCCCAAACGACTTAAAAACGCCCGCTGAATGATCAGCCAAGCGTTAAGATGATAATACTATAAATGTTCTTCGAACGCAGCCTGGTCCTGCACTTGCAAGTCCCACACGCCTGAATTCAAGTTAAAAGTAAGGGTCGCGACATGGTGGGTTCGCCGATTCTCTCCACCACGAGCGGGATCAAAAACTTCGATTTCATTGCCTGTCGTCTCCGTGTGCACCGGCACCAATAATTGGCGTTGCCGAACCATTGACTGATCAAAGTAAATGAACAAACCATCTGGCATCAATTGAACGAGTTGCTTGAGAATCGCTTCAGGTACTCGTGGAACACTCAGTGAACGCATAAACATACGCCGGCCACGGTAAGCTGCCAAAGTGTGCCGCACAATGGCAGCACTTAAAATATGGCTAAATGCGGAAATATAATAGAAGTACACTTTGATACCACCATTGCGTTGTTCCAAGAAAACGTAGTGGTTGCGCAGTTTGTAATTAAACGGTGATCGAATTGGACGATCCATATGTCCGAGATACAATAGCTCGGCAATCTCAGTCGCGGTTAGAAAATCCAAATCGCCAACTTCATCATAATCAAGCCACTTAACGGGTAACGCGTGACTCTGTAACAAATATCGCCGAATTTCATTTTCATCATTAATGACGTTCAGACCCGTGTGAGCATTTACCGCATGCTCGTTATCATCAACACCGACTAACGAGACCAAGTTAGCTGGCAAGCGTTTGATACCATGCACAAAGTCGCTCTGGTCGATCCCGTAAGCAAAGACAAGGTTATCCAGTTTTTCCAAATTGGCGTAAATATATTTGCGTTGCAACCGTCTCACTCTTTCAACTTTCTATTTGTTTTCATTATAATCCGTTATTAACCTAAACGCATTTTTTTATTACATGTTTTTTAAACGAGTGATGCGATCAGCCATCGGTGGGTGGGTATCGAATAAGTGCGTCCATGATTTCTTCGCCTTAAACGGATCAGAAATATAGAGGGCCGCGCTACTAGGATCCGCCGCTTGCATGGGTTGGCTGTCATCGATTTTTTCAAGGGCACTGATTAAGCCCAACGGATTACGAGTCAGTTCCACACTGCCGGCATCCGCTAAGTATTCGCGATTACGAGATAGCGCCATCTGCACTAAACTAGCTGCTAGCGGCGCTAAAATAATGACAACAATCGCTAGGATCATTAGTAAGACCTGGGCACCGTTGCCGTCACGATCATTATCCCGACTGCGCCGGCCACCGCCCCACCAAAAGGCGTTCATACCCCAATTGACTAACAAACTGATGGCCGCTGTCAGAGCCAAGGCAATGGTCTGTAACCGAATATCATAGTTACGCACATGACTCATCTCGTGACCAATGACGCCTTCCATCTCTTCACGCGTTAATCGTGCCTGAATACCAGTTGTCACTGCAACTGCCGCATGCTCAGGGTCATTTCCTGTCGCAAACGCATTGGGGCTCTCATCATCAATAATAAAGACACGTGGCATCGGTACTTTAGCAACCAACGCCATGTCTTCCACAATGTGCCAGAGCTCTGGATCATCGTCAGCTTGATGCAGCTCACGTCCATGATTCATGCTCATGACAATGTCAGTCGACTGACTAATCATTAATACCATATAAAATACCGCTGCAATCAAGGCTACTAGTAACCCTGCAATCGCACTATTAAAAAACACGTAGCCAACTGCTAAACCAATCACTGCAAGTAATATGACAAAAGCGGCCATCACGTATAACGTGTGCCGCTTGTTGCGGGCAATTTGCTCAAATAACATGGGCATAACCTCTAATCTTCAAATGAAACCGTGGGTGCTGCTTTTTCTGCTTCAGGAACAGTTAAGAATTCAACGTTCTTGAAGTGATGAATGCCAGCAATAATATTTGACGGGAATTGTTGTAACTTCATGTTATAGCTGGCAGCGCTAGAGTTGAACAGTTGCCGTGAATAAGCAATCTTGTTTTCTGTATTGGTCAACTCTTCCATCAGCTTACCGAATTCTTGATTCGCCTTCAAATCAGGGTAGCTTTCAGCTAACGCAAAAATGCTCTTCAACGAATTTGTCAATTGATCAGAAACTGCCATAGCCTGTTGGTGATCACCGCTCGGCACTTGCGTTAATTGATTCCGTAATGAAATCACTTCCGCTAAGGTACTCTTTTCATGTTTCGCGTAACCTTTGACCGTATTGACCAGATTAGGAATCAAATCAGTCCGCCGTTTTAGCTGAACATCGATTTGGCTCCACGCTTCCTGCGTATACATCCGTGACTTAACTAAACCGTTATAAATTACCACGTAAATTGCGATCAAAACCAATACGACCGCAACGATAATTAAAGCTATCATCAATAGACCCCCTCTAAATTATGTCTTATCTGAGACATGTGACCTTAAGTTATATTGTACCGTGAAATTCCGTTAGAAGATATCGATACCCCTAGAATGTAATAATTGTTAATATTTGTTATTAAAATGACTTGTAAAGGCCTTCTGAACCTGAGTTGGCGCCGACTTAAACGACCATTGCTGTTCGTACTTACCGCGAATCATTAAGCGACCCGCCCCGGTCTTATCACAGGTAATTAGGGTAATCAGCTTCTGACCAGGAACATCATCAATTACTTGGACATCAGTTGCTTTAATGAATGTTCGCTGACTCGTCTTATACGCATAAATCTTTTTGGCATCACTCACATAAATCATTTGGCCAACCTTGCTCTTATAGTACAACGGACTGAATAGTGCGCCATGCTTGATCATATGGTGACCAGCCAACGCGTAGTTACCCTGCCCCATCTTCTGATTAGCTTTCATCGTGCCAGCCGCCAATGCTAACGTTTCATTGCTGACACCATTACCAATTGGCAGGTACAAATCAACGGACGGAATCGCAATCGAGCCAATCACGTTGATTGCATTCTTATTCATGCGGGCCTTGGCAACGGTCTGAAAGTCAAGTGACTTGACCTTTGAGAAGTTAAAATCGCTCTTCTTCTTCGTATTCTGCTTAACCGTCTTAGCCGTAACGGTCGGCGAGTATGAACTCACTAACCAGCTCTTGATCTGTTCATTGAAAATTAATGCCAATGATACTAGCACCAGCAGGACAAAAACGCCCCGACCTAACCACTTTAACCCGGGATGTTGCTTGGACTTCATTAATCCCGCCTCCTAATTTGTTTACGCCCTTTATCAAAGGTTCTACGGTAAATATACCTTAATTAGTTCGCATAATAAAGCCCCGAATTCGTTTAGTTCGTTAGAATTATCTATAGCTTATCATAATCATTATATTTGCGTCCGTAATCAGATTCTTGTTATGCTAATTGTATCAAAAACAGAAAGCAGGTTGGACCTATGGAAACGATGGTAAAAAACGATCTCAATCAACTAATGCAACAACGTGAGGATGGCCCATACATTGCAATTTACCTCAACACGGCCGTTGTGCTCAACGACCTCAATCGCCGCCGCTTACAATTCAAACAATTAGTTAATGAAGCTGAAACCCAGATGGCCCACCACTTTCCGAAAACCGAATTTGCGCCATACGCGACGCAACTAGAGCAATTAATTAATGACAACGCCTTCTGGTTACAGCACACTGGCCCTCAGACAGGCATCATCACTAACAGTCGTGACCTACACATTTTCGACTTACAATATCCCACTGACAACCATGTCAGCGTCAATAGCATGCCAGCTATTCGCCCAGTACTAGCCGACCGCCAGCATCAATTCGACTTCGACTTGCTAGCACTCAATGAAGATAGCATGGCGCTCTACGCCCAACGTGATGGCAGTTTCGTCGAACTTGATTTGCCAGCTGAGGCCCCCCGCACCCTGACAGAAGCATTGGGCACTGAAAAACGTGGCGGTGACCTGAATTTCAACGCCAGCCCCGTTCACGGTGCCAACTATCATGGTCATAATGCGAAGGCCGAAGAACGCGATATTGACCAACGAAATTATTACCAACAAGTGGCGCAGTACGTTCAGGCCCATTCACAAAAGACGCGACGGCCATTGATCTTAATGGGACTACCACATAACCAGGCAGTCTTCCGTGCCGTCAACAAGAATCCGTACCTGTCACAACACCTCATGATCAATAAGTCACCGAAAAACTTAACGGTGGGCGCAATGCAAACAGCCACAGAACCCGTTCAGACGATGTGGCATACCCAATTAGCCGACATTTTACTAGAACGTTATGATCAGGCTAAGTCCCGCCAGTTAGCATTGGCCGATCCTTTTGACATGATCAAGCCAGCACTAAGTGGGCGGATCGACACCTTGATTGTCGCCGCAGACGCGAATGTCGCCGGCTCCTTACCAGCGGCCGATGTTCAATTAACTGATCCAATTGCTGCTCCTGATAATTTAATTGACGACCTGGTCGATGTCGTGATTGCCATGAACGGGCAAATCCGAATCATCCCCGCAGACCGGATGCCCGTAGAAACCGCTGCTCTCGCGATTATGCGCTACTAATCATATCGTAAGTGAGACAAAGCCGCACCAGTTCATTACTCGAACTGGTGCGGCTTTGTTTGTGAGCGTCGATGATTTGCACATACAAAAAAGACGCCCCCGCCGAAGCCGGAACGCCGTTTAATTGTCTGCTTATTTGAGACCGTATTTCTTGTTGAAACGATCGACCGCACCATCGGCCTTGGTAAACTTTTGCTTACCAGTGTAGAATGGATGTGAATCTGACGTAATTTCAACACGGATCAATGGGTAAGTATTACCATCTTCCCATTCAACAGTTTCTGCTGAAGTTGCTGTTGAACCAGAGATGAACTTAAAACCAGTAGTTGAGTCTTGGAACACAACTAAATGGTAATCTGGATGAATTCCTTTTTGCATTGTATTTCGCTCCTTTGCCCTGAATCATTTGCTGAAACAGAGATTATCATAGTTTTAACCAACGATAAACATGTTATCACGAATCACAGCTTCCCGTCAACCTACAAAGTAGCCTGCCTGCCAGTATTAACGACGCGACCGCCGGGTTGATTGACCAGTGAACTTTAAGCTAGCTAGATCACGAACAAACTCAGTGTTGGTCTTCGTGTGTTTTAAAAATTGTAAAAGCTGTTCGGTGTACTCTAACGCGTTGCCAGTCATTGATCGCCGAATCTGCCAGACTGGCTCCAAATTCTTACGACTAACCAACAATTCCTCTTTACGCGTACTAGATTGCTTCAAGTCTAGCGCCGGGAAGACCCGCCGTTCAGCTAACTCGCGGGATAGCTGTAATTCTGAGTTGCCAGTTCCTTTGAATTCTTCATAAATCATGTCGTCCATCCGGCTACCCGTATCGACTAACGCGGTGCCTAAAATCGTTAGGCTACCACCTTCCTCGATATTGCGCGCGGAACCGAAGAATCGCTTGGGCTTGTAAAACGCCGTGGGATCGACCCCACCAGACAACGTCCGCCCGCTAGACGGGATGACCAAATTATATGCCCGCGTAAGCCGGGTAATCGAATCCAATAAGATAATCACATCCTGTTTGTCTTCAACTAGGCGCCGCGCACGTTCAAGCACCAATTCCGCAACACGCACGTGATTTTGTGGTTGTTGATCAAAAGTCGAACTCACCACTTCTCCCTTGATTGACCGCTCTAAATCAGTCACTTCTTCGGGCCGTTCATCAATCAGTAACATAATCAGCTTAGCGTCTGGATAATTGGCGACGATGCCATTTGCAATATTCTTTAACAGCGTCGTCTTACCGGCTTTAGGAGGTGCGACAATTAAGCCCCGTTGACCGAAGCCAATCGGGACAAAAGTATCAATCAAACGGGTCGCTAAAACGGCGGCCGTTGTCGATAACTTAATTTGTTTTTGTGGATAAAGTGGTGTTAACGCTGGAAAATGGGGCCGTTGCTTGGCCTCATTAGGATCCTTACCGTTAACCGTCCCTACCCGCATTAAACCGTAATACCGTTCGTTAGGTCGCGGTGGCCGGGCTTGACCAGCCACATAGTCTCCGTTACGAAGACCAAAGCGATGAATCTGCGACTGAGAAATATAAATATCTTCCTGCGAAGGCCCATAATTAATTGGCCGCAAAAAGCCATAGCCCTCTTGGCTAATAATTTCCAAGACGCCTTCCATTTGTACAAAGCCCCGCTTTTTATCCTGCTCACGGAGAACGGCTAATGAGAGTTCCTTTTTATTCATTTGCGAATAATAAGAAATTTTATACTCACGAGCATAGTTATAAATTTCTTTTAACGTTTTCTGCTCGAGATCGTGCATTGTTAAAATTTTTTCCATAACCACTGTTCTTTCTTAGCTGTACATCGTTAGTTTTCGGGAACTTCTTCGTCGGCTGCAATTTCCACATCCGCACCAAGTGTATGCAATTTATCGATGACCCGATCATAGCCACGTAGAATATTGTCAGCGCGACTAATTTCCGTAACGCCACTAGCCGCGAGACCAGCAATCATTAGTGCCGCCCCAGACCGAATCTCACCGGCCTCGACATGTGCACCTTGTAAGTGGGAAGAATGACCCACGACAATCAAGTTATCTTGAACGCGAATGTCCGCCCCCATCTTACGTAACTGTTCAACGTGTTGCGTGCGTTGCGGATAAATCGTATCAATCACCACGCTACTACCGTTAGCACGCAATAATAATGGGGTGATTGGTTGTTGCAAATCAGTGGCAAAGCCTGGGTAAGTCATTGTTTTAACCCGAATTGGGTCCAAATCATTGGACCGTGGGACGTAAATACTATCTTCATTAATCTGTAAATCGACACCCATTTCGACTAGTTTTGCCGTGAATGACTCCATATGTTCAGGGATCACATTCTTTAGCAAAATACCGTCCCCAATCGAAGCAGCCAGGGATAGATACGTTCCCGTCTCAATCCGATCAGGAATAATCGTATGGGTTGCCCGCGAATGCAGTGCCGGAACGCCTTCGATTCGAATTACGTCGGTACCAGCACCCCGAATTTTAGCGCCCATATTATTCAAAAAAGTCGCTAAATCAATGATTTCAGGCTCTTTAGCCGCATTTTCAATCGTGGTCGTACCATGAGCTTTGACGGCAGCCAAAATAATGTTGATCGTCGCCCCAACGGAAACCACGTCTAAAAAGATGCGCGCTCCGTGAAGGCCCTCTGTGCCCGTTGAGATAAAGACAGAGTCATTCTCTTCAACGACGTTAGCGCCGAGCGCCTTAAAACCCTTGATATGCTGATCAATTGGTCGTGGACCAATATTATCACCACCAGGGAAAGTCACCGTTGCACGGTTAAAGCGACCGAGTAAGGCCCCCATAAAGTAGTAAGAAGCCCGCAAGCTTTTAATGGCATGACTTGGTAATTCAGATTCTTCAATATTTGTTGGATCAATTGTTAGAACATCGTTTTCAAAAGTGGAATGGACGTTCATCGACTCTAAGATGAGCCGTAAGTTGTGAACGTCTAAGATGTGCGGAACCGTATCGAATTGGACCGGAGTGTCTGCAAGAATCGCAGCAGGAATCAGTGCGACGGTACTATTTTTTGCGCCACCGATCGTTAATTCCCCAGAAAGTCGTTTTCCGCCATGGATTATCATTTTTTTCATAACATAACTTTCCTCGCTAAATAAGTGTCACACTGTATCATACAATCATTAACCATAATAAAGAATGTCCGTCAAAAATACAACCAATATCAGGAAACTGTAATCTTTTTACGCAATAAAATCATTAACTCGACTAATTCAAACGCTTTCATGAACGATTTTGTAAGATAATTAAGCTAAATCTGCGTAATTTAAGGTGCCACCAAGACGTGCGATGCTGTACAATTCATTCTGACATCAACAGTTAACATTGTCACGTAATTAACGCCACGATTGTCCACCGATTTTACTACTGTCATACTATGTACTCCATACGATGATTGGGAGCGACGTGATACCGAATAATAATTCAACTAAGCGACCTATTTTAATCCTACTCAAGTCCTAAATGATTATTAACACACCGCCCGCTAGAAAAATAGAAGAGTGCTAATGCGCGTGATAAATTTCACTGGCATTAGCACTCTCTGGACTGAATTGAACCTGATGGACTATCAGCATTCATGACTAATCACTTCCTTATTTAATTTAGTAACATTCCGTTACCCGTTAATCGCAAGTAGCTGTTCCATATGTTGGGGGTTCATATTAAGTTCACGCAACTGCAATAACGTCTGCTTTAAGTTTTCATACTCAGCTTCTGTGTATAGACGGCTCTCAAAACCAATTTGATAAGCTTCGGCAATAGTAACCAAATCGCGTCGTAACCGACGTCGAATTTCGTTTGGTGTCAACATTGGCATCACCTCCATTTATTATTCACCATAATACCATATAATATAATGATCAACGGTCTATGATACGATTTGATAATCTTTGATAATTGATAATAATAGCAATTACCCCCTGCTACATCAGCCTTTTAGCTTGATGTCAGCTAATGAGAATTGCATGAGTTTTATCATGATGATAATCAGTTGATAACTAAATTAATAAAATCATTAATACCCCCGTTTTGATAAGACATAGAAAATCCCCGCTGTCATCCTCAATAATATCATTCTAAACAAATTATCATAAAAATCGGCTGCGTTCCAACCCGAATCCCATAAAAACACACGCTACCCTGGCACTAACATCCACAATAATTGCGACCGGCCATCACTGAACAACGGGATATTTGATTGCTCAGTTTAAAACTTAAAATGCGGCAGCCCTTACACAAACTTGTTGTGTTGGCTGCCGCATTTTTACGGTGGTGACCATGATTCTTACCTGTCCGGGAACTCAGAGTAGCTTCCTCACAGTTTCGCCACTATGGCTGAACTAAATTTTGACAGGGTTTCATGACGTTAATCGCTTACAATTACATCGTTTAATCCTGCTGGAGATCCTCATCTTTGACGGTCTGCAAATAACGATAAACACTCGGATCAGAGACTTTGAGCACTTTGGCGGCTTCACTAACTGAATCCTTCAATAGGAAGTAACCTTGGTGGTATAAGCTACGAACGATTTCTAATTTTTCATTTTGCTTTAAATATTCAACAGAGACGCCATACTTAGCACAGACAGCCTGGGTCACTTCCCGAGCTAAATCAGTGATAGAAGTGGTTAGATGTTCCGGAGCGACCGGCGTGTCATGGGTCTTCTCGTTAGCTGGTGTTCCTTTGAGTTGATGAATCGTTGGTGAGTTCAAATGTTTGTAACTCGCCATTACCTTCAACACTTGTTCCTGCAGATCGTCTAGGGCACTATCATCCGTATTAATACAAATCATCCCGACGATTTCACCATCTAATCGCAAAAAATAAGTTGATGATCGTAGTGAGTGCTTCCCTTGCGAAACACCCTTGTAGTTGGCTAGATAATCACGCTTTTCAGTTTTACCGGCCTTCATCGTTCGCAACGCTAAGTCAGTTGCAGGATCGCCAACTTGTCGATGTGATATGTGGGAATTACGAATTGCCACAACGGAGTGGTTTAAATCCAACAAGTCGTTCAGGACAACTTCACTACTGGGGCCTAAGATATCTGCTAAAAAATCAACAAACGGAATAAACTCGCGCACGTATTCTTGCTCAGCTGTTAATGGTTTTTGCATAACGGCACTCACCTCACTATTTTTTTACAACGTTATGACTTAATATTATTTTATCACACTGATAAAATGTTAATACATGTAACGATATAAACATCTAATTAAAAAAGATGATACCGCCTTTAGTCAGCTCATCATCTTTCTGCGACATTTTTTATGCATGAACTTGTGAATTAGTCGATCGTCCAAAAATCTTTTCCTTCATCCGAATACCGGTTGGCGTCGCCGCTAAGCCACCCAGTCCAGTTTCCCGAAGTGCCTTTGGCAAGCCCTTACCGACTTTATCCATCGCTGCAATGACTTCATCCGCTGGAATCTTGTTCGTGCAGCCAGCCAAAGCCATGTCAGCCGCAATCAACGCATTACCGACCCCAATCGCATTCCGTTTAACACACGGTAGTTCAACTAACCCAGCAACGGGATCACACACTAATCCCATCAAGTTACTGATTGCCATCGCCAAAGCCTCAGCACTTTGTTCAGGCGTCCCACCAGCAACTTCAACCGCGGCCGCAGCGCCCATCGCAGAAGCGCTACCAACTTCAGCTTGGCAACCGCCAGTCGCACCAGCAATCCCAGCATTATTAGCTATGACCATCCCAAAAGCGCCAGCGGTAAATAGAAATTGGATCATCTGGTCACGGTTGAGGTTCATTCGGTCCTTCAGCGTGAAAATCACACCAGGTAGTGTCCCCGTCGATCCAGCCGTTGGTGTCGCACAAACGACTCCCATCGAAGCATTAACTTCATTGGTTGAGATTGCGTTCTGAACAGCTTGCATCATCGTATCGCCGGATAAAGTGTGCCCTTTTTGACGATACTTTTTCAAGAGAACAGCTTCACCACCAGTTAAACCAGTTGTTGAATAGACCCCGTCGCCTGCAGCCCCTTTATTAACAGCTGCTTCCATGACGTCTAGATTCCGGCCCATCGTGTGCCAGATTTCTTCACGACTCGTTTGCGATGTTTCCATCTCTTGTTCAATCATTAATTCGTAGATCGGCTTCTTGGTCTCCTTGGCCGCTGTTACCAGTTCTGCTACGCTCATGTACATCATAACTGACCTCCCTGATTATAAGTAAACTAAATTTGCGTGTCCCTGCGCTAATTTTTTGATTTCATCCTGTTTGAGGCGGCGATCCAAATCATATTCATATAAATTGCCCCGAGCCGTCTTGTACTGCTGCTGGTCGTTTACTTTAGTCAGATCAGCCAACTGTTTGGTTACGTGCTGATGGTCATTCTCACCACCTTGAACTAACAAGATAGGAAGTGGCCCTTTGGGTTTAACATCAAAACCATCCATCTTGATTTCACGAATTTCGATGGTTCCACCCCCGATTGAACATCCAGCGACCGTCACTTGCTTATCATCATTTTTTAAGTCAATGATGGCAGTGTTCGGGTGGTTGATTGGGCTATCACCAGGCTCTTCGATAAAGGTAATATTTATCCCCTGATCTCGGGCCAAACCAATGGCATATGGAACCCGGCTATCATCAGGATCAAAACCAAGAATGCCACTGATAATCGCATAGTCCGTTCCGTGGCCCTTGTGGGTTTGCGCAAATGATTCATAGTAATGAATGACAATATCTGTCGGTTTCTCCTGAAAAATGCTATTCGCTGCTCGACCAATCGCACACGCCCCCGCAGTATGGGAACTGGAAGGTCCAATCATAATCGGGCCAATAATATCAAAAACACTCTTGTAATTCACCGTCATTTTAGTCATCCTCCTATTTGAATCATCACGTTAAATTAAGCTTTGGTACGGGCAACTAGCGCTTCTTTGCGCATTCATCGTCAGTACATCGTTTCGAAACTTTATGAATCTTGAAGTTACGGCACAAGCAAGCACCACAGTTGTACTGATCAGAAAACATAAAGCCGTTGCATCAAAGCTTTCATTTCTGAATTAATTCCGCCGTTGTGATTAATCCAGCCTCCAGTATGGTCATTCGATTCGCGACCCTCACGAACCCCAACACCGTCATGCGAATCTCGTCAATAACACTAGCAACGAGATTTATGACAAAAATTGGCTTCAATAATATTAACCAATGTGAATTCATCTCGTATTTTAGTCAGATTACTAAATAAACAATTTGATGATATTGAACAGGATACCACTAACTGCGATTAATCCAATTACCACAACAAAGACATTGCTGTGTTTGCCGGCATATTGCTGTAACTTAGGACTTTTATGAATGGCATACATTGGCATCAAGAACAAGATAAACGCAATGATTGGTCCAATGATGGTTTCAATCATTCCCATAATGGAAGGATTGACCCAGGCAACTATCCAGGCACTTAGTAGCAGAACAAGATCAACAATTGTCGAAACAGTTCGACTTGAAAGCGTCTTGTTAGATTTTTCTTCCATCTTACGAATAATCCCACGTAAGCCTTCACTCGTTCCTAGATAATGTCCTAAAAAGGACTTAGCAATTGCAATAAAGGCAATTACGGGAGAAACATATTTAATAATTGGATTATTGAAAGCAGTCGCAACGTAATCAAGGATTGAAACATTTTCATTTTTAGCTTCAAGGATTTGATCTGGAGTCAACGCCAATGTACAACTAATAACAAAGAACATTGCGACAATGACCATCAACGTTTCGGCCGACAATAGAATTGTCGAAATCTTTTTATCGACTTTGTCCTTACCTTCTCCACTATATTCTTTACGTTCGGCAACGGAAAATGAAGAGATAATCGGAGAATGGTTAAACGAAAAGATCATAACAGGAATAAGTAACCACAAGTTTCCTAAAGTGCCAACCAAATGTCCCCCAGATACGGAACTGGAAAATGTTGAGAGGATTGCGCCGTTCCAATGTGGAATAAGATAAAAGGAAAACAGAACGATTACAATAATAAATGGAAAGGCCAGGCCACTCATAACTTTGGTAATCAAAGAGGTACCAAAGCGAGCAATTCCAATGAGGATCCCAACAAGCACTAGCGACAACAGCCAACGAGGTGGTGTTTGCATGTGCATTTGGTCGGTAATAAATTTCGATACAGTATTCGTAATAGAAACAGAATAAACTAATAAGATTGGATAAATGGAGAAGAAATAAATAATGGTAAAAAGCAATCCAATCTTAAAGCCAAAATGTTGTTCAACAACATCAGTAATGTCATCACCATCATTTTTAGCCGACAAGACAAACCTACTCAGGCCCCTGTGAGCAAAAAATGTGGTTGGCAAAGCCAAAATAAGTATCATGATGATACCAAGAATACCTGCCGTGCCAACTCCAATCGGTAAGAATAGCACGCCGGCCCCAATCGCGGTTCCGAACAAACTCAGCATCCAAAAAGTATCATTTTTTCTCCAACCCTTAAATATATTTGTCATTTTTAAATCTCCTTTTTATAACGTTGTTCTGGTCACACCAGAGAATGTGCTAACATAACCTGCATGAATAACCCTCCCATTAGATTTAACGTCTCGACTCGTTGTAAAACGCCACTTTGTGATAAACATCACTTTAGTGCCGTGAAAACCTTTTCTTCATGATAAAATATTATCATGGTGACAATTACCGTTCATGTGATTTCGATTATAAAAATTAAGCATTTTTAACGCCAAATTAAAAAGGACTGAGATTACCATAACAGCCCTAGCCTGTATCCATCTCAATCCTAGTGATATTAAGTTTAACATTCAAATGAATTATTTGAATAATAATTTATTCTCATAATAATTTTATTTTATCTCTGTCATACCATGCATGTAAGGTTGGAGCACCTTAGGAATCTTAACCGTGCCATCGGCTTGTTGATAATTTTCCAAAATCGCAGCTACCGTCCGGCCAACAGCAAGTCCAGAACCATTCAACGTGTGGACGTAATCGACCGTCCCATCAGCTTTCCGGTAACGAATCATCGCCCGCCGTGCTTGGAAGTCCAAGCAGTTAGAGCATGAACTGATTTCCCGATAAACGCCTTGTTCTGGCATCCATACTTCCACATCATAGGTCTTGGCTGATGAGAAACCAGTATCCCCCGTTGAAAGCTTAATAACATGGTATGCAAGCCCTAATTCGCGCAACACTTCTTCGGCATTATCCGTTAATTTTTCGAGCTCATCGTATGAATTCTCAGGTTTACAGTACTTGACCATCTCGACTTTGTGAAATTGGTGCATACGAATCAAGCCCCGGGTATCACGCCCCGCACTCCCAGCTTCGGAGCGATAACAAGGCGTCATCGCCGTGAAGTACGTTGGCAATTGATCTTCAGATAAGATTTCATTCGCATAGTAATTGGTCAGCGGTACTTCAGCCGTCGGGATCAACGTCATTCCTGAAGATTCAACCGTGTAGACGTCTTCTTTGAACTTCGGAAATTGCCCAGTTCCATACATTGTCTGAGCGTTCACCAAGTATGGCGGAATAATTTCATGGTACCCTTGCTTTTGTGTGTGCAGATCTAGCATAAAGCTGTAAACCGCCCGTTCTAAGAGTGCACCCGCATCCTTATAATAAACAAAGCGCGCGCCCGCGACTTTTGCTGCCCGGTCAAAATCCAAGATTCCTAAGCTTTCGCCCAATTCCCAGTGCGCCTTAGGTTTAAAATCAAACGTTGGAATATCGCCGTGCTTACGCATCTCAACATTGCTATCTTCGTCAGGACCGACTGGTACATCATCGGCAGGTAAATTCGGGAAGCGAATCGCTAAGTAATGAAGCCGATCGTTTACTTCCGTTTGGGCCGCTTCCGTACTCTTAATATCACCATTCAGCTGTTTGACTTGTTGAATGAGGGCTTGGCCCGCTTCCGATTGCGGATCACTTTGCCCAATTTGTTCCGTCAACTGGTTTTTCTGTTTCTTCAATCCTTCAACCTTGGTAATTGCATCCCGGTTTTGTTGGTCTAACTGTAAGTATTCATCAACCTCAGCCGGATCAACCTTCCGAGTCTGGAGCTTAGTCTTAACAAGTTCTGGGTTATTACGAACAAACTTTGGATTTAACATACGAAAAGCCTCCTTAAAATTAAAACGCCCCATAGTCTTCACCTAAAAGACTATGGGACGTTTTTTATCAACGTGGTACCACCCAATTTACTGCTCTACGAGTATATCGTCTCACCGCGACCTCTTAAAAATGAAGTCAAACGCTAAATGGCGGATTCATCAGTCCAATCAACCAACTTTCAGCAACCGTTGGCTTTCTAAATAATCAGATTAACTACTAACCCATTATGTTTGCGCTTTCAATTTACACTTATAATCTAGACCTCCCGCCATTTATTGTCAATAGTTTTTTATTATCATTTTATTTTTCTATTATCAAGAGAACCATTTATTGTTACCATGTATTTTCGCAACACCAGTTGTCACTGTGAATATCGGTGACCTAATCAAGCCCGTGGCCGCCCAACAAAAAAAGCACACCAACAATTCGCTGGCGTGCTTTATTCTTAATTCTACCGTACTAAATTTATGCCTTCACTTTACCAGTCTGGTTAGCGGCATCGATGAATGCCTTGAATAACCCTTCTGGACGGTTAGGCCGTGATAAGAATTCTGGATGATATTGTGAGGCCACGAAGAAGCGCTTCTTTGGTAATTCAATCACTTCGACGAGCCGGTTGTCAGGCGAAGTTCCGGAGAAGACCATGCCCTTAGCAGCCATTGCTTCACGATACTTATTATTGAATTCATAACGGTGGCGATGACGTTCCATCACAACTTCTTCATTGTGGTAGGCTTTAGCCGCCACAGTTCCCGGCTTCAGCTTGCAAGGGTAAGCGCCTAAACGTTGCGTTCCACCCATGTCTTCAACGTCTTCTTGGTCGGCCATCAAATCAATAATATTGTCCGGCGTCTTCGGATCGATTTCAGCAGAGTTAGCATCCTTCAATCCAAGTACGTTACGTGCAAATTCGACACTGGCCATTTGCATTCCCAAGCAGATGCCTAAGAATGGCACGTCGTTTTCACGGGCATACTTGATAGCCGTAATCTTACCTTCAATTCCCCGATCACCAAAGCCACCAGGAACTAAGATTCCGTCAGCATCGCCGAGTAGTTCTTCGACATTTTCTGGCGTAACATCTTCAGCAGAAATCTTCTTCAAATCAATGTCGGCATCATCCGTATAGCCAGCATGCTTCAATGCTTCCGTCACTGAGATATAAGCATCCTGTAAAGCGACGTATTTCCCGACTAGCGCAATCTTGATGGTCCGTGATAAGTTCTGGACATGATGTTCTAAGTCAATCCATTCACTCATGTCGGCCTTAGGTGCCTGTACATCAAAATGGTCAAGGACGATTTGGTCCATGTTTTGTTTCTGAACATTCAACGGAATTGAATAAATCGTCTTAACGTCTAAGGATTCAATGACTGCTTCTGGTTCCACGTCACAGAAGGACGCAATCTTATTCCGCATTTCCCGCGTAATTGGTTGTTCAGTCCGGACAACTAACATGTTCGGCTGAATCCCATAACTCCGCAATTCCTTAACAGAATGTTGCGTTGGCTTCGTCTTCATTTCACCAGCTGCCCGTAAATATGGGATCAACGTGGTATGGATGTAGAAGACATTGTCGGAACCTAAATCGCTCTTCATTTGCCGTAGCGCTTCAATAAATGGCAAGGATTCGATATCACCGACCGTTCCACCGATTTCAGTAATCACGATATCGGAATCCGTCGTCGTACCCGCACGCATGATTTTTTCCTTGATAGCGTTCGTGATATGCGGAATCACTTGCACCGTGGCGCCTAAATAATCGCCCCGCCGTTCCTTTTGCAGAACTTCTGAATAAATCTTACCGGTGGTAACATTTGAATATTTATTAAGGTTAATGTCGATAAACCGTTCATAATGTCCAAGGTCTAAGTCAGTTTCGGTCCCATCATCGGTCACGAAGACTTCACCGTGTTGATAAGGACTCATCGTACCAGGATCAACGTTGATATAGGGATCAAACTTTTGAATCGTGACCTTTAAGCCCCGGTTCTTCAATAAACGCCCTAGCGAAGCAGCGACGATACCTTTACCAATGGATGACACAACGCCACCAGTTACAAAAATATATTTGGTCATGTGATAACTCCTTAAAGATTTATTTCGTGGGGTGGTATAAATAAAGAAAGCTCCCTATTTCAGCAGAAATAGGGAGCTAATACGATCGTTTGTCTCAGGTATTTCTACCAGAGAGCCCAAATAAGATAATACAAGGAGATTCCCTTTTCGTCAAGGAAAAATCTTGAAAAGCTTATTTCGATTCGTCGTCTTCGTCATCGTAGTCGTCATCATCATCGTCATCATTTAACTCTGATAACTGACCCTCGATACCGTCTGGCAACGTTTCATCAGCAACATCGTCGTCTGTGTCATCAACACCCGCAAGTTCATCGTACTTGCTGCTTGCTGAATCATCAGTATCGTCGTCCTGATCATCATCGTCATCGTAGTTATCGTCATCTTCGGGATCATCGTCATCGTAATCGATCACGTCGTCATCATCCCCGGCATCGGCCAAGAAGGCGTTAACCTTCTTACGCTTCTTGCGCTTTGGCCGATCCTCATCTTCGTCATCGTCCGTATGAATAACGGCTTCGTCAATGGATTCAAATGGGTACCATGCACGCAGGCCCCACATATTGTCACCGAGCGAAATGAAACTACCATCGATATTAAGATCGGTATAAAATTGTGATAAACGCTCCCGAATTTCTTCGTCGCTTTTACCTAAATATGATTGCACAGCGTTGGTCAAGTCGGCAAAAGCCATCACATCACCATGTTGTGATAAGATCGCGTGAGCAACCTCGATTAAAGATAATTCGGACTTTTTTTGTCCATCAAATTGTTTTAGTTCCAAACTGGTGCACGTCCTTTCCACAGTTTATAGTACATAATACCAAATTAGGCCGTGAATTGCAATCGCAACTTGTAGTTACCAAGTAGCTGCTCACCCGCGTATAAATCGTAATCAACGTTCACCTCACCTGAAAATGGCCGTTCACGTAGCCGTACTCGTAACATCGGCGTCACCGTTTCAACAGGTAGCATCCCCATAGGCGTTTGATAATGAGCACGCACCCGTTTACCATTGGAAAAGTGCAACCGAAGTCGGTTCTCCGCACTCCGCGTCAACACGACGTCCCCATTAGCTGCCAGCTTAATCGTCACTGGAATCGGTTCTGGCGCATCATCGTTAACTTCCTTATACCGTAAATAAAACGCGTCACCCATCTGAACCAATTGACCATCGACATCCAGTGCATAGTTCGCCGTATCGTCATCTTGCCGTGCCTGCGTCTCTAAATGAATCGCCACTGGCACACCAGTTGTTAAATCATCCATATTTGGACCTCCTAATATTTCAAAATCACACGCTGAACGCCCGTCTACGATCACCGTGTTACCACACTCGCTATATCCTTTTCAGCGTTCACGACCGCGCGACTCCCATCACGCCCATCGTAAAACTTCCTGTTTAATTATAAGCCATTCATGCCAAAATAACTAAAAATAGGACTAAAAGCGGTCAGCTTAGATCTGCTGGGAAAAGTTCGAACCCGCGTAAACTTTTTGAGTCGGCTGTGTTCCAACAATTGTCCCTCAGCCCCGGAGGTCAAAATAGGCCGCACGTTGCTGACGAACAAAAAGCCAACTAACTTGCACGTTTCATTATCCTATGATGGTATGCTACAGATTAAGTTGATTTGTCTAAGCCAATGCAACGGTACCATTTTTCTAGTATAATTAGTGATGATACGGACAACGGTGGCGGTTTCATCATGAGACATCCCTCGTGCCCGATAACAACGGATAACGGGGTGGCTTTCTTGACGGAATCGACAATTGCAACTTTGAGTCAAAAATACGAACCGGCAGCGATGCTGGATAGTTTTGCGTACACGAACGCCCTGCTGTGGTTAACGGCGGCTCGTCAGCAACCAATCGTTCATTTCTGGCAGTTACAGCCAACCGTCATTCTCGGCCTATTAGACCAACGCTTGCCACGGCTAACTGCTGGCTTAGCACATCTACACGCTGCCGGTTATCAGGTCATGCTCCGTAATTCAGGTGGGCTAGCCGTAGTTGCTGACCCTGGTGTACTAAACGTCTCCTTATTTCTTCCAGCAACTCGTGAACGCTATTCAATTACAGCGGCATATCAATTGATGGTCGACTACGTTCAGGCAGTTTGGCCACAATTAAATATCACGACTGGTGAGATTACACGCTCCTATTGTCCTGGTGATTATGATTTGAGTATTGCCGGTCGTAAAATTGCTGGAATGTCGCAACGGCGCACTGCCGAAGCGCTGGTCATCATGCTGTATGTCAGCGTTGATGGCGATCAGATGGCCCGTAGTCAACTCATTCAGCGTTTTTACCAAGTCAGCTTAGCCGGTCACCATGACGCGCGGTTTCCAGATGTTGATCCACAAGTCATGACGACCGTTGCTGACGCTTTGGCAGCGCCGACTGACACTACCGCTACACAAGCTCGTTTTATAGCCATCCTAGCTCAACATGGGACGGTCGACACAACAAGTTTGCCGTTAGTCACCGAAGAACCTGAATTTCAAGCACACTTAAATCAAGCCTATCAACAAATGCAACGCCGACAACAACGCTTGCATCACTGAAAGAAGGAATTAATTTGGTCTATCGCCAGCAACTATTACCCATGGAGAAAGTCTTTCGTGACCCGGTCCATGATTACATTTATATCCAACATCAAGTCATTCTCGATTTGATCAACACCTCGGAATTTCAACGACTGCGCCGTATTAAGCAACTCGGTACGACCTCGCTGACCTTCCACGGTGCAGAACACTCCCGCTTTGGACATTGCCTCGGTGTTTATGAGATTACACGCCGTATTTGCGATAACTTCGAACGTAACTACCCGACCCAGGCCCCTGGTGACGGTGGTTGGGATGATCACGAGCGATTGGTCGCACTATGCGCCGCCCTGTTACACGATATCGGTCACGGGCCATACTCACACACATTCGAGCACATCTTTCACACCGACCATGAAGCCCTAACTGTTCAGATTTTGACATCACCTGAAACCGAGGTCAATCAGGTCTTACAGCAAGTCTCACCTGACTTCCCGGCCCAAGTTGCGGCCGTCATTCAAAAAACGTACCCGAATCCCCAAGTCGTCCAGATGATTTCTAGTCAAATCGATGCCGATCGGATGGACTACCTACTGCGAGATTCGTACTTCACGGGTACGAATTACGGCAATTTTGATTTGACCCGTATTTTGCGCGTTATGAAGCCGTATCAAGGCGGCATTACATTTGCAATGGAAGGCATGCACGCGGTCGAAGATTACATTGTCAGTCGCTTCCAGATGTACATGCAAGTCTATTTCCATCCAGTATCACGTTCCATGGAAGTCATCCTAGATCGCCTACTGGAACGGGCTAACGATCTTTATCAAAGCCACGCGGTCGACGCTGAAGCCACACCAGTGATGTTATTGCCGTTTTTCAATAATAACTTTACGTTACACGATTATTTACGGTTAGACGATGGCGTCTTAAACACTTATTTTAGCCATTGGCGTGATAGCCGTGATCAAATTCTCGCTGACCTAGCAACCCGTTTCTTAGACCGGCGTCCCTTAAAATCAGCACGAGTCGATGCAACGACTCAACCGCTAATTCCAACGTTACAAAAATTAATTGAACAAGCCGGCTTTGATACGCACTACTACACTGACATCAACGACAGTTACGATCTTCCTTACGACGCCTATGATCCTAAGATGAAGAAGCCGCGTACCCAGATTGAACTGCAACAAAAAGACGGTTCCTTACTAGAACTATCCACCGTCAGTGACCTAGTGCGAGCCATCACCGGGAAAGTCTCTGGCGATCAGCGGTTTTTCTTTCCAAAAGAAATGCTCAGCAAAAACGCCGAAAACGATTTATTTAAACCAATTTACCAAGAATTCCAGCAATATATTTTAAACGATCGTCTGGTCGTACCACACTAATTTTGGAGGAATTATTATTATGTCAGTCAAGCTTATCGCCATCGATATGGACGGCACCTTACTCAATGAGCACAGCGAACTAAATCCCGCAACCGTTCAAGCGATTAACGCCGCTAACGCGCAAGGAATCAAAGTCGTCATTTGTACGGGACGGCCATTAAGTGGCGTCACGCCCTTTTTAAAGCAACTTGGAATCGCTGGTGAAGATAATTACGTCATTACTTTTAATGGCTCAATGGTTCAGACAATTACCGGTAAGATCATCACAGGACTTACCCTGTCACATGACGATTACATCGACATTGAAACGCTCAGCCGAAGACTCAATATCCATTGTCACGTTGAAAGTGAAGACCATATCTACACCGCCAATCGAAATATCAGCCCTTATACGGTCGGCGAAAGTGCACTCGTCAATATGCCGATTCGGTTCCGGACACCGGAAGAAATGCGCCCAGACTTACCAATCGTCAAGTGCATGTTCATCGATCACG
Source organism: Lactiplantibacillus plantarum (assembly GCF_014131735.1). Taxonomy (NCBI): domain Bacteria; kingdom Bacillati; phylum Bacillota; class Bacilli; order Lactobacillales; family Lactobacillaceae; genus Lactiplantibacillus; species Lactiplantibacillus plantarum. Next base: position 2,825,167 of record NZ_CP039121.1, read on the forward strand.
GCCCACTACTGGATGCAGCCATCAAGCAATTACCAGCGTCATTCTCCAAGCGCTTTACCATTGTTCGCTCAGAAGCGTATTTCCTAGAATTCATGAATCCCGCCGCTAGCAAGGGTAACGCCCTAGCCACGTTGACCGACCATCTGAACTTAACTGCTGATGAAGTCATGGCGATTGGTGATCAAGGTAACGATTTGAGTATGCTGCGTTACGCAACCAACAGTGTTGCGATGGGTAACGCCATTGATGAGGCCAAGCAAATTGCCCGTTATGAAACCAAGACTAACGTTGAAGACGGGGTCGCACACGCCATTAACACTTGGGCACTCGCCTAAGCTACTATTTTTCAAACTAATTCAAGCAACGCTAATGGCTCGTTTTTAACGTGCGTGAGCGTTGCTTTTTTATCACTGTTATGACCGCTACCCAGCGTTTTCTAAACAATCCAGTCAAGCAAAAAAGTGACGATCAGTCATTACCTGATCGTCACTTTTTAATGCTGGTTATTCGAAACTACCAGTTGCACTATTTTCCTTAGTAACACTACCACTATCCGGATAATAACGATAAGTATCCGTTACTGTCTTGGAAGCAGAAGAACTAGACTCATTCGTCGCATAGATTGCGGTAATCTGATAATAAGCACTGGTCTCCTTAGTAATATTAAATTCGGTATCCGAAGTAAACGTAACACCGGACGCATCCTGAAACTGTTTGATGATCGCCGAAGTTGTCAGCTCTGAAGAACTACTGCTGGCAGACGTGCTGCTATTCGACGAACTTGTCATCGTTGAACTATCGGCACTAGTACTACTCGTACTGCTTGAAGACGTCCTACTATCACTCGCACTAGCCGCAGAACTCGAACTGACAACCGTTGAGCTATCACTACCAGAACTAGTTGATTGCGACGCCTCATAATTCATAATGGCTTGTTTCATTGCCAAAGCTTTTTTCTGTAATTTTTTGATAACCGGATGTGTGGCTTGCACATCGTCCAACTTATCAATATTGGCCTTCGCAGTGGCCAAATCATGAATACTTAATTCATCACGGGCAGCGTTATAGTAACCATTGGCTAGCTTGACCGCCTGGTACTGCTTGACGAGCTTTTGCCGAGCAGCAATAAAACTGGCGTCAGTCGTGCCATCATAACTACTTAACGTGTCAAAATAACCCTTTGCTAGACTGAGCTGATTATTATCAAGTGCTTCTTCAGCTTCCTGATAATACTTTAACCCAAGGGCTAACTTTTTGATCGCTGGAGTTGATTCAGAAGCACCCGCTAAAGTCTTCTGGGCAGCGGCAATTTTTTGTTGCGAAATTTGCTGATCAGCTTTGGTTAAAACGGCCGTTGTACTGTTACCAGTTGCGGTCGTTGCCGAACTTGCGGTTACGCCTCCGGTATTTTTGGCACAGCCTGAAAGTGTAATCAATCCAATCAGGACGATTACAAACAGTGGCCAAGATGATCGATAGGCATGATCCACGGCAAACCCCTCCTTTTTATCATTCTCCATTATACCATTAATCGCAATGTCATTTTTTTCAAAGCTCTGAGTAGCGGCTTTGTTAAATTAACCTAACTAACGCTGCGACATAATAAGCCGCTAAACCAAGTACCACCACTAAGTTGGCCCAGCGATACATCACAATTAAGGCCAAGTATTCCCGAAACATAGCAAACGGTAAATAATACAGTGGCGTATGCGCCCCGATTCCCGTTAGGTTCAGGTGCAGTTGCCGAGCAAAAATATTAGCCCGTAAAACGTGATAGCCACTCGTGACAATCACGGCGCGATAAAACGGTTGTTGCCGCACAATTAATGCGTGCGAAAATTTTAGATTTTCAATTGTCGACGTTGACCGATTTTCTTCTTGAATGGCATCACGGGGGACCCCTTGATCCACTAAGTACTGCCGCATTGCGGTACTCTCCGCCATAACCTCATCCGGCCCCTGACCACCAGAAACAACGATCGTGATTGGTTGATGATAACGCGCCCGTTGCACCCGGTAGTACTTCGCTGCCGTCTGAAGCCGATATGCCAGTGTTCGCGTTGGCTGCCCATTTGGCATCAACCCTGCTCCTAAGACGATCATATAATCGATCTGTCGATGACGTCCTAGTCGGGTCATGACGCAAGCTAATAGATACGCGATAAAGCTGAACGCAAAATACGCCGTCAATAATAACGCTAGGCCTAATAACTGCCACAAGCGTCGCGAATGCCAAACTCCTAAGTTGATTACTGATAAGACCAGCATTATGACTAATACACCACCGACGATTGCTAGCAAGCTGTAATGAAACGCCCAGCCCTCCTTGCGAATCAATCGGTAACTATACCTGACAAAACTAATGCCCACAATCAAAATTACAATTGGCAACAACGTATAAGCCAAGATTTTTGCACCGACCAACATGAATTGCCAAGTAGGACTTGCCTGCGCACTGAATCGATGGTAAGCGCTTAACAAAATGCCAATGACTGCAATCAAAAAAAGATGTCCCGTTAACCAATGCCGCCGGTCCGTCAATTGCAAGGTCAACGCACTAGCAAGGGCCAAACTACCCCAATAAAACGGTGTCATCGCAACACCCCCTTAACTTATATTGTAATCATTTTAAGGATTCGTGCTAGTGTTTATGGATAAAAAAAGGACGCCGGTAGCCCGACGTTGGTCCGTTATCCGTTCCGCGCCATCACCTAATTAATGTTGAAGCACGCCAAAACGAAAGATTCGTTGATATACAGCGTCCAGTCCAACTTTGACTAGGTCACAATGCCCACCAAACAACACCTTTACTCTATCACTTTTAGAAATTACTGCAACTTAAAAAGCGTCAAATCAGCAATTGCCAATTTGACGCTTCGTCAATTAATTTTCTTCGTTATGGAAACGATTCTTAAATAATGGACTAACTGGTTTATTTTCATGGATAAACTTGATTGCTTGACCCATTAATTGACCAACTGAAACTTGTTCGATCTTATCGATTCGCTTAGCAGCTGGTAATTCAATTGAATCCGTCACAACTAATTTCTTAATTGGTGACTTTTCAATCCGTTCGATGGCAGGACCAGACAGAACTGGATGCGTACAACTGGCGTAAACTTCAGTTGCGCCCGCATCAACCAGTGCCTGTGCACCTAAAGTAATCGTCCCAGCCGTATCGATCATATCATCGATCATGATGGCCCGCTTACCCTTGACATCACCGATAATATTCATAACTTCGGCAACGTTGGCCCGTGGTCGACGCTTATCAATAATCGCGATTGGTGCCTTCAAGAATTCAGCTAATTTACGTGCCCGAGTCACACCACCATGGTCAGGTGAAACAACCACAGCATTTTCATCCAAGTGGTGGTTCAGGAAGTAGTCAGCTAACAGCGGCGCACCCATCAAGTGATCCAACGGAATATCGAAGAAGCCTTGAATTTGGGCAGCATGAAGATCGAGTGCCAAAATCCGTGTTGCACCGGCTGTTTCCAGCATATTTGCAACTAACTTAGCGGTAATTGGTTCGCGAGAACGTGCTTTCCGATCTTGACGCGCATATCCGTAATAAGGAATAACCACGTTAATGGTCTTAGCACTCGCGCGACGTAGGGCGTCAATCATGATCAATAGTTCCATCAAATTGTCATTAACGGGAGCGGAAGTTGATTGAATGATATAAACTTGGTCACCACGAATACTTTCCTCAATGTTAATGCGAATTTCGCCATCACTAAAGCGATCGACCGAAGTCTTACCCAACTTAACCCCAACGGCGTCCGCGATTTTTTCTGCCAATGGTTTATTTGAATTCAAAGCAAAGATTTTTAACTTTGGATCAAAATACTGTTCTGACATAATTTCCTCCATTCGAAAATTTATTACTTACTAAATAATAGGCATTTTGCTAGTGAAAATCAAGTCCCAACAACAAGGCAAAATTGCGTGAGACTGGGCTGGAAGCACGACTTTCGGCAATCTAAGCCCCTTCGTGATTAAAGATTAAAGTTTCGTGAGCCCCGATTACCGAACAATCTTAGTTAATGAGACCGCTATCAGTTGTAATTGGTACTGACACACGCATTGTACCAGTTATTGCCTTAGTTGGTACTTGACCGCTGCCGTTTCTCGCGTTCAAAAGTAACCAGTCCTAGAAGTCGGAATAGAGCGCACACCGGCTGACGAACAGGGATCTACTAAACTGTTCAGTTATCTAAACACACTCAGTGGTGCTGATTTAAATAAGTCACGACATCGCGCCCCAAACGATTCATCCCTTGATATTGTTGGTACTGCTTGCCATTCTGGGCCATGACGACAATGCTATAAGTGCCTTGTTTGGTCTTAAAAATGGCCGCGTCGTTTTGGACACCCTTATCGGGATATTCGCCAGTTTTATTATAGACCGTGGCGTGTTTAACTAAGTATGGTAGCTTGCTGTGGTTGCGACAGCCCTTAAGTAAGGTCAACATCTTCTTATCATACGTCTTACCTAATAACTTATGTTGATATGTCAGCGTTAAAAAACGAGTTAGATCAGCCACCGACGTGTAATTATCGCGTCCCCAGCGTAGCGCGTTCGTATCAAGCATATACCGTTGTAAAACCGTCTGCTTGAATCGATAATGCTTAATGGCCGCATTAACGCCCCTGAAGCCCCCCGCACGTTTGATCAACCGGTTAGCCGCGTTATTATCGGAATTATGAATCATTAATTTTAAATCATTTTGATCTTGCTGTGTTAGCCGTAACTTTCGTTGTTGGACCCGTCGATAAATCGTCAGCATAACATAAACTTTGATCGTACTAGCAGAACGTTGACGAGTCATGCGCTGATTTCCCGTTTGCACGGTTAGTTTTCGTCGACCTAATCGGGTCACCTTGACCGACCAGCGCCCACCTAGTGATTTCAAATCACGTTGCGCGATTTTTTTAACGGCTGTTTGCTCACTTTTAACGCTAGTTGCGTGTACTGGTAATGCCCAGCTCCAACCGCCAAGCAATGCCAGACCACAAACAAGGCCGCGAATCCACTTCTTCGTCTGCATCTAAATGCCTCCAAACTTCCCCGTCCCGTAAACTCCTCGCCAATTATACCAATTTCGTGACTTAATTAAAATCACTCAGTTGCCCTGAACTGACACAGTCAAATCAACTTTGTCCTATTTAGCAGCTAAATAGCCCTTATTACACCACAAGTCACGCCGATGAGCTAACAAAAAGAGACCATCCCAGCAACAACGCACTTGGATGGTCTCTGAATTCAATTATCAATGATAATAATTACATGTTTTCTGGTTCATGTGGTAAGCGGCCCCAGAAGTCAGGCTTGTTCGTCTGACGTGCCCGGGCAATTGCCATATCATGGAAGTTAACATCATCAGTAATGGTCGAACCAGCCGCGATAAACGAGTGGTCAGCCACTTCAACTGGCGCAATGATGTTCGAGTTACTACCAATAAAGGCGGAATCGCCGACATTCGTGTGGTGCTTGTTGACTCCGTCATAGTTAACGAAGACCACACCACAACCAACGTTAATATCTTGACCTAACGTTGCGTCACCAACATAAGTCAAATGGCCGACCTTGGTCCGATTACCGATCTTAGCCTTCTTGACTTCGACAAAGTTACCAAGATGGACGTGTTCACCAATCTCAGCTTGCGGCCGCAAATGGCTATACGGGCCAATATTGCTGTCAGCGTGCATGATGGAATCTTCCAAGAAGGAAGCCGTCACCCGAACACGATCTTCAATCACCATGTCATGGATCTCGGAGTGCGCGCCGATGAAGCAATCTTCACCAATTGTCGTATGGCCCTTGATCAAGACGCCTGGTTCAATAATCGTATCAGCACCAATCTTAACGCCCGCATCAATATAGGTATCGTCAGGGTTGATAATTGAAACCCCATTTTCCATATGCTGCGCGTTGATCCGTTGTTGCATCACTTTGGTTGCTTGGGCTAGAGCTGCACGGGTATTTACCCCCATTGATTCATCAAAATCATCCATTTGATAGGCGGCGACCACATCACCCTGATTCTTCATGATCTGAATCACGTCAGTCAAATAATATTCGCCCTGTGCATTATCGTTGGTCACTTCATGTAAGGCGGCAAACAACTTCTGATTATCGAAGCAGTAGACTCCCGTGTTAATTTCATGAATTTCTTGTTCTTCCTTAGTCGCATCCTTTTGTTCTACAATCTTTTCAACGATGCCTAACCGATTGCGAACAACCCGGCCGTAGCCTTGAGGATTAGGTGCCTTGGACGTTAAAATCGTGCCAGCGGCACCCTTAGCTTGATGATATTCAAATAATTCTTCAAAAGTTTCAGCTTTAAATAAGGGTGTGTCGCCACTGACGATCAGCGTCATCCCATCCGCATCTTTTAAGAGCGATTCGGCTTGTAATACTGCGTGACCGGTTCCTAATTGTTCCGTTTGAACCGCGTACTCAGTTCGGTCGCCTAATGCTGCTTCCACATCTTTGGCACCGTGGCCTACAATGGTCACGATATTTGCCATGTGGGTGGCTTCAACTTGGGTCAAGACGTGGTCGACCATCGATTTGCCACAGACCTGATGTAATACTTTGACTAGCTTGGATTTCATCCGGGTCCCTTTACCAGCGGCCATGATGATTGCATTTTTGGTTGTCATTACAAATTACTCCTTAGTCCTCAGATAAGTCCATCATATCAAAAAACTGGTCTGGATAACACACCAGGCTAGACTTCCGCACCGAAAACCTTCTCCAAATAGTTACCAGCAACGACTTTAATCGCCTTGTCACTATCACTTACGTTGGTTACCCGTAATAACGACGTGTAGTCATCGATTAAACGATTGCCAACAAAACTGGCTTCGGCAAAAACGGTGATGCCAATTAAATTAGCATCAAATTCTTCAATCAAGGTCTTCATCCCGTTGATTGTGCCGCCGCCCTTCATGAAATCATCCACGATGAGCACGTTGGCGCCTTCCGTTAGGCTTCGCTTAGAAAGTTCCATCTTCTTGATCCGTTCTGAAGAACCCGAGACATAGTTCACACTAACGGTCGAGCCTTCCGTAATTTTAGAATCATTGCGGACAATCACAAACGGCACATTTAAATAAGTCGCAACACTTTGGGCAATCGGAATTCCTTTAGTTGCAACGGTCATAACAGCGTCGATTTTTTGATTCAAGTACTGAGTCGCAATCACCCGACCCACTTGGCGCAAAATATCTGGTTGGCCTAAAATATCAGATAAATAAACATAGCCACCCGGTAACACCCGACTCTTGTCGGCAACCTTAGTGGTCATCTCGTCAATAAATTCTTGGGCCTCTTCCTTTAAAATATAAGGAATAAACCGTGCACCACCAGCAGCACCGGGAATGGTTTCCAAGATTCCTGTTCCCCGGGCCTGAAACACTTTCTTCAAAATCGTTAAATCTTCACTGATTGACGACTTTGCGGATGCGTACCGTTCCGCGAAGTATGTCAATGAAACTAATGTATGGGGACGTTCCAACAAATAGCGCGTCATATCTATTAAACGTTCGCTTCTACGTACTTTCATAACTTCCACCTCAACCTAAATCATCATTTTTAAAGTCTATGCAAAATGATAACACAAACGTTCGGAAATAAGCTAATTTTTTCACGTTTTTTTACTAAACCATCGGAATTTCTTAATATGTTTGCCAATTATCTTGTCTGTACAGCTCATATTTGGCGAATTCGAGAACAATAAACTTAGGCAACTTATAACGGAGTAGATACGGAATGTGCCAGGGGAATCCATCGTTCACACGACGTAGCGTCCAGAAAGTTCGATTGATTGGTCGCTACTTACACCTAAAAAGCCCAGAACGAGTAATTTTGGAATCGTTCTGAGCTTTCAAGCAATTTATTTTATTGGCTTCTGCTTATTGAATCGTTGTCGTCCCCAAACAATAGGATATAGACAACAGTAATTACCAAATTACCGACTAAACTTTTCTATAAAATAACCGATACTCGGCAATTAGTCCTTGTCGAATATCGGTTATCTTAATCTGACTAATTCATGTTACTTATTGGCCCGGTGCTTACCCCCAACAAATAAGCCATAGTAAATCAAACTGAATAACAAGCTACCGAGTAATGACGATACTAGCCCATGTGTCGTAGTTTGTGTCATCACAGCTAAGATTGCTCGAACAGCAAAGTAAGCTACTGGAATAATAGGGCCAACAAAATTAGATTGATTCCTTTTTCCCAGTAAATAACTCCAGTATCCTAATCCCAGCGTAATTCCTATAATTACTACTCCAATAATTATAATCGTTGCCATTTTTCAACCTGCAATCATTTTTTGCCGTTTTCATACTCTTTTACAATATCTAAAAAACCAGTCCTCTCGTTGGTTTCTCGTGCATAATCTATAATGGATTTCCCAAATGGATCACGCAAACGATAATCTGAGCCCGCCTTTAATAGATAAAAATATAACTCTTCATTTTCCTTAGTATCCAAATCATTATCAAAAACCGCATAAAACAGTGGTACATGTCCATACTTATCAACGCTATTTACATCGATGCCGTTCTCGACTAATAGTTTCGTAATTTCCATAGCAAACTTAGGATTTGGACGCCATACACAATTGTAAAAATAATGTAATGCGTTTCGATGTTCACTCTTGGTGACAAAGTTAACATCAATACCTGCTTGTAACAAAAAATGAACAATCTTTAACTTTTCCTCAGGATTGTCATCGTTTGTCATTGCCATGCATAATAAATTAAGTCCTTCAAACTTATCAGTCTCATCCACATTGCCAGAATAATAATTTTTAAACTGATCAAATGTTCCATCTCTTACCGCACTAAAAGCATTGTAAACTAGCACACTTTTTACCTCGTTTCATATTTATGACTCCGATTAGCAGACGGAGTTTCTAATCTAGAGTTTTTGGGATTAAATTGAAAATCCTTCAATGTCATCTTCCTATTTTTATATAGATTGAACATTTCCTTATAAGACTTACCCGGTAGATGTCCGAAATCGACCTTTCCTTTTCGGGGTTAACCCGGCTTCCAATGTATCACTTGTTTCGTATTTCGATCAATAAGCACTCCATCTTTAGCTTGCCTATTATATACTTCCCGCTCGAATTCGAGTTTTTTCTTCCCGGTTAATGTTGGTCGTCCATAAGGTTTTCCGTTCCTAATATAAGAGCCATTTTCCAATGGGACATTATTTGTCTTTTTATCTTTCCCATCTTTTGAAGATTTCTCCTTGCTAGATTTCTCCTTTTTCCCATGACTATCTTTATTCTGCGAGGATTGTTTTCTCTGAGAAGCTTTTCTTGCCTTGCCCGCAGCTTTTTTCTTATTGTAGCGCTTCTGTTGTGCTTCTTGGTCTTGTGTTTTGTCGCATGAGAAGTCTTTTTGGGCTTAGACTTTTGATGTCCCATGCTTGGTCTTTGTAGTTTTGTGAGACTTCGTGGCTGCTTTCTTGGTCGTCTTCCTAGCCGGCTTACGTTTGGCCAATTCCTCAGCCGCACGCTTCATTGCCTGCTTAGTTGCCCGACCGGCACAAAGTTCAAGGCTGTCCAAAACGCACCCTTCAAACGAGAACGCTTCTTACCAGTAGCGCATCTTTCCCCGTAATAATGAGGCTGTGACATAAGTCTCTAGAAACAAAGCAGGTCTGGAAAAATCTTCGGATTTTTCCAGACCTGCTTTTGATATAATAGAAAATAAAAAAAGAGCATCGGTCGCACCCGATACTCTACGAAATTATCCTCGAAAGGACATTCCTAATATGCAAGATTATTATAACATGAATCAAACCACTTTGAGTATTGCCTTGGATTACCAACCAGAAGATCATCATTCTGCTCGTTACATCAACCAGCTTGTTGAGAGTTTAAAACTAAAATATGATTACCAGTTTGGCCGTCCGCGGGAATATAACCTCGGTGCCATGTTAAAACTGGTCCTTTTAGCGTACAGCTATGGCATTTTCAGCAGTCGTAAAATTGAACGGTTTGCCCGTGAAAACAAGCCAGCTGGGTGGTTAATTGCCGACCAAATTCCGTCCTACCGGACGATTTGTCGCTTTAGAATTTCTGATGAACTGGCCACTTTGACAACCGATAGCTTATCACAGCTAACCCAATATCTTCGTCAAAATGGCATGATTGATGATGTTTCATTTATTGATGGAACTAAGATCCTAGCCGACGCCAACAAGTATAGCTTTGTTTGGAAGAAGAATACGATACGATTTGACAAGATGGATCGCGAAAAACTCGTTGACCTGTTAGGCGAGCTTCATGAAGCTAAAATTGTCGGTGAAATTCCGGCAGGATCAGAGCTGACTCCCGAACTATTGGATATCATGATTAGCAAGGTTGAGGATCACTTAGTGGTCCTTAATGAAACCGTGGAAGCAACTAAGCAGGTTTCCCCGAACCCAGCCAAACAGCAACGCCGGACTGTTAAATCACAAAAACGTAAGTTGGATAAACGACGTGATAAAATGCGTGAACACCAAGCACAGCAAGCAATCTATGGTCAGCGTAACAGCTACTCTAAGACGGATCACGATGCCACCTTTATGCGGGTCAAGGAAGATCCGATGCAAAACGGTCAATTAAAACCTGCCTACAACGTTCAAATCGCCACGAGTAATCAGTTCATTACGGGATATCGGCTTTTCCAAAATCCAACCGACACACGAACCTTACAACCGTTTATTGAACATTTAAAGGCCAACAATGTGTTAGGTCACACCATCGTTACCGATGCCGGATACGGTTCCGAAAGTAATTATCGGTACTTGGAAGATGAATTCGGTCAGCATACCGTTTTGATTCCCTACGGCACAATGCTTAAAGAGAATAGTCGAAAATGGCAAAGTGATGACCGTAAGGTTATGAACTGGGACTATCATGAAAAAGATGATTATTTTATCAATCCGCAAAACGTCCGGTTTAATTTTAATGCTTATCGTCGACGGACTGATAAGTATGGTTTTACCCGTGACTTTAAAGAATACATTGCCGAAAAGTATGATGAAAATCATCAACTAATTGCCGCGGCACTAACACCAAAAGGATATCTTAAAAGGATTTCCGTGAACGAAAATTGGGAATATTTCAAATCGAAACAACGAGAATTACTTTCAGCTCCAGAAACTGGTCAGATTTACGCTCAACGTAAGATCGATGTTGAGCCAGTTTTTGGCAAGATGAAGGCTTCTTTACATTTCAATCGATTCTCGGTGCGAGGTTTCGACAAGGTCACCAAGGAAGCCGGAATCGTAATACTGGCGTTAAACATTATGAAACTGGTCACGGTAGGGACCAACTTTAAAAATCAAAGGCGTAAGCAAATGGGACGAGAAACCAAAATTCGGTTTCTCGTCCCATTTGCTTATACAGAGGCTAGTTATGTCACAGCCTCCAATCATATCCGTCAAAAACGAAATGATACCTTTACTGATTCCCGTCCTACGACTAAGTGTGGCAATTACAGCGCTACCCTTGGACTTATGCTTTTAGAAGACTTCTTGTGTGACTTGCCCCCCACGCAAACGAAAAGTTGCAACCCCAACACGAACAAAAAACTAGCCGCTCTAGAATTCCCAATGAATTCCAGAAACGACTAGTAACATTTTAGCGTGTCACAACGAACCACTTAATTCTGTAAACTACCTACTTTTAACGTGATACAGCTGAACAAGAATAGCTCCACTAGCTTCCGACCCGAAGTCGCTGATAACCCAGCGCGGCAAAGTAGAAGATACACTCGATTGCAGCGATGAAGAAACTGACTGGTAAATTCGTGACGTAACTCAAGTACAGCCCCAGCCAAACCCCAATCAACGCGAAACCAATCGCTAGAAAAATCATCTTGCTAACCGTATGGACAAAGTATCGCGCTGCCGCTGCTGGTAACGTGAGTAAGATAAAAATCAGTAATGACCCCACAATTTGGGCAGCCACGCTGACGCTCATCGCAACGAGTACCAAGAAGACCACTGAGATGCCGGTCGTCCATAAGCCGCTCACCCGGGCGCCAATCGCATCGAAGGAATCAAATTTGAGTGGCCGGTACAAGCCCAACATCACGAGTAGGACGATGGCCGATAAGATTGCGACCCGGATGACATCCGCACTGGCAATCCCAATCACACTCCCAAACAGGATGCTCGTCGCATAACTCGAAGTTTGATTAGATAACGACAGGAATAGAATTCCTAAGCCGATAAACAGAGCGGAAATTGCAGAAATCGAGGCTTCGCGTCGTGATTGTTTCACACTCATCTGCCCCACGATGACCGAACTAATCACGGTAAAAATCAGCATCCCACTCAACGCGGTCCAGCCCATAAAAATCCCGAAGGCTGCACCGGCAAACCCAATTTCAGACAGTGTGTGTGTCAGAAATGAGAGGTTCCGGGCAATCACGAAAACGCCAATCGTCCCACAAATAATTGCAATAAAGGTTCCTGCTAAGTAGGCGTTTCGCATAAATACTAAGCTAAACATTGACATTAGTGGCCTCCTTTAATTGCTCTACCGACATATCAGCGATATTGCCAAATTGCTGGTGGCCGGGCTTTAAGGCCAGATAATGTTTGGCGTATTGCTTCGCTAATGGCAAGTCGTGCGTCACAAAGAAGACGGTAATGTTGCTAGTTTGGTTTAAGTTCTGAACGAGGTCCAACAATTCATACTTCATTTCATTGTCTAGACTAGCCGTCGATTCGTCTAAAATTAATAGCTGCGGTTGTTGCACAATTGCTTGTGCTAAGTAAGCCCGCTGCTTTTCACCACCAGAAGCCATCCCAAGCGGTCGCTGACGGAGTTTCTTCAAATTGGTCACGGCTAATGCTGTCGCTACCTGACGATGTTCAGCTCGAGACAGCCACGGCTGCCACCCTTTTAGGTTCAGCCCGACAAAGTCCTCAATCGTTAACGGATACTCCTGGTCTAAGTTGCGAAATTGGGGCACATAGCCAATTTTAATGGCTTTTTTATTCGGATAATACTTAATTTGACCGGCTGTTGGCTTCAGCATGCCAAGCAAGGCGCGAATTAAAGTGGTCTTCCCCACCCCATTTTCACCAATCACGGTCAAAAAGTCACCTTGTTCAATGTTAAAATTCAAATCTTTAAACACCTGGTTGTTTGGAAAGCCAATTCCAAGGTGTTGGACGGCAATTAACGGTTCCGTCATAACACTACCCCAACTTTCTAAATTAAAGTAAATCGTAATGATTACTATTTTAGTTTACCTGAATGCGGTGATTTGTCAATACCTGAGCTCAAAATGCCGCAATCATTACCAGCCATGGCAATCATCGGGGGCCTAATCAAATAACACCTTGACCACTAGTTGAATGCGCTTGTCACTAAGACGAGATTGCAAAAAAAAGACCGTTTTTACCGTTAAGCCGGTAAAACACGGTCAATTCATGTTTATCATTACTTTAATTTAAGGGGGCTTAAGCCAACCCCGCCTGCTCATGTAAGAATTCATCCAACACTTCTTGATAGCGATCCGGGTGCGTTCGGATGGCTTCAACGTGACCAGCATCGGGGTCGATATACAGGCCCTTTTGTTGTGGCAACTGGTCGTACAAGGTATGTGCATTGCGAACAGGCACCGTCTGATCCTTGGAACCATGAATCATCAAGATCGGTAACCCGCCATCAATCACCCGTTGCAGAATCCGGCCATCCTTAAACCCATAGCCCGCGCGAACGTGTGCTAAGCGATTCGCCACCGGCATAATCGGATAGGCTGGCAAGTGGAACTTATGAGTCAGTCTGAACTTCGCTTCATCATAAAGATCCGCATAACCGCTATCCTCCACAATAGCTTTAACATTCTCCGGTAACGGCTCACCACTAGTCGCCATGACCGTGGCGGCCCCCATCGAAATTCCCATCAATACGATGTCAATATCCAGACCTAATTGACTAAGCGCCATCGTAATCCAACGTTCATAATCTAGTCGGTCTAGCCAACCATAACCAATCGTATGGCCTTGACTATCACCAAATGACCGGGCATCAGGCATTAAAACGTCATACCCCAAGCTCATAAAGATGCGCGCATACGGAATCATTTGTTCGCGCGAATGTCCTAGACCATGCGCCAAAATCGCCAAGCGGCCAATTGTTTTCGGATTAGGGATATATGTTGCCACTAAGTTCAGCCCATCAAAGGACTGGATCATCCACTGCTGTTTAGGCTGCTTGAAATACCAAAAATTCTCAATTTCAGTGTTTTCTGCCCGCGAACGTTCGCGGCCCTGCTGCTTCTGTGCGTCACTCACGTGCATCGCGACTTGATACGCCGCTAAGCCACCAAGTAACGTTCCCGCATAAGTTGCAGCACCAATGACGCCCGCCAATTTCAATCCAAATTTTGTCGACTGCTTCATCCGAACACCTCCGTTACTCCTTATTTAATCATAAACGCGCATAAATTGCTTACAAAAAGAGATTGCGTTGTCCGAATAACCTATGATGCGTTGAAGGCAACGACCATCTTCGGGTGTCAACCTGCAAGCAAAGCCGCGGCTACTCGCATTCCGGTGCCAATTGCACTGCTACACCATCTCTGGCTGGACACAGGTCGTGATGACAAATGGCTCAGCGCTACCGTTTAAGCGTAGCAGTAAATTAGAGACTCGGCTCACCTAAGCCCGTACCAATAAAAAAAGCCCACCATCACGGCGGACTACTGCGGTCTAATGTTCATTTAAATTAACCGGCCGCACAAGGTATACTTCCCGACAAAAACCCTTCAAGGAATTATACACGCGTTGCGCCCGCGATTGTTTGCGACACACACCGAACACAGTTGGTCCGGTGCCGCTCATCTGGGCCGCATCCGCCCCAAACGTTAACAATTGCCGCTTGATCTGTAAAATCTCGGGGTAGCGTTTTGCCGTGATTGGCTCTAAAACGTTGCCCATATTCGCAAAAATCTCCGCGAAATCCTGCTGTTGAATACCAGCCAACAAGGCCTCAATATTGGGATGCTGGTCGATGCGCTCGTAATTGACCTGCCGCAAAATATTTGGCGTTGACACACTGACTTTCGGCTTCGCTAGAATAATCCACATCGGCGGCAACTTAGGTAGCGGGGTGACTACATCGCCTTTTCCCGTCACGTGGGCCGTCTGACTGTAGACACAGTATGGCACATCTGAATCTACTTGCAATCCCAAACGTGCTAACGTGGCTAAGTCCAAGTGGAGATTCCACATCCGGTTCAAGCCCCGTAAAACAGCGGCGGCATCAGATGAGCCGCCTCCTAGACCAGCCGCTACCGGAATGGCCTTTCTTATTTTGATACGGACACCCCGATCAACATGACAATACCGTTTTAAAACGCTCACCGCTTGAAAAGCTAAGTTACGGCGATCATTCGGCAAAAAGCCACTATCGGTGACCACTTCGATTCGGTTCGTATGCAATGATTCTAACATGACATAGTCGGCCAGATCGACCGACGTCATCACCATGTCCCACTCTTTATCCCCACTTGGATGTTCAAATAAGGTATCCAGTCCTAAATTGATTTTGGCCGGTGCTTTTTCAACGATCTGCACGCGTCTCACCCTCTTCCATGACCGCGATTACCCGGGGTCGCTGACTTACTTTGATACAATTATACTAATATCAAGGCAAAATAAAAAGACCTTGCTTGGGGGTCTTAATATTGAGAATTCACGAGACGCGAATTAAGCTTCAGTTGTTTCATCATCAAAAGCGATTTGAACGTTCTTTGTCAGAACATCAGTATAACTGTAGGAGACCCGTTCAAATGCGTTTTCTTGTTGATCTAAATCCACAACGAACACCGAACGATAAGTTTCTTTCAAGATACCGTGGCGTTCAGTTGTTTTCTTACGGCCAGCCTGGGCAACGACCTTCATGCGTTGGCCGATCCGTGAGTCAAGTTTATCTTTAATTGCAGCTAGTGAAATTGGCATTGAGAATCCTCCTCATGAAAGACACTATACTAGCTTTTCACAAAAAAGTCAATATTATATCACAAGGTTTTCTAATGTGCAACCATTTTATAAGCATAGATAACTTAAAGTAAGTCAGCCTGATGTAACGCATCCGTCAATGTAATAAATTCATCGACCGTCAACCGTTCGGCACGAATCTTGGGATCAATCGTCGCGATATCAAGAGCCTGTTGAATGGCCGTCTTCGTCTCAGGTTGTTTACCAAATAGGCTTTGCAAATTATTCCACAGATTTTTCCGGCGGTGCGCAAAGCCCGCTTTAACGACCTTGAAAAAAGCTGCTTCGTCAAATGGCACGTGTGTCCGCGGTGGCAATGCCGTCAATTTCACGATTGCAGAATCGACATTCGGTGACGGCACGAAAACCGTCCGGGGAACGACCATCGCCATCTCAGCAGCCATCCGGTACTGCACAGCAATCGTTAACGCACCGTACGCCTTCGTACCCGGTTCAGCTGCCAAACGGTCGGCAACTTCCTTTTGCATCATCACAACAATATTTTCAAAAGCAACGTCCCCCGCCAAAATGTTCATCAGAATAGGCGTTGTAATATAATACGGTAAATTGGCGACGAGCTTCAACGGCCGCTCGTTATCTAAATGTTCACTGATCATCGCGGCTAAGTCGGCCTTCAAAATATCTTGGTTAACGACCGTTACATTGTCATAATCAGCTAGTGTCTCATCCAAAATTGGCAGTAACCGATCATCGATTTCAAAGGCCAGGACGTGGTGCGCAGCCCGTGCCAAATACTCAGTCAGTGCCCCGATCCCAGGGCCAATTTCAATCACGTTATCATTGGTTCCAATGTCAGCAGTGGCAACAATGTTGTGTAACACGTTCTGATCAGTTAAAAAATTCTGTCCTAAACTCTTCTTAACTTGTAACCCGTACGTATGCATAATTGCCCGTGTGCGGGCGGGATTCGCAATATCTAAATCTCTACTCATCATTTCTCCTCTGTGGTTAGTTGGTCAACAGCCGCCCAAAAATCAGCTGGCTGAATTTGAAATAGTTGTAACCGTTTGGGCAGCTGTTTACCGTTGACGTATCCGATACCTAAACGTTCACCCAACTGTTCGCGTCGTTGACGCGCCGTGGGACCAGCTAGTAAGCCCGCCGCAATCAAATCATGGTGACTGATCAACTGTTGGGGCTCGTCGATTTGCTCCGTATATAGATGGGCGAGTGCAGTTTGGATCGCCGCTGGGCTCGCGTGTTCAACGCCCAGGCTCCCCCCAGCCTTAGTTGGTACACCAGCTTTGCGGGGCAAAAAGGCGTGCTTGACACCCGGAACAGCCGCCGAAATCGTCTTCCGAATACGTTCACCAGAAAAGTCTGGGTCGGTGAACACGATCACGCCGCGACTGGCCTGCAACGTTTTGATCTGGGCTAAGGTGGCTTCGGAAATCGCCGAGCCATTCGTTTCAAGTGTATCTGCATCGACAGCTAGGGCGAGACGCTTCGTGTCATCTTTCCCTTCAACCACAATTACTTCTTTAATCTTTTTCAATCTTAAAAAATTCCTCTGCATTTTGATAAGTTTGGGCCGCTATAATTTCCGGCGTCGTTTCACGTAACTGGGCAATTGCTTCAACAACGTACCGCGTGTAACCGGGTTCGTTCTGCTTTCCCCGGTATGGTTCCGGCGTTAGATAAGGGGCATCCGTTTCAACCAGCATTTGCGTTAGTGGCGTTTGCTTGACGGATTCATGGACTTCACGCGCATTCTTAAATGATGCGACACCACTATAGGAAATATGCATGCCTAAGTCCAAGAACCGTTTGAGCCACTCAGGGTCACCATTAAAGCTATGCATGACGCCACCCGTGTCACGAATATCAGCTGCTTTCAAGATCTTATAGGTATCTTCGAAAGCATCACGATTGTGCACGGAAATTGGCAATTGCATCTCTTTAGCAATGGCGACTTGGCGGGCAAAGACTTGCCGCTGAACGTCTTGTGGCGACGTATCCCAATGGTAGTCCAGTCCAATCTCACCTAACGCGACGACTTTCGGATGTTGGACTTGTTCAATCAACAACTTTTCAGCCGCCTGATCATAGTTTTTGGCATCTTCCGGGTGCCAACCAACAATCGCGACCAACTGAGGATACGTTTCCGCCAGTTTAATCGCATCGGCGTTCAGTTGTGTATTCGAACCAACGATTGCCATCCGCGTAACATCAAGGTCAGCCGCTTGTTGTAAGTAACGTGGCACTTCCTGGATGAATTCTTCACTATTTAAATGGGTATGAGAATCAAAAATCCGCATGTAATAACCCCTTTTCGACTTTTGTTATCTTAGTTGATTTTACCATGGGACGCAAGTTTTCGGAAAAGAAGACGGTAATTCTAAAATAAAAAGCCCGGGTTCCCCCAGGCTTTCAAGCAAAATCAATGACGTACACGCTGCCAATACAGCCCCGCGTACACCACCGTCATCACCGTGACTACGCCTAACATGTATACGGGCAATGTCACGACACTGCCGTGGTGGAGCAAACTCATTAAGTAAGTTAGCACACTCACTAGCAGATAATAACCCAGGCTAAACCAGCCACTAGCACTCCCCATCACCGTTTCATAGCCAATCAAAGCACGATTCAACGCGTTTGGTAGGGTGATGTTCAGACCTAAGAAGGCTAGAAAAATCCCAATCAGCATCCCAATGACGTGATTGCCAACAGCGGTCATCACCAAGCCAACTGCCGCTACCAAACTCAATCCTAAGCCACTTAAAGCGACCTGCATTGGTGACCAATAGTTGACAAGCCAATTCACTAGCAACGCGCCCAGCAGACTGGCCGCGGCTAAGACTAAACCGAGACTACCGTATTGCACAGCACTAAAGCCGAAGTGCGTTTCAAAAATAAACGGCGCTTCAGCGTAATAACTAAACAAAATACCATTAATACCACTAATCAATAGGCCGTAACACCAGACCACGGGATCGTGCAATAACCGTGAAACGACAACGCTTTGTTGCCGCCAAGAGGCCACTTTGACCGTTTCTGGTCGAGTCTCTGGCAAGCAACACCCCGCGTACAACAGTATTACGACTGCTATCATGATCAAGACCGAGAAGACATGCTGATAGCCGAACACAGTCTGGACGCCACCTCCGATGAGTGGCCCGAGAGCGGGTGATAGTGCCATGGCCGCACTCACCTTCGCAAAGATTTTTGCACCAGTAACACCCGTAAAGCTCTCACGCATGATAGTCTGTGTCACAACCGAACCAGCACTAGCACCGAAAGCTTGGATCAAGCGGCAAACCAATAACCAAGTAAAGCCCGGGCTCAGATATAACCCTAAGTTACCAATCAAATAAAAGGCTAATCCACCTAACATGGCATCACGGCGCCCGCGATAGTCAGCATATTGCCCCCAGAAGAGCACCCCAACTGCAAAAGCCACAAAATAACTGCTCATGGTTAGCTGGCTGTGGCTGGCGCTAACGTGCATTGCCTGACTGAGCGCTGGCAAGATCGGCGTAAAAATTGATTCACTGATTTGTGGAAAACCCACTAATGTGATTAACAGTAATAATGATGGCACTTGTTTTTGGACGTTTTTCATTTAATTAAGTCTCCTAAATTTAATTAATTTTCGGAAAAACGTCCTTTTCCATCTACGGAGACGCATACGAGAATCTGTTCATATTTCATATGTTCTCACCTCATTTCTTGTTCGTACTACTGTACGGGAGATTAACCCATTTGTCAAAAACAACTAAAATAACAATTGAATTACAAATCAAAAATCGAGCTCACTAGTCAGTGCGCCCGATTTTTTATTCAACATTTAGTTTTTACGAAATCAATGATCCGTTTACCATATTATCTGGTACCGTAATTAATTGCACCTGACCGTCGTGTTCTGCTGACAGTAACATGCCTTGGCTCATTTCACCACGAAGCTTCCGTGGCTTTAAGTTACCAACGATGATAACCTTCTTGCCAATCAGTTCTTCCGGTTCTGGATACCACTTAGCAATACCTGAAAGGATTTGGCGATGATCAGCATCTCCTGCATCTAAACGGAATTGTAGGAGTTTGTCAGCCCCTTTCAATTTCTGCACCGTAATGACTTCAGCAACTTTCAATTCGACCTTGTCAAAATCATCAATGGTAATTGCTGGTTTAGTGAGGTTCAAATTAGTCTCAGCTGGGTTCCAGCCTTGTTCGACTTCAGCTTCATGTTTCGCGTTTTCCATGGCTTTACGCCCCTTCTGTTTGTCGGATTTCGTCATCTTACCCTTCAAGAATTCAACTTCGGCATCCATATCGACCCGTGGGAAGATTGGGGTTCCCTTAGCAACGACTTGTGCGCCAGCCGGCAAATCAGCCAGTTGTAAGTCGGCAATTGCTAAAGTTGCTGGGTCCAACCCTAATTGGGTAAAGATTTCCTTAGGTGCATGCGTCATGACCGGACTGATCAAACTAGCAATCACCCGCAAACTAGCTGCTAAATGGGCCATCACACTGGCTAACTTATCAGCATCATTCGCATCGTCACTCTTAGCTAATTGCCAAGGTGCCGTTTCATCAATATACTTGTTCGTCCGACTGACCAACTTCCACACTTCAGCCAGCGCATCCGATAAATGCAGGCTGTCCATGCAAGCGTTGAAGTTCTTAATAGTCGTGGCAGCTGTGGCTTCTAAGTCAGCGTCAAATTCAGTCACACCGGCTTTGAATGCTGGTAATTGACCATCTTCATATTTATTGATCATCGCAATGGTCCGGTTCAGCAAGTTTCCCAAGTCATTAGCCAAGTCATAGTTAACCCGCGCCACAAAGTCCTCTGGTGTGAATAAACCATCGTTACCATAAGGCATGGCTTTAACTAAATAATAACGAAGCGCATCCAAGCCGTAACGTTCAACCAATGTTTCAGGATAAATCACGTTACCCTTAGACTTGGACATTTTGCCGTCCTTCATCAATAACCAACCATGACCAAAGACCTTCTTAGGTAATGGTAACCCGAGTGCATGCAAAATAATTGGCCAGTAAATCGTATGGAAGCGCACGATTTCTTTACCAACCATTTGAACATCGGCAGGCCAGAACTTGTTAAACAAGTCTTCGGAGTCGCCGGTTGCGTAACCCAGTGCCGTAATATAGTTTGTCAGGGCATCAATCCACACGTAAACGACGTGCTTAGGATCACTCTTGACAGGGACACCCCAAGTAAAGCTCGTCCGAGAAACGGCCAAGTCTTCCAGACCTGGTTTAATAAAATTATTGATCATTTCGGTCATCCGATTAGCTGGTTCAATAAAGTCAGGATGACTTTGATAATAATCTAACAACCAATCTGCGTACTTACTCATCTTAAAGAAGTAGGACTGTTCTTTAACAAGTTCGACTTCATGACCACTGGGCGCCTTACCACCAATAACCTTGCCGTTATCATCACGGAAAACTTCAGCCAGCTGCGTTTCAGTGAAGTATTCTTCGTCATCAACGGAGTACCAGCCTTCGTACTCACCTAAGTAGATGTCACCATTTTTAAGTAACCGATCGAAAATTTCTTGGACTGCGCGTTCATGATAATCATCGGTGGTCCGAATAAACTTGTCATTAGAGATTTCTAGCAATTGCCATAAATCCTTGATTTGTTTTGCCATCCCATCAACGTATGACTTCGGATCAGTGTTCAATTTTTCTGCTTTTTCTTCAATTTTGAGGCCGTGTTCATCCGTCCCGGTTAAGAAGTAAACATCGTAACCCATCGCACGTTTGTAACGTGCTAAAGTATCGCACGCAATTGTCGTGTATGAATTACCGATGTGCAACTTCCCCGAAGGATAGTAGATCGGCGTCGTAATATAATAAGTTGGTTTTGTTTCTGCCATGACGTAAATTCCCTTCAAACTGGTTTATGATTAACTCGTTAAGCATGTCTTTGATTAAAATCCATGAACAAATCACACGCGTCCAAACAACACGTCTTGGTCTAAAATAACATGTTGCTGGGCCAATGTGTAGAATCTCTTATATTGTATCATATTTCCTGTGTTTATTAAGAAACACTAACAAAAGAGTTCTCCACACGCAAAGATCGTGGCAGACTAGTCAACTGTGCACCATGCTTCAAATGGCCCAACCAACCACCACAAAATAACCGATTAAAATCACGAGTTGATTTTAACCGGTCATTTATTGGTAATCTATTATTATTCAACAACCCACGAATATCGGGCCAGCGCTTCACGAACGACTTCCGCGATCCGGCTATCGTCCGGCCGACACCACTTATAATCATAAACTTCCGAGTCGACTTTGAGCGCGCCACTCCCCGCAACTAAAAAACAATTTAACTCGACTATTTTTCCCGGTTGATTATAGGCCACACCACGGTGGGTGAAGGCCCACTTAAACCGATCTGGCGACACAACTAATGACAACTCTTCTTTTAATTCTCGCTGCAGAGTCTGTGTTAGCGTCTCTCCCACACCAACCTTGCCACCAGGAAAATAATAGGCTGTGTTTTTTGATTCCCGTGTTAATAAGACTTTTCCATCAGCGCAGAAAACCCCATTTGCGCAAATAATATCCGGTTGCATACCCAATCCGCCCCAATCTATATTGTTATGACCTAACATTCGATTCTCAACAACACTTCAACCTGCCATAACTATCTGCAACTCACATAGTGGCAGGCAACTACTTAGTTGCTTGAACTGAAGTCAGTGTATCTTAATCACGCACTTTTCTCAATCACCCTAATTCACCTAAGAATCATGAATTAAGGTACTTATAACTGCCTAGTTTTAAGGCAGTCCCAAGCCATCGTATCCACGACCAACGAGATAATTATTACCAAAACTAAACAGGAATTTACATAAACTACTTCTTGACTTTACACTAACTTTACTTCCAAATGATGTATCCCAACCGTTCGCTTTCAAATCAGATGGCTAAGGCCATATTGATTAACTAAGGTGTAAGTGCAAAAAAATGTAGCGGCAGCTCACATTATTGAATGTCCGAACTACCGCTACATTTTTAGTTGTCATGATTCATCAATTAAAGAATATTCAACCGTACGACCAAATTTCAACGGTTCACGGTCATAGTGACTGTATTGAGCCAACATAGTAATTCAACTGATAACTCGTTCAATTAAGCAAAGTATCACATCAATCACTCATAAATCATTTTAAAACAAGTCCAGTTGATGCGGTCCTAAATCACCAAACGAAACGCCTAGCAACTCTTTGAGTGCCATCGCGTTATCGGCCGCGTCACCACCAGAATTATTATTAAAGATGACGCAAACCTCGTCCGCCTGCTGTTGTAACTGTTCCACCGTTTGCTTGAATTCAGCTAGTTCTTGATCACTATACCGATATAAAGTCCGTTGGCTACGCCAGTTAGCGCCCTTGGCTGACCAGCCCTGCTGGTTACGACCATGTAAGCGTAAGAGTGCCAATTTCGAATTCGTTACGACCGGCTCGAAACTAACGCCATCATTTAAAGCGTGCGGCTCATCGACAATCACATGGGTAATCCCCAGATCCTTCAGAAAACTAAAGACCGCATCTTTGACACTCTCCTCGTACCAACTCTGGTTACGAAATTCGACTGCGATTGGAACACCGGGTAACCACTCGACCATCCGTTGTAGGTAATGGAAGTTGCGGTTCGACCGTTCAAAAAACGGCGGAAATTGGAAGAGCACCGCTTTTAATTGCTGGTGCTGCGTTAACGGTTTGAGCATCGCACGGTATTCCCGATAAGCTGTCTTTAGCGCATCCATCGAGACCCCTTCGTCATAAGTATCATGCAGCGTCATCACCTGATTTGCTTTCAAAATAAACTGAAACTTATCAGGGACGGCCTTTTGCCACTTC
Source organism: Lactiplantibacillus plantarum (assembly GCF_014131735.1). NCBI lineage: Bacteria > Bacillati > Bacillota > Bacilli > Lactobacillales > Lactobacillaceae > Lactiplantibacillus > Lactiplantibacillus plantarum. The sequence goes on from NZ_CP039121.1 coordinate 2,849,083, forward strand.
GCGACCGTCGTCACTTTCGGAATACCATAGAATGGCGTGTCCACTTCGACGACTGGTAGGACTCCCGAATATTCAGTTAAGGTCAGCTTTTCAGTACCACCCAGTAAACTAGGGTGTTCCGTCCAAGTTGTTAAGCCAATTGTTATCATCAGACCTGCACCCCCTCGAAGAAGTCGACCGCATCTTGTTGCACCATCGTAAATGCAAATGGCAACTGGAGCGGTTCCGCATTGATTGCAAGCACTTGAGCCTTCGGATTACGATAGTCAATTAGGCCGGCGAACGGGTACACCCGAAACGAGGTCCCACAAATAACGACTAGGTCAGCCTGCTGTAAATATTGAACTGCCCGTTCGATATTGGCACTCGCAATCCCCTCGTCGTACAACACCACGTTAGGCCGTAAGTAGCCATGGTCTGTCTGATGGTAAGGAGACTTCAAATACTCATGCCAATCGACATGCTGACCACACTTGGTGCAGTAGACCTGATAGAGATTACCGTGAAATTCAACGAGCTGAGCCGTTTTAGCCACCCCATATAAATTATCAATATTTTGTGTAATCACACTGGCCCGCCCTTGCCGAGTCAGTGCCGCCATCTTTTGATGAATCACATTCGGTTGGGCGTCTGGATAATATAAATTTGATTGTAAATATTGATAAAATTCCAGCGGATGCTCCGCCAAAAACGCGTGGCTTAAATAATACTCCGCGTTATGGTGTTCGGTATACAGTCCATTTTTAGACCGGTAATCAGGAATTCCCGAGGGCGTCGAAACGCCGGCCCCCGTCATAAAAACGATATGCTGAGCTTGTTGTAAAGTTGTTTGTGCTGCTGTAATGTCACTCATTCTGACATCTCCCTGCTTAGCTTACCGTAACGTATAGGGTAGATTCATTTCTTGGAATAATTCTTTGACCGTCTTATCGTACACCTCTTTGAAAAAGGCATCGCTCTTCTTTTGCGCCGGTGCTGGTAGGACAAACGCATTCTGACGGTCACTCTTATATAACCCAATGTACGCTCGGGTATGTTTATTTTTATCTAATAGATCTGAATGGTAAACGTCAAATAACTGCCGGACTTCCAGCCGCTCTTGCCGTTCACTGAGCACACTCTGAACGGTCACAAATTCCGTTCCGTGTAGGACTGGTAAATGCCAAGCCGTCATCTGATCATCAAAAGCCTTGAACAGCTTTACTACGGCACGCCGCATCGCGAACGGGGTGTCAACTGGCTTCTGACTGATTACGGCGTATAGCTTCTGTGCAGCCGGCCAAGCTTGTGGATAGGCCGTTGTCACCTTTTGCAAATCATCAGCTGGTAATTCACCATTAAAGAAAACGAGTAGGTCAGTCAATGTTAATAACCGTAACGTCATCATCGCATCCGCCTTGCCCGCAGGTTCCGGTTCGATTGTGGCCGCCACACCTTGCATGTATAGCGTTTCAATTTGCTCATCGATTAAGTTATGTTCCCGTTGTTTGCGTACGACCAAGACGTGGCTCACCATGTCATAAAGTTCCATAGCGATTGCCATCAATTGTTCGTCCAGTTGTTGATCACGCGTGGTTAAATTAAAGGTAATCTGTGGAAAGCCTTGTAATAACAATAATAGATGTAATAATTCATGTGACGCTGTGTAATTAGGAGCCGTAATATCGCTAACCCGAACGGTCAGGTCACCATCATCTAACACTTGTTGTGCTTGATCATGGCGGACGTAACCCGCTTTTGTGTCACCAAAACGAACACTAATATTGCCCGGATATAACGAATTGGCGGTACTTAATAAATCTGTAACAGTTTGGTTCAATTTAATTTCAGTCATCAGTCTCTTCCTTTGTTTGCCGCAATTCCGCAATGAGTTGTTGCGTGGTTGCGAGGTCTTGTTGAGATGCTAATTCAAGTCGTTGTAAGATAACGGGGAGTTCCTCAGGAGTCGCTCCCGCTGCCATCGCGAGCGATTTCAACTGTAGGTGCATATGGCCCTGCTGGATACCAGTCGTGACCAAGGCGCGTAAAGCGGCTAGATTTTGGGCTAACCCGATGGCAACCATAATTCTTTCCAAATCACCCGCTGTTTGAATACCTAATATTCGTTGATTCAACTGGGCTAACTCGTTAATTTTGATTGAACCGCCCACAATGCCAACCGGTAGTGGCAATTCCAGTTCACCATGCAGCATCCGACCATCACTGGTCCAGGTACTCATGCCACGATATTGACCGTCCTTAACAGCATAGGCGTGTGCCCCACTCTCCAAAGCGCGCCAGTCGTTGCCACTAGCAATAGCGACAGCATCAATACCGTTCATGATACCTTTATTATGAGTCGTGGCCCGGTACGGATCAAGCTGAGCGACCGTACTGGCCGACGCAATCTTCTGGGCAACTAGTTTGCCGGCATACCGCCCAGCCTGTAATAATCCGACCGGAATGTCACAAATGGCCTTGACTAAGCTCGCCGTTGCATAATTCGATAGAATACTCATTAAAGCGTCCTGCTTCGTCATCACACCGATGGACTTTGCCACGGCTTCCAACATACTATTGAGCATATTGGCCCCCATAGCAGCCTGCACATCAACGAATAGGTCAATTGATAAATAGCCTTGTCCGAGAACACGCGTACGTAGGCGCCGAGCGCCACCACCTCGTTTTTTTAAACTGGGATGGGCCGCATCAGCTACTTTTAATAATGCTGCAGCGTGGGCTTCAATCACGGCAGCGGTTGCAGCCGGATCAGACAACTGCTCCAGAACGATTTGACCAATCATTTCACGTTGATTAAGGACGGTCGTGAAGCCCCCTGCACGCTTGACAATTTTAGCGCCATTACTTGCTGCCGCAATAACAGAAGGTTCCTCAGTAACCATTGGAACAATGTGATCCACGCCATCGACGACTAAGTTGACAGCCAACCCCATCGGTAATGGGTAATCCGTCAAATAATTCTCAATAATTTCATGATGTTGTGGTAAATAATATTGTTTAAATAACGCCTGTTCAGCTGGCGTTAAATGAGCCTGTTGCGCCACGATGGCAGTGCGTTCCGCCCAATTTTTTTGATAAAAGTGCCGAAAATCAGCTGTCATATTCTCATTCCTATTCTCTCCATTCGACTCATCTACCGAACCGACCTATTGATTGAGGTGTTCTGAAATAATTCCCTCACGAACACCACTTTCAGAAAAGATCACCCGATCACTATCCAACATCTGTAATAACGTCACTAGCGGTAACATTCCACCAACAATAATGTCCGCACGATCATATTCCATTCCTGAAATTTCCTGGCGACCTTTTTTCGACCGTGACAGTAAGTCCAAAAACGTGTGGAACACCGTCTCTGTCTTCAGACGATACCCGTGAATATCTTCAACTTTTAACTTTTGTTGCCGGCGCCGATTAATGCGGGCTAAGGTTCGGTTGGCACCACCCAATAGAATGATTGGGAAGTGCACTGCTTCTGATAACCACCAAATATCTGCCAGTCGGTTACGTAGGAACATCTGCGCCCGAAATAGACTCGCAGACGGCACTAAGTCGTCGAGACCGAATTGTTCCGATAATGTCACCGCGCCAAATGGAATGCTGATCAGTTGCTGTTTGCGGCCATTTTTGACCAAGATCAGTTCACAACTTGCGCCACCCGTGTCTAAGATTAGGCAATCATGGATGACCAATGAATTGGCAACCCCAAGATAATCGTAATAGGCCTCATCGTCACCAGATAAGACTCGTAAATCGAGCCCCACTTCTTGCTTGACTTGATTGAGAAATTCAGCCTGATTTTGTGCCATCCGAACTGCAGCTGTGGTGATGCCAATAACATCCGTATTGGGCATTTTTTCATAAAGTCGGCGAAAATTGAGTAACGCCTTGATTGTTCGCTCAATTGCGGCGGGCTGGAGTACGTGTGCCGTTCCCATTCCTTCCGACAAACGCGTATCTTCCTTAACACGCTTGATTTCTTGAGCAGTGCCGTTAGCATGCAACCGACTGACCGCCATCCGCGCCGAATTGGACCCTAAATCCACAATCGCTAAGTTTCTCATAACACCACGCTCACTTTTCGTTTATAAAATATTAGTTAGGTTTATTCTAACATTTATGATGTAACACTGTGACTTCTAGGGCCGGATTGCACACCAAAAAATATCAAAAAGCCCAAAATGAACGACGCTAGTGTTTTGACTAGGGCCGTTCATTTTGGGTTCATTAGACTAGCTAGTTGGCAGTAACGATCGGAGAACTCGAACAACTTCGTCCCGGTTTAAGTCAAAATCGGGATCTGATTTAAATCGTTTTTTGAATATTTGCTCGGGCTCTGCTTCAACCAGCTGAATAAAACTTTTTAAATCATTCTGACAAGTCCTTGGTACGACCTTTGAGTCGAACGTTTGATTCTCAATAATCAAATCACACAACCGGCAGACATCCTTATAATGTTTGTTCTTATTAGCACGATGACGTAATTTATCACCATTTGCTAACCGTTGCCGAATATCAAGATGAGCTTTGGCTTTAAAGTAGATCAATCCGGGTACGCTTAAGATAGAAACATGGCCAATCTTTTGCTGGCATTGCTTCAACAAGCTATAGTAATCATCATTTAATACAATCGCCGACAAACTAGGGCCCGTTGCAAAATGTAACGGCATTGTCTCTGTCGGTAATCTAAGTTCATAGCGCAATGGTATCTTTGAAAACAATTCAATCTGTTGGGGGACGCCCGTGACCGCAAGTGCAGGATCTAACGCAAACCGGTAATACACTTTCTTCTTATTCACATCACCCCCTATCTCAGCACACAAGTAGCCATATTTCTCGATAAAGTCATCAAACTTTTGTGAAAAGCCCAGTTGACTATTTTCAAATATGACGACCATATCGTAATCCTGGGTCGCTCTAAAATCCTGATGATCTTGCGCTAACCAAATTGCGGCAGCATTGCCACCAATAATAACGTAACAATCTTCATAGCCTTCGAAAAAGTCAAAGAACTTGTGAAATAGCATCACCTTATGCTCCGTTCCAAATTTGATCAACCAATTCTTCGGCTTCGCCTTGAGTCCGCTCGTCCATATCATTTCTAAATAGTACGTATAAATGAAAGGGATCCAACACATTCTTAGGATAATTGGCAATTAGTCTAAACAATGTGTTAAAACCGCTGAGCTGATACTTTGAAACTTGCACCTCACAAGCGACTTTCCGCTCATCGGTATCTGCGTCAACCGTTGTCCTCAAGGTTTGCCGTCGAGAACGGTCCATAATAACTGTCTGTTGCTTCCGATTATCACTGATCATCGTCACTTTAGATAAACCAGTAAGGCCGGAATAAAGAAAATTCTTACTAGCTGATTCAACTGATGCTTTCGCCAACTGCACCAAGTCAACAGATTGAACTGGCGACACTAAGAATGGCGCTATCTGATCAAAAAAACGGCGGCTATCTAACTCGCAAGTATAGACGCGCTCCTTAGTCTCGCCGATTGACTTCAGCCAACCATGTGCAACTAACGGTTTAACCGCTCGACTAAAGGTAACTCGATTATTGATGCTAACTTGCTTGCCAATCGTTGATGCAAAGCATTGTCCGCTTTTGATCAAGAAACGGTCATCAGTCGTTCTGAAGGCTGCTAACTCGGGACATACTTTGGCCTTCTCTGGATGACGTTCAAAAATCAACTGTGCTAATACGATGGTTAATGCTAGTCGTTGTGCCGCGGAGGCTAAAGGATTGCCCGCTATTCCAGGTGAGTCATTCACGGCTTCAGGTAATAACCGTGTCCCCATAAACGGCAAAAACATTTCACCATCTGATGTCATAAATGGCATTCTGTTTTTCAAATATTCGTGACGCTCATTGGCGGAAAGCTGAGGAAAAATAAACACCAATGGGTCTCGATTTACCTGACTAACTCGTGCATAGAGCCCTAGTGGCCGCAAATCGCGCTGACCACCATAAGACATAAAAAGGACCGGCTTATCAAGGATTGTCCCCTGCACAACCACCGTATTATTTTGATCCGAACGACTCAACGACAATGTCGACGTTGAAACCGATTCGCCAATAGTTACCGGGATACCCGTACTTTGACTAATATGTTCTAGTTGGTTAACAAGCTTTATCACATTCTTCGCCCCCTCCATTCAAATGATTGTAACATGTTTTCTTCGATTGTAACGCAGTAATGTTACAATCGTTTTAAATGATGTTACAATCATCCTAATTAGCTGAGCTACAAGCAAAAATTAACACTATCACGTGACCGAAACTTGTTATTGAGCACCTCCTCATTAATCAGATAGACACGGCAATCGTCCGTAATTACTCCGCTAGTCATTGCCATCAGTCATTATTTACGTCAATTGACGCCTGTTCCACTTAAAAGTGACTAAGTTTTTTTCTAAAAAAACGTCGAATTGAACAGCTGTTGGACCAACTCCTAACAAGGGCCTAAATTTGAATACAATTGTCATACCCCTTTAGATACAAAAACATCCCAACATTAGCACTCACTGCCGATATCGAGATGTTTCTATATAATAAGATTGAAGTTTATTAACGTATTACTGCCTTAATCAACCTGTCTGCTGCTGACACTAACTGTGATTGGTCACCCGCATTTTGGCTTGATAAGCCGCTAAAATTTTGCGTACATCATCCGTTGACTTGGCATCCATCATCGTGTTACGCAGGTCAGTAGCGCCTAGTTCTGGGCGCGCATAGATTTTAAAGAACCGTTTTAAGGACGGAAAACGTGGCACGTCATAACGGGTGGCAAAGTCATCGAACAAGTCGAGCTGCATGTTCAGTAAACCCAATAGTTCATGCAAATCATGCGATTGGGGCTGGGACTCAAACGCAAACGGATTCGCGAACACTCCCCGACCAATCATGATACCATCTAATCCAGGATGTGCTTTGGCTAACGCCACCCCGGCCTGATAATCAGCCACGTCACCATTAATCTGGAGTAACGTTTCCGGGGCGATCGCATCACGCATTTTAATCAAGTCATCGATAACTTCAAAGTGTGCGGGTACCTTACTCATTTCCTGTTTGGTCCGCAAGTGAACGGTCAAGACTGCCACATGTTGCGATAACAACGTTGCAATCCAGTCATGATATTCAGCAACTTTACTGTAACCTAAGCGCGTCTTCGCACTAACGGCCAGTCCCGACGTCTTTGCAGCCGCAATCACGTCTTCAGCCCACTGCGGATTGCGAATCAAATCGCTGCCACCATGATTTTTGATGACCGTCCCATCCGGGCAGCCCATATTGATATCAACTGCTTTAAAGCCCCGGTCACGAAGTTCAGCTGTAGCCGAAGCAAAGTCAGCCGCTTCGTTACCCCACAGTTGAACGACCGGTTTTTGCGACTCAGCTGCCGCCACGTACAAACGACCATGCACCGGAAACTTCGTATTCGGGTTCGTAATACTCTTAGCATAGACGAATTCACTAAAAAACGTATCTGGAGCAGCGGCATGGCTAATGACTTGCCGAAAAACAGTATTACTAACGGCTTCCATCGGGGCCATCGTAAAAAATGGTCGCCCGTCTGCCTTGGCTTGGGCCGCAATTTGCGACCAGAATGGTGTTGCTGTCACGTTCTCATACTCCCTTATCACTAGTTTAACTTTTGGATTGAATGCTTTTAATTTTAGCATTGATATGCCTGCTTTGCAGGAATGACGTTTGCTGGCTAAATAAATTAAAAGTTTACTCAAACCGGTGTTGGACGACTTCTTGATGACGAAGTTCCCGTAACAGTGCCTCAATAATGTAAAGGCATGGCACTTGACTAGTTAAGTCATAATATTGATGAATACGCTCCTCAGTCGCCCGATACGTTAACGCATATCGACTCATTCGAGCAATCGTACTCTCAAGATTACTCGTAATACTAATAATATTGACTTCAGGATTATTCACAAAGTCATTAAGCATTTCAACCAACTCAGACGTCTGACCGGAGACTGACACTGCCACCAAAACGTTATTACTAGTATTACGTAATTGTGGTAATAGTGGATAGAAAGGATCCTTGACGACATAACTATTAAATCCTAATGATGACGTTTGACGTGAAGCATACTCGCCCAACGCCGCTGATGCTCCGATACCAACAAACACGATATTATCCGCATTGACCATCAACTGAGCTGCCAGTCGAATAATCTTAGTAATATCTGCAGGAAAGGCACTCGGTTGAACAAACTGAATACCTGGAGCATCCGGCTTTTGAATGGGCGTTTCACTGCGTAGCGATACTTTAAATTCTGGAAAACTATCATACCCAATTTTACGAATAAAGCGCATGACTGACGAATTAGAAACGTGCGCACCCCGCGCTAACTCACGGACTCGCATATACGGGATTTGCTCATCATGCTCCACAATAAATCGATAAATTGCTAAATCTACTCCAGATAACTTATCGATATCCTTATAGCCAAAGAATGCCACGGTTAGCCACCACCCTATCTAATAATCTATTCACTAGATTACCATAAATGCGTAACCGCTTCTAAAAAACATCTAGCATTCAAGCTTTTTCATTTTTTAAATTAAAATACGTGTCACCCTATTTTAATAAACCAGTTTGATCCGCCTTTTTAACCACGCTTAATCAACTGATACACTGCCCCAATCATCCCAGCATCATTCCGCAATTTAGCTGGTACTACTGATGCCAAAGTCAAATGATTAATACTATTATGATTAGCCTGTAAGTCTGCAATCGTTGCATTCAAATCAGTCATAAAGGTCGTGTTCGCACTAATGCCACCACCAATTACGACTAATTCGGGATCAAAAGCAACCATTAAATTAATGATTCCTTTAGCCAAACTGTAATAGTAGCTATGAAAGACATGTTGTGCCAGCACTTCTCCCGCATCTGCTCGGTCAAAAATCTCGCGCGCGTCAGTAACCGGCATCGCACTAAACTGATTATAACGTCGTATGAGACCGATAACTGTTGCACCCCGGAAATTAAGGGTTCCCATTTCAGTATCAATCTCATCATCGTCAACAACCATCCAACCAAATTCGCCTGAACGCGCGTGTGCACCCCGATAAATCTGATTATTGATAACCAGTGCCCCACCGACCCCGGTTCCAAGAACCAAGCTTAAATAATTAGGCACATTCTGAGCTACTCCCAGCCATTGCTCAGCAATAGCCGCTGCGTTGGCATCATTTTCAATAATGACCGGTAACTGCGTCTGTGCATGTAACTCAGCTTGCAAGTTAATTTTTTCAAACGCCGTGACCGCACCTGCCGTCGTCAAGAAGCCGTCACTTTGAACAACTCCCGGCATGCTAACTCCAATACCAGCAACTTGTCCATCTGCTTGTAGTCCTTGAATCATCGCAACTAAATCGGCCATAATGTCTACCTTTGCTGTGGCAGTCGGTCGTGTTACTTTACGACTAATATGTCCATGAGCATCAACTAGGCCGCACTTGATTGAAGTACCACCAATATCAATTCCAATATACATTGTCATTTAACAGTCCTCCTAAACGCCCAATGGCCAGCTATCAAAGCTGGCCATTGACAACTATTTCAAACATCATTAATTAAGCACTAGTCAATAATTAATGACCATCGTCATACCCAAATCGCACTACTCAATTTCGGCACCATTTGTCGCAATCACATGTTGAAACCAAGTAAATGAATCCTTTTTATAACGTTTTAGACTACCTGAACCATCATCGTTCTCATCAACATAGATAAACCCATAGCGTTTGGACATTTGACCAGTACTAGCCGCAACTAAATCAATGCACCCCCATGGCGTATACCCAATTAAATCAACCCCATCTTCCAGAACTGCCAGCTTAATTTGTCGTAAATGATCCGTTAAATAGTCAATCCGATAATCGTCATGTATCTGGTTATCTGCCGTCTTCTTATCAATTGCGCCTAAACCGTTTTCCACGATAAACAGTGGCAAATGGTAACGATCCGTGAACCAATTCATAGCATAGCGTAACCCAACGGGATCAACTTGCCAGCCCCAATCACTAGCCTTAACATATGGATTTTTAACTAAATCATGTTCTTCATTATAAGCTAGCTTTCCTGTGTCCTTCACAGTAAACGACATGTAATAGCTAAATCCAATATAATCTACCGTTCCAGCTTGCAAGATTTTCAAATCTTCTGCCGTAATGTCCAAGTTAAAATGCTCCGACTCAAAACGATTACGCAACCATTGTGGGTAAGTGCCATTGCAATGAACATCGGCAAAATAAAATCGGGTTTGCATCGCTCGTTGCGCAAATAAGACGTCTGCTGGTGCTGCTGTAAGCGGATAGATCGGACACATCGCAATCATACAACCGATTTGAAAATCTGGATTAATCTGATGGCCTAACTGTACCGCCGCGGCACTCGCCACCAGTTCATAGTGAGCCGCCTGATACATCCAGCGTTCACGGTTTTCTCCTGGTTGATGAATGATTCCAGAATCTGTTAACATGGCACCGTCTGATTCAAAATTAGTTTGATTGTTGATTTCATTAAAAGTCATCCAGTACGTTACTTTATCTCGATAACGTTCAAAACATACTTTTGCAAAGTTTAAATAGAATTGAATAAGCTTACGATTACGCCACCCACCGTATTGCTTAACTAAGTGATATGGCATTTCAAAGTGTGCTAGTGTCACTACTGGTTGAATCCCATTTTTAAGGCATTCATCAAATAAATCATCATAAAATTGTAATCCAGCTTCATTCGGTTCGCTTTCATCACCATTGGGGAAGATCCGCGTCCAGGCAATCGATGTTCGAAAACACTTAAACCCCATTTCAGCAAACAATTCAATATCTTCGGGATAACGATGATAAAAATCAATTGCCTGATGATTAGGATAATACTTGCCAGCCACTACTCCGTCCGTAATTTCACGAGGGCGCTCATTCGTCCCTAATGTCATAATATCTGCCGTACTGAGACCCTTGCCGCCCTCTTTATAACCACCTTCGAGTTGATGTGCAGCCACTGCGCCACCCCATAAGAACCCTTCTGGAAACGCTCGTCCTTTAATCGTCATGTTAAACTCCTTTTAAACTATGCTTTAACCGTTTCTGTCGTCGTATCCGTATCTTGTTTAGATTGACTATCTGCAGCCATCATCTTATTGGCAGCGAGTACAAATGGCATGTACGTCAACACGGAAATTCCCAAACAAACAAATCCAATAATCAGGCCAAGCCAATTGCCACCAGTCCCCAAGAACGGCATCAGTGGTCCCGGTGTTGTCCATGTCAATCCAAAAGCCGGCGTCGGTATCCAGTTAAAAATAACTGTCACTGTATAGCCAACCAAGATATTGATCACTGGTGTTAGAACGAATGGAATCGCCATAATTGGATTCAAAACAATTGGTAAACCGAACATTAGCGGTTCGTTAATATTGAAGAGGCCGGGCACTAATGCCAATTTAGCAATCTCACGATAATCTTTACGCCTTGAGACGAGGAAGATAGCAATAATCAAGCCAAGTGTCATCCCACTACCACCCATATTGGCGAAGACATCATTCAACACACTCCAGGTTGCACGGTTGGGCACACCCCAAGCTGTACCATGAGCGTTAATAAACGTTTGGTTTTTCAAATCAGCTTCAGTAAAAATAATTGATCGTAACGCGTTCAACGTGTTTGGACCATGGATACCGACAAGCCACAAAAGATTTTGAACAATAGCAATAATGATAACGCCAAATAAGTTGACCCCAATGTGGGTTAATGGTGTTTGAATTGATTTATAAATAATATCATTGATTCCTTGTGGTGAAATTAGTGATAACCCATAGTTCAACATAGAAAACAGCATAATCATAATAACGATAGGAATTAAGCCATTGAAAGACCGTGCAACTGCCGGCGGAACCATCTCAGGCATTTTGATTTGCATTTTCTTAATGCGCGTTAGCCGTGGTAAAAATTCTCCAACTAAGCCACCTACTATCATTGCAACAAACAGCCCTTGTGCACCTAAATAAGTCGTTGGCAAATAGGTTACACCGTCTTTGATAATTGATGGTGAGTATAAAATCATGAAGCAGGCAATCCCCGTCATCCCTACTAACATGTCATCAGCTTTAAAATATTTGGCCAAATTCCGTGCCACCAGATACGCAATAAAAATCGATAAAATATTCATCGTTCCGTTAGTTACTGAGGTTAATAACTTTTGGGCATTTTCCAAGTGTGGAAAAAATTTGGGTAAAAATAAGATTTGTGCAATAAACCCCGTTTTTGAAAAAACTAAGTTATTAATTAAAATAACTAACGATGCAGCCATTGTAATTGGGAATGTGTACATAAAAGCATCACGGATTGCCGCGACATGTCGCTGTTCATTCAACTTGACTGCAAATGGTACAATGTGTTTTTCCATAAACACGTTAAAACCGTTCATCATAAGTTGTTCCTCCCTTTGATTTAACTTACAAAAGCTAGTATAAGTGAACTACATGCGTTTTAAAAGCGCTTACAATGCAGTTGCTCACTTGTTCCATCGTGATGGTATCACGACCACATCTGAAACGCTGTGTACCATATCTGTTCAAAAAAGTACTGTAAATCCACTTACGGATTTACAGCACTCTTCTAACGAAATCAATTTTTGAATCCAGCCTGCTTATTGATTATAACTAGCAGCCATCTGATTCATCATCTTCTTAAAGCGGCGTTTACGGAACCATCCTAAGAATAGCACGCCAAGCTTATTATTGGCATTCGTCTTCTTATCCTTGCCTAAAAAGGTTTCGGCATATTCTAAGACAGTTTGGTGACCATCAGTGTCCGGTGCGAATTGATAATCGACGCCGTAATGATCGCGGGGCGTTTCTAATTCATACGCATATCGAACACCGGGTTGCGCGTGGGTAATCTTCAAATTACCGGTCAGACCGTTGGACCACTGTTTGGCATACTCATAGCCTTGTAAGCTCTGCCGTGGCGCCGGCCGACCCGTTTGCTGCTGAATATCAGCCCGCGCGGAATCGATCAACTGTTGGTATAAATAATCCACAGGGGCGTTCAAAGTTAATTTAATCTGCATTCTGGTGGCTCCTTTCTATCTGACCCACTCGCCGATAAACGACGAAAAGTGCTGCGCTGACCGCTAAACCTAATCCGAGCGTCACCCATTGACCGGTCGTTCCGGCCAGGGGACTTAAGATAACGGCTAATAATCCAAGGTTCATCCCGATGAGTAAACACTGCTTTAAGCTTTTCATGACAATCTATTCTCCAATCGCTGCTGGTTTAATCTTGTTGGCAGCCTTAACGAATGGCACGTAAATCGCAAAGGCAACGGCGGCATTAAATAATTGTAAGACCACTGACCGCCAGTCCATTGTGGCAACTAAGGCGTTCATAATCGGTGGCATTGACCAAACGATATTGTTCGTAATCGGTGCGACCCACCCAGCTGATAAAGCAGCGTAGGCGATCGAAACAGTCACAACTGGTGCTAAAACGAACGGAATAAAGTAGATTGGGTCAAGTACAATTGGCATCCCGAACATCACGGGTTCGTTAATATTAAAGAATCCGGGGCCAATCGCCAACTTAGCCACTGAACGTTGGTCGTCTCGTTTACTAAATACTAAAATCGCTACTAATAATAGTAAGGTCGAGCCGGCCCCACCAATCCATGCATATAAGTCAAAACAGTTCCGCGTCCAAACGTATGGCAAGGCTTTGCCAGCTTGGTAAGCGTTAACATTAGCAAGCTGAGCCGTCAACCAGATTCCGTCCAAGATTGGTGCCAGGACATTGGAACCATGAATCCCGAAGAACCAGAAAACTTGAACTAACAGCGTCATTAAGAGGACGGCGCCGTACCCTTGACTCATATTCAATAGTGGTTCTTGAATAATCTTCGCGATCCATTCAATCACCGTGGTGTTGAATTTACTGAAGATCCAGTTAATAATCCCAACGACATAAAATGCAGCGGCGGCTGGGATAACCCCAGTGAAGGCGTTTGCAACTGCCGGTGGCACAGAATCTGGCATCTTGATTGTAATGTGTTTCTTCATCAAAGCAATGTAAACGGCACTCGCAATGGCCCCTAAAATCATGACCGTAAAGAAACCATACGAACCAAAGTACGTGTTGAAGTTGAAGTAACCCCAAGCCGTCACCTTTTTGCCAGCAACCGCCATGCCAGAGTCCGTCAAAATCTTAGTAGCGCCCTTGCTCAACGTACTCGTCAACGTGCCGGTAAAGTTTTGTGGCAAACTCATGATGAAAGTTCCAAGTGTCACGATCCCACCAGTAACTGGTTCAACTTTGTACTGGATTGCCAATTGATACCCGAATGTAAATGAGAAAATCAGACCTAAGATGGCTAACGTCCCCGTCCAAACCATCGCATTAATTCCAATCAACCACTGCATCGAATTAACAATGCCCATCCAACCGAACTTCGTTGGAATATCTCGAACTAAAGCGTTCAGAACCGTGGCGATCGACCCGGCCATCATTGCCGGCATAATTGCTATAAACGCGTCACGTAATGCGATCAACCACCGAACTGCACCAATCTTGGCCGCAACTGGCACTAAGTGTTTGTTAAGCCATTCGATAAATGAATTCATAATATACCCCTCACTCCTAATGTAGGTTTTCGCTAGTTAGTGACCCAACACAACTGTTGCGTCACCCCCGTACTAGTTTTGTAAATCAATATTTTCGGTATGGTAGTAGAGTTCTAAATCTGGATAGACGAAGAACGTCCTGGAGAAGTTAAAGACCGTCCCATTAGCCAAGTAATTGATTGCTTCCAAGCACAACGTTTTGTCACCATCTGGGCAACCGATCAACTCCGCCCGTTGCGCGTCCACCCGCACTTGATGGACGTAGTTTTCCGTGGTGCTCCCCGTAATACCATATGCCTCTCGCAAGAAGGCGAAGATTGAATGCTGCACGCTCTCACTCGATAAGAACGGGACGACCGTTCGCGGAAAATAAGACTCTTCCAGGTCATACAAGATGTCATTCAAATAACGTAATCGCACCACCCGATAAACCTCGTCGCCAAGCGCAATGTTCCCTTGTTGTGCTAAAGTTTCATCCGCTGTCACTTTATCAAACGTGACAACTTTTGATACTAATGGTCCACCCTCAACCATGGCGGACTGGTCAAATCCAATCGATAAGTTGAGCACTTTCTTCGTGTTCTGCGGTTGTTTGATAATAAAATTGCCGCTCCCCTGCACACGACGCAACAACCCATGCCGGAAGACCACATCAATCGCTTTACGAATCGTATTGCGACTGGCGTTGTACTGCGCCATTAACACTTTTTCGGTTGGTAACTTAGTCGGATATTCATCCGCCATTATCGATTTAATGATTGCCTGCGCAATTGCCTGATACATGACTAAACCTCCTTTCGATAAATTAGTAGGTGCTTGTAAAACTTGTGCCCACAAATTATATTATCACAGAATATATGAAAACGCTTTATTTTTCGTAATTTTATACCAATGAATTTATATTATGACTAAAGGCAGCCACAGCAAGCGCTTTCGAATTCCTTACCACCCCTTTTCTTGCCAAAAACTTATTTTAACAAGCACTTTTTTACAATCATTCATGTAAGAAAGCAAACGAAATCAGCCTAATTTTCAATTTAGTCTGCCTTTTCTTTTTAATTCGCAACCGTGATGCGTTGGGCCATCGTTATTAATTTACCGGAAAGCCCCATATATTAAGGGTCTACAAAAAAGTGCAACTCACCGTCTTCACACATCCGACGGTCAGTTGCACTTTTTTCTACCATGATTTATTTAAAATAATTAATTCCAATGGCGTCTTGCATCTCACGCCACGTTTGGTCAGCGACCACGTTCGCTTTCGCTGTACCATCCTTCAAAATTTGTAAGACTTGAGCTGGATCAGCTTCGTAAATTGCACGCCGTTCGCGGATTGGCCGCAATACACCGTCCAACACGTCCATCAAGTAGCGTTTAATCTTAACGTCACCCAAGCCACCATGTTGGTAGGCGGCCTTCAAGTCTGCGACCTTGGCCTTGTCTTCATCGAAAATATCAAGATACGTGAAGACCACGTTACCTTCGACCTTACCCGGATCTTCAATATGAATATGATCAGGATCGGTATACATGGACATGACTTTCTTCTTCAAAGTATCGGCATCGTCAGAAAGGTAAATCGCATTTCCTAGTGATTTACTCATTTTGGCATTGCCGTCAAGTCCAGGGATTCGGCCCAAGCCCTTTGGTGGGAAGTAGCCTTCAGGTTCGACCAACGTGTCAGTTTGGTAAGTCTTATTGAAGCTCCGTACGATTTCACGGGTCTGTTCGAGCATTGGTTCTTGATCGTCACCAACGGGAACGGTCGTCGCCTTGAAAGCCGTAATATCAGCGGCCTGACTGACTGGATAAACAAAGAAACCGGCAGGAACACTTTCACCAAAAGCTTTTTGCTTGATTTCCGTCTTCACAGTTGGGTTACGATTCAAGCGCGCTACCGTCACTAAGTTCAAGTATTGATTCATCATGTCAGTTAATGCTGGAATTTGAGACTGGACTAAGATCGTTGACTTTTGGGGATCGATTCCCACTGCCAAGTAGTCCATCGCAACTTGTAATAAACTTTTACGAATTTTTTCGGGATCATGCGCATTATCCGTCAACGCCTGGTTATCCGCAATCATAATATATGAGTCATAGTCCCCAGAATCTTGTAATGCGACCCGGTTACGTAATGAACCGACATAGTGCCCGATATGCAGCTTACCAGTGGGGCGATCACCCGTTAAAATCACTTTTTTTGTCATTGTATTCATCCTTTCTATTGGCACTAAAAAAGCGCCTGATCAACTAATACTAGTTAATTAGGACGCATCACCGTGGTACCACCTAAATTGCAGAAAGCTTGTCTCTGCCACTCATTGACCGATAAGGGTGGGTCCCCGGTGTTCACCGAATCTCCAAAAAGCCAATTCATTAGTCCGCCCCAGCTTTCAGCACGCGCTAGGTCTCTGTTATTGGACGCCTTACTGTTCTTTTCTTCAACGATTAATTAGTTCTAGTGTACTGGTTATACCTGACCGTGTCAAAATAAATTCTGGGCATCATTCGCGCTAACTAGCCGCTACCATTTCATCATACCGACCGTCATTTCCACGTTTAAGCCCATCGAAATTCAAGCGGGCGTTCCTTCAACACCATTAAAATTCAGTTAAGTGCTCCCAGCCCCAGTCCCCATTTACGCTTCAGTATAATTCCGGGCGCCGGTCTTCAAACACTGGAATCTGACCACGAACCTGGTCAACTTGTGTTAAATCAAGCTCGGCCGTAATCAACTGGGCATGGGCACCACCGATAGCCACAATTTGGCCGAGCGGATCAATAACTAGTGACTGACCACCAAATTGATTATCAGGATCACTGCCAACGCGGTTAACCGCAACCACGAATGCTTGATTTTCAATCGCACGTGCTTGCAGTAATAGCCGCCATTGCATCTGCCGCACTGTCGGCCACTCAGCACTGACAAAAATCACTTGGGGGCCACGAGCTGCTTGTTTACGAAGCCATTCTGGGAAACGAATGTCATAACAAACTGCCCCCATCGCAACAGTTCCGTCGAGTTCAAAAACATTCTCGGTCTCACCAGCGGTAATATAACGATCTTCCGCCATTAACCCAAACCGGTGGACTTTATCGTAACGACTCAGTAACTGTCCCTGACGATCGACGACTAACATCTCATTATAGTAATGCCCATCGCGAGCGACCGCGACTGAGCCACCGACAATGTTGACGCGACACTGCCGAGCTAACTTGCTGAGTAATTGTAACGTTCGCTGCCCATCATCATCCGCCAAGACATTCAGGCGAGTTAACGCATAACCGGTATTCCACATCTCCGGTAAGACGATCACGTCAACAGTTTGTTCAGCTGCCCGTTGAATGGCCACTTCAATCTGCTCGTAGTTGGCATCCGGATCTCCAAACTGAATATTAAGTTGTGCTAGTGCGACACGCATTCGTTCCACCCACTTTATTAGAATGATTAAAATCATATTAGAATAAATAGTCAGAGGTTGCAAGTTTCAGCCTTGCCATCGTAAGGCTGCCGAACTTGCCCACCGTTGGCTAGCACGCCTTAGTGCCACTCATAATCACATTTCACAACAATTACTGATAAATCAGTGAATTTGCAGGCGCTTTGATTGACATCATCCCTAAACCCGCCTAAAATTGTTCAAGCGATTTAGACGATTATCAGACGGGAGGCCCTCTACGTGGCAACATCAGATCAAGAGCAACAACGCGAACAACAACGGGTTGATCGAGTCATCGAGCAAGTTAAAGAACGGGCACAACAGACCGACGACTTGCTGGCAAAGGCTCATCACGAAACCGATGTCATTCAGAAAAACTATGGTGATAATAATTCCGTCAACACGTTTGAAGTCGATGACCGGATTGAAACGAACGCGGAACTGCAACAACAAAAGCAAATGGTTGAACGCGCCGTGGAATCCGAAGCCATCTTGAAACGGCAAGTCGGTGTCTTGAAAGATCTTAGTAACTCACCCTATTTTGGGCGCATTGATATTCAAGATAGTCCCGACGAGGAAGCCGAACGTTTATACATTGGCACCGCCTCATTTGTCGACGCTGAACAGAATTTCTTAGTTTACGACTGGCGCGCCCCGATTTCCTCAGTCTACTACAATGGTACTCTGGGCCAGGTCCAGTACCAAACGCCGGCCGGGCAACAGACGACCGAGCTGATCAAGAAACGCCAATTCCAGATTAATCATGGTCAGATCAAGAATATGTTCGACACGAATGAAACGGTCGGTGACGAAATCTTGCAGGCCGTCCTTGGAGAACAAAATGATGCCTACATGCAAAATATTGTAGCAACCATTCAAAAAGAACAGAACGATATTATTCGTGACACCACTAGTGACTTACTAGTTGTCCAAGGGGTTGCCGGCTCTGGAAAGACGTCCGCCATTTTACAACGGATCGCTTTTCTGCTCTACCACTCACGGGCTTCCCTAGAAGCGGACCAAATGGTATTATTCTCGCCCAACCGCTTATTCAGTCACTACATCTCCGAAGTCTTACCTAGTTTAGGGGAGCGCAATATGCGTCAAGTCACGCTTGCCGAATTTCTCAGTGCACGTTTTCAAGGCCTAACCGTTGAAAGCCTCTTTGAGCGCTACGAAAGTGACCGCCAGCGTGAACAACTGACACCGGCAATTCGCGATTTTCAAGAAAGCGCCGACTTTATGCGCCAAGTCGATCAATATTGCCATCAGCTACCAGCCGACCAATTACGCTTCACCAACATCGTCTTTAATGGCGAAATCTTCTTCGCTAAAGAGGTCATTACAAAGATTGCGACGGCCTTACCAGCAGCGATGCAACCAGCTGACCGTTTCCTAGCAATCAAGAACACTTTGATTAAACGCTTAAAGCATCGCATTGACGATGAAGCCCAAGCTGACTGGGTCAATGATATCATTGACCAATTGAGCGACGAAGCTTACCACGACTTATTAGGTTCCAAGCGCCGCGGTGATTTTCAATCACTCGACGATGAAGTCTTCTATATTGGTAAGCAAATCGTGACCAAACGACTGCGGCAAGTCTACGATGCGATCTATAATGGTTACTTCTTAGACACCTATGAACAATATAACGATTTCTTAGCGCAAGTTGATTGGCCCACTACCGTGACGTCTGACCAATGGCAACAACGAATTGCCGCTTACCAGGCCGCCGTTGAGTACCATCGGATTGCTCTGGTTGACTGCGCGCCACTATTGTTATTACGCGATGTCCTAACTGGCAGTGGTCAGAACCGGCGGATGCAATATATCTTTGTCGATGAGATGCAAGACTATTCGCTAGCACAACTGTTATATATCAAGCACGCGTTCCCACTAGCTAAGTTCACACTGTTAGGTGACAGTGAACAAGCATTATTCAAGGGGATTGAGTTACCACAGCAATTACTGGAACGCCTCAAGGATGCTTTCAATGTCCGACGGGCGAACTTGATTACGTTGAATAAGAGCTACCGTTCAACCGAACAGATTACGAACTTTGCTAAAGCGCTATTACCCGACGGCGACCAGATTCAAGCGTTCACACGTAAAGGCGATTTACCTAAGGTCATGATTCGCTATGGCGAAGACGCCGCTCTCAGCAGTCTGCGTAGCGAAGTTGAACATCAGCTCAAGGCAACTAACACCGTTGCCGTACTAACTAAAGATTTAGCAGAAAGCAAGCAGGTCTACCAATACCTGAAGCGCTATACAGTAACAACGTTGATGGCCGATAGCGACCGTACCATGCCACAAGGCGTGATTGTTATGCCAATCTACCTTGCAAAGGGGTTAGAATTTGACGCGGTGGTCGCATACGATGTCTCCGCTACCAATTATCCCGATGCGGATTCAGTTGGCATCTTATATACGATTGCGTCACGAGCGATGCACCACTTGACATTGCTCAGCATCGGTGATGTCTCCCCACTAATTGCCCAGTTGGACCCGACATTATTTACGATTGAACATCAGGTACGAGTATAACTGGAATTAAAAAACGACTGGAAGTAGCCCAGCGGTATTACGCTAGCTACTTCCAGTCGTTTTTCGTTATCACGAAACTAATGCTTGACCATTTTTAAACATGGCTATCTGTGCAAAATTTCATATATAGAGCCTTAATATACTCTGTTTTATTATTATCTTTATGAACAGCCACAAATCCATTGCTATCCGGCAAGTCTATTTTAGTAACGCTTTCTTTACCTACTTTATATTCATAGATATTACTATCTAAAATTTTCGAACCATTAGAGAATTCAAACGATATAATTTCATCCATACTTACCAAACTCCTTCTGATATCACATATCCATCAATTACAGTTTTCAGAACCAACTTTGTATTTTTATCACCGTATTCACAATATTCTTACTACCTGTTACCTTGTTCACTTTAGCATAATCCAAAGTAACTATTTTAGCTAGGAACCAACCAGAGTATCCCCAGATTTGCTAACATATGTGTCACGCTATTCACACGAATATCATGCTTAGATAATAGGTAGATGGTCCCCAGCACCATGCCGAATAGCGTGTAATATGCTAATGGCACCAAGCTATTTCCGCTATGCAGATAACCGAAAAGAAGCCCATTGATAACAATGGTAGCCGCTTGGTACTCCCGGTCAAGATATTGGTCTGACAAGACGTAACTAAAGAAAAAGCCCCTGAAACTCAGCTCCTCAGCGATTGGTCCAAAAATGACGGCATCGAGTGTCATCGCTACCGGATTTTTCCGCAACAGTAAATCTAATGCACGTTCATTACCCGATTCAGTGATGTGCCATACCGCCGTCAGCTTAGCATAGCCAAAAGCAAGCGCCACGATAATGACTGCGCCGATCACCATGAGTAGCAAGGCCCGTTTATTTAGCCGCGTTCGCCACGGTCGAAAATCAAATTGCCGCAATTCCGCGGTCGTCTTATAGATGTTGTACAAGAAAACGATAATCACGGCATATAAACTGAAGCTAACTAACAGTGTAAACCAATTGGCCGTAATCAAGTAAATATACACGGGTAAGGAACTGATATTGACAATAATGACACTCAACACACTCACAATTAGTAAATTACCAATAAACCGTAAATTCTTCTGTAACATTTCATCCACTCCATCCAAACAATCGTAACTAGAATGTTCACTAACGGGCTTTTAAATCAACCCACTCAAGTTACTTGCCAAGTCCATCTGGCCTCATGCCATTAGCATGAGGCCCAGATTAGCTGTGACGTGCACGACACTGTTGACTCGAATATCCCGGCCAGATAATATGTAGGTTGCCGCGAGTACGAGACCCATAACCGTATAGTATGACAACTGCACCCAACTAAAACCGCCACGCAGTAGACCAAACAACACGCCGTTAACAATAACGGTAACTAGTTGGTATCGTGGCTGATCAAAACGTTCCGCCAGCGCATAACTGAAGAAATTGCCGCGAATAATTAATTCCTCACAAATCGGTGCAAAAACACCCAGGGCCAACGCCATCAATATCGGTGAGCGCTGAGACAATGCTTGCAAGTCAGCAACATTCTCCGCGATTGAATAGACAGCATCACTAACAAATTTAACTTGCACCGCTGCCAAAATCAGCATGACCACCATTGCCAGTACCGTAATCACTAATTGACGCGCGCTCGGCTTAGCAGCTATTTTCGTAATCTTAAAATGATTATTAGTAACTGATTCCAGATAAATTCGATAGAATAAATAAATTGCAAACAGGTAGACGACCAAGAAGATCGCCACCGTTATCCAGTTATACTTGAGTGTTAAAATATCGATGGGCGCCGTACTAAGACCCATCACGATTGCTGCCAATAAACTGGCAAGTAGTAATCTACTAATAAATTTGACGTTTTGATGTACCATGCTCCTTCACATTCATTTCTTGATAATTATCCCCAATGGTACCTAATCCACAACTTGCGGTTTGACCGGATATCACTAACTGAAACTTATCCCCACATCATGTTAATAAGTGTGACCAGCCAGTTCACCAGTATATGACATCCCATTGCGGTACTCAGTTGTTTTGTTTTGAGTACTAACCATGAAAAACCGCACCCTGTAATGAAGATGCCCACCGTACTGGCTAACTGATAACCATGGCCGAGTGCGAATACTGCGTTTGTCAGTATAATCGCGCCCAATACTGGCAAGTATCGTCGCAGCGTATTTTGAACAATTCCACGGAAAAGTAATTCTTCGAGTACGGGGCTAACGATGTTTGTGCACACTAATGTTAATAACCCCAATGGACTGTGGATCAGTGCCATGATTTCATCATTTTGTGTTTCAGTTGGACTGACTAGCAGACCACTTATCCCCATTTGAATCACCACGACCACCACTGCCACTAAAGCAGTCAGCCCCATCATTGACCAAGAAAAAGGCCCTAACAGGACTGGCATCTCAAAATAATGGTGATAGCAACGTACTAGTACGACCGCAACACCAACGGTTAAAACGACTAATGCTACCCAATGATAACCGATGTTGATTTGTTGCGGGCGTTCACCCCACCAATTCCAATAGCCATCCGCTAACACCGGTAATTGAATGAATATAAATAGCCCTAAACCCGCTAACACATAACCAAATACCCTGATCAATCGAGCAACCATACCAAGCCTCCCAAGTTATCCCCTGTGGATAAACTAATTCTTATGTTTTAATTTTTATCCACAACGTTAACTCATAGCCGCCAACGCGAAAACTGCCAAATTAGTCCCCATGTGCACCAGAATATTCATTCTAATATCGCGCTTAGCCAACAAATAAGTTGTCCCCAAGATGCTCCCCATTAACGTATAATAAATCCACGGCTCCCAATTTGCATCAACATGGACACTTGCAAATATTAAGCTATTAATAACAACCGCAATCATCTGATAATTACGGTGATTATACTGATTCGTTAACGCGTAGCTGAAAAAGATACCGCGAAAAATCAATTCCTCACAGATGGGGGAAAATATCACGACCGAAACAATCATGGGAAGCGGTGCTTCACCGAGCATCCATGCCAACGACCTGGAATTGCTGGTCTCGGGAATATTTAGCATCGCGCCCAATTTAAGATCAACAATAATGAGCACGACCATTGTCAGCATCGCAATAATCACAGTCCCTAATTGTGCAATGTTCACCCGGGACTTCAACGTCGCGACTTGGTAATTGCCTAACTCGTGCTGTATGCCGATAAAGCCAATATAGCCCCCAAGCTTCCAAGGCATAGATTACAAAACCAATCGTGATCATGAGCCAATTATTCTTAATTAGGAAAAGATACGCCGGTGCCATACTAAAACTCACCAATGCTAAGCTGATTAGACTGGCAATGACTAGGTTAATGATGAATTGTTTATTTGAGTGTGCCATTACTTACCTCTTTCGTATGATATATGTGCTTCTAGATAACTTTACTTTACCACAGTGATATTTAGTCAGTTAGTACTGATGGTCAATCATCAATTATTATCCAGCACCTTATCTTTATAATAATCAAACCAAGTCACCTTGCCCGTAATAATCGCCGTTTGCCCAATCATCCCGTAGCGTAGTAACTGTGCCTGATCGGCTGTAATCGGAACGGCCGCTGTCACTTCATAAAAAGTCGCTTTACTCTCCTCGACTGGTGAGACCCCAATCTTTGTGACCACACCGTCCAAAATAATTGGCTTCGGTACGTTCCGCGTGACTTTGAATCTAATGGCTTGTTTGACTTTAACGGAAGAAATATCTGCCGTCGAAATATATAGCTTAACGTTCACTCGCCGTTGTTGCTTGATTATCGGTAAAATTTTAGCGATTTCAGCTCCTGAACTAACGTACTTTGCACCACGGTAATTGTCTGCAACGTGTAGGACGCCGGCTTTGGTTGCCTTGATCGTGTAAGATTTTGATTGTGTCGTTAAGCTATCAATATCTGCTTTCACGGTCCGTAAATCTTGCTCGGCTTTCATTCGTTTCTCAGCGACTTCGCTTAACTGATCGTTCTTTAACATGGCTAATTTGGTATTGTTAGTCTCAACACTGTACTTCGTATCATCAAAGTCTTGTAATTCTTCTAACTGCACTTTAGCTGAGGACAACGAATCCTGAAGCGTATCTATCTGCTGTTGAATGTCTGCTAACGTTGCAGATTTAACTTCTTTTTTATCGTTTGCGTTGTTGGCCTCCTTTGACTTAGCGACATACTCATTAAAAACAGACCCATACTTGGCACTATTGGCATACTTGCTACCATTAGCCACCGCATTGTATAAGGCTTGATAAGCATCCAGATTGGTCTTAGTATTTGATACCACTTGTTGCGCGGTCTTCGTTAGCGTGGCTTTCTTAGTACTAGCAGCGCTCGATTTCGCTGCCAACATTTGATTCTCTGTTAAATAGATTTGACGCTGTTTTAAATAACTTTGCAATAGTTCTCGGTACCCAAATTCATCGGTCGTTGGAAAAACATCACTGTCAGTATTGATGCCATCTTTAAAATGATCCAAGGCTGTTACTTGGCGTTGCAATTGCCGTTTGCTGACATTATCTTCGCGTAATTTATTGCGATTAAAAACGTTAGTATAAACTAATAGCTTTTGACCCTTCTTCACTCGCGCACCTTCAACTAAATAATTCTTTTTGATGGCACTATTGACAGTCGCTTGAATCACCGGAACCGTTCCGGTCGGTTGAACAGTTCCGGTACCATTAATAACAATCTCGCGCTTCGCTACGAGTGAAAACAGAATCGTACCAATTAACAATAGCGTCACTGGAATAATTAGTAATGTTGAAAAATTTTGAAACCGAATCCCGTAAAACTCGCCACTTTCGAGCAGGTCTTTTCTCATTATTCAGTTCCCCCCTCAGCTATTGATCAAGTCGTAATAGTAACCATGTTCATTCAACAATGCCGCATGGGTCCCCTCTTCAGCGACCCGACCATCATGCAGAACGATGATATGATTCGTCCGCTTTGCAATCGACAACCGGTGGGCAATAAAAATAATCGTCTTGTCAGTCATTGCCACTAAATTATCAATTAATTGTTTTTCAGTAATTGCATCCAGTCCACTCGTCGACTCATCAAATATCAAGACTTGAGCGGGTGATAATAACGCTCTCGCAATCGTTAATCGTTGTCGCTGACCACCTGATAGTGTATTACCATTCTCATCTAGCTTAGTTTGGTATTGCATGGCCATTTTATTAATATCCGTATCAATTAACGCCAATTGGCAAGCCTTCGCAATATCTTTCTCAGTAATACCGCTGCGATTACCTAATCTTAAATTTTCTTCAATGGTCGCTGAAAAGATGTATGGTTCCTGCGGGATGTAGTTAATATGGGTCCGCAATGTATGCTTATCGATGTTCTTAACGTTGAAGCCATTCAATATGACATCACCACTATTTGGTTGATAAAAATCAATAAGCAATTTAACTAACGTGGACTTGCCAGAGCCACTCATCCCCACAATTGCAACCTTATCATGTTGTCGAATCGTCAAATTAACATCATCTAAGACATTTTCACCGTAACCATAACGATAGCTGACCCCTTGTAACTTAATATCACCATTTAATTGACTTTCATTATGAATTGGCCGTGACGCCTCAAATTCACTAGCGACCAAATACACTTCATTTAACCGGTTGTTAGCGACCTTAGCGCTTTGAAGCTTAGTCTGCAAATTAATAATATTCTGTAGTGGATTAACAAAATAGGCTAATAAAGCATTATATGTCATGAGCTCCCCAACTGATAACTGATTATGAATGACGAGATTGGCGCCCACCCATAGAACAACAACTTCTAAGACTAACTGTATAAACAGTTTTAATGCCTGTTGCAAAGTATCCGCTTTAAGATAGGCTAAACTCTTACGTAGATAATCAACAAATTCTGAATCAATTTTCTGATAACGTTCCGTCTCACCATTCAGCGCCTTAACAGTTTCAATCCCATGAAGATCCTCAATAATGGCTGAACTCAAAATAGCATTGCTCTCCATTTCCTTTTGATTCAATCGTTCAAAGGATTTATTAAAGGCTAAGATGACAACCGCGTAGATTGGCAACGAGAGTAACGTAATCCAAAAAAGTGTCATATTCTGGATTACCAAGATTGCCCCCATAATAATAACGATGCTGACATCTAAAAACAGCGAAACAATTGTGCTAGCTAACGCATCAATAATCTTACTGGCATCCGTAAACCTCGAAACAATTTCCCCCGTCCGCCGAGTGGCAAAAAAACTCATTGGCAATTCAAAGACGTGCCGAATATAGCCTAAAATAATTTCAATCGAAAGTCGTTGACCTAAAACCGCCAATAAAAAATTCTGGGCATAAGTAAAGATAGCCTGAAAGGTATAAAAAACGATTAGACCAATGGCCACCACTGCCAATGTACTGTGCATATTATTGGGAATATAAGTATCAATCACCGCTTGTAAGAAATAAGACCCACAGATACTAATAATCGTGATTAAAACTGCAGCAAGCACAATATTAATAACCAGTCGGCGCTGCTTTAATAAGCTTGGAATAAATCCCCATAGTGAGCCCTTATCTTGCTTAACTGGCTTATATTCCGACTTCGGTGCAAAGAAAAGGGCAACTCCGGACCATTCGCTTTCAAACCGTTCCTTTGACATACTGATAACCGCAACTGTTGGGTCCGGATCAGCAATCACGACATGCGTTTTCGAGGTTTTTACAACGACATAAAAATGCTGTAGATCCCCATTTTTGGTAACATGCACAATGAATGGCAATGGTAAATCTTGTACCTCGAAAAGACTCATATCTGCTTGAATTGCTTTGGTTTCAAAACCTAACTTTTCGGCCGTTTTTACTAATCCTAATGCCGTAGTCCCTTCTAAACTCGTTTTAGCAATATTTCTTAGATAGGCCAATGATGTTGTCGAACCATAATTTTTCAAAATCATTGCTAAAGCTGCGACCCCACAGTCCATCTCGTCAACTTGCGCAACATAGTTTCTCCAATGCATACTTGTACTCCCCTCACCAATTATTAAGTATCGGTATCTATTTAATTATGGGCTAACAAATGTTATCGTATGCCAACTATCTATTAACGTACATAATTTTATGATAAATGTCCTCATCAGGCTTAACGGTTAAACATCAACTAGCTAACATTGGTATTTGACGTTAAGAGAACGTTTTTTTACTTTTATAATTTTTTCAACAATCTGGTAAAAAAATAAATTAAACTAAATTTGTTCCAAATAACATCATACAAGGGGGATTATTTATGCTACAGTTTGAGAAGTTACAATATTCCAGGTTGCCGCAAAAAAAGCTTGCCAAAATATCTGGTGGTTTTAATCGGGGCGGTTATAACTTTGGTAAAAGTGTTCGACATGTTGTTGATGCAATTGGTTCAGTTGCAGGCATTCGTGGTATTTTGAAAAGTATTCGTTAATTTTCTTGGGGGAGATCAACAATTATGAAAAAATTTCTAGTTTTGCGTGACCGTGAATTAAATGCTATTTCAGGTGGCGTTTTCCATGCCTATAGCGCGCGTGGCGTTCGGAATAATTATAAAAGTGCTGTTGGGCCTGCCGATTGGGTCATTAGCGCTGTCCGAGGATTCATCCACGGATAGTTCAAGCCATCAAGTTTAAGCACTATAAGAAAGCACTCGATTTATGACTGGGCCTGCAGTGCTCAGCCTTTTTAGTTTATATGGGGGGAATTTTAACTATGCCATTAATAAAAGTAATAATCACAGCTATTTACTACCTAATAGTGCTCTTTTTAATGAATCCTTTGACTGATATTATGGGAATAAAAGACGGACCCTTTCAATTCATATTAACTGAATCTATTATATTAATCGCGATAATCATTCTGAATAGGCGATATGTTAAGCAACCTATCCACTGGCTACCCGTTAATATCATGTCAATATTAAAGAAGAATAGTCTGCCTTTGAGCCTAGCAATAATATTTCTACTTATTTTCTTTCGAAACCACATGTATCAATTTTTAATCTCATTATTACTTTCGTTGATTGTAGCGATAACTGAAGAATACGCTTTTCGTGGCATGATATTCAGAACGCTTTTAGCACTAAACCTTAAAAAATTTGCCACATTGCAGGCCACCATCGCTTCGATGATGACTGCTTCGCTTATTTTTGCGGCTATGCATTTGGTCAACCTTTTATCACAGCCCGTATGGTCAGTATTGTGTCAGGTTCTCTATGTTATTGGGTTAGGTATTTTACTTGCAGCAATCTATTTAAAAACCGGAAGCTTACTGGCTGCCATTAGTGTCCATTGGTTGATAGATTTTTCTAGTTTCTATTCTCAAGGTATTGACCCAACTCAATCACCCATTAACGGGCCAATGGAAGCTCTTCTAAAGGGGCTCTTTCTAAATATTTTATTCATTGGCATTGCTACGTTTATCCTATCCTCTAAGCATTGGAAGTTATTGAGTATCCTAAATATTGAAGATAAAATAGACGAGTAATCATCCATTCTGAATTCCTATAAATTATTGTTTGCAGCACTACAATTTCAATTATCTCTGAAGTTTTGGGTTACGCTAAGAGCTAGTCATATCGCTAACTAAATTTCACGTCTTAACGCTATGCTAATATACTTTACGATCGAGTACTGTGCTTACTTTTTAGTCATTTTAATACTCATAAGATCACAATTAGAGCCCTACTCCAACTATCTTCAGCGCCTATATTATATAATCAGATTTCATATTCATAACAAAAGAGCCCTGTCAAATAACACTGACAGAAGCTCTAAATAATATTAAAAAACTAGTTGTCTCTCAACAACTTATTCAATTCCCGCGACTTTCTAAACGAAGCCTTACACCTAATTTCACCGTCGAGCAACAACTCTTTTTCTTTATAGTCAAAACTTCGCAAATGATTTAAATTTACCAGCGAGCTCTTATCGCATCGGAAAAATTGCGGATACTTTTCTTCGAGCGCATTTAAATTTCCTGGGAACTCAGCAACCTTATTAATAGCATGGAGTTGTACGCTGCCCGGACGCAGTTTAGATGTACTCAACAAAATCACATCATCTAATGCGAGTGAAAAGTATCGCGTTCCTAACTTATAGTTAAAAACATCTTTGCGCTGACTATTAGTCTTTTTTAATTCGTTCTGTACTACATTGATGTCCTTAATAATCCTTTGCGTAATTAGGTCAGCAGACTGGTCTTTCAAAATATAATCCAACGGTGCAATCCGCCGTTCCAGAGTTACAAACGATAGCTCATCGTGTGTTGTAATGAAAACTATTTTAGCCAATGGTATCGTTGCCCGAATTCGACTGGCTAATTCAAGTCCAGTCTGTTTGTCCTCACCAATTTCCATATCCAAAAAGAAAAGGCCATCTTGTTGTTGATTCAAATCTGCTAGAATTATTTTTTGATCATCCGTTGCAACCCTAAGCTCCATTGCAAACTCATTAATCATAATTGTATTATTGACGGTCTTACAATAATTATCTCTTTGCTCAGCATTATCCTCGTATAAATAAATTGGAAACAATCATTCTTCCTCCAAAATTGTCAAAAATATAATTGTTTGCTTGCTCTTACCATGAAAAGCAGTCTATCTCAAAACAAGATACTACGATTCATTGCCCTGGCTATAAAAGATAAGTTTCCTATTTCTTTTTCAATATTTTGTTAAGCTCCCGAGACTTTCTATACGAAACACTGCACTTAATGTTATCTATCATGGTAAGCTCTTTTTTTTGATAATCATAACTATCAACATAATCTATATTTACCAATGAACTTTTATCACACCTAAAAAATTGTGAGTATTTATTTTCAAAACTATTTAAATCACCTGGAAAATCTGCCACTTTATTTTTGGCAGTCAGCCTAATACTACCCGGTCGTTCTTTATTAGTGCTCAGCATAATAACATCATTAATAGGAACTGAAAAGAAACGCGTTCCGATTTTATAACCTAAAATATCCTTATGCTGCACAGTTTCTGTCTTGAGAATAGTTTGAGTTGCATCAATATCCTTAACTATTTTTTGCTTAATATCATCAAGGCCTTGTTCTTTCAAAATATAATCCAACGGTGCAATCCGCCGCTCCAGTGTCAAAAAAGATAACTCTTCATGAGTTGTAATAAATACAATTTGTGCACAAGGTAACTGCTGCCGAATTTCATCTGCTAAATTCAACCCGGCCTGAGTTTGTTCCCCAATTTCCATATCCAAGAAAAACAGCCCTTCTTTAGAATTCATAACATTATTCATTAACTCTTGTAAATCTCCTGTCGCCACCACCAACTGCATATCATATTCTTTAATCATGATTATATTCTTTATAATACTTATATACTCTACTCTTTGGGCCTCGTTATCTTCTAATAAATAAATTGGAAACACTTATTTATCCTCCGTAACAATTAACATCATTGTGACATAATTTTTCTTGGTTTCAATATCCATATAGAAACCCTTCTGCTGTTCAACAAGATCCCGCACATTAGTCAGACCTAAGCCACGATTACTACCCTTAGTTGAATAACCAGTTTCAAAAATCTGATGCTGATTAAAATCTGAATCGATAGGATTACTAATGGCAATTTCAGCGGTGTTATCAATTTCATTAAAAGCTACTGTCACTATTTTATCAGTCATTTTTTGGGCTTGCTCAATGGCATTATCCAATAAATTACCAATAATACGTACAGCCACTGTAACACCATGACTGAGAATAAAGTCAGTGTTAGCTATTTCAATCGTCAACTTAACCCCGCACTGTTTCGCATAAAAAAACTTCTGTACAACTAACCCGCGCAATATCTCATTCTTCAGATGCTGAACACTTGCAATGCTACCGTCATTTAGGCTTGCTCTGAATTCTCCGCTCTGGGTATAGTCGGTCAAATAATCCTTAATTTCACTTATATTATCTTGAGTATTTAAACTAGCAATTAGGTTCTTATAATCATGTTTAAATTTTCTTAATTCTAGATATTGATGCTCAACACTCTTAAGATAATCATTTAATTGCTTATTCTGCAATTTTTCAGCTGCTATCTTTTTTTGCCAAGCATATACTCTAATCGTTTCTAATGTTTGCCAACTAATAAGCCCAAGCATCAAAACAAATGTCAACAGTAAAGTTAGTTGAATTGTAGCTGTTACACCTTGAAAGTTGCTAATAAATAACAACATTTCTATTGATCCAAAGAAAGCTAACAATATAATGAATAGATGCCTATTTATTCTTTCGTCATCACTTATATCAAACGAGCCTGTGTATCGTCTCACCATTTTGTACACAAGATTGAACACCAAAAATCCGATAATATACATCACAATAATTTCAATACCAATGAATAAATCACCATACTCCGACAAGCCAGAAATTTTATCGGCATCTAAGTAGATATACAGAAATCCTCTACTTAAATAAGAAGCCAAAGCTAAAATTACTATCTGACTAGAAATCAACATTAAGAATACATTTAGATGATAATAATTTATTTTTGGTTGGCACTTTTCCTTAATAATTGCCCCCAAAACCAAAATTAGCGATGTAGTGTCATCCAAGATAGCTCCTACTAAGGACAGCACTAGTAATAAAATCAACGAATAAATGATTCTTTTAATGTTCGTATTACTGAAGATGAAGTTATATACCAAGATAATGCCAAGATAAATGAAAAACGATTGAATAACGCTATCGAAGATACTGATTTCAACCAAGCTACTACCTCTAAAGTATTTTTTATTCGATCATTATCTAACTATTCTAAAATAATGATTATTAGTTTACTTTATCAGCAAAATTATCATTTTATAGTCTTCTTTTCAAGTGTTGTGACTCTTTAAAAATGCCCCACCTTACGCCATCTATACGAAATATAACTTGAAAAACAGTTATTCAATAAATCAATTACCATCCCCATTTTTTAAACAGTTTCTTTACCTGTTTAATTGCAGTTGCCCCCATCTGCAAAGAATACGCACTACTCTTTCCACCTACTATTTTTTGCATTTCCTTATTACTAAGTTGCTTCATACCTTTAATTTGAATTTTCATAATAATCACCTCGCTTTTAGGATAATGTGTTTTTGAAGTACGGAGGAATTATTTCTATTAACGTACATTTTTTAAATTTAAACGTGAATCACCATGAAATTCCAACTATGCTATCAATCAATATTTGATGAATGTCAAAGTCACTATTTTGAATAGATCTTGATTACTTTGAACATACTTAGAGGATAAAATAACATTAACTTAAGTGTAGCGCTAAAGAATTCAAGATAAACTCCCATTAGTACTGTACTTAGATTAATATATTTTTCGTGAACAAGTTCAAATCATTTCCTCTAAGTAAATTTAAATAATGCCAAAAATACCGTTAATAATATTTATTTTCTCTTACTTGTAAAGGCTCTCAAAAATAAATAGATTGCAATTAATATCATTATCCACGGGCTAACCGCGGTATTGTACTTTAATAAAACATCTCCTACAAGACCAATCACAGCTAACACCCCTAGCCAAAAAGAATATGCTTTATAAAAATCGCGGTTCAATTTCATATTGTAGGATTTCATTTTAGTTCACTCCATTCTTAACAGCACAAATTCTCAATTTCATCATTAACTTAGTTTTAGACGAAAAATGATTAGAGATTGTAAATCAAAATACAACCAATTTAACAATTTATATTTATGAGTGCCTATAATAAACATTAAATTCCGACAGAAAAAATTTATTATCTCTAGGAACAGGGTTAGCACAATTTTGATTTTCAAAGCATCAATTAACAAAACACATTAAAAAATCAAATTAGGGAAATGCAATTTTTCAATCACATCCCCCTAGTAGATTTATAAATCATTAAAAATAACCACGTCACATAATTAAGTAATAATAAAATTGTATACTATTTATAGTCTTTCATAAATCACTTTTTCAATTTCCATAAATGTAATCCCTCAACTTGTAAAAATGTTATTATTCCAATTATTCCCACAACTATTAGATACGCCATTATTGCAGAAATTAATTGAGGGCGGGTAGGTGTAACAAGCTCAGAGGTTTCTTTCATTAAGAACAACGGTAAGTCATCTAAGAAATGTAACATAATTGTTAGCGACAAATTGTTAGTTTTTAAATATAAAGTTCCCCAAAGCAGACCACTTGCAAAAACAATCAGCATTTGAAGCATAACTATCGACCAGGGACTATTTACGATATTGACCAAGTGTGCCAACGCAAAACCTACACCGCTAATAACAATGGCCGTATATTGCTTGTTTTTTGTGAAAACTAAGCTTAACGGAATTAATAGGCCTCTGTACACACTTTCTTCTGCCAATGCAATAAATAGTACCGTCAGTATGATTCGTGCATCTATCAAGCGAAAAGACATTGAGCTAAGTGTGCTAAATCGAGTAAATAACAAAAATAAAATGCTCGGTATTAACTGGCATAATTGACTCAAAGGCTTCTTTAAGCTTAAAAAGCTTATCTTTATATGCCAGATATTTTGACTCAAAACTATTGCAACCAAAAAAATAATTAAATCCACTGTCATTTGTCCATACTTTTCGGAAATTATCGGACTAATTAGATATGGTAAAACTATCAACACGATAGGTACAAGAACAAAACAAATCGCAATTTTAGTTATTATATCGTTATTTTTCAATACAAAATCCCCACTTTAAGAACATCCTACTTAGGATTCTAAAATTTTCTTTTCATCATTCAATAATTCCTTGGCAATTGGATCGCTGATAGTTTTATAAACTGCTTTTGCCTGATCAAACTTTTCGACTAACAGTAAAAGTTTGATTACAACAGCGCTAAGTGCATCTTCGGACCCCTCTGATTCACTGTCAATAATATTAAAATCCGTATTGTTAGTAAAATCGATAATCTTTTTAAGCTCTCTCAAACTTGCTTGTTCTAAACTCGTAAAGAAAATAGTCATTTCTAAAACTATAAAAGTTACGTCATAGGGAAATTTCTTTTTACTAAACTTAATGTACTTACTGGCTAGTTCCATGTTTTCTGAATGCACTAGCTCAATGCAGTATCGTTCCAACAAGTAATTAAGATACTCACCTTGTTTCACATTATTTTCAGTGATATCACCATGAATATCTTTAAGAATCTCTTTTTTCAGCTTCTCTACATACTTGTCATGTTCAAACAGCCCTAATTGAATATCAATTGGTGAAATTAAGCTTGTCCAACGTGGATTATCAGGTTCTAAAGCAATGTTTTTTTTCAAGAGCATCGCATATCGTTGTTGCTTATTAAACTTTGCATATTCTCCCTTTGTTAATCCATTGTTCATGAGTTCTAAATCAGTGTCAATTTTCACTAATTTTTCTGTTCTTTTAGTTCTAGGTTCTTCATGCACATATCCAAAATAATAAAGGGTCTCCGTTTTCTTTACAAAACGTTCCGGACGAACATATGTTGGGCGATCCGGTTGCATCTGCTTTACTGTGCAAATTTTGTCTTGATTTGGGAATCTTTTATCAACTTCATATAAAAAGGATTTTATTTCTTCTGAATTATATTCTTTAGAAAATATTTCATCAGAATCTACAAACAAAACCCAAGTATCATTTGGAACAAAGGTTAGACATTTATTTCTCATGGCTGCATAATCTTCTTTCCAGTCTACATGCTTTATTAACACACTGTTATAATTACTTTCTACAATTGCAACAGTGTTATCGCTAGAGCCTGTATCAACCATTATTATTTGATCACAGATGTTCACAATTGATTCTAGCGTTTGCAGTATCCGCCTTTCTTGATTTTTAACCATTATTAATCCAATAATCGGTTCATAATCACACTGATGCTCCTTCAGCCTGAAATTGCTAAATGAAACATTTCCCCGTTCTTTAAATTTAATCATGATACAACACCGTCCCACCTAATTGTTCTTTCTGAATACAATCAAATAATGATGAACCAATCATTTCACTATTGACTAGTCCATCATTATTTTGCTAATTCCTAATAGCTGTTATTTTTAACCTAAACCATGCCATGCACTCGAAGTTCCCTCTGCTACCTTTCCCAGCAATGTAAGGCTCTTGTACCACCATGTCTTAGAATAGTTTTTTCCACCTTCAACGGTAGTCAAATCTTTTTCTGCCATTTCGATACCTAACCCGGCAATTTTATCTAAACTTTTCATAATTGCATTTCCTCCTTAAAGCATTCAACTTTTGATAAACATCTAAGTCCCGTTTGCATTTCACGATATACATTTGAAATGCAACTTTAAATTTTCCATTTCAAACATCCCCCTTCAGTGAATATCATCAAATCGCATTAAATGCCAATGCAATTCCAAACGCAACCATCAAAATACCAAAAGATAATCCTGACCAGACACCCAACGCAATAAAGGGTGAAGTACTTTTGTTGCCAACCTGCTTTACCTGTTTAAATGCTAAATAGGCAGTATAAATTTGCCAAATAGCAAAACATATAATAATAAATCCTGTAATTCTTTCAAGCATCTTCCCACTGCTTTCTAAACAACAATTATTTTTAATATAGACTCACACACAAGAAATCGCTTTCATTCAATTCAATCGAACTGCTTGATATCACTCTCTCTACGCTTTTAATATACCGCTTAGTCGAATCATTGTACGATATTTTTATAAACGTAATATTTTTAGATATTATCGTACAATAATTCATCGATACCACGAAAATAGACGTTTAACCAACAATTAAAGTCAACACGCAAAGATTCCAGTCTAGCTTCGCCATTCAATCTCCTAGGCTCAAAATTATGGTATCCAAGCGGCCATTAATTTCCGCCAAAATCTAGGTGTTGAATTTTCTTCTCCAGTCCGATGTGTTGTGCCCATCTGACCGGCAAGATGAATAGCTTTTTTATAACCGGTGTATGAGAGATCATGTTAGAACCGACTAAGCAATTACCATGACGCCTGAGCCCATTTAACTTCGCGCCCAGACCACCACACCGCAAAACTAACGAAATACCAACGACTTGATTTGCGAACACATTTCCAAAAAAGAACTACTTTAAACGACCTCAACAATCAAGGAATTATCACATTAGTCATAGATTTAAATAATCGCCACGTAAGAGCTTGAAATGAAAAAGGCCAAGTGAAGTTTTCTTTGGTAAAATATTGCACTTAATTTAACAATTCGTCATAGCAAAAATAATCCCATTAATGTTATGGGATCGTCAGACATTCAACTTTCAAGTTACGTTAAATCGATTAAATAGTACGATAACAAATTTAAAATAATTTTTTTTAAATTGTAGCGTATATTAATAAGTGCATTAAAAATACGTAGCGCATAGAACCATTTTTAACTGCTACAGTAAAGGGAGAGGTATGACTGTGAACAAAATGATTAAGGATTTGGATGTAGTAGATGCATTTGCACCTATTTCTAATAATAAGTTGAACGGGGTTGTTGGGGGAGGCGCTTGGAAAAATTTCTGGTCTAGTTTAAGAAAAGGATTTTATGATGGCGAAGCTGGCAGAGCAATCCGTCGTTAATAAATGGACTTAAATTAAGGAGCGTATATTATGAAAATTAAATTAACTGTTTTAAATGAATTTGAAGAATTAACTGCTGACGCTGAAAAGAATATTTCTGGTGGCCGTCGGAGTCGTAAAAATGGAATTGGATACGCTATTGGTTATGCGTTTGGCGCGGTTGAACGGGCCGTGCTTGGTGGTTCAAGGGATTATAATAAGTGATAGAAATTGATTTCAAAGAAAAATATTACCCGCTAGTGTTAGTGCTCTTTGTGGCTGGTTATATGGGTGCGATCTTTCTTAATATTTATTTTGATTGGTTAGCAATGCTTACAGCCGGAATAATTAGTTTAGTCATGCTATATGGTTTTTCTAACTTAAAACTGTTTTTTCAACCGTTACCCTCGCCAAAGTGGCGCATAGTAGTTAAGTATGTGCTTTTATTGCTTGTTCTGGAAGTCACTGCGATTGTGGTTATAGCTATCATTAATTCGCATGCTTTATTGTCATTTCACAATACAACATTGACAACTAGTTCAACTGGGCGAGATTATCCTTTAATTGAAAGAGTATGGATAGCCTTCACGCTACTAGTATCACTAGTTGGTGAGGAAGTCGGAATGGCCTCTATTTCACTTCCGTTGATTCGCTTATTATCGCAAACACAACTAAAAAAATATGCGTGGCCGATTATCAATGTATTGGGGTGCATCGTATTTGCGTGTCTGCACCTTCCACATTATCATTTCAACTGGATTTATCCTTTAATCGTCGGTATTACGCGTTATCCAATAACTGCTTCATGGCGATCTGCCAATACTTTACGGAGCGGCATCTATGTCCATTGGATCTCAGACGCCGTTTTAATTATTGGCACATTAATTTAAATATAAAAGGTAAGGCACACGTTAATGCTCAATAAAACAATAAACATAATTAAGAAATACCCAGTGAGAAGCTTGCTGGTAGCGCTTATTGTCGTTTTCGCAATCTATGTGATTAGTGATCCTTCAATCATTAGCTCATTTAATCAAGGGCTTAGTGATGGGGCTGCTGGGCGATAGCGGATTATAAATGATTATTCAAAGCTAGAAAGAAAAATACGAGTAAGTTTGCTATAGTCCCCTTAAGGTAAAAGCATCATTCATCTGTCGATTTAATCGGGGTTGATGTAAGACTGACGTTTACTTTTTCATCCTATGAAAAAATAGCCCAAAATCTCCTAACGAGGTTTTGGGCTATTTTGGCGAATAAATCTGCCATTATTTTGTTTTTCAAAAATTTAAACATAACCTATTCTAGGCATGTCTACCTGTGCAAAATTTCATATAAGGGGCCTTAATATATGCTGTTTCAGTATTATTTTTATGAACAGCTACAAAGCCATTACTATCTGGAAAGTCTATTTTAATAGTCCCTTCTTTACCTACTTTATATTCATAGACATTACTATCTAAAAGTTTCGAACCATTAGAAAATTCAAAAGATATAATTTCTTCCATATTTATCAAGCTCCTTCTGATATCACCTATCCACCAATTATAGCTTTCGGAACCAACGTCGTCTTCTTTTTATAATAGTTACTCCCCACCATATCCTTACCATCCGTTACCTTTTTCATTTTAGCATAATCCAAGATTCTTCAGTCAATTCTTAATTACCTTCCACACTTTTAATATAACGCCTACCCGATTTATTGGACGATATTTCTACAACCGTCATATTTTT
This sequence comes from Lactiplantibacillus plantarum, assembly GCF_014131735.1. Lineage (NCBI taxonomy): Bacteria > Bacillati > Bacillota > Bacilli > Lactobacillales > Lactobacillaceae > Lactiplantibacillus > Lactiplantibacillus plantarum. Next base: position 2,888,045 of record NZ_CP039121.1, read on the forward strand.
AGCTATTCTCGTACAACCCACCACCAACACCACGACAGTAAGTCAACTCACTAATGTACCACCCTCGCTCATTCCGTTAAATCACACAGGTTCAAAAAAACGCCGTAGTCCATACTACGGCGTCCAAGCGGCTCTTAACTTCCGCCCAATCTATGTGGTTAATGCTCTTCTATGATGCTATGTGTTGCAGTCACCTGACCGGCACGATGAATGGCATTCTTTAAGACGAACGGGGCAATCATCGTCACCACAATGATGACCAAAATAATATCCGAATAGTAATCGTTTGATAGTAAGTGCGCTGAAAACCCAATTTGTGCCGTTATCAATGCCATTTCACCACGCGAAATCATACCGGCACCGACTAAGTAATTACTATGGCGACTGAACCCATTTAACTTCGCGCCCAGTCCACAACCCCACAACTTAGTTAACACACCGAGCACCGTCATGACCACGATGAACGGTAGCGATTGCCAGACCCCTTTGAACGTCATATTTAAACCCACACTGACGAAGAATAATGGAATAAACGTCGTGTAGCCCACTGGTTCAATACTAACGTCCACCACGTGTTGGTAATCAGTTTGTGCAATTGCGACTCCGGCGAAGAAAGCACCTATAGCACCACTCAAGCCCACTAGTTCTGCCAACCATGCCAACGCTAAACAAATAATAATCGCCATAATAGTTGGACTGGCAGCCATCAACAGATGATCACTCAAGCGCATCAGATACGGGGCAACCCACTTAATCACGATGAAGACCCCTATGAAGAAGCCAACCTGTTCCAAGAGCACGATACCGAGATTAGTCTGGGCAACGCCACTCTGACCACCCATCATTGCAATCATGATACTCAACAGAATCACCCCGATAATGTCGTCAGCGACCGCTGCCCCTAGAATCGTGGCTCCTTCCTTAGTATCCAACACTTTAAATTCCTTTAGTACCTCCACGGAAATCGAAACCGACGTGGCTGAAAAGATGACACCGATAAACAGTGATTCAAACCAGCTAAACTGAAAGAAGCGACTCGCAAGCCCCATAATAACGACTGGAAAGATCACTCCAATAATAGCCACAATAATGGCAGGGCGTAAATACTTACGTAAAAGTGCTAAGTTGCTTTCCAGTCCACCGATAAACATCAGTACCACGACCCCAATATCTGAGAACGTTTGAACTAAAGTCGTTAAATGGACCCAGTTAAGTAGTGCCGGCCCTAATATCACCCCGACCAGAATCTCACCAATCACGGCAGGAATCCCCGCACGGTGAGCAAAGTGCCCAGCGAGGGTTGTCGCCAAAATCAACAAACAAAGTATTCCCAAAAAATCCATGTGCTCACCCATCCATCAAAAGTCTTACCATCTATCATACACCTTTAGTCCTGGCTCATCTTGTAAGCATGGGCGTTCTGGAAGCGGCGCGCATAGTGCCAGCCCAAGCCGATCAGTAGACCAATAATGGCGGGAAGTGCCCAATCAAATCCTAGTTTAGCTAATGGTAAGTAGCGTTGATCCCATGCAAGAATCGTTTGAACCCATCCTAACCGAGTAATCAGGGCTGGTGCAGCACCTAGACCATCAATGAACGCTGGAATCAAAGTTAACGCCGTCGTCCATCGATAAACGAGCGGATCACGATGAAATAGCGGTGAGGCAATCGCTAAGATAATCAGTGTAATCGCCAACGGATACAGGAACATCAGCATCGGCGTCGACCATGCAATAATTTGATCCAACCCAATATTAGCGATGAGAAATGAGGCCCCACAGGCCAAGCGGTTCCAAGCGCGATAACTGATTTTAGGAAATTTAGCGTGCAAGGCTTCCGCAAACGACGTCGCCAAACCCACTGCCGTTGTCAGACACGTCAAGGTCGCCATAATCGCTAAAACAATCGCACCCGGCGTGCCCATAAAAGCATTGGCAATCTGACCAAAGGCAATGCCACCATCCGCAGACAACTTAAATTGCGATAACGACGTCGCGCCAATCCAGATCAGGCCAAGATAAATGACTGCTTCTAAACTAATACTCAACAAACTAGACTTGGCGGCCGTCTTAGCAATCGCTCCGGCATCCCGTTGACCAAGGCCCCGAATCGTGGTGACAACTGCAATTCCGAACAACAAGGCAGCTAACGCATCCATCGTATTATACCCTTGCAAAAAGCCGTTCAAGAACGCGCCGTGTTGGTAGGCCGCGGTCGGTGTCGCATTCGTGGTCCCTAACGGCCGGCTGAAGGCAATCCCAAAAATTAAGGCGAGCAAAATCAGAAAAGCTGGGTTTAACAATTTACCGATCGTATCGACGATCCGGGTGGGCCTACGAGCTGCCCAGTAAGTGATACTGAAGAAAATCAATGAGTAAGCTAATAAATACCACTGTGCCTGTGCCGAACTCACATGGCTAGCGATGCCAATTTGAAACGGCGTAGTGGCTGTCCGCGGCGTCGCGAACAAGGGTCCCAAAGTCGCACAAGTCAGTACCATAAAAATCGTCGCGTAGCGTTTACCAATTGGCCGCGCTAGCTCATAAATCCCACTACTGTGCGTCACACTGATGGCGATAATTCCTAACAGTGGCAATAGTGTCCCTGTCAGCAAGAATCCCCAACCAGCTGTCAACCAATTGGCCCCCGCTAGCTGCCCTAAGTGAATTGGGAAAATCAAGTTGCCAGCCCCAAAAAACATCCCAAAGAGCATTGATCCAATAATGATGTAATGTTTGATTGTTAATTTTCGCGTTATTTGCATAGTCGTCTCTCCTCCGTTAAGCGTCGTTCTCATCAACCAGTTTGAACAATCACTAGTAAGAGCACTCGATACAAACCACCATCACTACTTGTTAAGCGCATTGTCTCCATCCTCTCAACTGCCATGGGACTAAAAAAGCGTCCTTACAAAATCATCAATTGATTTTGTAAGGACGCTAACGCGTGGTACCACCTTAATTCGTCACGAACCGCAGCTCGTCACCTTTGCGCGTACGGCCAATTACCAACACCGATGACGGGTTTCCCCAAACAGTAATGTTAACTGACGATACGTTGGCCCGTTAATGGGGGCACCCAGCTAACACTCCAGCTCGTCGCATTAGCAGTTCTCAGGCTACTTTCCAGCCAGGCTCACCACCGCTTCACACCATCCAGCGGCTCGCTTAAGATTACCCTGACTTTACTCTCCTGATCATCACGTTTAGTCTCATTTATTTTTAATATTTGCAATCATAAACTCATTGCGTAGTCTTGTCAACTGTTTCGCTAAAAATAATCATCCGAGTTAATCCGATAATGCCCACTGCCGAATCGCAGCTGCGACCCCGTTCGCATCATTAGTAGCCGTCACGTGATCAGCGTGTGCCTTAGCAATATCACTGCCATTGCCCATCGCGACAGCTGTTCCGGCGAAAGCAAACATTGGCAGATCATTCTGTTCGTCTCCCAGTGCCATCACTTCGTCCGGTTGTATTTCCAGAGCTGCCGCTAAATCCTGAACTGCCTGCCCCTTGTTGACACCAGTATGCATCAGTTCCAAGAAGTTAGTTGCCGCACGTACCACGTACAGGTCCCGACCAAAAGTCGTCTTAACTTGCGCTTCTACGGCATCGAGTTGCGGGCCTTCACCTACAAAGACCCCCTTGGCAATTTGAAAATCAGCTGGTAAATCGTCAGGGTCTCGAATCAACAGCCCAGCTTTGTTTTCCCACGCCTGTACAACTGTGACCCAGTTAACATCGCGGTCAGCTGTATAGATCGTACTGTCCGCATCGAGCACGTTAAAGGGCACGTGATGTTGTTTTCCAAACGCGGTTAATTGCCGATAGTGCGCATTATCCACTAAATGTTTGGCGACGATCCGGCCAGCAATGCTCTCGATTACAGCACCGTTATACGTAATCACGTACTGGTCATCACCAGCAAGGCCTAACGCATCTAAATAATGTTGCGCCCCAGCAAGTGGCCGGCCGGTACACAAAACCACCTTAATCCCTTGGTCGTGGGCTTCCTTAACTGCCGCAATCGTACTTGGTAATAATTGCCCCTTTGAATCCAGAAGCGTGTCATCAATATCAATCGCAATTAATTTAATTGTCATGGGTTTTCGTTCCTTTCAACTGCGAATACGGTTACAATTAAGTCATGCCACCGCTCATCGCGAACTATAATTCTAATATAGCATAGCGCGTCAGCCATCAAGGTTGATTTTTGAAAGGAAGCGGTGCGATTTTACAAAATCTTGAAGCGAGGTTTAGTGATGAAAATCTTACACGAGACGGTCCAGACAATTCCCCGCCTCCCCTTTAAATATTACGAACATGATCCATTGACTGATATCAACGTTGCCCCACACTGGCACCAAGGGATTGAGTTAAATTATCTCGTCAGCGGTACGACCTTAAAATTCGTCACCGATGGACAGACGAATGAATATCGGCCTGGTGACCTTTGGACTACTAATCGACGCGTGGTTCACAGCGCTAGTGGGCCCACCGAAGTTGACTGGGTAGAGTTCGGCATCATCATTGACGACGATTTCTTACAAACTCAAATTCCGGCAAGTGCGAACTGGCAATTGACATTGAACGGCGCGGCCTCATCGAAAACTCACCCACAAGCCTACGCCGATGTCCGCCAACAATTAGTCACGATTCACGACCTGTTGACGACCCCCACGACCGATCTGCTGAGATTACAAATTCTCAGCCACTTTTACCAGTTACTTGTCACTCTGGGTCAAACGTTTACCGTTCCTCTGACTGCAACAACGGTCAGCCCTAACTTGACATTAACGGATACGGTCATGACTGCCATCAATCAACATTACGCTGAGCCCATCGATGGTAATACCCTTGCCGAGCAATTTCACGTTTCGTTGACCACTTTGAATCAGCAATTCAATGCAAACGTTCAACTATCCGTTAACCGATACTTACGACTGATCCGATTGATGAACGCCCGTCGCCTCCTGTTAGAGACCGACCATAAGATTGAATATATTGCCATGCAATGCGGCTTTCCGAATAGTAAGACGTTCAATCGGAATTTTAAATCTTGGAAGGGTATGACGCCTACTGACTATCGTCAAGCCTATGCCCGGTATCACCGAATTGATACTAGTTGCCTCTAAAAATGTCCCTTCGTGATCTGAATTTCGTGGTAAGCTACGGCTATCAATTAAACGACGGGAGATTTTAACCATGATTAAATTAATGGCAACTGATATGGATGGCAGCTTTTTGCGTGACGACATGACTTACGACGAAGCTCAATTTGCACTGCTTTATCAACAATTACAACTACGGGGCGTACGGTTCGTGATTGCAAGCGGCAATCAATATTTCCAACTCAAGTCCTTCTTCAAGGACTATCCTGAGATGATCTACCTTGCTGAAAATGGGGCTTATATCCGCGATGCCGACCACGTTTACGCACTTAACGCCTTTCAGCCAGACGCAATCCAGACGATTCTGAATAAGATTCAAACCATCCCGGATTTAAAGCTACTGGTTTGCGGTGCCAAAAGTGCCTACACCCTAACGACCACTAATCCTGAGCACGTGGCGCAAATGCGACATTATTATCATCACTTAGCCGTCGTTGAAAGTTACGACCAGCTTGATGATGACATTATGAAGTTCGCCATCACATGTCCACCAGAACGCACCACAGCGATTGTGACGCAACTACGCGAGTTACTGACGGGTATCGCCGAACCAACCAGCAGTGGTCATGGCGACATCGACATTATCCAACCCGGCATGAATAAGGCGGCTGGCTTAGCGCAACTCGGACAGGTTCTCGGAATCGACCTCGCAGACATGGCTGCATTTGGCGATGGGGGCAATGACCTAGAAATGCTCCGGGAGGTCGGCTGCGGCGTTGCCATGGCGAATGCTCAACCAGCCGTGACAGCCTTAGCCAACGCCACGACAGGTACAAACCAAGAACAAGGCGTCTTACAGTGGATCAAAAACTGGTTGGAGGCGTAAGCCATGCAGCCACGGTTGACCACCACCATCAGTATTCTTAGCCTCTCCACTGTAACAGGCATCACTACCGTTATTACAGGAATCATTCCCCAGCTCAAACGGACCTTTCCCACCGTCCCGACTACGCTGATTGAATGGCTCGTCACCATCGCCAACTGTAGCGCATTGATTACTTTGTTACTCAACCCCCGATTAACAAGCCGGTGGGGATTACGGCCAATCGTGATTAGTGGACTCTTGATCAGCGCCATCATGGGACTGATTCCCGCTATCACGACTAACTTTACCGTAATCATGGTCAGTCGGCTCGGATTAGGATTAGGCGTCGGCCTCTTTTCACCACATGCCATCAGTTTGTTGACCCACAGCTTTACAGGTGATTTACGGGCCCGACTGTTAGGTTACCAGACGGGCCTCTCAGCCCTAGGTAACGCGATATTGCTAGGATTAGCAGGCCTGCTGATCAGTCTCAGTTGGCATGCCGTCTTTTGGCTATACGGGCTACTGGTGATTGTTGCTGGGGGCGTGGCGTGGTTCGTACCGGAACCCACTGTTCCATCAACAACGACTAATCACGCACGCACTGAAAAGACACAACTACCACGGCACCAGTGGACGTTACTAGGACTTACCTTTATCACCTATCTACTCATCTGGGGCGTTCAATTAAAGCTGCCGAGTTACTTTAGCGCCCGTCATTTTGGTAACGCTGCCACTATCAACTTAACCTTAGCAGCCATGAACATCGGTGGCTTGCTGGCTGGTCTCACCTTTGGCTATCTATACCGCTATTTACACCGGTTCACCTTAACCTTAGGCTATGCCGGAGCAGCTATTTCAGTCTTAGTATTATGGTTGGCATCCAATGCAACTGTGGCTATTGGCGCTGCCGTATTTTTCAACTTTATTTACTCGTACACCGGGCCATATTTGGTCTTCACTAGCAATACTGGCCTGGATACCATTCAAGTCAACGTCCTGAGTAGCTACCTGACGATTGCCACCATTATCAGCGCTTTCTTTGCGCCACTGGTCTGGAACAGTCTCGGCCAACTTGGGCCGCAGACGCTCACCGCCAACGTTCTCATTTGGATTATGCTCATTTTAGGTGGCTTAGCCTTGATTACCGGCAGCCATCATCCACGAAAGGAAGTTTAATTAATGACCAATAATAACGATCGTCTTCATACTGGCGAACTCTACTTACCTAACGACCCTGAACTTGAAAAACGCCAATTTGGCTATCTCGATCAGCTCTATGATTTCAACCAAACTCGGCCCAGCGAACTAACCAAGCGCCAAATTCTACTTAGCAAGATGTTCGCAGAAATCGGCCCGAAGTGTTACATCGAACCACCGTTTCACAGTAACTTTGGTGGGCACCATGTCCACTTTGGCAAGGGGGTTTACGCCAATTTTAACCTAACACTGGTAGATGATACCCATATTTACGTTGGCGACTATACGATGTTCGGCCCCAACGTGACAATTGCAACCGCGGGCCATCCGATTTTGCCATCATTGCGCGAACAAGCTTATCAGTACAATATGCCAGTTCATATCGGCCGTAACTGTTGGTTCGGCGCAGGTGCCATCGTACTACCCGGTATTACGATTGGCGACAATGTCGTCGTTGGCGCTGGTAGCATCGTGACCAAAGACTTACCTGATAACGTCGTCGCCGTGGGGAATCCCGCCCATATCTTGCGACACATTAATGATCACGACCGTCTGTACTACTTTAAAGACCGCCAGATTGATCCTAGCTTGTTAAATTAGTGGTTTCAAAAAATCAGTCCATCGCATTCTCTGCCTTTATCACGGCAGAATACGACGGACTGATTTTTAATATGCATCAAAATAATTAATTCTCGTTCATTTTTTGCCAACACCTTAGCAACGTTGATCGTTGGCAACGCCACAGTTGGGTATTCATTTGATAACTGCTATCCTCAACAACATAGCCTTAAGTTTAGAACTGCCATTACGCTGCCTCGCTCTGTTTTCCGGCATTCGTGGCAATTTCAGCACTGCTCTTAGATGTTTTTTTGAAAAGCCTTGATTGCTGCATTAATTAGATAGATTTTGGTACCCATCACTTGTAAGTACCTAAGAAGCCCAAAACGCGTGCTTCATCAGCGTTCTGAACCTTTAACCAACTTATTTTGTTTTCTGCCTATTAAATCGTTGTCGTCCCCAAACAAACAACAGGACATAGATAACGGTAATCACCAAATTACCAACTAAACTGGTTATCAGTTCTCGAACGCCTTCACCCAGTACTAACACAAAGACTAATCGGACGATAAAATACCCAACTGGTATAACACTACCGACTATATTCGACTTGTTACGCTTCCCTAAAATATAGCTCCAATAACCCAAGCCAATTGTGATTACCGCCGTAATCAATCCAATTACAATAAATACCAGCATGTATTATTTCCTCTCTCATAACTCAACTTGTCTAAGATTTTCTATAAAATAACCGAACCTACTGTCTGATTCTTGATTGTTTTATTCTTCATTATCAAGTATAAAGAATATTTTCTTCTCCCCATATAAAATTCAAAACTACTATTGCTAGTAATGACAGCCTCATATTCGAACTCATATATGTTAATAATAGGGTTAGCTTTGGATATGCTTCCATATAAAAATAAAATCACCGTTTTGAATATCATTGTATAGAAGTAACTGTTACATTTACAATGTTCCTACTAACTGAATTGATTTTAATTTCAATAAAAAGATTATTCCTTATTAATAAATCTATTCAAGATGCTTTGAATCACCAACCACAGCAAATATCTGGTTATCAAGCAGGCATAGATATTCTACCAAGTCTTGATTAAATCGATCATTGTTTAAGAATAGGTCGAGCGTTCGCCCTCCAAAGATGCTAGCAGTTTTGTTCCAGCTTTCCTACATTTGTTCCATTCACTAGCATCTTTAAGTGCTTCTTCACACCAAAGCGCCTTATTCTTACTCATATCCTCTAATTTTTCATCAATGCTCAGGAACTGCTAATACTGTTTTGTAGTTATCCAAGCATTTTCAAATAATTTCTTTGCATAATTTAATGTAATATCAGAAAAATCCGAAGCTAGTTCATCAGCGACCGAAAAACCTTTTAATTGTTTTATCTGATTCTCTGGAGACATTGAAAACTATTGAAGATTCTCGATAACCCTGTCATATAACATTGTCAACTTTTCTACGTCTTCAGTCATCATTTCACAACCTTCCCATTCGTATAAATCCTAATAATTCCATGTTCTGGAGAAGAAACTTTATAATAAGGTGAATCGCCATGGTGACCACCAGGGTGATATTGAATATACCTTGAGCTTCCTTTAATTTCTTCTGGAGGATTCATACTAAATCTTCTACCATTATTTTATTTTTCGCGACTTTACTTAAGAAGTAACCAATATTCAGCAATCATCCACTTTGTGCGCTCTTACTCAACACAAGAATATGGTACCAACGAGAACTAGAATCAATTAATTGGGGAGCTCATACTCAAAGATTATTCGTTGTTTTCTGACCATTATTAGTTCTCAAGCTATCCTAAACACCTCGAGCCAGTAGCTACATCAAATTCTTAGTTACTAATTAGCAATAAGATTGCTACCAGACTTTGATTAACTAGATTACTTGCTTAGTCTGAAAGTGTTGTACTTGATCTGGCAGTTCAGAATACCTATAAAGGGGATGTTTTCAATATTTCACTAATTTCTATTTCTCCAGCTTTCTTATAGTTTTCACCTACTATACTTAACAGACTTAATTTTTTATCAAAAATAATTTTTCTTTGACTTTGATTTGGTAAAATATGCGTTCTCATATATCTTATTGCTAACGTATCTGTAATAGAACTAATAACCCAATATGTTATTTCAAAAAGATTATCGGTCACATTATGCTTATTTTCTGTTCCTCGCTCACTATACACAAAATGGTATCGCTGACCATCCGAATAAATATAAAAACCATCTTCACTTCCATGCTTGTTTTCCAAGAAATTGTATTCTTTAATATTAATATTTCCCAGCCTGGAAACTCTTTCTAATATATAAATTTTCAAATCTTCCGTTGATAGTTTAAACATTACACCACTCCTATTTTGTTATTAACTCAATATATCCTCCCTTAACAAGTTCTTCAATAGACATAGAAAGTTTGCTTTAAATTCCCCCACTTGGCATACCAAACCAAGGCACAACTTTTGCTCGTTCAACATTTGGAATTTTCTTAATTACTCTATATACAGAGGTATCTGTCCCAGGTTTCAGAGAAAGTTTTTCTGAAGGCGTCCCAGTCGTCCCCGACATAGATAACGGTAATCACTAAATTACCGACTAAACTGGTTATCAGTTCTCGAATGCCGTCATCGAGTACCAGTGCAAAGACTAACCGGACGATAAAATACCAACACGTGTTGTTTTCTCCCACACAACTCAACCAATCTAAACTTTTCTATAAAATAACCGATACTCGGTAATTAGTCCTCGTCGAATATCGGTTTAGTCCACATTACTTATTAGCCAGGCACTTCCCCCAAGCAGATAAACCATAGTAAGCCAAACTGAATAACAAGCTACCAACTAATGACGATACTAGGCCATGTGTCGTAGTTTGTATCATCACAGCTAAGATTGCTCGAACGGCAAAGTAAGCTACTGGAATAATGACATCTACTAAATTAGTTTGGGTCCTTTTTCTCAACCAATAACTCCATAATCCTAATCCCAGCGTAATTCCTATGATGACTGCTCAAAAAATGATAATCATTGTCATTTTTTACTATTTTCGAATACCTTTACGAGGTCCAACATCACCTTTTCCATTGCCATACCCATCACTGTCTTATCCAGCAAATCATGGATATGGTCCAGAACATTTAAAAGCTGCAAATTTCGATAATAGCTAAGAATTTTCAGACTTGTCATAAGTGATTAGCACAATGGTATACCATACTAATCGTGAAACACGGGACTAACCAAAGCCACAGTTGAACCAGAAACTCATACCCAAGGACCAATCGATGCGCTCCTGAACCATCACTGGTCTTCAAGTTATCCAAAACCATCTGGAATGGGCTAATCAGCTAAAATCCTGATTAAGAACGAGTTGAAAGTATTGTACTTGATTTAATAACTCAGTGATTCCTGTTTTTAAAATGGATCTTTATTTATTATTTCAACTTTAAGACCTTTACTAGCAATAATTATTGGTGCTGTGTCAAAATCTTCAGCATTAATCTTAAATATATAATTTCCTCCTTCTACTTGGTATTTATCGATAATTTCCCACATTTCTTTACCTGCCGCCAACTCTATAAATGGCTTAGAATTATTTAAGTTCCAATACAGCAAACTAGACAGATAATAAGTTTTCCCGAAATCAATGTTAATGGCAAACTCATCATATGAAGTATCTATTCTACCTGCTACAACAATATCTCCACCATCCACACTAGCAAATTCAAAATCCATCCATAAACATTTTTTTAAATAATTGTTAACCTTTAATATTTCTGAATTGATTTCTTCTATATTCATATTTCTCTACTCTTTCTCTATTTACCGACAGGGATATGGGTATTCTTAGCAGCTTTAGGATTAAATCTGAACTAGACTACCACCTTTATTGAACTTTATTTAGTACGCTCTCATACCACCAATTCTCATCAACATCCATATGTTCTACCTCACTTCTTTGCTTTCCTGAGACAGGCACAGAGTTCAGGGATGTCCAAGCCACACCTGCTAAGCATAAACACTTCTTACCGGTAACGGCAACTTTCCCCGTAATCATGGTATAAATATCATTATACCTAACTAGATTCGTCAAAAACGAAATGATGCCTTTATTAATACCGGTAACAGTCTAAAAAGTCCAGAACGCATGCTTCATCAACGTTCTGGATCTTCAACCGAACTATTTTGTTTGCTTTTGCCTATTGAGTCGTTGTCGTCCCCAAACAAACAACAGGACATAGATAACGGTAATCACTAAATTACCAACTAAACTAGTTATCAGTTCTCGAACACCTTCACCCAGTACTAGCACAAAAACTAACCGGACGATAAAATAACCAACTGGTATGACACTACCAACTAAATTCGACTTGTTACGCTTCCCTAAAATATAGCTCCAATAACCCAAGCCAATTGTGATTACCGCCGTAATCAATCCAATTACAATAAATACCAGCATGTATTATTTCCTCTCTCATAACTCAACTTGTCTAAGATTTTCTATAAAATAACCGATACTCGGCATTTAATCCTTGTCGAATATCGGTCATCTCAATCTGACTAATTTATGTTACTTATTAGCCCGGTGCTTCCCCCAAACAAATAAACCATAGTAAATCAAACTGAATAACAAGCTACCGACTAATGACGATACTAGGCCATGTGTTGTAGTTTGTGTCATCCAAGCTAAGATTGCTCGAACGACAAAATAAGCTACTGGAATAATGGTGCCAACAAGATTAGATTGATTCCTTTTTCCCAGTAAATAACTCCAGTATCCCAAACCTAGGGTAACCGCCAACAAAAATAATCCAATAACCACAATAACTAGCACTAACTTACCCTCCAAAATGATTGTCTTTTAATGACATTGATACTTACTCCATTACTTGATGAACTGCCGTTAACCAATTCTGCCAAACCTCAGTCTGAACACGTTGGCTGTGTGGCAGATACGCTGCCTTCCAGAGATTACAACTCAATTTACGTACAGGATGCGTATGCAGTGCATTGTCCGGAAATTCAATTTCAAAGTAATCCCTTACCATTAAGAAGGCCTTCAAAATATCTAATAGCTTTTTATTACCAGAGCATCTCAAAAACTTCCCCTTCCAATAGCGATATTCTTCATTATTTTCACTGATAGCTCTATTTTGCTGCAAAAAATTACCCAATTCACTATCATCACTAACCTGATAATAATGCTGTAAAAATTTCACAAACGCATAATACGACTGTGTCAAGTCCACCTTTTCCAGACTGGGCCCCATCGGAATTTCTGGTCGTGGCGCTGGCAAAACCTTGGCAATTGGAAATTGATTTTGCCGAAAACCCTTTTCCTTTGGATTAGGCAATGATTGCCCCGTTTTAAGAAAGGGCGATTCATTGACTGGCACAACATTAGGATTCGTAATCCAATTAACAGCTGCGACCCAATTTTGCCACACGGGTTCCTGATTTCGTTGAGATTCTGTCATCTCACAAATTATTCTAATGTTATACGTCAAGCTTCCTGATACTGGTGTCGTTGCTGCGATATCCGGCAAATACTCATTCACAAACTGCTTGACAGCTTGAAAACTCTCAAACACAGTGTGATTTTCGTTGCTCACGTCGCTAAAGAACGCGTGCCAGTCTTCCGCAATTGCTTGATCAAACAATTCACCATCGTCACTCCAAAGTGTGACACTCCCCAATAGACTTCCAAGATCATCATCTTTGCTTGCCCAATAATAAGAGTCCAAAAACTCAGACATTGAAAAGTAACTTTCCTGTTCACTCAATCTTTTTGTCAAGGTAATTTCACTCCATTCTTGATATACCAAGAAACTTTATGCATTCCATCTTTCATAACAGGAACTGGTCGGCTGTTAATACCACCATCAGTTATTTTACCATCACGGACTCTAACCCAAATTTGCTTATTATCTTTGATAGTCTCTGCATACCAGTCATTACCATGGATATCCATACGTTTAAAATTAGATTTACGCTGCGCTACCCTAAGCAAAGTATCATCATGTTCCTGTGACCAGTTTGGAAAATGCCCCTCTGTATTTTTGTAAATATGGTTCCTTATAGTCTTACTTTCATCGTCTTTGTCAAAGTGAACTTTTCCAATTCTATTTTTTAACTTAGCTTTTGCTTTAGATAATTTTGTACCGGCACGATGGGTTGCCTCATGCTTTGCTTGACCTGTTGCTCGGACATTTTTCACATGCTTGGCTGCCTTCTCTCGCTCAAGCTTAGCTTTTGCTTTGGATAACTGTGTGCCAGCGCGATGGGTTGCCTCATGCTTTGCTTGACCTGTTGCTCGGACATTTTTTGCATGTTTGACTTTTTTAGTTTTACGAGCCTTCTCAGCTGCCTTTTTCGCAGCCTTTTTGGCGGGCTTTCGTTTAGCTAGCTTCTCAGCCGCCCGCTTCATCGCCAGTTTAGTTGCTCGAGCGGCCCGTTTGATCCGGCCACCATTCTTCGCAACTTTCTCGGCCTTCTTAGCAGTTGCCAGAACCTTCGCGGCCTTTGCTAACTTAGCGACTTTCGAGACAGGCACAAAGTTCAAGGCTGTCCAAGCCGCTCCTACTAACCGCGAGCGCTTCTTACCGGTAGCGGCATCTTTTCCCGTAATCATGGTATAAATATCATTATACCCAACTAGATCCGTCAAAAGCGAAATGATGCCTTTACTGATACCGGTCTTACGACTAAGCGTGGCAATTACAGCACTACCTTTGGATGCATGCTTTTTCGAAGATTTTTTCTTGTTAGACTTGCCGTGCTTCTTAGATGATTTCTTCTTACTGGATTTACCATGCTTCTTGGAAGATTTCTTCTTATTGGACTTGCCGTGCTTCTTGGAAGATTTCTTCTTGTGCGACTTGCCATGTTTCTTGGAAGACTTTTTCTTATTGGACTTACCATACTTCTTAGAAGACTTCTTCTTGTGCGACTTGCCGTGTTTCTTGGAAGACTTCTTCTTATTGGACTTGCCGTGCTTCTTGGAAGACTTCTTCTTATTGGACTTGCCATGCTTCTTAGAAGACTTCTTCTTGTGCGACTTGCCATGCTTCTTGGCCGCTTTCTTCTTGTGCGGCTTCTTATGTTTCTTGGCCGCTTTCTTCTTGTGCGACTTCTTATGTTTCTTGGCCGCTTTCTTCTTGTGCGACTTCTTATGTTTCTTGGCCGCTTTCTTCTTGTGTGACTTTTTGTGCTTCTTGACCGCTTTCTTTTTATGGGCCTTCTTATGTTTCTTAGCGGCCTTCTTCTTATGCGACTTTTTATGACGCTTTGGCGTTTTTTTCTTATGCCTTACCGCAACTTTCCGCCGATGCGGTGCTTTACGGTGGACGACTCTGCGCTTAGCTTTGCGATGTGCACGATGAGACTTCTTGGCGTGACCACTAGCGCTATGTCGCACCTTATGCTTCCGAGTGTGGGTCACACCACGGCGATGTGCGGAGACTGTGTCGACCGAGCTGGAAAAAGCCGTGAAAACTAGAACAAACACCATTAGGCCAATGAGGATTTTTTTAAGAACCTGGCGTAATTTTATCATATTAGTCACGCCCTCGTTTCTTAATAACCATCGTAATCGCTACAGTGAGTAGCAACAAACCCACTCCTAGCCAGACCAACCAGGTCGCGACCGCGGAGTTCGTTTTAGGCAAAATTTGGTTCAAGATTGGATGTTGCTTCTTGAACGCCGATCGTTGCTTATCACGACTTGCCGCTGCAGCACTTGCTGAGGTTACACTTGGAACTGACGCACTTGCCGTCGTAGCCCGCGACTGCCGTGGCGCTGTAGAACTGGTAGCGGCTGCGACAGTTGCTCGGTTAGCCTTGGTCGTTGGCGTGGATGAAGCCTGCTTCGTATTAGCTTTAGTTGGTACTGACGATTGACTAGTGACCGTGCTAGAGCTCACTGCTTGACTGCTACCATTAACACTATTCGACTGAGTTTGGCTGGAACGAGCTGCGGCCTGTTTATCCACGTCAGCCGAATCACTGGTCGTACTTGAGCCTGATGAACTTTCTGGATGACTACTTTCACCCGAGCTAGTTGAATGACTTGATTGGCTCGCATCACTGGTACTTGCCGAACTAGTCGAATGGTCGACTGCACTTGATGCTGTACGGCTACTATCACTACTATTAACGCTCGGCTCACTAGCAGCACTCTCAGAGCTGGTCGTCGCACTACTTGCTGGTGCCGCAGTCACATCATTGTTTTCGGCTGCCCACGCATAACCTGAACCCAATGTATAGGCCATTCCTTTATCACCATCATAAGTATCTAGGTAAAAACCGTCACCATCGGCCCCACCATCAACTTCTACAGTTGTATCTGGCGACACATAGAGATTTTGTTCCCCTTGATCAGCCTTCAGCGTTCCTTCATATAATAGTTTGCCATTTTGAGTCAGACGCGCCCGGGTATTCGTGGCTTGCGCAAGGGGCGTCGCCGCGCTGCTTGGATTATTGTTCGGCGAAACACCTTCATCATTACTGAATACCGGATCATTGACTGGCACGCCTTCCTCAAAAGAAGCATCCTCATCCAAGACAACTGGCGTCGAATTGGGTTCTGCAATCAATGCTTGTACCGCTGCACTCGTATCACTATTGAGACTGCTCGAAGTTTGAGCGCTGCCTAGTGCACTACTTGTGTTTTGATCCTCAGTAAATGGTGACTTGAAACCCAGCCCACTGCCAGTAGTTGTTCCAGTGGTCGTATCACCGGTATTGGTTGTTTCACCGTCAGTAGTTTGACTAGTGCTTGATGCCACACTACTATCCGTCTTTGAATCAGCACTTGCACTAGTACCCGACTGGCTTGTAGCCTCAGTGTCACCTTGACTATTCGCTGAACTTGCATCGACACTACTGGACGCGTTCGTTGCGTTGGTCGAACTACCAGCAGTTGATTCATTAGTCCCAGTTTGGTCAGTCGCTGTCGTACTTGTCGACTGATTACTACCAGACTGACTAGTATCAGTCGTTGTCTTGGACTCAGTCGTTGCTGCTTGACTCGGATTAATTTCTTTTTGTGCGGTAACTTTCAACCCATTCAATAATCCTAAGTCGTATTGTTCGCCAGTCACCATTGATTTCAACCCGTCAACCGTGTTGGTCTGCTGGCTCTTAGTGCCATTCGCGTTAGTCACCGTGGTCACTGTCTTGAGCTGACCACTTTTATCAAAAGTCGTGACCGTTTGCTCTGCGCCTAACACTCTAGTCGCAGTCACTTGGCCTTGATCATCAACCTTAAAAGTGACAGTCTCATTCTTAGATAATTCAAACGTATACTTCGAATTATAATCAAAGACTAAGCTGTTATCTTGGGTACCGTTCGTATCACTAGCCGCAATCGCAACTTGAGCCGCATCCTGATTATATTTGACCGTAAAACCACTATCGTTGGCATAAATCTGCGAGACAGAACGGACATTATGCTTCGTATCTTGTCGTACTAAAACACTACTTTGATTACCAACGTCAACCCACTGCCCAGTCGTTGGTTGGTAATAATAATTGACCGTTGTTGGCTTTTCCGTTACCGTTCCCTGGGCATTCGTCGGTAAGCGATCAGTATCAACTGTGTACAAATCTTCGAAATCAGTTGCCTCGGTCGTGTAAGTATCACCATATAGACCAGTGACATCCAATTCGTCCAGCTTCTGCCCATCCGTTAACAAGTAATTGACATGAATGTTGTATGGCAACGGATCATAATACATCACGGCTTCTTTGGTAGTCTTGCTAGCAGTGCCACGGGTATGTTCATCCAATGTGGCATTACGCTTATATCCAGTTATCGTTTTGACCTGCTTAGTAACATCATAAGCTTTCCCGTAACCAACTTTGACTGTTTCATCAGGAGCAACCTTATCAGTAGAATCGGTCATGTAATGATGTACCGTGATGGTCGCTTGATTGTCAATGGTATTGGTGACGGTATTCGACGTCTTAATCTGCTTATCTATTGCCGTTTGACCAGTTGCCGTTACTTTGGCCTGGTCATCAACATCATCACTGAACTGGACTTGAGCCTTAAAGTGATAGGTCTCACCTTTAAACGGTAGCGATTTAATGCCCGCGTCCGTCAGATGCCATTTCACTTGATGTGTTTTTTCATCATAGCTGACTTGGTAGGCAGTACTAGGTAAT
Organism: Lactiplantibacillus plantarum; assembly: GCF_014131735.1. NCBI lineage: Bacteria > Bacillati > Bacillota > Bacilli > Lactobacillales > Lactobacillaceae > Lactiplantibacillus > Lactiplantibacillus plantarum. Next base: position 2,905,977 of record NZ_CP039121.1, read on the forward strand.
GCTTGGCCAGCATCATTAACGACTTCGCCTTTAGCGTACTTAGCGTTAGCCGGAATCGTAATATTTTCTGACCAATCTTTATACTTGGTCATTAAATCCTGATCCAAAACATTGACTTTTTGTTGTAAGTCATACGTTAACGTCCGGTTTTGCTTGTCAGTGGCACTTTGTGTGGCACTCAAAGTGGGCGTCGCAATGGCGGGCGTCCCCAGCGTGATCGTACTAACGTTGTAGACTGGTTGTAACCATGAATTACCACTATTAACACGGGTCGTCCCGTAGATAAATTCCAGCTTCGTCCCACTGACCCCAAAAGTTGCAGCCGTTGACGAGGTATATGGCCAGCTCGCATCACGCGCTGTTTGCCCAGCCATGACGAGTTGTCCTCCACCGAGGGGATTCGCAATTTGCTTAACAATCGAGTTTTCAACAGTATAAATCTTACCAGCCCCTAAGTAAGCCGTATATTCAAAGCCGGTTGACGTCCCCGCTACCGGACCATCCAGACTAGATAGCGTAATGAACGCGTTTTGAATATTGACCGCGGCATGCGTATCAGCGTAATAAAATTCATAGCTCACATTGAATTGGGCCACATTTGACATGGTCGTGTCCGAAGAAAAGCCCGGACCAATTTGAAACGCCCCGTCAGTCTGTTTCATTCCCGACGGTGCCTTGTGGCTGTCGTCGTGAACTTTAATATGTGAGATTGTTACTTTAGCAGTGACTTCCTGACCATGGAAAGTTCCCACTGTCCCATAGGTTGAAGTAATCGTATCACTGTCTTTCACCTTATGTATGAGCACACGTTGCGCACCGTTCTTAGGTGTTAGACTGCCACGATCTCCAGCATTATTCGTGATTCCTTGTAAGGCCGTGTCATTTTGCTTGATGACTAGCTGATTGACCAGTGGGAGCGTGCCCCCGTTGCCTGGTAAGACCGTGACCGATGATGAAGCATCAACCACCATGATATTTTGTGACACACCCCAGAAAGAGATGACGACCAGTAATGGCAACAACCAAACTGGCAGGCCATTACGATGATGTTTCCCCGTGTTTTCCGTATACATGTTTAACCCCTTTTATCTAACTATCACTTATATAGTAAAGCGACCCAACTAACTAACTACTCATAGCAGGTTAACATGTATTTTGTTAAAAAACAATAAATATTTTTATATTAATATCAATATACATTGACATTTTCAATTGTATAAATTCTTTACGTATCATGCTGATTTTTCTACCCTAAACCATGGTTAAAGCTTGCCATACTAAGCACAAGAGCAATCAGCTTAGATCAGTTGGAAAAGTACAATTTTGTATAAACTTGCTTATTTAGCTATGGCTTTCTTCCGGTTTAGAATAAGGTCCGCATTTACTGATAATCAGTAATTCAACTAAATTGGTACGTTTTAATCATAATTAATGCAAAATAGCACCTAGTCTATCAAATATTAAGCCTTTTTTCTGCTAATCGAAGACTACCCAACTGAAAGGTATTTTATATGTTGCCAAACCATAAAATTTTAATTAGCAGATGTCTTTTGCTCAGTTAATGAAAGCATTCATTTCACCCATTACTCACAAATAAAACCGTGAGGACTGTTGTCAATTCCAACAGTCCTCACGGTTTATATCAAATCAGTCATAAAATTATGGCAATACATTAAACAACAGTGCGCCTAACGCACCACCAACCAATGGTCCAGCGATTGGCACCCAACTGTAGGCCCAATCAGAAGTTCCTTTATTGGCGATGGGCAATACCGCGTGCGCAATGCGGGGCCCTAAATCCCGGGCCGGGTTAATTGCATACCCGGTCGTTCCACCCAGAGACAGCCCGATAGCGATAATCAGAATTCCGACAACAATCGGGTTCAATCCCGCCGTAAATTGGCCTTTCGTGAAGGCTAACAAGCCAAAAACTAGGACGAACGTTCCAATCACTTCACTGATAAAGTTCCAGAAATACCGCCGGATACCAGGACCGGTTGCAAAAATGCCGAGAATCGCGCCAGCATCCTTAGTTGCTTGCCAGTGTGGGTAGTAGTGCAACCAAACCACGAGGCCACCAATCACCCCACCAGCAATCTGAGCCGCACTATATGGAATCACGTAGGCCCATGGGAACTTACCGGCCACTGCCATTCCTAGTGAGACCGCCGGATTAAGATGTGCGGGGCTCATAAAGCTGGACGCATAGACGCCCATCGTGACTGCAAATCCCCAACCTAAGGTAATCGCGACCCAGCCCGCATTTTGCGCTTTGGATTTATTGAGTGTTACCCCAGCTACAACCCCATCACCTAACAGAATCAAGATAAAGGTCCCGAGAAATTCCCCCAACAATTGTAGTGCTAATGGATCTTTCATCATGACCACCCCATTCCTTAGCCCTGCTTCAGTGCTGTTAAGTCCGATTCAGCAATCGTCTGATTCAATAATTCGGTTTGTGCTTTGACCGTTGCAGTATCCCAACCAAGGTAATCGGCCATTGTCGCTATGACGCCATCCTTTAAGCTATCCAGCGTATCTCGCATGAATAACAAGTGGTTAGTGCGCCGCAGCAAGTAGTCGACTGGCGTCAGGGTCATTTCTTCATCCAAAGCATAACGTAAGCTAATCGTTTCGGCTAAACTCAGACCATGCGTCGGTTCAACTTTACCAATCAAACTAAAGACCCGCGCAGCATTGGAACCGTACATATTTGCAATCCGCAACGCTTCATCATTCGTCAAACCATTATCCGTCCCTTGTTTAGCATAAAATGCAATCGTTGCATCCACGTTGTGCGGATCAATATCGCCACCAGAAACGGGGAGGTTCTTCGAATTGATTTCATTAAAGTGGGCGTCATACTTATCTGCTAAAATCTTGGCAATCAGCGCCATGGCACCCGCAGCCATTTTACGGTAATCAGTAATCTTCCCACCAGCAAGGGTCAACAGCCCGTCTGGACTACTAGTCAACGAACTACCGCGTGAAACCGCTGACGGACTGAGTTTGTCCTCTGCCAAGGAAGTTTCCAAGTCATTCAGGACACTTTCGACATCTTCACGACTGGCTTCCTGACTTTCAAACTGATCAACAACCTTGATAACTTCCTTGAAGCTCTTATCACTGATTTTCCCTGAATTACCACCGTTATAATCGGAACTACCGTTAGCGGCGATCAGTGGCCGCAATCCGGCCCAACTAGCCTCAATATCATCTAAGGTGATTTTGGCAGTTGGAAAACGACGGTTGACGATTTCCAACAAGTAATCAACATCTTCTTGCGTAACGGTCGGGTGTTTCAGATCACCATGATAATCCGTATCAGTCGTTCCGAAATACGTCTTGTTTTCACGTGGCACCACGAAAATCATCCGGCCATCTTGATCACCAGAATCAAAATAGGTTGGTTGTGGCACTGGGAGTTTCTCAGCATCAACGACTAAATGTACACCCTTGGTTGGCCGCATCTGGGATTGATACTTTTCAGTATGGTCCATCTTACGAATCGTGTCTGACCATGGACCGGTCGTATTGATGACGATTCGGGCATGAATCTCGAACGATGCACCAGTCAATAAGTCTTCAGCGGTGATACCATTGATCCGGCCATCATCATCATGTAAGAGGCCGGTCGCCTTCACATGGCTTGCCATAATCCCACCATTTTCGTGAGCCTTCTTAATGTTTTCAATCACTAGGCGCGCATCATTATTCCGAAAATCAAGGTAAACACCGCCACCAACTAAATGTTTAGGGTTCAGCTGTGGTTCCCGTTGTAAGACTTCCTCGCGTGAAAGGGTATAATTGGTGAATTTAGGATCTTTAACTTCGGCGAGCTTATCATACAGATCCATCGCCACTTTAACAGAAAAGAGGTCGAAGGTCGCTCCCGTCTCATCATAAATCGGTAATAACATTGGGTCGGGCTTAGGAATGTGTGGCGCAATCCCCTGGACGACCGCCCGTTCTTTAACGGTATCGGCGACTACCCCCACGTCAAATGTCTTTAAGTAGCGAATGCCCCCATGGACCAGTTTCGTCGACCGTGATGAAGTCCCTTCTGCAAAGTCTTGCATATCGATCAACCCGGTCTTCATGTTCATTGCGGTTGATTGAATGGCGACACCGGCACCGGTAATCCCACCACCGATAACGAGTAAATCTAACGTTTCATTTTGTAAGCGTTCAATATTTTGTTGACGCGTCGTTGCTGAAAATGCCATGTTGTTGTCCTCCTCTATTTTCCTGCGTGGTATGGGGTGTGCTTAAAGACTTGGGTCGCTTTAACCGCTGCCTGCCATCCCTCGTATAAGTTCGTCCGTTCAGCTGGCCCCATCTCAGGGTCAAAACTCGTGCCGGGCTTATATGACGCTTTTAATTCTTCCAAATCCTGCCAATAACCAACGCTAAGCCCGGCCAAGAAGGCGGCACCAAGCGCTGTCGTTTCCAGATTAGCAGCCCGCATAATTTGCGTATCCAAGATATCCGCCTGAAATTGCATCAACCAGTCATTACGAGCAGCGCCACCGTCAACTTTTAATACTGGAATCTCAATACCGGAATCTTTCTTCATTGTTTCAACCACGTCCCGCGTTTGGTAAGCCAATGCTTGCAAGGTTGCTTTAATAAAATCTTCACGAGTCGTGCCACGCGTCAAGCCAAAGACTGAGCCACGTGCTTCAGAGTCCCAATATGGTGCCCCTAAACCAGTAAAGGCCGGAACCACATAGACTTCATTTTCATTATGCGATTCGCGCGACGCCCGTTCAGAATCGGGAGCGCTTTCAACTAGGCGAATCCCATCACGCAACCACTGAATCGCTGAACCGGCAACGAAAATTGACCCTTCCAAGGCGTAGTACACTTTACCGTTGATGCCGTAACCGATCGTGGTCAATAGATTATTATCGGATAATTGGGGTTTTTCACCGGTGTTCATCACGATAAAAGCCCCAGTCCCGTAAGTATTCTTCACGGTTCCCGGTTCAAACGCCAGTTGACCAAACAAGGCCGCTTGTTGATCACCAGCCATCCCACTAATTGGAACTTCCGACCCAAAGAAATGATAGTCCTTGGTCTTGCCATAAACTTCAGAATTAGTGCGAACTTCTGGCAACATCGCCGCTGGAATATTTAATAATTGCAAAATCTGGTCGTCCCACTTCAAATCATGAATATTGAAGAGCATCGTCCGACTGGCATTGGAATAATCCGTCACGTGGGTGGCCCCACCGGTAAGTTTCCATAGGAGCCACGTATCGATCGTTCCAAAGAGTAATTCACCCTTTTCGGCTCGTTCTTGGGCCCCCTTCACGTGGTCTAAGATCCAGCGAATTTTAGTTGCCGAGAAGTAAGCGTCTGTGACGAGTCCCGTATGTTGATGAATCAAATCACCATAGCCATCTTTAACCAGCTTCTCAGCAATCGGCGCGGTTTGCCGTGATTGCCACACGATTGCGTTATAGATTGGCAAGCCAGTTTGCTTGTCCCAAACGATGGTTGTTTCCCGTTGATTCGTAATTCCAATACCACTAATTTGAGCGGGTTTGATTCCCGATTCAATGAAGGCATTCGCAATAGTAGACAAGACAGCATTCCAGATTTCATTGGCATTATGTTCGACCCAGCCCGGCTGCGGGAAATACTGTGGAAATTCCCGTTGTGAGTCGGCCACTTTATGGCCCGCATGGTCAAAGATAATGGCGCGGGTACTGGTTGTCCCTTCGTCAATTGCCATAATGTACTTGTCGGTCATGGTGTGTCACTCCTTAGTCATAACAGTTTTATGAAAACGCTATCATAATTGATGATTGAATCATACCATGTCGCGACCGTTTTGTGAATAGATTTGCATAAATTAAATTTTGCACAATTGAATTTACTTTAAAACTAGTTTGTACTATGTCACAGTTCGATACTGCCATAGCAAGCATCGTAGCATTTAAGCAATCGCTTCTAGTTCTATAAAATAATTAATTTACTAACATTAGTGCCACCGCGACGAGCTACAATTTTGACATTTTTTCACAGTACTTACACGCCAAGATAGTCGCACAACGAAAATGACGACCGTCTGTTTGCGACATCATTTGGCCTTCGTATTCCACTCCAAACGCCGGTCAAACAAAAAAAGAGTGGCCGGTCATTCCTGGTCACTCCGTTAGTGCTGACATATTCAGTTAAGCTGAATAGCTGGACTTTGATTTAATTCAACCACACATTAATACAAATATTGTAAGTCACTAGCCGGCGTTGGGTAAGCCAATACCAACCGTTGTAAATCTGGTAAAGTCACGTGTTTTTCAATTAACAACGTGAAGTAGTTAATCATCTCGTCGGCAACATCACTTAGAAGGGTAGCACCCACAACCTGCCCACTCGCTTTAGCAACCACTACTTTAGCTTGGGCTTGTTGTGCGCCAAAGCGGTAATAAGTGAACCACTTCGTCATATCAAGTGTATTGACACGATACTCATCTGGATGCTCAGTCGCCGCGGCCGCGCTGATCCCGACTTGCGCTAACTTGGGCGCTGCAAAAACCTGCGTTGGCACAACGGGATACTTTATGGCTGCGCCGGGATGCGTCAACTCACCGACCAGATAACGCGCTTCAAAACCTGCAACTGGCGTTAACTTCGGTACCGGTGTATCGCTGACATCCCCAATGGCATAAATGTGCGGGTTGGCCGTCTGCAAATGATCATTGACTTGAATCCCATGCCGATCAAAGGTAACGCCCACGTTGGCTAGACCTAACTGGTCCGCGTTCGGAATCCGTCCCGCTGAGCTGATGACCAGATCCGTTGTCAGCTCGAAATTATCAGCTGTCAATTGTAGACCGGTCGCCGTTTTAGTAATTGCTTGGACATCCGTATTCAAGTCAAACGTGATTCCATCAGCCGTCATTGCGGCCATCAAATCCTTAACCAAATCTGCATCAAAAGCTTTTAACGGGCGGTCATTATGATGAATCACGTGCACATCAGCGCCAGCGGCATTCGCAATCGTCGCCAATTCAAATCCTACGTAGCCACCACCTACGAATGTCACGCGTTTAGGCATCTGGTCCAAATCTAAGAAGTCAGTGCTCGTCTTAAAGTATTCGTGCCCGGTAATCGGTAGAATCGCTGGACGCTGACCAGTAGCAATCACGTAATCAGTCGCACTGACTACTCGATCCCCGACCGCTAACTGATTGTCGGATTGAAAGTGTGCTTGGCCATGTAACGTCGCAATATCTTGCCCCGTTAGTCCGTTCAACGTCCCATCGTTGATGCCATCCGTATAGCCTCGTTTATGCGCCATCAGTGCTGGCCAATCAATTTTGGGCGCGCCAATCAGGCCCTGCCCTTGTAAATGTTGCGCCGCTTGTCGCGCTTCGACGGCGCTTAACAGGATTTTCTTAGGGTCACAACCGCGGTTAGGACAAGTGCCGCCCCACAGATCCGCTTCAACGATCAACACTGTCTTGCCCTGAGCCTTTAATCCGCTAGCCATGGCATTGCCGGCTGGTCCGCCACCAATCACAACAACATCGTACTGTTCCGCCATTCGAAATTCCTCCTTAAATTCATTAGCGACCATCAATTATCACAACCTAGTGTAACTGATTTATCCTTAATTGACGATTAAGATACTTCTTCATGTTGACTCAAGTAAGCCACGATTCGTTGGCGATCCAAATAGCCAACAACTCGATTTTCTTCCGTGACCGCCACATAATCGTGATCTGTCAATGCCGTAAAGGCGGTGCGTAACGTGGCTTGAACGTCTAACGATTGAATCCGACCACTCGCAACACTGGGTTCTTCTGTGAGATAACCCTGAATAAGCCCTACACGCCCAACGTAGACATCATAGACATTTTTAGCTCGGCTCGCACCAAAGAAGTTCCGCACAAAGTCGTTCACTGGATGCTGAGCCAGAGCAGCCGGCGTATCGACTTGTATTAACTGACCGTGTTGCATGACACCGATCCGATCACCCAACTTCAACGCCTCATTCATATCATGCGTCACGAAGACGATCGTGTTGTGATAGCGGGCGTGTAGCCGTAAGACCAAGTCTTGCAATTGTTGCCGCGAGATGGGGTCTAACGCACTAAATGGTTCATCCATCAAAACAATATCTGGTTGCGCCGCAATCGCCCGTAAGATACCGATGCGTTGCTGCTCACCACCGGATAATTCTGACGGCATCCGGTCACGGTATTCCTTTGGATCGAGGCCAACTTCCGCCAATAGCTCATCAATCGTTTGATTAATTTCCTTCTTAGCTGTCCCTTTCATTTCTGGAATCACGGCGATATTTTGCGCCACCGTCATCGTTGGGAACAAGGCAATTTGCTGTAAGACATACCCCATTTGCCACCGTAGACTTCGGACTGGTATCGTGGTTGTATCAGTACCATTAACTAGGATTTTACCAGCCGTCAATGGCTCTAAGCAGTTGATCATTTTAAGTGACGTCGTTTTGCCACTCCCAGAAGTCCCTACCAAAACAAATAGCTCACCCTGGTCAATCGTTAAATTAAGGTCGGGAATCACGGTCTGCCCATTAAAGTCTTTCTGGACGTGTTGAAATTCAATTGCCGTTGTCATTTAACGTCCCTCCTTCAATAAACCGTGCTTCACAAGATAGCGATGTGCAACCGTCGAAGCGGACTGCTTCTTAACATTGACTTCATAGTTCATTTCTTGCATATCAGTTTCTGAAATCTTTCCTGCTAACTTATTTAACGCTTTAACGACCTTAGGATGTTTGTTGGCAAAGCTCGTCTTCATCAACGGTGCCCCTTGATACGTTGGGAAGAAGTGCTTGTTATCCTTCAATAAGGCCAAGTGATACTGCCGTAATTCACTATCCGTCGCATAGGCATCTACCAAGTTGATTTTCCCCTTACTGATGGCTTCATAACGTAGCGCCGGCTCCATCGACTTGGCAGTCACGTCTAACCCATAAGTCTTCTTGATTCCTTTTAAGCCATCATTACGATCAATAAACTCTAGGGTCATTCCGGGTTTCAGAATCGATTCAACTTGCGTTAAGTCGCTGATTGTCTTCAAATGATGTTCTTGTTGAAATTTCTTAGTCACTGCTAATGCGTACGTATTGTTATACTGCATCGGCTTCAAGTAAGTCATTTGTTCCTGTTTAGCGAGGCGCTGTTTGGCGAGCTGATAGGTCTGGTTAGCTGTTTGACCAGCTGGGTTATTTCCCTTAACTAAGGTCTCCAGCACCGAGCCAGTAAATTCAGGATAAATATCAACCTGATTATTCTTTAACGCGCTGAATAAGAACGTGGTCTTGCCAAAGTTAGGCTTGAGCGTCACATGAACATGCTCATCTTCAGCTTCAATCAGCTGCTTATACATATTAATCAAGATTTCTGGTTCGGAACCAAGTTTACCTGCAATCGTAATTGTTTCAACTCGATTGGCATAGACACTATAAGCCCCGCCACCACCAAGTAAAGCTAAAATACCGACAAAGACGATTAAGGCGTGGCGTGGTTTAGCCGTTTGAAACCACCGAACGAGCGCACTCAGCAGAATTGCTAACAATGCTGATGAGATGGCCCCAATCAATAATAACGAGGTATCATTACGGTCAATACCGAGCATGATAAAGGTCCCGAGACCCCCAGCACCAATCAAAGCGGCCAAAGTAGCCGTCCCAATAATTAAGACGAGCGCGGTCCGAATCCCAGCAATGATCTGTGGTAGGGCAATGGGTAGTTCAACTTTAAACAACTTACGCATTCGTGACATCCCAAAGGCATCGGCGGCCTCTTCAATTGAGGCGTCAATTTCTGAGATACCCAAATAAGTATTTTGAAAAATTGGCAGTAAAGCATAGATCACCAGCGCAATTACTGCTGGCACCGTTCCAATCCCAACTAACGGAATCAATAACCCTAACAGTGCCAAAGACGGAATCGTCTGTAAGACACTCGTGAGCTGTAACAATCCCTCGGCCCACCGTGGTCGTCGAACGACCCAAATAGCCAACGGAATCGCAATTACCATTGCGATGACTAATGATGCTAATGAAATCCCCAAGTGTTGCCATAGCGCAGTCAGCAAATCCCCGCGTCGATCCATAAACGTCTGTATTAATGTCTGCATGCTAACCTCCAGTGCTCACCTTTATTACTTAATAACTTCTTAATTATCCATGTATTTAATCGTAGCATAATCCGCCAAAAATCATAGTAATACGCACCGGCAATTCACCAAATTTTGTAACTATTGTAGTTTCACGTTAAAATTATTCATTAATTTAAAATGAAGCTGGCTAGTTTTTACGAAACTATTAGATGAACCACTCAATGGATTATCATTACAACTAAGGAGGCCCCAACAATGGCTACGATTCATCTTTACCTTGCAAGTACCAACCACCAATCGACCAACATCACCGCAACGACCCCCGCTGCCTGGGTCGTCATTCTGCGATACGCTGACCATCAAAAGGCGCTAAACGACGGTGGCTACGGACATACCGAAACTTCACTGGCCTTGAGTGCTCTGACCACCGCACTCGCCACGTTGAAACGTCATGATTTACCCGTTCATATTCACACCACAACTGAACAAGTGGCGGCGGTTATTAGCGAACAACGTTATTTAAGCTGGCGGCAAAACAACTGGGACGTTCCCGAAGCCGACCAACCAGACCTACCCCAATGGCAAACGCTGATTCCCATTATCGAAGAATTTCCCAACCTCACCATCACCTACCACCCCGTGGACGATCCCGTGATGACCACCGCAACGACTACGCTAACGGCGGTGATGACGAAGCTATAATGGCGGTGCAAACCTAAGTCCAAAGCAGCCAGCTTAGGCCCGCTGGAAAAGTTCGGGTTAGCGTAAACATGTTTGGTTAGTTCGTCCTACACTGACTTCCAGGCATTTCTGCCAATTGCCGGAACGTGGTGGGCACAGATTTAAGCCGAAACACCACGTCTCAAATACTGGCCTTTCACTAACCAAGCACAAGACGCTTGCTAAGTGAAATTTCACCACTGGGCATTGTCAGAAACGCCTTCCAGTCGGGATAGTATTCGAATGGCTGACGGTGAGGCACCCAACTTTTATTGGACTCATCATTGTTCTTCATAAACAGTAATTTTGTCGAGCAACTGTCAGGCAGAAAGTAACATTGTGATAGCTTACTATTTCGGAATCACCATAGTAATAATCAAACGTTTCAACAAAGTGGTTAATGTAATCCTAACCTCTCGTTTAAGGCTCCATTATCAAAATAGTCAGCGACCAATTATACCAAGTTAAGTGGCCGTTCATCAGCCATTCGAGCGGCTTACCGACCGGAGGGGCTGGGTGACAATGCTCAGTAGCCAAATTATTCTTAGTCGGAAGTGGGCTACTTCCGGCTTAGAATAAGACTCGTATTTGAGACCGGGCGGGTTTGTGCACGGGCTCAAATCGATGTCGGCTTACGTTCCGGCAATTGTCACCCAGCCCCGGAGGTCGGAATAGGACGATCATTGCTGCCGAACAAGAATCCACCTGCTTGTCATCATCCAAGCACCATCTAAAATAATAACTAACGAGACCCTATCTCTCCCATGCTACATGGGGGAAGCTTAAAGCTTAGACTTGAAATAAAGAAGCGAACCCCTACCACAATAACAACTGTGATCGTTGGGCTCGCTTCTTAGCATCATTATTCAGATTAATTATTATTAGCGGGTATTTTTCCATGCCGATAATGCCGACTCCCGGTTCGCCGGTCCTTACGCCGCGTAACTTTTGACAGCTTAGCCGCACCATTGACGGCTGAGTTCATCATGCGGTCAAACTGACGATCACTCAACCACTGACGAGCCGTTAATGAGACCCCCGCGCCCATACCTGCGTGATAGCGAGTCTTGGGCTTCACATCATTGACAGCGCGAACCATCAGTTTAGCAATCACTCCCGGATTGGAAGCAAACTGATCGAACAATGACAGCATCGCACCGACCTTAACGGCTTGTTCATGATAGGCTGTTTCACCGGAAACTGCCAACAGCTTTTTTTCCGCAATACCAGCCCATTCAGTCTTGATTCCACCAGGTTCAACGATGACAACATCTATACCAAATGGTGCGACTTCCATCCGTAACGAATCGCTCATCCCTTCAATTGCGTGTTTGGTCCCCATATACCAAGCACTTAAAGGCTGATAGATCTTACCCCCAATTGAAGAAACATTAATGATCCGACCACGATGTTGTGCCCGCATCAACGGTAAAACTAATTGTGTCAACCGCATCACACCAAAGACATTGACCTTGAATTGGTACTCGCCTTCTGCGACCGGAACGTCTTCCAAGGAACCGTATGAGCCATACCCCGCATTGTTGATTAGGACATCAATGCGCCCCTGTTCGACCTGAATCGTCTTGACAGCCGCGATTAACGTCGCTTCATCCGTCACGTCGACTTTTAAAACGTGCACTCCAGCCGCTGCTAAATCCGTCATTTTTTCAATCCGCCGTGCGGCTCCGTACACAATGTTCCCCTGAGCTTGTAACTTCAAAGCAGTTGCTTTACCGATCCCCGAAGATGCGCCCGTAATTAAGATGACCTGTGGTTGACTCATAATCCGTTCCTCCATCGTTAACTGTATTTACTGTCATGCTACGTCAAACCCTTCACAATTGCAATCGAATTCATTGCCCGTAGTATGCTAAAATAGAACTAATTTCAAGCACGTCAATTTAATTGGAGGAATGAACATGTCAACAAAGATTATCATGGACACTGACCCTGGTATTGATGATGCCGCCGCAATTACCTTTGCATTAAATCATCCTGACTTGGACTTACAATTAATTACAACGGTCGCCGGCAATGTGACGGTCGACAAAACGACGCTGAATGCGCTCAAACTAACGCGCTTCTTTAACAGTGACGTTCCCGTAGCGGGTGGGGCTGCCCAACCGCTGATCAAACCGTTTGAAGATGCCGTCCGAATTCACGGTGTTTCAGGAATGCCGGGTTACGACTTCCCGACTGACCTTGCGGAACCATTACCAGAAACAGCCGTTGAAGCGCTCCGTGACTACATCATGGCTGCTGAACAACCGATTACGTTAGTGCCAACGGGAGCCTATACCAACATCGCGCTCTTATTTAAGACCTACCCCGAAGTAATGCCACACATTAAAGAAATCGTTGCGATGGGTGGGGCCTTAGGCAAGGGTAATATGACCAGCGCCGCAGAGTTCAACGTCTTTACCGATCCGCACGCGGCTGAAATCATGTACCAATCCGGCGTTCCAATTACCATGGTCGGCTTAGACGTGACGATGAAGGCCCTTTTAACGCGCGAATCGATTGAACAGTTACCGACCCTCGGAAAAACTGGCGAAATGCTTCACGCCCTCTTTGGTCATTACAACGACCGCAACCAGACTGGCGTTGCGATGCATGATGTCAATACGCTCTTCTACTTACTACATCCAGAAGCCTTTACGACTGAAAGGATGTGGATTGATGTCCAGACGGAGGGCCCCGCTAATGGCGAGACCGTTGGCGATATTCGTGGTGCTTACCATGACGGCAAAACCAACGCGACCGTTTGTGTCGATATTGATGCGGCTGCTTTCAACAAGTGGTTCCTAGAAACCGTGGCAGCCATCGACCAACCTAAATAAATCACTACCAATCGTCATTAATTAAGCTAAAAAATGAACCACTTCAGCTTGCACAATTATCATGTGCGCTTGAAGTGGTTCATTTTTAGTTTGCGTCACGCTTTTATCAAGACGTAGTGCTACTCAAAGTGCTTAATACGCTCAGCAACCACTGACCGTACCTGATTAAATGTCATCCGGCGTATCTGGGATTAATTGAATCAATGGTTGACCGAAGTTGACTTCTTCACCATTCTTCACTAGGAAGGCTTTGACCGTCCCCGCTTGCTTAGCAACCACCGGCCGCATCATCTGCATCGCTTGAATGAGGCCGACTTGTTGACCAACGCTAACGTGGTCGCCTAACTTAACGTATGGCGCTTCTTCTGAAGAATGCGCTGGGTAATAGATTCCGACGACCGGTGCCGTCACGCATTCCTTAGGATCAATCGGCGCTGGTTCTGGTTCAGGATCAGGTGTTACAACGCTCGTCGGATTGCTAGCCGTACTGGTCGCCACTGGGGTTGGTTCCGCCTCCGCAACAACTGGGGTACTAACTGTTGAGACCGGTGTCGGTGTGACCGGCGTTGGGTCAATCACCGGCTGATTGGGAAGTGGCGCCGGCTGCGGGGTCACCGTCGTCTTGCCGTGTCCCTTCTTACCCATTTGAATTTCAAAATCTTGGTCCCGATACTCAAAACTAGTTAAACTGCTTTGTTCAAACTTGTCCATTAACTGATAAATCTTATCTAATTCCATACAACACCCTCCAATTAATTTACGCTTTGATTATAACGCATAGTTTAGCGCAGGAGTGTGGTGGAAGTATGAACGCTTCTTTAAGAATTCGTCAATATTTCGTTTAAGCAGACGCCAACTCATGATCCGCCGGAACTAATTTAAACAAAAATAATGGTGCTGGTGACTTACCTGCCTGCGCGTACGCTAACACTGTATCAACGTGGTCTAGCTGTAACAACCGATCATCAAGTTGCCACAAGCCGCGTTGGTAATAGTCGCGGCAATATTGCACGAGGTTGGTCAAAAAGTTACCGACGGCCTCATTGACCGTCGCGCCACGCCCATCGACACCCCAAAAATCGGCGGATTCTAACCAGTACCGTTGTTCCGATAATTCTCGATAACGACCAACTTCATGAATTAACACTAACCGTGCTGTCATTGCCAAGGCCCCTTTCAATCTCAATGCCACTTTCATAATGACATCTAAGATAGCACCGATAATTAGCCCTGACAATCCTGAATGGCAAACCCGTTTCAAATTAAGGTTATTAACGAAAATCGCCTTATTTTTCAATCAAGTGACGCTTTTTACTTAAGATTCTGAATCTTGTTCGTGTCGTAAAAACGTGCCGTGGTGGTTCAGGTCGGCTTGTAAATCAGCCATTGTAAACTGATGATAGTAAGCCCGATATTGACGGTCAGCTACTGTAAATAAATCCGTCAACGTTTCACTAATATTGGCCGCAATTGGGGATTGATCAGCCTGTTCATCCGTTTTGGATGGTCCCGTAATGAAGCGCGCATAGCTAATTGTTGGGGGGATGGTCAAATCATATAGATCGCCGAGGTTCATATCGGCCAACGCCAAGTCTAATTGGTAGCCCCCATTTTTACCAACCGTCCCCGTTAAATATCCATGCTTATGTAGAACTGATAAAATATTGCGAATCATCACCGGGTTAAGATGCAGTGACTGCGCGAGTTCCCGACTAGCGACCTTACTATCACGGTGTGCATCAAGGTACAGGATACTATGCACCGCCACCGAAAAATCAAGTTTCATGTTACTTCCTCCCACACTTTGTCATAATTCTATTCTACCACCAACTGTAATGACTCTCATTTCAATTAGCCCCAATATGCAGGTATAATGTGTTTGGGAGTGAAAAAATATGTCATCTACAATCAGTGCCGCAACGTTCAAGCTAAATGATCAAGCTGCGTTGTCACCGGCACAACAATCATTAGAGCACCAACTATTAACTTTTATCCGTACCCATCGCCAGCAAAAACAGCCCAGCCTCTTTGTTATTCATGGTGATGCAGGAACTGGCAAGAGTGCCGTATTAGCCGCCGCGTTTGCTCGGCTACAAGCCCTCAATCGTAGCTTGACACCAAACGATTTGCAGGCCACTGACAACTATCTCGTCGTCAATCACAATGAAATGCTCAAAATTTATAAGCGCTTAGCTGGTGAAGATCCCGTCTTGCGCAAAAAAGACTTCCAAAAGCCCACTCCGTTGATCAACCGGTTGGCAAAAGACCACCGGCAAGCAGACGTTGTTTTTATCGACGAAGCGCACCTATTACTCACGCAACCAGACCGCTATAACCGCTTTACAGGTCACAACCAGTTAACGGAACTGATCAATCATAGTCGCGTCGTTGTCCTCGTCTTCGACACCCGTCAAGTCTTGAAGTTAAAGAGCTACTGGCACAGCAACGATCTCAAGCCATTTTTAGACCAGTACCCGCACGCGAGCTACAACTTAGACGAGCAATTTCGGGTCACTGGCGGCGCCGATGTTGTCGACTGGATCGATGGTTTTACCCGCGGGCAATTACAACCAAAACCCGTTAGCGATAACTTTGATCTACGCTTTTTTGATGACGGGCAACCCTTATACGACCTGATCAAACAACGCGACCAGCAGTATGGACTCGCTCGGATGGTGGCAACCGCTGACTTCCCGTACGTCGTTAATCATGGCACTTGGTACGTGACGGCCGGACAATTGAAGCTTCCGTGGGATAAAGTCAACTTAACTGATGATCCTTGGGCCTTACGACCTGAGACACTGAATGAAGTTGGTTCTATTTATACCATTCAAGGGTTTGATTTGAATTATGCGGGGGTCATTCTCGGCCCTTCTGTGGGCTATGATGAAGACCATGATCGGATTGTCGTTCGCCCTGAACGCTATGAAGATCAAGAAGCGTTCAAAAACCGGACAGACTTAGGCGATCTGCGTCCCCTTAAACAGCAGATTATCTTTAACTCAATCAACGTCTTGATGAAACGTGGTCGTTATGGGCTTTATATTTATGCGGTTGACCCAGCACTACGCCAGCGACTATTAGCGTTATAATAAGACTAATTACACGAGGAGGGATTTGCAATGCAACTATCAATTCCGACCATCAATGGCGCCCTTGCAGCCACCTATTCCAAACAAGCGGCCGTTGCCCAAACGTATAAGGGCCACCCCATCATCTCGTTTCCCGTTGACATTAGTGATGTGCCAGCTGGCACCCATTCACTGGCGTTCACTTTCGTTGACCACGATGCGATTCCAGTAGGTGGCTTCACCTGGATTCATTGGATTGCCGCCAATTTACCGGCAACCACGACTCACATCCCTGAAAATGCCAGTCAGACCGGTGCTATTCCGATGGTCCAAGGTAATAATTCCACAGCGGGCGCCTATGTTCACGAGACTGATCCGAAAGTTAGCCAACACTACGTCGGCCCGTATCCGCCTGACAAGGATCATCGTTATTCATTTAAACTATTTGCACTTGATACTGAGTTAGACCTCCAACCTGGATACTGGCTCAACGAATTTCATGATGCCATTGCCGGTCACGTGCTAGCAACTGCTAAAACGACGGTCATTGGCAAAGTGTAATCCAATCTGCCATATAATATGGATAGCTTAAACAACCAAAAACGTTGCTACAGAATCACGTAGCAACGTTTTTTATTAACACTAATATAATGGCATTACTTCAAAGAACCGGCTAAGCAAAATACATCAGAATAAACGCAATTAATGCCGGTAGCCCCTGAATCACGACGATCGCGCGACTGACAGTAATACTACCATAAACCGCGGCAACCATCACACAGGCTAAGAAAAACAGGGTTGCACCGGCGCTCGCGACGGCCGGAATCACAAACAAGCTGTATAAAATACCGACGGCCAAGAAACCGTTATATAACCCTTGATTTTTAAACAATAATTGCACTGACGGCGACTGTAGCGTTTGCCGTGGAATTCCAAACGCTTTTGCGGCCATTTCACTATCCGCATTAAACATTTCCAGCCACAAAATAAATAAATGTTCAACGGCAACCAAGATCGCCATAATCATTGCTGCAACGTGCATCCTAATCCCCTCCTTTTTTCGGTCCTTACTTGAATTGTACCAGTTACTGCGCCTAAACTGTAGAAATACAGACTTACTTGTCTTTATACGAGCTAATTCGTCACAAATCATGATTAAAACATGGTAAATCCGGGGTCAAAACCGCCACCGTTTTGACCCCGAGGTGCTTTTAAATGATAAAGCCCGGCTACGACCAAGCAGATAACTTGCTGGTTGCAACCGGACTTTATTCACATCTCATCACTAAATTAGCTTAATCTACACTTACATACCGGGCATCCAAACATCTTCGGGCTTGATGCCTTGTTCCTTCGCAAAAGCATTCCGTAAGGTGTCCATATCCATTAAATGATAAGTTTGTGGGTGTTGGGGATCATATGATTCAATTTGGGCCATCATACCACCATCTTCATGTTCGATGATATGGCAGTGATACATGTAAACTCCTGTCAGCTCAAATTTGACCTTGATCCGCACCGTTTCACCAGGGTTGACACCGACCGTATCCTTCAGCCCATGTTCATTAGGATAAACTGGACCATCATTCCGTGCCAAAACTCTAAACTGAGTCCCATGAACGTGGAATGGATGAACCATGCCGTTTTCAGTACTGTTGGTGTTGCGGATTTCCCAAATGGCGACATCCCCAACTTTTTGCCGAGCGTCGATGCGACTCATATCGAATTTCTTACCATCAAGCGCGACTTCATCATCCATCCCATCCATCGTGATTGTGCGAACAGGTAAGTCAGGTGTTGGGGTTTCATCAGGAATATCAACTAAATGTTCTGGTAGTTTGGTGTCATCCGGTACGAACGACTTGATTCGGAAGCGACATAGCGGCGTATCATCCGTCATCAGCGTGACTTCATCGCCCGGCTGATACTGACCGAAATCAACGACAATTTCGTCCCGTTCCGCACAGGTCATCATCACTTTGGTCATATAAACCGGTGCCGGCAAAATGCCACCATCGGAAGCGACCTGTGCAAATTCCAAATCGTCATTGAAGTGCAGACGCCATTCGCGCCGGTTCGACCCATCCAAGATTCGTAGCCGCACCCGCTGCGTCGTCACATCAAAATATGGGTTGACCGTCCCGTTAACTAACGCCGTATGCCCTTGAACACCATCTGGATCGTAGTCCGCCCGGTAATCAAATTGGTTATCATCGTGAAATTCACGGTCTTGTAATACCAACGGAATATCATCCACACCATAATTACGTGGTAACGGTAACTGATCTTCAACGTCATCCTTAATAATCACCATCGTTGCTAGGCCTTTCCAGACCTGCGTCGCAGTCGATGGGCACGGATGAGCATGTAACCACGTAGTCGCAGCTGGTTGATGTACTTTAAAGTCAATGTGATTCGTTTCACCGGGATAGACCGGTGCGTGGCAGCCACCATCGGTAATGGGCCCTGGGACATTCAAGCCGTGCCAATGGAAAGTCGTCAATTCTGGGAGTTTATTTTCCAAGTCAATATGGGTCTGCTTACCATTACGAAAGACGATAGTTTGGCCTAGGAAGCCCGCATTATAGCCCCACGTTTTAGTCTTCTTACCAGGTAAAAACTGAGTTTCGCTTTCTTGCGCCGTGACGGTATAGTAATCATCCGTATCCGTCTGGCGGTCCGGCTTCAATAACGGCGGAATCGCTAACGGTTGTGGCTCGACTTTCGGTGTAACTAGTGGAATATAGCCACCGTCATGTGTGTTGTAAGCAGGTTCATCAAAAAAATAATCAGTATAGACTTTTTTTGCCATGTTGACATCCCCTTAGATATTTAAAATAACTTAGATTCAAAAAATGGTGGCGCTTTTATACGTCACCTTCAGTTTAGAATTATTTTAAAAAAGTGTCAAACGAATTTCAGTGCTCAATTGCTAATCATTAGGGTCATGCTGTCGTCCCTGATAACACTTAAAATAGCGCGTTGACTGTATTCGTGGTTGCATCGCCCAACCAAGCATTCGTCACCAAATGATCAAAATAGCTCGTTTCAACAACGCCAGCCAAAGTTGCCAATTCAACATTCAGGTCCGTAAGTTTGGCATACGTTGGAAAATGACAATCGATCAATAAATTGCCGCTATCGGTTAACGTGAAGCCATCCCGATTATTAGCAGTTCGAATGGTTGCCTGACCGCCAAGATCACTCACCGTCCGCATGACTAACGATAAGGCCGCTGGTAGTACTTCTAAGACTAATGGCGTCTTGATATCAAATTGATCGACTAACCGGTCCTGCATCGTTAACAGCCAATATTCATCCGCCAAGCTGGCAATAATCTTCTCATTAGCATGGATTCCACCGCCACTTTTGAGCGCGTTACCGTGATGATCTAACTGATCGCAGCCGTCAAAAGCAATATCGATGCGGTCACAATATGCAGTATCTACAACGGTATACCCGAGAACGGTCGCAAGTTGGCGGGTCGTCGGTGATGGGGTGACGACCGTAATATCATTCACATGATTGGCTGCCTCCTTGACCAGTTCACCAACCGTCGAGCCACCCCCAAAACCAACAACCATTTGCGGTTTTATTAACGTCAAGGCTTGTTGAACAATTGCCTGTTTAATCGTCATATCAATTTCCTTCCATCATCATAAGATATTCTCATCATAGCACGCGATAACCTATTTAACTAACTTTAATCGCGATCAAACCATGCGATTCTAGGTCAAATTTGAGTCTAGGATGGGGCTCCTATCTCAACAACGTTTTAAAATACAATTATTGATGGCGACCTTCGTTTTTGGGGGAAAGAGGGTTACAACAATGAAGAATAAGTACAGTGCTAAGTTAGGTTTAACCACATTAACCGTGATTTTTGGTCTTGGGCTGACACCAATTGCCAACGCAAAATCGATTGCGACACCATATTCACGGAGTCGTTGGCCACACGCTCAAGTGACCTACGTCATTCAAGCATCATCATACGAGCGGCACGTCTATCAAGCGGCCATCCAAGCCTGGAATGCGACTGGTCACTTTAAATTCGTGCCGGGAACCACTGCTCATCATCAAATTACTTTGGGGACCAGTAATGCCACCAGTGGGCAGTATTATCGCTTAGCTGGTATTACTTTTTCGACCGGTTATACCAATGGTTATTACACAAAAGCGCAAGTGTACTTGTTAACACGTAATTTTGTACGCTACCACTATTCTTATACGGATCAAGTCCACGTGGCTGAACACGAGTTAGGACATACTATTGGTTTGGAACACAGCCGTGATCGCCACAGTGTCATGTTAGCTGATAATCGCTATAACGGTATTAGTGCAGCCGATAGCGCGGCGGTGCGTCTGCGTTACCGCTTACCTGTTGGCAGGCTTTAGGTAAAGCTATCCAACTAGGTCTGCCATTAATACCTTGGGTGCGGTGACCCCACTTTGATGTTTACAATCAATACCGCACCCAGGAAGGCCGCGATGATGAGTCGCGACCTTTTGTATGAGCACCGATGGCCGTAATCATTGTTGAAACATAACTTAATTAGCACGCTAAAAATGATTGCAGACAAAAAGCACTTTGATACGGTCAATTCCTCG
This sequence comes from Lactiplantibacillus plantarum, assembly GCF_014131735.1. Lineage (NCBI taxonomy): Bacteria > Bacillati > Bacillota > Bacilli > Lactobacillales > Lactobacillaceae > Lactiplantibacillus > Lactiplantibacillus plantarum. Next base: position 2,927,329 of record NZ_CP039121.1, read on the forward strand.
TATCAAAGTGCTGCGCTTAGCTGTGCAGTAAATAACCATAGCTTCCTAAAATAACTAGTACATACCCTGTAGCCGTGACTAATGCTAGCAACATGCCGCTTCCAGGTTGCCACCCGCGGCGATGACAAAAAGTCAAACAGCCACTGGTTAACAACATTAGCGCAAACGTTGCTGCGATGACTCCGAAGAACTGGCCCCATTGACCAAGCAAGGCACAGCCTACTCCCAGAATCGTCGCGATTACAATCACGAACCACCGTTGCCGGTTTGTTAATTGTCGGCGCATATTCATCCCACCATATAGTTAATGCAGTCAACGTTCTGCTTAGTAAAATTTTAACATTTTGGTAGAAGTTTGCCAAACAAGACAATTAACAACCGTCACTTTTTAGGCTTGTTGACGTTTTTTTACTGATTGATCGCTTAAGACGTCATCAAAGGCGTGGAATTTCTCGATAATTGTGTCCGCTGAATTACGGAACTTAGCTTGTTCATCAGCAGTCAGAGCAAGCGTCGTCACACTCTCGACCCCATCTTTGCCAATGATTGCTGGCTGACCAACATACGTCCCAAAGGTCTCACTATACGCAGAGACCGGGCATGCTAAGCGAGCATTTGCAAAGACCGCTTCACTTAATTTAACCGCGCAAGTAGCAATGGCAAAACTGGTATACCCCTTACCAGAATGAACCGCCCAGCCACCATGGCGTGCAGCTGCCTCAAATGCATCTAAGTCCAAATCATACTTATCAACTAAGGATGTAATTGGAATACCGTTAACCTGAACCGTTGACCACGCGCTGAATTGTGATTCGCCGTGTTCACCGTAAACATACCCGCTAATGTTTTTTGGATCACAGTCGAAGGCTTCTGCGACAACCTTTTGCATGCGCGCCGTATCCAAGAAAGTCCCAGTCCCAAAGACCTGTTGGCGTGATAATCCCGTTGCGCGTTGGAAATAGTGAGTAATTGCGTCGCACGGATTCATTGTATCGATGACCACGCCATTAAATTTGGTTGCTTTAACTTTCGGAGCGATATCTTGAACGATTTGCTTCGTATATTCAAATTCAGCCCATCGGTTACCGGAAGCATGGTCTAACGCGTGAATGTTGCCACTAGTAACAAATAAAATATCCGTGTCGTCTAATTCATGATAGTCATTGATTTTAATAATCGTTCGACTATCTAAACGGGCTTGAGCGTCTTGTAAATCTAATTGCTCTGCGCGAGCTTTAGCCGCATTAGTATCAATCAAGACTAATTCATCCGCAATTCCTTTACAAACTAATGTATAAGCAATGGTCGCCCCAACGTGGCCGACCCCAATAATCGCATATTTTCGCATAAGCTGAACCCCCGTTTTAATTATTAAGACGTTATGTAATAATCTCATCGTCTTTTAATTTATGTGGTGATAACCTTACTGCTCTAGTTAGTAATGGTCAATTGCTGAAAGCGCCTCACCTTTCATATCATCATTTTCTTAAGCAATAGCACGCACTATAGTTACCAATTCCCCTAATTAGTTTAAGATAATTAATCACTTGCCCCCCATTGCCTAATTATTTTCATTACCGAACTAATCGCGACCACTCTTGGAAGTCACTTCCTACATTTCTGCCAACAAGCAACCTTGACCGGATTTTGCTAAGAATTTACAAGGAGTCCACTCATGTTTTCAATAGTTTTGCGTCACAAAACCTGACATCAGCAGTTCCATAATGACACCAAAGCCCGTTTGTAAGTTTAATATTTAACCTAAACACAAAAAAAGAGTGCGTCACTCAATAATCAATGTTATAATTTCTAACATCAAATGGTATGGATAGGGGTTGGGAGTATGAACGCTGCAAATTCAACGTTTTTAGTGTTATCTAGTATATTGGTATTATTCATGACGCCCGGATTAGCATTTTTCTACGGTGGCTTAGTTTCCAAACGGAATGTCGTTAACACCATGTTATCCGTCTTCATGATTTGTGGCTTAGCAATCTTGTTATGGCTCGCATTCGGTTATTCACTATCTTTTTCCGGTGATTTAGGTGGCTTTGTCGGTAATCTCAAAGCCACTTGGTTGCATGGTGTGGACTTGACCGCGCTTACCGCGACAAAGATTCCCAACGGTTTATATCTCATCTTTCAAATGATGTTTGCCATTATCACGCCAGCACTATTTGTTGGCGCAGTGGTCGGCCGTATCCGTTTTAAATTCTTATTAACCTTCATCATCTTCTGGTCACTCCTCATCTACTATCCAATGGTTCATATGGTTTGGGATAACGGTTTATTAGCTAAACTTGGCGTCATCGATTTCGCTGGTGGTACCGTCGTCCACATCAATGCCGGTATCACCGCTTTAGTCTTATCAGCATTCTTAGGTGCCCGCCACAAGTATGGCAAGGATATGACCCAGCACTATAACATCTTATGGGTATTGCTGGGGACCGCTATTTTATGGATCGGCTGGTACGGTTTCAATGCCGGTTCGGCGCTTGCCATGAACGACATCGCCATCCAAGCCTTCTTAACCACGACCGTTGCCACCGCCACTTCCATGATGACGTGGATGGTCGTTGATATGCTAACCAAGGGCAAACCAACCCTAGTCGGTGTCTGCACCGGTACCCTTTGTGGTCTCGTTGCGATTACACCTGCTTGTGGCTACGTCACCATTTCTGGTGCCTTTTGGATTGGCCTTATCGCCACATTAACTAGTTACGGCTTCATTACGTTCATCAAACCACGCTTAGGTATCGATGATGCACTCGATGCCTTTGGATGCCACGGTGTTTCCGGCATGGTCGGCAGTATCATGACTGGGCTATTCGCTAGCAAAGCCGTTAATAACACAATTTCTCTAAACGGTCTTTTCTATGGTGGCGGCTTTAAATTATTCGGATTACAGCTATTAGCAACGATCTTTACCATTGGCTTTACTACCATCGTTTGCATCGTCATTATCGTACTATTGAAACGAGTCATCAGAATGCGCGTTGACGAACAAGAGGAAGAACTCGGACTCGATCAAGGCGAACACGGCGAAGTCGCTGACTACACCGTTCAAATGAGTCACGACTTGACGAACATTCAACACCATAGCGATGAATTTCGTGGTCAGTTAGCGCAACTGCTAGATAAGCAACAACGATTCCGATAATCGGAATCATGGGCGTAATATGCACAGGTTTCAGTGCGTTCGAGAAAGCAGTCGCATGGCACATTTCTATCAATGCTCAGTATCACAAGCGGGCATAAATCAGACGGGAGAAGACTGAGGATTAGCCTAACTAGGGAATTAAACGACGAGTTTGGCGTCATAACGGCGCTAATCCGAGTTTTTTTCAGTGAGCTTATGCCCTGGATCTTTAAAACAAGTCTGATTTAACCAGACCCCCTTTCAGCAACATCAAGGATGCAAGAATATAAAAACGTGTCGCAAGAAATCATCTCAGATTTCTCGCAACACGTTTTTTGATTTGCTAATGTTTACTTGGCAGGTGCCGTGCGTCGATGTTTTAGTAACCGCCCGCCAGTAATGACCGTCGCAACTAAACAAATCCCTAACGAGACCATGAACGCAATGTGCATACCATCAATAAAGATCTCCGGGTGAGCTGGCAGGTATGACGTAACCTTATACCCCGCTGATTGACTCATTGCCGAATATAGTACGGTCGTGGCAACCGAAATTCCAACAATCATGCCTAATTCACGTGCCAACGCGTTAATCCCGCCAGCAACGCCCAAGTCCTTGACCGCCACTGAACTCATCACGATCGAATTATTAGGTGCCATGAAGATACCATTGCCAAATCCAACTAATCCGACGAATAATAAGAAGAACCAAAGTGGTGTTGCTAGCCCCACAACCATGTAACCCACTTGACTGATTGAAATCAGGACCAATCCCACGAACGTTAACAATTCCGGTCCGATCTTGTCAGAAATCGTCCCAGCAATCGGGGCGACCACCACTTGTACGATTGGGAATACCATCAAGGCGTAGCCCGCATAGTTTGCCGCTAGCCCCCGAGCATTTTCTAAATAAAACGGGGCAATCACGTTAAAGAAAAAGTTCGCAATAAAAATTAATAACGCACATAAGACACTAATGCTAAAACGGGCATTCTTAAATAATTGTAGCGCTAGCAGCGGATTTTCATGGCGCAACTCGACGCGAACAAAAATAATCAGCGTCACAATTGCCACTGCAAACAAGGCTAAGATAACCGGCTGCAAGAACCCAATCTGTTGCCCGATAAACACACCTGCAAATAGTGCAACCATGAGTACGGCAAATAGCCCCGCCCCGGTCTTATCCAATGGTTGTTGCGTCGTCGTAACGTCTTTTGGCAAAATCATTGCACCTAAAATCATCGCCAAGATTCCCACCGGAACGTTGATCCAGAAAATATAGCCCCAGCTCAAATGAGCTAGGATCAAACCACCGATACCGGGGCCAGCAATACTCCCCAATGCAACGAATGAGCCAATCATACCTAGCGCCCGGCCCCGTTCCTTAAACGGGAAAACTTCGGTAATAATCCCGTTGTTCGTACTCATCGTCATTGCCGCTCCGACTGCTTGAATACTGCGTGCAATTAGTAGAAATGGCAACCCCACACTGAATCCTGACAATAATGAGCCAATAATGAATAGTAAGGACCCGATTTTAAACACCCGAATCTTACCGTAAATATCACCTAATTTACCAAATAATAACAATAACGCACAAATCACAATCAAATAAATTGAGACGACCCATTCCGCCTGATTCATTGGAATCGCTAAATCCTTACTCATGACTGGCAAGGCAATGTTCACAATACTCCCATCTAACGTTGACATGAACGTAAATAAACATACCGCAACCAGTATCCACCAGCGATGCTTTTGAATTTGTGGATCAGTCGCAAACGACATTGTTTTCATCCCTTAACTTCCCCTCCATTGCGCAACTGGCGGTCAAGCCAGTCTAATTGTGCTTGGGCTCGTACCCGTTGTAACTCATTGACCATCAACGCATCTTGAATATCAGCGGCAAGCATGTGGGTATTCGTCATCACCCGTTTGTGCTGCGCCGTTAAGCGTGCGACCTGTCCCCGTGCAAATTGCTGAAAATCCAACAAGATTACTTGCTGCTGATCACAACTTAATAAATGTAAAAAATTCAGCTTTATTTGAAACGTTAACTGCGTTTGCTTATTGAGCGCGACTGGCGTCATAACTAACTGCCAAAATTGCGTGCGACCAGCCGCTGTTATCGTGGCTAACTTTTGTGGCCGTTTATTAGTGGTCCGCTTAAACGCCAGTGTTAATTCTTCAGCCGCGGCTAACTTATCTAGCAACGGGTACAACGCACCAAAACTAATGGTTAATTCTGAACCAACTACGTTTACCAGCGCTTTACGCAACTGGTAGCCCGTCATCGGATGATCCATCAACTGTCCTAAAATAAACAATTCATACATTAAATTCACCAATCCTTCGCGCTGTTAAGTATATATATCTTTTAGATATATTGCAAGGTTCCAAACTGATTTTTTAATTATGCCCCTCCGTTACCGAATAACCCAGTTCACGTTTAATGCTAGATTAAAACGGCTAAACATCAGTGCTTCTCAAATCGATTTTTAGGCAAAAAAATAGCACCTCTCAGGACGACATCATCGTTCGAGGTGCTATCTCATTTAATCATCACTTATGTTTCGATTTTTTATCCTTAATAAAGAAGTACCCGAATACTAACATGACCCCAATAGCCGGTACATCTAACGCATTAAAGGGGTTCTGAAATTGCGGTGCGGCCAAAATCACCAATATTGCGACAAAACATAGCCCAATTAACCACCACCCGTATTTTTGAAAGAAACGGATAAAGGTACTGTCTGGAAATTTGAATTTGATATATTGTAATACCAATATTAATAGCACATAGGCGACAACATTTAAGAATAGTGGCGTATCCATGATATGACCCCCTTTATGCTCTAGTATTAAGATAACCCACCAAATGGTATTCCAGGCGGAAAATAATCTAATGCTTATAACGAATATAACTAGATTGCTGAAGCATTACAAAAAATCAAGCTTAATTTAACCCGAAACCAACTCATAAATTGTGCATTGAAGTTTAGACATTTTCCTTTCAAATCGGTAGTACGGTCAGCCCAAGCTCGTCCCCTCGAATAAAAGCATCAGCGGCCCCCAGTCCGAATAATGTGCGACGTTGTATTGTACTTTATTCCAACCAAAGCCGTCTTGAATGCACACAAAAAATGGGTGATTGCCATCGCAATCACCCATCGATATTAATGTTAATTTAATGCAACCACTAACCAGCCGCCGTCACTTACTATTGAATAAGACTGACTGACTTTTAATATAATGATTGACTGGATGTAACAGTACTGTCGGATTCTCAATCGCCGAAGTAACCGAGTGACCTGAAACATTCACTAACGCAAAGAAGACGAACAGGACAATTGCCACTAACATGACGAGCTTGGTGGCAATCGTCATCTTTTCTGGCAAGATTTGCTTGTATAGCGTCCGATGAACTTGACGGCTAACTGCCTGCTTACTCTTATCGCTATCCTTAGCCTTTTCTTCGACTAATTGTCGTTCATAAGCGACAATGTCAAAGTCCGCTTGTTCCTTCTTCTTACCGACCTGATACTTCTTACGATAAGCCGCCGTTTGCGCTTTGAAATCCTTAGAAAATTTCCGGTAATGATCAACAGTTTCCTTGGTCTCGCCGACTTCTAAAAGATCCCCAAAGTGCATCCAAGCGACCCGGTCACAAAGCAATTCTACTTGCCGTAAATTATGGCTGACAAAGATAATAGTCTTCCCTTGCTTCTTGAATTCCATAATCTTATCCACACATTTTTGATAGAAGGTGTCATCACCAACCGATAGTGCTTCATCAATAATCATGATGTCGGGATTGATATGCACCGCAATCGCAAATCCCAATCGTGACCGCATCCCGGTCGAATAGTCCTTAACTGGTTGACCAATAAAATCACCAATATCCGCGAAATCAACAATATCATCACGAACCGCTTGGATCTCTTTAATACTCAACCCTTGCATGAGTCCTTTCAACCGAATGTTTTCATCACCGGTCAAATTCCACTTTAAGCCGGCTCCGATTGAAATAATGGACGTATCACCGTGCACATCCACTGTCCCAGTCGTTTGAGGAATGATTCCCGAAATGATATTCGAAATCGTTGACTTACCAGAACCGTTGATTCCGATAATACCCAACGCTTCACCTGGTTTAACGTTTAAGCTGACCCCTTTTAGCGACCAAAACCGCGGGACATCAACATTACCAATGTTAAAAAAGTGTTTTAACTTATCGTTGTTACTACGATATAAATCATATTCTTTAGTGACATTATGCAATTCAACCTTATATTGATTTTCCATCAGTTCCGCCTCCTAAATCAAATCCACAAAGTTCGAACGGAACTTGTTATAGAGATACGTTCCAGTCAGAATCACAACGAGATTGAAGAGCCAAAAGACAATCGTCAACGTGATATTAGGCTGTTGCCAGATCCAACCACGATTAAGCAACGATTCCCGCATTCCGTTGAGCACGTAGTAGAACGGATTTAGTTCTAGTAGGCGCACAAAAACTGCGGGGAAGTTAGACGTTGTAAAGTTAAATAGCACCCCACTCATATAGAACAGCATCCGCAATACGGATTGAAGCGTGATATGCCAGTCACGAATCAGAACACTGACCGTGGCATTAAAAATCCCAAGTGAATACATTAATACGATCATACAACCAAAGTAGTAGATAAATTGAATCCAAGAAACTGAGGGCCAAATGCCATTAACGAACATCAGGAAGATTCCAAAAGCAATCATCGTCCAGAAACTATATAAGTTACCATAAATTTTAATTGACGGTAATACGTTGACTGGGAATTTCATCTTTGAAACTAACCCAACCTGACGATAAATGCTAGAAGACGCGTCCAGCGTCGTTTTGTTCATGTATAACCATGGTGCAATCCCGACAACCATCCATGGTAAATACGGGATTCCTGGCATCGGATCGCCACGTTTTAACGCGACCCCGAATACTAAGTAATAAATTCCGATTTGAATCAGTGGGTTTAGAAATTCCCACGCTAACCCAAGGTAATGGCTTTGGTATGTGGCCCGATCATCATACTTCGCCATTCGCCGAATAATCTTGAAATTGGCGAACTGATCGCCAATCGTCTTAAACATCGTAAACATAGTGCACTCCTTAAATGTATGTCGCAACACGATCAAGCGCCTCTTGAAAGGTCATGACAGATTTACGGTCAAGATAAACCGCAGACTACATTATAACGATAAACCTCGTTAATAGCACCGAAAATAACATTTTTTATTAAATATTTACCTATTATCAATAGATACTTATTGACCGATACTCCTATTTCACAAGTAAAGAAAGCCCTTACATTTGTTGTGTTTTAAAAAAACCGTATGCGTTTATTTTGGCAATCATCATTTGAATATCGAATTGCACTTTAAGATCACTAGCTGTGAACGCATCATCGGAACACTATTTTTTATGTAGCGATGACCAGCACCGTGTTGTGTTGCACACATACCAAACAGCCGCACTCAATGCCGGTGACAGCGTCCGGGTGCAAGCGAAAACGGTTTTAAATTTGCAGAACAAGGCCCTTCTAATGAGATGAGCGACCTGAATAGCACGTGAGCATCCGTTTACTTACCTAGTCATAACACACTTACCAAACCAGCTGAATAATGACTTATAATGGCGTCTTCACCTCAAAAAGTGCTATGATGAGGGAACATTAACTAAGGGGGTTAGACACGATGAGTTCAATTATTGAGAATTTACAATTAGCCGCACAACAGGTTCACCTCATCAACCTATATCAAGCCAATAGCGAAGTGGTTTACACCGGCTACATCGACCGTCTGGCACCTGATGGCGTTGTCGTGAATACTTACGATGATGCTGGGCTCCAGGACGGCGCCGTCTTCATGCGCTACGACGTCATTGATGAAGTTGAAATGATGAGTGAAGACCTTGATAACATGGCCTTTCGCCTTGAAAATGCAACTACTGAAGGTTTGAACAGTGTGCCACAACCAACCGTAGCTTTAGACGATCAACGGCCAGTCCTAACACAGTTAGTCACCCAAGCCCAAACCGATCATCAAGTTGTGCTACTAGTCCTCGAAGACAACGAAAATTATTTAGAAGGTCAGGTCCAACAAGTCACTGACCAAACGATTACCTTTAAAACTTTTGACAAATTTAACTTTAAAAACAACGGGCAACAGGAAATTCCATTGGCTGCTATTCAGATCTTAGAGTTCTGCGGCAATGAGCTCTTATTGGAAAGCGCCTTTGTCAAGACCATCCATACGCATCGAGCAACCATCAAAGTTAGCGAGTTTGACGACGTTGATCATAATTTAAACAACGCCTTAAATGAGCACCAACTGATTGCAATTCGGTCAGCGGACGGGTCTGACATGTTCTTTGTTGGCTTCATTAACGCATTGAACGCTGATAGTGTCCTGCTCAATCTGATCGATATGACGGGCCAATTTGGGGGCTACACTCTTTGTCGCCGTTCACTAATTGAATCGGTGACAACCCAGTCCGACTATTTACAAACGATGCGTGGCTTTATTGAATTAAATCGCCAGTATGAGTTAAATGTTCAACCCGTCTTAAACGACGAACGGTTATTTGACGCCACAACTGATCTTTTTGATTCAATTTTGCGACAAGCCGCAACTTTCAATAACCTCGTTCACATCACGACAGAAAACCCCATGTTGCCAGCAATGACTGGCTATCCGGGAACGTTAACGAACGGGCACTTCATCTTCTATAACGTGGATGATGATAATCAAATTAATCATGTTGGCACGATGATCGAACTCGATCAGGTCGTTGAATTATCCTTTGGGTACATGGACGCGTACCTGTTAGAGAAGCGGTTAAAGAGCACCGGTAATTTATAATAATTCAATACCTCGAATCAAAATAACGCAACTGGCATTCACATGCCAGTTGCGTTATTTTGATACCGTTATTACAGCTCAATATTTCCAAGCAATCAAGAACGAGTTGCGCCCCCGTTGCATGAATTATGCTAAGCAAGTAACTGACTGTCATCATTAATGCTAAGAGGTCATCCTAACGATCGAATAAGTGCAGTTTTGCAATTCGCTGACAGGCTTCCGTGAAGCGGGGTTCATCAATCAAGAGGCCAACGCGCACATAGCCTTCGCCACCCGCGCCAAAGCCGTTGCCTGGCGCCACCGCAACCGCCGCTTTATCCAACAGCAAATCGGCAAATGCTTCACTGGTATACCCTTCAGGGACTGGCATCCAAGCGTAAAATGAGCCCCCTGATGGGTAGGGCTCCCACCCAATCTTGCGGGCTGCCGTAAAGAACTGATTACGGCGTCGTTCATACAGTCTAACCAGTTCGTGGACCGTCTGTTGGTCACTGTTCAAGGCTGCAATCGCTGCATCTTGAATGGCCGGAAAGACGCTGACAAACAGATGATCCTGAATCAAATTTAAGGCTTCAATCATGTCAGCATTACCAGCGGCAAAACCAACGCGCCAACCTGCCATGTTAAAGGACTTAGATAACGTGTACATCTCAATTCCAACGTCTTTAGCCCCCGGTGTCTGTAGGAAGCTCACTGGTCGCTGACCATCGAACCCAATTGCACCATAAGCAAAGTCATGAACGATACCAATCTGATGTTCATTTGCAAAATCCACCGTGTCTTGAAAAAACTGCGACGTTGCAACAGCACCAGTGGGATTATTCGGGTAATTCAGGTACAACAGCTTGGCCGCCGCAGCCACTTGTGGATCAACCTGCTGATAATCCGGTAAGAAATGATTGTCCGCTGTTAACCGTAGTAAAGCCAACTTCACCTGTGCCAACGTAATACCAGATAAATAGTCTGGGTAACCGGGGTCAGGTAAAATCATTGTATCGCCCGGATTTAGTAAGGCAAAGGGTAACTCGACCAACCCAATCTTACTGCCACCCAAAACCGCAATCTCAGTCTCCGGGTCTAATTTCACACCGTACTCGCGTTCGTAAAAATCAGCCGCGGCTTGTTTGAATCGCGGCAAACCTCGAAACAACGAATACTTGTGATCCGCGGGATTGGCAGTTGCAGTCTGCATTGCTTTAACAACAAACTCAGGGGTTGGTTGGTCAGGATTGCCTTGACCTAAATTAATCACATCCGCACCGGCCGCCGCTTTGGCATTGACCTTTTTGACCAGATTCGCAAAAAACTGTTTTGGTAATTGCTGCAAAATTTTGGACTCTTCAAATTTCAAAATTAGTGCTTCCCTTCTGTCAATGGTTTCAGGCTCGTAATATCAAACGTCCCAGCAAATTCGGCTAAGTGAACAAGATTCCGCAAAAAATCATGGGTCTTAGCTTCATAGTGGTATTGCACCCCTAAATCATAGAGATAACCATTGATATAATCAACTTCAGTGAGTCGGTGTTTTGTTATATCTTGATACATTGACGGAAAGTGCAACGGATTCGTCTCTCGACTAACGTATTCAATCGTCTGCCACTCTTCTTCTCGAGTATTCAGTAACGTGATCCCGGCCCGTTCACAAACGTCAAACGCTTCATCAATCAGTTGCCGGCCTAACTTTTGAGCTACTGGCGACTGAATAAACTCGCCCATTTGAATCTGGAACATCGTGCACAACGTGTTGATAACGGAATTAAAAATCACCTTTGCCAATAAGGTACCTAAAAAGTTCGTCGTCAAAGTCGGATTCAGGTGTGCTTTAGTAAATTCGGCAACGATTTGATGGGTCATTTCGTCAGGTTGTTCCGTTTGATTTGCAATATTCATTGAACCAGCGTTTGCCGCCCCGATAAAGTCGACATCACCAGCTTGCTTTAAGACCGTCCCAATCAAGGCCGTCCCGCCCAACACCTTCTCAGGCTTGAAGTATTGATTGATTTTTTCAATGTGGCCCATACCATTCATAGCGGTAACCACGTATTGCTGGTCATTGAAGAAGTGTGCTGATCGTGACAAAATCTCTGTCAACCCCATTTGTTTGGTGAAAATAATCAGAACATCCGGTTGACCATGGTAATTCTCAGGAGTGCTGATTCGAATCGGAACCAAGTGGCGGTTTTGACCATCACGAGCAACATAGACACCACCCTGCTGTTGAATTGTTTGGACCTGCTGATCCCAAGTATCGACAAAATCAACTTGATAGCCAGCTGCTTGTAATAAAACACCATAACGTAATCCCATGGCTCCCGCACCTAATACCGTATACTTCATGTTTATGCTTCCTTTCCTGACTATGAACGCGTGTAATGATCCGCAAGTCGATCACCGCACCACTGAACAATTTGCACAATCACAATTAAAATGACAATCACACTGACTAATACACCGGTATTATAACGGTTATAGCCGTATTGAATCGCTAAGTCCCCAATTCCACCAGCACCAATCGTTCCGACCATGGCCGAATAGCCTAGCAAACTGATCAAGGTCAAAACAACGCCACGGATGAGTGCCGGCAATGCTTCGGGAAATAGGACTTCCTGAAAAGTCAGCCAGAAGCTCGCACCAGTTGAGCGTGCTGCTTCAACAACGCCCGCATCGATTTCGGCAAAGGCCCCTTCGGCTAGCCGGGCAAAGAATGGAATAGCGGCTACCGACAATGATACTGCGCCACCAAGTGGTGTATAGGGATCACCAGCCACTAATTTGGCGAACGGAATCAAGACAACCATTAAAATCAAAAATGGCAGCGAGCGGATCGCGTTAATAATAAAACCGGCCACACTGTTGATAAGCGGGTGCGAGGCAAATAGCGGATTAGAATAGTAATACAGTCCTAATCCAATAATGGTACCAAAGACGATTCCGATAAAGCCTGAGATAAAGACCATTTTAGCCGTGTCCCACAATGCTGTTCCGAGATTTTGCTGTAATATAGTCCAAGTTTCATTCATTTACTTGCACCTCCTCCACATAATCGACGCGTCGCTGAAATAGCGCAATCGCTTGCTTAACGGCCTGAGTGGTACCCGTCAAATAAACGGCTAATACCCCAATGGCCCGTTCTTGAATAAACTCGATCCGTCCCTGAATAATGTTAATATCAATATCCGTTGCCTTGGCGATTTCAGTAATAATCGGGGTTAGTGAATCACTACCACGATAACGTAATGCTAATAACTGACCATCTGCGCGTGCGAGCTGTGCAGCGACTCTTGTCGGCAGTTGTGTATCTAGGAACCGGTTGACAAGCCGTTGCCCCATATCGGACTGGGGCGCTGCGAACAGGTCATACGTGCTCGATTGCTCCACTAATTGGCCCGCCTCCATGACAGCGACCCGGTCAAACAAGCTTCTGGCCACTTCCAATTGATGGGTAATAAAGACGATCGTAATATGAAGTCGCCGGTTGATGTCTTTCAGAATCTGAATGATTTCTTCGGCTGTTTCAACATCTAACGCACTGGTCGCTTCATCACACAATAAGACATCCGGATCATTGGCGAGCGCCCGTGCAATACCAACGCGTTGTTTTTGACCGCCAGACAACTGTGCCGGGTAATTGTCTTGACGATCTGCAAGTCCCACTAACGTTAGCAAATCTTGAATACGCGCAGGCTGCGCTTTTTCAGGATAGCCGCCCGCTGTCAGGGCAAACGCCAGGTTCTGTGCAACCGTTCGATTACCGATCAGGTTGAAATTTTGAAAGATGAAGCCAATTTTACGCCGCACGGACGCAATCTGACGCGCATTAGCTTTGGTCAAATCATGACCATCTACGATCACTTGTCCCTGACTCGGTGCCTGCAAATAATTGATTGTTCGGACTAAAGTTGACTTACCTGCCCCCGACAACCCCACGATTCCAAAGATTTCACCTTTCTCGATGGTTAGTGAGACATCCTTAACAGCGTGCACCGTCCGCTTCTTCTGCTGAAACGTCACATCAATATGTTTTAATTCAATCTGACTCATGCCCTTGACCTCCTATTGCCATGAAGCTGGTTTATCGAAATCCTTAAATTCCGACTTTGCAATCGCCTGCTTAAAAGCAGCACTTTTGAGAACCGCTTTGACAGCTTTGCCGAACTTAGAATTGCGTTGACTCGTCTTGACAACAAAGACTTCTTTGTAATCTTCCTTGAGCTTTTCAAGTGCCAGCGCTTTCGATGGTTTCAACTTAGCATTCCAGGAATAATTACCGGGAATCAAAGCAATCGTCACGTTACTCATCGACTGTGGTAACTGGGCTGCATCCAAGGTCTTGATCTTCAACTGGTGCGGATTAGTCACAATATCCGCCGTACTAGCCGTTGCGACGTTGATATTTTTCTTCAAAGTAATTAGTTTTTGCGCCGCTAAGAGTTGTAGTGCTCGAGCTAAGTTGGACGGATCATTCGGTAGCGAGACTGTATCACCGGACTTCAAATCTGATAGTGCCGTGATCTTCTTCGAGTAAATCCCCATCCCCAGCGTGGGCGTCTCGCCAATGGCCGATAACTTCAAGTGATTAGCTTTAGCGAAGGTCTTCAGATACAACGTATGTTGAAATAAATTAGCATCAATTTCCCCAGAATTCAGTGCCTTATTCGGTTGAACGTAGTCGTTGAATTCCTTTGTAACAACTTTATACCCCTTTTTCTCAAGTAATGGGCCGATAACTTTAGTCGCCATATCACCATAAGGCCCCGGAGCAACCCCAATCTTGACCGTTGTCAACTTACCCTGACTTGCTTGTGAACTACTGGCACGGCTGAACCCCACGATAGCCACCAAAACAACAATAATGCCACCTAAAGCTAACAACCACTTTGTATTTCTTCTCATCTTCCATACCCCGTTTCTCACTTTTTTACATGACAAAAAGTCGTCCCTGTTATAACTTATAACAAGGACGACTTTCGCCGCGGTACCACCTTAATAGCACCCATTTGGACACCAACTCATGCAGAACTAACTGCTGCGCTAACGGGCATTAACCGCGACCACTTAACATCACTGCTCACCGATCGTTCATTAGGAAAGACCATCTTCTCAACGCTTGCTGGGTCATCTTTCAGCACTTGACGACTCTCTGTTACCAGCTCACCATTGATACTCATCTCTCATGATATTTCACATTATGAGTTTTTGGTTAGATTATGTCAAGACTTTTATTAATATTAAATTAGATTGAATAAACTAGCACCATCCTCACTTTTACTGACACTTGGACTGTACTTCTCTCTCATCGATTAGAAAGTAAACCTTGTCATGCAACCGACACCGCGGGTTAAATGGCCGGTGACAGTGCGGGCATTGCCCCTCATGATACCGATCAACCGTCATTCGATAACGACAAGCACCACACATCACGGCTAAATCCGTCGGAGCGCTGGCCACAAAAGTATGCTGGCACAACGTATCATGGCACCGGTAACACGCGTAATAGTGTTGACATCGCCGACACCACAATGCCGCGATATCAGTTTCAAGGTGATAATGTTGGCACCGACCGGCAGCGTCTAAACCGATGCCGTAAATCACTGGTACCCACTCAGTCATACTGGTAACCCTACCCTGATCACTTCACCACTCGTAAATGTCCGCCGCTCCCCGGTCAACATGCGGACCACTAAGCCACCATGTTCATCGATATCTTCAGCCACCCCATTCACCACGGAATCGCCCACTTGAAGTGTCACTTGTTGACCCAACACTAATGATTTAGCCCGATATGCTGGCAAAAAGTCGGCCGTAGCGTAGCGTTTTGATAGCGCTACTAGTGCTGATAATAAGGCCGCTGCTAACCGATTGCGATCCACTGACATGCTCGGGTCGACCGCTTGGGCACGGGCTTGCAATTCCCGTGGAAAATCGGTGGTCGTTAAATTGAGCCCCACACCGACAATAAAGGCCGTTGCAGAAGTCGATTCTAATTCCAAACTTGCTTCCGTGATAATGCCCCCGACCTTATACTGATCAAGATAAATATCATTGACCCATTTCAACCCAAAGTTCTTATTAGGATAAAATTGCTGTAAAACATTCAAGACACTCACCGCGACACCAGTTGTCAGTAAACCCACATTGACCAATGCATTCGTGGGATTAGGAACAACCAAGCTAAAATACAGTCCAGTTTTGGCCGGTGAATAGAAGTCCCGGCCCAAACGGCCATAGCCAGCCGTCTGTTCGTCCGCGAAGAAGGCGGCAAACTGTGGCTGATGATGACTTAAAAAGCTCTTAGCTAGAATCTGAGTGGACGGCGTCTGGGCGACCACTTCAAGGGACCCCGTAAATTGACGTTGCCCATAGATTTGAATGGCTTTGGCATCCAAATTACGACTTCCCAGATAACAGTAGCCCCGGTTTTTACGACTCTCAATCTGGTGTCCTTGCTTTCTCAAAGCATTGATTGCCTTCCAAATGCTCTCACGACTACAGCCAACTGATTGGGCAAGCTGGTCCCCCGATTGCCACTCACCATGATGACGCAATAAAATTGTTAAGACTTGTTCTTTAGTTGTCATTATGACCTCCTGACCTGCCAATCACATTAGCTATTTACTAAGCTGGCAATCCAAAATCAACGATGGCCCGCACACGCCGGGCAATAAATACGGCCAAAGTCCCTTTAATGATGTCACCAGGAAGAAAGGCCACGTTCGACAGCAAGGCGGCCGTCAAAGTCATATGAGACTGAACAGCTAGCCAACTAGCACCGATTACATCAACAAATAAGATACCAGCCAACCAGACAATGCCAACTTCTAGCCACCAATAACCACTTGTCATCGCCCGAGTTATTTTGATCAACGTTCCAATCAGCATTGGTGCCAGCAACCAAGCAACGAGATAGCCACCCGTTGGCCCGAGAAAAATCGCGGCACCCCCACGCCCCCCAGATAATAGGGGTAGTCCCAGTGCCACTAATCCTAAGAACAATCCAACTGCGATCGTCCCATATTTGCGGCCAAGTAACTCGGCGGCTAAAAAGATGCCCATATTCTGCAACACAATCGGGACGGGAATAAAGCCCACTGGAATTCCCGGAAAGAAACCTAATACAATAATCAAAGCGGTCACCATCGCCGTCTGGGTCAGGTGTTTAATCGTCTGTCGATTCGTCATCATCGCACCCCTGTTAATCAATTTAAACGCTATTATAAAACAACAGTAACCCAATATCAACATCATGGGTTACTGTTTAGAAAATAAAAAATCCCATGACCCTTTTTACTGATCATGGGATGATTGAACTATTCTTTTGGAATACGCTTTTCAACGTGATATTGACGTGCTTCTGGTCTTGGCGTATCGGCTGTCAGTAAGTCATCCGCGTAAAAAACCGAATAACCGTGATCCTGTTCTAGCGGCCGCGCAATCATGAGTCCGCGCTTACGTCCGTGACGCGCATTATAAATATCCGCACTACGGAGCGCTTCATTGTAGTCATGCGATTCTGAAATTGCGTCACCAGGATTAAATAAGACATTTTCATCCATTTGCCATCAGCTCCTTGTCCTCTTAATAACCTAATTATACACGCTGATACCGTCATAACGAAAGTTTAAAGATTGATATCAACATTATAGGTTAGTTTCGAGAGCGTTAAACCTTTGGTGACTAATTGACCAATCAAAGCTTGGGCTTTATCACGCATCTTTGCGACCATTACTTTATCTTGTTCAGTCAAGAAAGCCGTTAACTCGTCACCAGATAACTTCGCCGCTTGTTCATCGGTCGCAGCCACAAATTGACCCAGTTCGATTCGACATTCTTTCAAATAATCAATATCATCCTGAACGAAATCAGCATAGTGTGATTCAACAATCATTGATAGTGTCCGGTAGAGCCAGTAAGCACTATTCATATCATGTTTTAGTGGTGTGTTCGCAAAACTAGGATCAGTTTCAGAAACGTTCGCATGGAATGGGAGGTATGGCGCAAAAGCTGGTACCCCAAATGTCATCCACATAATCGCGCTTTGTTCTGCTGGTACGTCATTCCGCACTTGCATAACGTGTGAATTCTGCGTCCGATTCATTGAAATTGGCCGAAACTTTTTAGCTTCTGGTGTATTCAAGAAGGGATCGTACTTCGTTTCGTTATAATGAGAACCCAGTACAAATTCAACGTCGGCAACTGAAATCTTCTTGGCTGCGTGACAAATGAACGGTAGCTCACTCGACTGTGGATCTTGTTCGATCTCTGGATTGAAATAACGTTGGCCGTACCAGACCCGGGGAGTATTATAATGCCGGTCTTTTTCATTATCAGTACCGAAGATATGACGGAAGTTAAAACCTTCCTTGTCAGGGTTCAAATGGTGTTCCGCAACAAATTCTTGAATACCATCAGACCACATAAAGTTATCGGGATCATCAAAATCAACCCATTGAATCGCAACTTGGTTGGCAGCCACCGCGTAAGCATCATCCGGAATCCGTTGTGCAACCCAGTGGTGACCAGTGACGATCTCCATGTACCACACATCATCTTTATCATTGAACAAAACACCGTTACCTTCTGGCGAACCATATTTAGCGATCAACTGGCCCAAGTATTCAACCCCACCACGAGCAGAATCAATGAACGGCGTGAGCATGGTTGGCAATGAATCTTCTGCGAGACCATTAGACACGAATGGGTCAAAAGTCAGCGTATGTTCATTACCATAAACACTTTCAGTTGAAGAAACACCAACGTTTTTTTCGTTAAAGCCATTTTCTTCAAAAACACCCTTTTCAGCGACTTCAATGTTTGGTACAGCTTGGTAACGGTAGCCATCCGCTGGAAGTGGTGCGGTAAAGCCATTCTTCCCAGAAGTTAACGTTTCGTTGCGACCATGAACGGCGGGATGGACGATAAATTTTTGCGGTGTAATCGGCATAAACGTATCATCATTGCGGGCAATCATCGTTGAACCATCAACGGTCGCCTTCTTCCCAACTAAAATTGTGGTACAAGCTTGTTCGTACATGCAAGCATCTCCTGTCTTTAATTTCCGTGATCATTATTAATGATACACGCTCTAATTTAAAAAGCCACCATTGCGAAAGCGCTGACAGATAATTCTTACGCAATTTTAATTGCCGATAAATTTATCAATAGTCATAAATCTTTTCGTAATCTAATCAATAATTCTTAAATTTGAAAAATCATCGTCACATTTTCTTCACAATTCGTTGTTAATATGTATCTATAGCAATTAAGGATCCCCCTCCAAGATTGCTACTATAATAATTAACATTCTTTTCATTTACTCCTCCAAAGTAATGAAATCCGTCAAAGCGTAACAACTTTGACAGCTTGATGAGCGGCATGTGAACGTCCCCCCGCTTATATGAATAAACGCTCATCAAGTTATCAGCATATGATTCCCCGTCATATGCTGACCTACTCCTTTTGACCTTCGTATTCCCGTACGAAGGTTTTTTTGTCGGCTTAAATACTTCAAGCACCCCTTTAACTCGCCAATCCCGTATTACTGAACCGCCCTCTAAAACGAGCTTATTCAATAGCTACTGGGCGATATGCAGCATGAATTCACCATTTATCGCCATACTTTATCAACAATCCAAAACTCACCCACTATTTTATAACGGCCCTATCAATCTAACCAAAAACAGCATATAATTTAATTATTATCACATTAAAGGTGGGTCATCTATGCAAGAGGGATACTTAGATCAGCGCTTAATCGGTCAGCGTTTCATTATCAAACCGACCGATCTAACTGACGGCGTCGCATTCTATGGCATCTTGTACCATTTGCACGCCGCAACACCACTGCACATCGGCGATACCGTTGAAATCACGGCCGTCAGTGCTCATGGTCTAACGGTAACGATTATCGCACCACAACAATAGGGGGAAATTATTATGGTAGGTATCATCGTTGCAATTATTGTCATTCTACTGGTCGTTTTAGTCCTAATCGCTTCCATCCGCATCATCACCCAACCGAACCAAGGTGTCGTCTTAACATTTGGAAAGTTCGAGCGCGTCATTAGTTCCGGCTTTCACTTTATTAAACCGTTCATCTCACGTGTCATCACCGTTAACACGGCTCAGACACCCGTTGATCTTAATCAACAAGTCGTTATCACCAAAGATAACGCTGAAATCTCAGTTAAGATTTCGCTTAAGTACCACGTCACTAATATTGAAGACTTCGTTTTTAAAAACGAAGACTCCGTTCGTAGTATGATTCAAGATACCCGCGCGGCACTGCGTGGTATCATTGGGAACAAAGAATTAAACGAAGTCCTGAATGGGACGCAAGAAATCAATGCCGCCCTCTTCAAGGAGATCTCCTCCGTTACGGCGGGCTACGGTTTAAATGTTGACCGGGTCAATATTGATTCCGTTAACCCTTCGGCAGATATTCAGGCTTCCATGAATAAACTCCTGCAAGCTACGCGGGAACGGGATGCCACCATCGCAACTGCTGAAGGTAAGAGTAAGTCAATCACACTGGAAAATGAAGCCAATAACCGGGCCTTATTAGCCACCAACAAAGCCCAAAACGAAGCTTTAGTGAATAGTGCAAAGGCGAAAGCAACAGCCGTTCAAACTGAAGCAGATGCTGATGCTTACCGGACGCGGATCTTAAACGAAGCCTTGTCACAATCATCCGAAAACTACTTTATCTTCCAAAACACGGAAGCTGTCAAAGCCTTAGCGGACGGCAATGCCAACACCGTTGTTTTACCAAACCAAACGTTAGATAGCTTGGGCTTAATCCCAGCACTCACCAAGGTCAGCAAATTAACAACTAAGTAGCTTTTAATCAGGACAAACAATGCACAGCCTGCAGGTTGACGAACGCCACCTGCAGGCTTTTTTCTGATCAATCTAAGACCTAATCAATTTTGTAAACCTTTCCGTTAGGTTTAAGCGTGCAACTAGGTTAGAATTAGATTGTGCAAAACCATACTTAGAGGTGTTAATATTGAAACAACCTTGGCAAACAGCTTGGCCGGAACGAATTAGTTATGGGCTCAGTGATGCCGCGGATAACTTAGTCTTTCAGATGATGACCACATACTTATTATTCTTCTATACCGATGTTTACGGCCTATCCACGAGTGCAGCGGCGATTTTATTTGTCGTTGCGCGCTTAGCCGATGTCGTTGAAAGTCTGATTATCGGCGTCATGATTGACCATACCCATTCGCGCTTCGGTAAAAGCCGCCCGTTTTTCTTATGGTACGCGTTACCCTACGTCTTGTTCGCCGTTTTGACCTTTGTGACCCCGAATTTCGGAGCAACTGGTAAACTCGTCTGGGCTTATGTGACCTATTTAGGGTTAGGATTCTTCTATACCGCCGTCAACCTACCAATCACATCGATTTTACCAGCACTCTCCCAGAATGAACGTGAATTAACCTTACTAGGCGTGATTCGTCAATTCTTCGGTAGTAGCGTTCAAATTATCGTCGCTGTCTTCACCTTGCCACTAGTTGCTTTATTTGGTCAGGGTGATCAGCAACGAGGTTTTTTACTGACAATCGTTCTATTTGGCATTATTTCGTTGGTCCTGATCCTCAACACCTTCTTCCAAGTCAAGGAACGCTTTAGTCAACCTGAGCGTCCGCACCAATCACTCAGTGCGGTGTGGGGCATGCTCAAGCAAAACCAGCCGTGGTTTATTTTATCCAGCGTGATTTTACTGTATTGGTTAACAACTGCCATCAAGAATCAAACGACCATCTACTACTTTAAATACTTGATTCAGCGTGAGGACTTAGTGCCAGTCGTTAACGGCTTTACGTTTGCGTCACTGATCGGGGTCATCTTAATTGTCCGGCTAGCCAACCACCACGGGAAAAAGAATACCATGTTGGCGGGTATCGCAATCGCCGCTGTGGGGCAACTGATCCTCGGTCTCGGGACAGCCATCAATCAACTGGCCTTCGTCTTCGGTGGTACGTTGATCAATGCTGTCGGTAACGGTCTCATCATTGGTTTGGTCTCAATCATGATTGCTGATACGATCCGTTATGGCACGGCGCTTGGCATTCAAGCAGAAGGTATTTTAGCCTCTACTGATGACTTCGGCGTCAATGTCGGCTTAGGACTTGGTGGCCTAGTCACCGCCGGACTCTTTCATCTAAGCGGCTACACGGCCAATCATGCGCAAAATATCGCCACTCAGCATATGATTACCCTGAACTATGCGTGGTTACCATTATTACTTTACGTGGTGATGTTTATCGTATTAATTTTTTACAATGAGCAGCAATTGCAAGACGCGATTAATGTTTAGTTATCCGTTCTTAACACCAAAATGAGGTCAGTGACCCTCGGCATTCGAGAATCACTGACCTCACTTTTTCCTTCATTCAATTGGATACCAACAGCATCCCATTAAGTTACGATTATTTTAACAAACCGCAAAATTAAAAATCACGCTACAATTGGTTCCCCGATAATAGCAACCAGAAAAGGGTACACTGACACTGGCACTCCCAGGTGGTAAGTCAGTACCAAGTTCCCCAAAAAAGCGCAGGAAAAAAGCCGACCCCGAAGAGTCGACTTTTTCTGAATCAAAAATCCAATTATTTAACAGCTGGAGTCTTGAACCAGCCAATCCGTGATGTAACAACATCAACGATGGCCTTCTTACCAGGTGCCAATAACTTACGAGGGTCGTAGCCCTTACCGATTTGGTCTGCGCCAGATTCGATGTAAGCACGAGTTGCATTGGCAAAAGCAACTTGGTTTTCGGTGTTAACGTTAACCTTGCTAATACCCAATTCAACAGCCTTAACGATTTGGTCCTTAGGAATACCAGAACCACCGTGAAGTACCAATGGCATCTTAACGGCTTCTGAGATTTCTTGAAGACGATCGAAGTGTAAGCCAGTCCAGTTTTCTGGGTACTTGCCGTGGATGTTACCAATCCCAGCGGCTAAGATGTCGATACCAGTAGCAGCTAAAGTCTTAGCTTCTTCAACATCAGCTAATTCACCTTCACCGATGATACCGTCTTCTTCACCACCAATTGAACCAACTTCGGCTTCAACAGAGATGCCCTTAGCATGAGCTAATTTGACGATTTCCTTAGTCTTTTCTAAGTTTTCGGCAAATGGTAGGTCATGGCCATCAAACATAACTGATGAGTAACCAACTTCGATACATTCCTTGGCAGCTTCGTAGTTACCGTGGTCTAAGTGCATAACAACAGGAACAGTGATGTTCATGCTTTCCATTTCATCAGCAACTAAGTCCATAACGAGCTTGTAGCCGCCCATGTACTTAGCAGCACCCATTGAAACTTGGATAATAACTGGGGTGTTAGTGTCTTGAGCACCCTTCAAGATGCAACGAGTCCATTCAAGGTTGTTTGTGTTGAACGCACCAATAGCATAATGGTTCTTGTATGCGTCTTGTGTCATATCAACAGCATTTACAAATGACATAAAATAACCCTCCTAGGTTAATTAAGAGATACGATTTTTGAATCACATTCATTTTAGCACATTTTACATAGGAGTGATAACCGATTTGTCATATTTATTAACCAACGATTCCCCGTCAATTCTTGCTTATTTGACAACCGCCCGTTTGTAAACCCTTCCATTTATATAAAATCAGTTACAGATCAAGCCAAAAGTTGCTTCGAATTTAATCAATAATTAATTGTGAATATTATAACAGCAATCCGTTCGGTGAAAATGTAAGCGAACAGTTTATTTACATTTATATACGCTATTAAATCAATAATTATAGTGTTTCAAAAGCAATTTATGAAATTAAATATTAGCTATTTACATTTGTGAAAAAGTATTTATAATAGTGATTGTGAAATAAGAAACAAGTTGATTTTGCATAGGAGGAACCGTGAATGCTGAAAGAAATGGAAGAAACAACCGTATCACGTTCAATCGATCGGTTAGTCTTAAATGCTTCGTTAGCTGCCAACCGTCTTGAAGTCATGGACCAAAGTCAAGTTGATCAGGCTGTCGCTGCCATGGCCCGCGCTGCCCACGCTGCTCGTGGCATGCTGGCCGCTATGGCCGTCGAAGAAACGGGTCGCGGAAATTATCGTGATAAAGTTGCGAAGAACGACTTTGCAGCCAAAAACGTTTATAACTACATCAAGGATGACAAGACGGTCGGTATCATTAATGACGATCCAGTCAGTGGCGTGATGAAAGTTGCTGAACCAGTTGGAATTATTGCGGGGGTCACCCCAGTTACCAACCCAACATCAACCGTCATTTTCAATGCCATGTTAGCATTAAAGACTCGCAATCCCATTATTTTTGGTTTCCATCCCTTTGCACAAAAATCTTGTGTTGAAACTGGCCGAATCATCCGCGATGCTGCTATTGCCGCTGGCGCTCCTAAGGATTGGATTCAGTGGATCAAGACGCCTAGCCTTGAAGCAACCAACACCTTGATGAACCATCCGGGCGTCGCTACCATTATTGCAACTGGCGGTGCCGGCATGGTCAAGACCGCGTATTCAACTGGTAAACCGGCACTCGGTGTTGGCCCTGGTAACGTGCCATGCTTCATCGAGCAAACCGCAGACATTCAACAGGCAGTCAGTGATGTCGTCACTTCCAAGTCATTCGACAACGGCATGATCTGTGCTTCCGAATCAAACTTAATCGTTGCTGATCAAATCTATGATCAAGTTAAACGTGAATTAAGTCACAACGGTGTGTACTTTGTCGGTACCGAGAACTTCAAGGCCTTAGAAGCAACTGTCATGAACCTGGATAAACAGGCTGTTGACCCGAAAGTAGCTGGGCAAACGCCATGGCAAATCGCTCAGTGGGCTGGCTTTGATGTCCCATCCGATACCAAAGTATTAGCAGTTGAGTTGCCTAGCATCGGTGGTGACCAAGTCTTATCACGAGAAAAGTTATCACCAGTCCTCGCCGTCGTTCATGCCAAGGATACTGAGGCCGGCTTCAACCTGATGAAACGCAGCCTAGCACTTGGCGGACTGGGACATACGGCCGCCTTGCATACGACTGACGAAGCTGTTATGAACAAGTTTGCCTTAGAAATGACTGCTTGTCGAGCATTGATCAACGTGCCGTCTTCACAAGGTGCCATTGGTTATAAATATGATAACGTCGCACCATCCTTAACACTCGGTTGTGGAACATGGGGGCATAACTCGATTTCACACAACTTGGAAGATTGGGATCTACTAAATATTAAGACCGTTGCAAAACGCTTAACTAAGATTCGCTAAAGTTTCATCAATCAGGATAATAAATTTAAAATTGCCGCTAACAAATGCGCCTGCTGAAGTCAGTCTGCTTAACTTCAACGGGCGCATTTTAGATTTATGACCAAGTTAAGCCAACTTCTTAACCGTCCACGCATCGCGAAAACGATCCGGTCGGTACAGAAACCACCGCCCCAAACTCCAAGTTAGATAGGCAACGACCAGCGCCATTATAATCCCAGTCGATAATGGCATATGCGCATGATAGTTATCCGTTAGCAACCCTAAAACACCGTTACCAAATTGTGAACAGCAAATTGCAACAATTAGATAAATAATTGAAAAGCCCAGGACGGCTCCGCGCCACTGCGGAAAGCGGAAAAAATCCCCACTATTTTCCAAAGATAAATGCTCAAACGCCCAGCGGTTAAGCAAATACAGGCCGCCACCGATAACACCACAAATCACCCAAGTGGTTAGTAAGCCCCCGGGTTTCCAGCTCGGCAGCTGACCTAAAACATCCACCTGCTCATATTTAAGCTTCGTTAATCCTGCAGCAAGATTGATCAAGCCATCATATGCAAAGGGCAAGCTACAAACGAAGACAAATGTCGCAAGCGCACTCGCAAAGATATGGCCAACCCATAACCCGAACGTAGCGG
This sequence comes from Lactiplantibacillus plantarum, assembly GCF_014131735.1. Classification (NCBI taxonomy): domain Bacteria; kingdom Bacillati; phylum Bacillota; class Bacilli; order Lactobacillales; family Lactobacillaceae; genus Lactiplantibacillus; species Lactiplantibacillus plantarum. The sequence continues at coordinate 2,953,270 of NZ_CP039121.1, forward strand.
CTAATAATCCAAACACTAACATTACTGCCAGGATTCCAAGTTCTTCATACAATGTCGTAAGCCAATCAATCCGCACCTGCTGTTTAGCCAACACGCGCCAAGCAATCAGTCCAAAAACAGCTTCCGCCAACATGTATGCGCTGACCAACATCCCAATAAGTAACCCGATCTTACGCCGATAAATTTGCTTTCGAGCGACCGGCAAACTAAATAAATATTGATTAAAATTCGTGAAATTATCGCTTAAGAATAGTGCGACTCCTAGCACCAGACTAACGATGATGGCGACCACCGTTTCCATCCGAAGATGAGTGGCTTCCATCAACGCAAAACTACTGACATTTTGTGCAACATACCGTGACGGATTATGGGCAATACTGTAGCCTTCCTTTATGCCTACTAGTAGTAAGACACCGCCCGCCGTTAATAACAACGTGCGATAGTGGCGCCATAACAACTGCCATAACTTTCGTTTCGTCATTTTATCGTCCCCCTAAGATAATAATTCAAAGTCAGCTTCATCCGTCAGATTAGCCATAAACAAGTCTGCTAATGAGAGTGGTAAATCTTCTTGAAATACCGGGTTAGTTGTCGCTAATTGCGCCTGGACCTCAGCATTATAATCTTCAAACACTACCACGATAACCCGACCAGAAACGTGTACAATATGGCCTAATTGTTTAACAACGGCTGGAATCTGCTTGTCACGATACACTAATTGAACTTTTCGTGCACTTCGTCGCATGGCTTCTAATTGATAGTCATTGACAATGCGACCGTGTTTAAGCATCAACGCGCGGTCAATAACCCCCTCTAATTCAGCCAAATTATGTGACGCAATCACGATTGAACGGTTTCCCGTAGCCACTTCATCAATTAGAATACCAAGAATGTTTTTTCGAATTAGGACATCCAAACCATCTAGCGGCTCATCCAAAAAGAGATACGGCGCTTGCGTCGCAACACTGAGAATGATTGTAAACAAACCAAACATTCCCTTAGAGAAATGGCGTAATTTTTGTTTGGACGTCAGATGATAACGGTCTAACAATTGCGCAAATTTGGCATTATCAAAGTCCGGGTAAGCAGCTTGATAATACCACTGGATTTGCGCAATCGTCGCGCCTTTAAAAAAATTTGCCAGTGGATCAATAAAACACAGTTGCGTCCGCATTTCCGGTTGATCAACAACCTCTTGCCCATCAACCAGGACCTGACCATGATCCGTGAGGTACTGCCCATTGATTGTCCGAAAAAGGGTTGTTTTCCCAACCCCGTTACGGCCAACAACACCGACGATTTGACCAAGTCCAATCTCAAAACTAATGCCATCTAACGTCTGGTGATGGTCAATGCGCTTACTTAACTGATTAATCACTAAACTCATTATTTTTCCCCCATTTGATCAAGCCAGCCATGCAATTCAGCAATACTGACGCCTCTTTGACCCGCTAGCCTGACAATTTGTGTAAACTGTTCCCGTAATTCTTGTCGGAACAGCGTTGAATCCACCACTTTAACGTACGTGCCTTTTCCCGGAACCGTCTCGATAATTTGCTGTGTCTCCAGTCGCTTATAGGCTTTACTGACCGTATTCGGATTCAGCAAGTGTTGACGAGCCATTTCACGCACCGACGGCAGTTGTTCACCACTTTGTAACACACCATGAGCAATATCTTGTTCAATACCGGTTACTATCTGAGCGTAATACGGTTGTCGGCTTCCATGATCAATTTGCATGGCCCACCTCCATTTAATACACAGTCGTTACTTCGCTTACGTTAAATAGTACAGTATAGTACAGTTATAAACAAGCTAAGAAAACGTTAAAATCAGGCCACTTGTACAGTCCAAACAGTGTCCTTTAGACCTAGTAGGAATAGTCCTCAGCCGTCACGAAAAAAGCCCGTATCTGCCAATCGTGGTAAATACGGGCTTCTATATATACGTGCTCCTGCTAAACAAGCACGATATTAGGTTACGATCTATTTGCGAGTCACTTACTTGCGCCGTAATTCCGTTGCGGCGAATTCCATAATCGCCATCAACACAATCAAACTAATCGGAAAAGCAATGACACTAACTGTTAAACTAGCCGTAATTTCAAAGAAGGTAAAAATTACCATTAATAACAATACGGCTGCAATCAACATGCCAGTTTCGGCTTTTCCCCAATGCTTAATCATCGTGTTAACCTCATTTCTATTTATTAGTCATCACGAGTTTAACATGTCTGATATCGCTTACTAGGCCTTATTGCTAAGAGTTCCATGAGAATTCTATTGGAGTAGCCGTGTCATCGTCGTCACCGCTAACCGGCCACCGGCTTTTAAAGGTAAGAACAACTGGTTACCATCTTCAAACCCGAGTTTCTGCCAGAATCTTGCGACCCCTTCATCAGCAGTAACGCGCGTTAGTTGGATCGCCGTTATATTCGCTTGAAGTGCCGCTTGCATCAGTCCGGTTACAATAACTCGGCCCACTGATTTACGTTGGTAAGCCTTATTGACCATGAGTAATCCAACGAATAAAAATTGTTCTTGTGGATACTGATTGAGTACATCTAAAACGGCTACTAAACGGTGTGCTAAGTAAAAACCAAAAACCTGTTTTTGTGCCGCCGCTAGCTCGTCCGGGTGGGCCGTCAAATCATGTTGTACCTCAGTCATCGTTAGTGGTTCCGGTGAGAAATATTGATGATAGCGCGGATTACTTTGTTCCAGCTCTAGCAATGCTTCCTGGTCAGCTAAAGTTAGTAATCGGATCTCAAAATCCGGTAATTGTGCTTGTAATGTTGCTAATTTCATGATTCAATCCCAGACTTTCTCTAAATTATACCAAGTTTCACCAGCATGTTCGGAGTTCGCCACACCTTGATTAATAAAACCATTACGTTCATAAAACGGAATTAGTCGTTCCAAACAAGTCAACGCCATGCTTGTCCGCCCGTCTGCTTGAGCCTTCTCAGCTAGCGCGGTCAATAATTGACTACCGATCTGTTGGTGACGTGCTAGTGGCGAAACTGCCAACGTGAAAACCAGCTGATGGCCGCCACGTGGCAAGTTAGTCGGTGTCTCTACAAACATCTCATCTTCAATATAGCGGGCACCGACAGCTGGTCCCACGATAAAGCCAAGTACGACTGCACCATCGCGGGCGACCAGAAAAGTATCCGCTAATTTCTCAATGCGTTCGCGATAAGCAGCCTCGCTGCCAGCCTCTGCTTCTGAAAAACCAGATTTTTCGATCGCCATGATTTGTGGTAAATCCAGCATTTTAACAGGTGTAATTTCCATTGATTTTCGCCCTCCAATTCGTACGTATATTATAGCAAATGTCGGTCAATAGTTGACTAACTTAATTTTCCCCGAAAAACCAGTGTCGAACGTGTCGTTTTCAGAAATGTCATGCTATACTTGAATTGTGAATTCGGTTACATGCATTCGAATTCAATAATTCTAATCGAAATTAGGTGACCTTTATGCCCGCTCAATCAGCAGAACAATTATGGCATGCTTATAACGAAAGCACCGACACAAACGGGGCTTCTTATCAAACACGTTGGTTCGGTCAACAAAATAACCCTGCCGAAGTGACTGCTTTAGCCGACGCAATTCTGGCTGGGACGAAGACAGCGACAACCACGCCGCTGGACAGTTATACCGCGGAACAAATTGCCATTCCACAAGTTGGCGACTACAACGTCTTGCTAAATGGTGACATGAAACCGGTCGCGATTCTGAAAACGGTGGTGTCTGAACTCATTCCGTTTTATCGCATCTCGGCGGAACACGCTTACCATGAAGGCGATGGTGATCGCACAATTGGTGATTGGCGCAAGCGTAAGACGGCAGAATTCACCCCGACGTTAGAAGAACACGGCAAAAACCTCTCATCGGACACACCGATGGTCAGTGAAGTTTTTGAAGTCGTTTACCGCGCGGATTAATCAACAACGCTAACGGCCTAAGACGGATGTCTTGGGCTTTTTTATTAGAGTGTGAGGGGCCGCGGGTTGAGGCTGAGCATTGCCTAGCCAGCGCAGGCTTCAGCGGCACGCCACGAAAAGTCCGTCCACAACGCACCTAATTTATTCACTAACCAAACGACAGTTCCAACCCCTCAACACCACTGTTTCTGGGCGATTTGACCAGACAAGCTGGCAGACTTAAAAAAAGAAGCTGCCAATTGTAAAAAATGCTTGTCACCACGTCATTTTTCATTATAATTAAAGCTCGTACTAAACTTATTGTTTAGTTTAACAAAACTACCGATTCGAGGTGAATGTCATGGACATTGGTCAACGCATCCGCAACTTACGGATTCAAAAGCAACTCACGCAAGAAGAATTAGGCGAACGAACTGACCTTAGCAAGGGGTACATATCACAGTTAGAGCACAATCAGTCATCGCCTTCAATGGAGACGTTCTTCGCGATTCTTGAAGTACTCGGTTGTGCCCCCGCTGATTTTTTTGCGGCTGAGCAGCCCACTCACAAAGTGGTCTACCATCCAGCAGATCAGACCACGTATGACGATGAAGCCTTAGGATACCGTGTGAAATGGCTCGTACCCGCGTCTAACGAAAATCAGTTAGAACCGGTCACCGTCACACTGGCACCTAGTGGTCGCTTCAAATCTTTTGAGCCGTCGCCGGCAGAGACCTTTATTATGGTTCAAACCGGCACTTTAAGCTTACAGCTCGGAGCTCAGCAATATGCTGCCACGGCGGGAGATACGCTGTACTTCCATGCGACTAAGACGCATCAGATTCGTAATCTTGGCACCACGTCCTGCACGTTCACCTTGGTTACGACCGCGTCCTACTTATAATCATGTCACAACCAATCGAGCTGGTATTAGGTTACACTAGCTTGGTACACGTTTTAAGGAGGTCTTTACTTTGGCGGTTAATACACAACCAATCATTCGATTGACAAATGTCACTAAAAGTTACGGGGAACATCAAGTTTTAAAAAACATCAACTTAGATCTTGAAGCGGGCAAATTCTATACGTTACTCGGTCCGTCTGGGTGTGGTAAAACAACCATTCTGCGTACCATTGCGGGGTTTACGGATGCCACTTCCGGTCAAGTTTACTTTGACGGTCAGGTCATCAACACCCTGCCGGCTAATCAGCGGCAAGTCAACACGGTCTTTCAAGATTACGCCCTTTTTCCACACATGAATGTCGCGGAAAACGTGGCATTTGGCTTGAAATTACACAAAGTTCCCAAGGATGAAATCGAGACGCGGGTCCAAAAAGCACTCGCGATGGTCCAACTAGCCGATCTTGGAGAACGTGAAATCAGTGAAATCTCTGGTGGACAACAACAACGAGTTGCCATTGCCCGGGCACTCGTTATGCAGCCTAAGGTCCTCTTACTCGACGAACCGTTATCGGCTCTCGATGCCAAACTGCGTAAGGATATGCAATATGAGTTGCGGGACCTTCAACAACGCCTGGGCATCACTTTTCTCTTTGTCACCCACGATCAGGAAGAAGCCTTGGCCATGAGTGATGAAATCTTTGTCATGAACGCTGGCGAGATTTTACAAGGTGGGTCCCCAGTTGATATTTACGATGAACCGATCAACCATTTCGTGGCGAACTTCATCGGTGAAAGTAACATTATTCCGGGTAAAATGCTCAAAGATTTTGAAGTAGAGTTTGTCGGCAAACAATTCGAATGCGCCGATGCGGGAATGCAGCCTAATGAAGTTGTCGAAGTCGTTCTTCGGCCTGAAGATCTCGACATTGTGGCCGCAGATCAAGGCAAGTTAGTCGTCACTGTCGACTCCCAACTATTTCGAGGCAATTATTTCGAAATCGTCGCTTACGATACCGATCATAACGAATGGCTCGTTCATTCAACTAACCCTGCCGCAGAAGGCGAACCGATCGGCCTGACCTTTGACCCACAAGACATTCACGTCATGCGGTTAAACGAGAGCGAAGCTGCTTTTGATGCTCGTCTTGAACAATACGAAGATGATTAGGAGGTGTCAACATGCAACCAAAACAACGATTAAGTCGTAACACCGCCTACTTTATCCCGTACATGTTGTGGATCATCCTCTTCGTCATTGCCCCAGTCCTATTGTTGATCTATCAATCATTCTTCAACATTAACGGGCAATTTACACTGGGCAACTACCAAACGTATTTTTCATCAAATACCTACTTGATGATGACGCTCAACTCTGTCTGGTACGCCTTCTTGATCACACTCGCAACATTATTGATCAGTTATCCGACGGCTTATTTACTCAACGAAACGAAGCATCCGCAGCTGTGGCTGCTCTTAATCATTATGCCAACATGGATCAACTTATTACTTAAGGCGTACGCTTTCATCGGCATTTTTAGTCAAGCCGGCATCGCCAACCAGTTTTTAAGTTTCATCGGAATCGGGCCCAAGCAATTGCTCTTTACTAATTTCAGCTTCATCTTTGTCGCGGCCTATATTCAGATTCCGTTCATGGTCCTGCCCATTTACAACTCGATTAGCGAACTGAACCCATCTTACGTCAATGCTAGTCGGGATCTCGGTGCCACAAATTGGCAGACCTTCAATCGGGTAATTTTCCCACTGACACTCCCCGGTGTGAAGGCTGGCATTCAAGCCATCTTCATTCCCTCACTGTCACTCTTCATGTTGACCCGTTTAATTGGCGGCAATAAGGTGATTACACTCGGGACTGCGATTGAGGAACACTTCTTGACAACAATGAACTGGGGCATGGGTTCGACGATCGGGGTCGTCCTGATTATTGCGATGGTCATCATCATGTGGCTAACTGGCAGCAGTAAAAAGCGCGCGCGAAAGGGGTTGACGAAATAATGACCTTACGTAACTTCAAGTGGCGCAACTTATACCTGTGGCTTGTTTTCATCGTGCTGTATGCGCCAATTATTTTTCTGGTCGTTTACTCCTTCAGCCAAGGTACGACTATGAACAACTTTCATGGTTTTACCTGGCAACATTACCAAGACTTATTCGCGGATAGCCGTTTAATTGCCATTTTTCTCGACACCATTTTGATTGCGCTCTTATCATCATTATTAGCAACTGTCATTGGCACGCTGGGGGCACTCGGAATCAATAGTATGACCAAACCGATTACCCGCAACACTTTGTTATCGTTGAACAATATCTTGATGGTTTCACCCGACGTCATCATCGGGGCCAGTTTCTTGATTTTCTTTACTGCCCTTAAAATTCCGCTCGGTTTTGGCTCAGTCTTGTTAAGCCATATTGCTTTTTCAATTCCAATCGTGGTCTTGATGGTGCTACCAAAAATTCAAGAAATGAGCACCAGTTTACTGGATGCCGCGGCTGACTTAGGTGCCAACAATTGGCAATTACTCAGCCAAGTCATCGTGCCCTACATCATGCCCGGGATCTTTTCTGGCTTCTTCATGGCCCTGACCTACTCACTCGATGACTTCGCCGTCACTTTCTTCGTGACTGGAAACGGCTTTAGCACGCTGTCGGTTGAAATCTACTCACGGGCCCGTCAAGGCATCAACCTGGAAATCAACGCCCTGTCCGGTCTAATGTTCCTGATGGCACTGGTGTTAGTGATTGGCTACTACTTCATTAACCAATACAGTAGTCGGCACCGGCGGCCAGCAGTTAGGGGGCGGCGAAAGTGAAAAAATTATTAAGCATCATCGTTAGCTTACTAGTCGTCTGTGGCTTACTGGCCTTTGGCGCGCAACGCTTGCAGACGAGCTCTGGTAGTACTGGCAAAAAGGTTTTGAACCTATATACTTGGGGTGACTACATCGACCCCAGCCTGCTCACTAAGTTTCAAAAGCAGACTGGCTATCACGTTAACGTCGAAACTTTCGATAGCAACGAAGCTATGTATACGAAAATCAAGCAAGGCGGCACCAGTTACGATCTGACCGTACCTAGTGATTACATGATTGAAAAAATGAAAAAAGCGCACTTACTCTTACCGCTCGATAAAAGTAAACTGACTGGAATGAAGAATTACGATCCGCGCTTCATGAACTTGGCCTTTGATCAACACAATCGTTACTCAGTCCCATATTTCTGGGGAACGCTTGGTATCATTTATAACGACAAGTACGTTCAGCCGGGCAGTATTCAACACTGGAATGATTTGTGGCAACGAAAATACCATAACAAAATCATGCTGATTGATAGCGCCCGCGACGTAATGGGGTTCGCCCTCGCATCAATGAATCAGTCTATGAACACGACCGATCCAGCCACTCTATTGGCTGCGCGAAACAAGCTTAACCGGCTATCACCAAACGTCAAGGCCGTCGTGGCGGATGAAATTAAAATGTACATGATCCAAAACGAAGCCGCAATCGCGGTCGATTGGTCCGGTGAGGCTAGTGAAATGTTGGCTGGCAATTCACACTTGCATTACGTTGTCCCATCCGAAGGGAGTAACTTGTGGTTTGATAACTTGGTCATTCCTAAAACGGCCAAACACTTTAAGGCGATTTACGCCTTCTTGAACTTTATGAGTGAACCCAAGAACGCCGCCCAAAATGCGGAATATATCGGTTACGCAACACCTAATCGGAAAGCCAAGGCGCTATTACCTAAGGCCATTCGCAACGATCGCCAATTTTACCCAGACAATAACACAATCAAGCATCTTCAAATCTATCAAGATTTATCACCAGCCAAAGTCGGCTTGTATAATGACCGTTATTTGGAATTTAAGATGCATCACTAATCGGATCAGCCTACTTGATTCAAATGACTGGCATCAAAGAACGGTCGATTATAAGCTAAAAGGGCTTGATTTGAAACAAAGGAAACTCTGTTGATCAGAGACGATGAAGTTATATTTAGGATTCAATTCATCTACGAATTGGATCCTTTTTCGATTCTCGTCTTGAATGCAATCCGAATTCAATCAATAATTTTTTACCGGTTATTGATAAACATTTTAATATTAGTCATTAGCTGAGGAGTGGTATTTCCTACATTACCTGGGCCTACTTTAAAGGATTGATAATCGCTCTTTTCAAAATTGTCATAATCTTTTAACCTTTAGGAATATATAAGAGAAAACATCTTTGTCACTAAATTACTAATAGTGGCAAAGATGTTTTCCTGTCTAGATATTTTGATTATGAATACTGCAACTAACCATATCTATCCTATAGTTAGATACACTTTCTGCATATTTATCATATGATACGATTTATTTGTATTATAAACCTTAGTCAGCAGCTTCTTGACGATTACTTTGTTCATCAAGTAATTGTGCCACGTTTATAGTCGGCAAAATAAGTGCTGGAAATTGGTTTGATGCATTAGTTATACCGGATACTAGCGACCGAACATAAGGGTAGAGAATGGCAACAGCATTTTTCTTGATTAAAGTATCAATACCAACTTGATTATGATCTTCTTTCTCATGATAGACAAATTCGCCACTGACGCTCGCCGTAACTATAAATGGATTTTTCTTCTCCGCCAGCGATCCGATATGCACATCAACTGTTACAATAATTTTGTCTTGCTTTGGCGTATTTTTAATTTCAATTTTGGGATTTATACTAATATTCTGGTTAGTTTCCTTATATAAATCGTTTTTTCTATAACTCAACTCATTAACTGTATAGCTTTTAAATTCTAAAACTGCCATTATGCAACACCTCCAACAAATTCTTGAACTTTAAAGATTGTGGTTTCTGAAGAATCATTAGTTTTATAGAAATATTTGGCCGTATCTACATATTCTGTTTCAGTTAAAACCTTAGTTAATTCGGCACTATCACTCGTATCTGAATCATAAGAAGTCAAGAATCCCTGTTTTTCGTAATCTTGTTGTGCTTTTCTAAAAGAGACTTCTTGTGAAAGCGTTTGAACTCGTTTATTGTTCTCTATCTGTGATACTTTTGCATAGCTAATACCTAATCGTTCAGAAAAGACGCGCTGACTTAAGTGCAAATTTTCTCGTAACTTTTTTATTTCATTTGGTTGCATGAATCCTTTTCGATTTCTATAAGCATTAAAGGCCTTTCTAAAATTCTCATTGGGGTCATCAAAATCCAACCAAAGTTCTCCTCGAGAATCTTTCCAGTAATGATTATGGACTATCAAGTCAGATATGTCTTTGACTCGCATGAGTTCGTATTTCCACACCTCCGAATATTCTTCAGTGGTATTTAATTCTTCATTGTAAAAAGTTTTTTTGGTCATAATGAGTACCTCCAAGAACGTAAAGTAAAAATAGTCTATTATTTAAAAGGATATTCCAACGAGTATTCAGCTGGATGAGTTGAAATCCAAAATATTATATTGCCGCCTTTAATTTGAAATTTTAGATAACATTCAATATTTTCGATGTCTAGTCCAAAGAGCCACACATCTCCTGGGATTCTGGGGTGGTGATTATCTGCCATTGGACCATTAACATAATCGCGCCATGTAATTTTTTGATATATATTATCTAAAATTCCATCTAAATCCATACCTAACGTTACTGCTGCTGAATAATTCTTTGCACGATGACTAATTTGCCAATTATTTCTTTTCAACTTTATCAAAGCAACAATCGCTTTGACGTCTTCCTCTTGGGACATTCAAAACCAACTCACAATCGAATTTTCACTTGTAATAACTATATCACAATGTGTTTCCCGTGGGAAACACATTGCACTTTTGCTTGAATTAACAACAACAGCCATTATAGTTTCTAATTTTGATAGATAAATCGTACTTTATACGACACAAAAATAGTGTTGATGAATTTTATCCATCAACACTAAAGATTATAGACCCAAACAGAGTGCTTCAAGTCAGGTCCTTTAATGTCTAGGCGCTTACCGCCATGTCAGACCACTAATGAGTAAAAATTTAATATTCGCTATCACTACTAGCGCTAGCACTAATCCTAAACTGAGCCGATTTAGCCAATAACAATCCGCGGTGGTGGGAAAGACGATAAATTGTAAGTTTAAAACGAGTAGCGCGCAAAACGCACTGCTAGCCAACCACCAAAGTGCATTAGAAAACAAGGTTATCAGTAAGCTGCCCGCTACCACTAGGGTAAACCACGGTTGAATTGGTGTTCGTATTGATTTAGTCGTCATTTTGACCGCCCCCTTATCATGCCTTAATTGTAAGGGGTGCCCGTAAAGTATCGTTAGTCCCAACAGCTGGTTACTTAATTGCCCGAATTAGCAACCAGCTGAGCCATTCGACAGTGAACTAGTCCAAAATAGCCACCACAGAAATTCGATTTCTGTGGTGGCTATTTATCATACTACTGGAATTAATTTAATGATTAATGATATAAGTCAAAACGCCCTTTACTGAAGACCGTTCCTAAATGCGCACTTTCCAAAAGTGAGCGGTCAGTAATAATTTTCTTCAATGCTGATGCCGCGTAGCCATGAACCGGTTTGTTACTACTGAAGATTTCACCAATACCGTCACGATCGCTCAATGAGGCCACGGTCCCACTAGATTCATAGTGGAACGTCGCCGTTGCTTGGTTATGACGCAAAGCGCCAATATTCTTGGCAGCCTGTTCGCCAGCTGCCAGTGCAATTTGAGCTGTGGTTGGATATGGCCGATTGCTTTCGGGATCCATCACTGCAGCGACATCCCCAACAATGAATACTTCGGGATGCCCTTCCAGCGATAAGTCGGGCTTAACTACGACCCGGTTACGGCGCTGATCAAAACCGGAATCAGCAATAACGTGTGAACCACTGACACCAACCGTCCAAATAATCGTGTTAGCCGTAAATTCATGTTCGTTCTTGTCCGCGTCACTGTAAACCACAGCACCCGGTTTGATGGCCTCAATAACGGCACCTAACCGCATTTCGACATTATTCTTTTCCATAAACTTCAAAGCGTAGTCCCGCAATTCCTGCGTAAACATCGGTAAAATTGATGGCATCCGTTCCAAACAAACTAACTTAGCAGCAGGTGTTTGATACTTCGCCTGCAATCTTGGTAACGTCTGGGTCAGTTCACCTAATAATTCGATTCCAGTGAACCCAGCACCACAGACCGCAATCTTCAAATCATTTTTGTCCTTACTGGTACGGTAGGCTTTAAACCGTTCTTCCAAATGTTCATAAACAGCCTGTGAAGTTGCCAAATCATCCATTGGCAAGGCATTTTCATCGGCGCCAGCTACCCCAAATGTTTCTGACTGGAAGCCCAATGCTAATACTAAGTAGTCATAGGTCATTTCAGGATGATCTTCAAAGGTCACTTGTTTTTGTTCAATATCAACGCTCTTGACCGTTGCTTGAACGAACTGGACCCGCTTACCGATAATATCTGGAATCTGATAAGTAATTCGATCAGGTGCGATCGTCCCCGCTGCGACTTCGTGTAAATTAGTCTTCTCCGTATGCGTCGGTGTCTGATCAACAAGAATGATTTCATCCTCAGTTGGTAGACTCTTCTGTAAAAACTTGACGGCTCGCATCCCTGCGTAACCCCCACCTAACACCAAAGTTGTTGCCATGATTTATTAACCCCTTTCATTATCCCTGTTGACTAATGCCGCCTGTCCAGCAATTGTGCTAACCTGCGTTGATCACATTAATCCAGTTATAACTTGATAACTACATGGTACACTCTTCACGCCTAAAATTCAGCTAAAACGCCACGCCATTTTAATTGTTCACAATTAATCTAGTTTAGTGATTAAACTTACTCAATATGCTGGGTGACATTAGCCGTGACTAACGACAGACTTTCAAACAAAACTTGTTGTTGGCCCGGCGTTAACTGCTCACCAACCAAGTCTGCACACCACTGCTCATAAGCATGCAATTCCGGGTACAACGCTTGCCCAGCGCTCGTTGGGTACAAACACCGGACCTTTTTATTCTCTGGATGTGTCTGCTTAATCACGTAACCTTTTTTTATTAAGTTCTGAACGGCGCGATAATTCGTGGTTCGATCCATCTTCATTTGGTCAGCCAATTGACTAAAAAATAGGCCAGGCTGCTCACAAATTCGAATTAAATAAATAAACTGATTGTTATTGAGGCCGTATTTCGCAAAACGTTGATTACCCTCGTTCGTGACGATTCGCGACAGCGTGCCCATCAATCTTAATGTTGGTATCATAGAAGCTCCTTTTTATTATTGCATATGCAATCATTTGATGATAAACTTAGCACTATGCTAAGGAGGCATCACCATGTGGTCGATTAAAACATTCTCAGAACTAACAACAACTGAATTATACGCTATTTATGAATTGCGCGTCAAAACGTTTGTTGTTGAACAACAACGCATCTATCAGGAAGTCGACGATACTGATTTAAAAGCTTATCATGTCTTTAAAACCGTCAATCAAAATATTATTGCATACGCACGAATCTTTACAGAAGATGACCATCTCTCCTTCGGCCGGGTCGTGGTGGACAAAAACCAACGCGGACAACACTTGGGCGCTGATTTAATGGCCCATATCGAACAGGTCGTACAGGAACACTATGCTGATTTGCCAATTCAAATTGAAGCCCAAGTGCCAGTACAAGGATTTTACCAGCATTTCGGCTTCACTTCGAGCGGTACCCCTTTTCTATTCAACCACACGCCCCACATCAAAATGACTAAACCTGCGCGACAACGCCAATAGCTGAGCACATCACATCGGCACATATGCGGGGACAAGAGCTGACTTAGCGCTATGCTGATTAGAATCCAAAACTCAAAACGCGTGACTCGGACCACAATCCGAATCACGCGTTTTTAATTGACTCATTTATTCAGCTTTAGATAACCGTTCAACGTCACGCACAATCATCAGCTCTTCATTAGTTGGGACAACCATGACCGTTACCGGTTCGTCATCTTTGCTAATAATTTGTTCCTTACCGTGCATATGATTCTTTTCATCATCCACTGTCACGCCAAAGTATCCTAAGGCTTTAGTGACACGTTCGCGGATCATCCATGAGTTTTCACCCACACCAGCCGTGAAGACAAGGGCATCAATCCCGTTCATTTCAGCAATATAGCTGCCGACATACTTCACAACCCGGTTAACAAAAATATCAATTGCTAATTTTGACCGTTCACGGGTATCTTGCGTCTTATCAAGATCACGCATATCAGGTGACAAACCTGAAATACCAAGTAACCCTGACTTATGATTCAGAATGTCAACAAAGTCTTCCACATCAGAGATCCCTAAATGGCGCATCAAGAATGGAATAATTGAGGCATCAATATCACCGGAACGGGTACTCATGGTAATCCCAGCTAGCGGCGTAAAGCCCATTGAAGTGTCGACGGCTTTACCATGATCAAAAGCCGTGATCGAAGCACCCGACCCTAAATGTAATGTCACTAATTTAAGCGAATCCAATGGTTTCCCCAATAGTTGGGCCGTCCGATTAGCAACGTAACGATGACTTGTGCCATGTGCCCCATACTTCCGCGCGCCAAATTTCTCATAATAATCGTAAGGAATACTATATAGGTAATTAACTTTAGGCATATCCGCATACAGCGAAGTGTCAAACACGGCTACTTGAGTCGCTTTTGGTAATAAATCACGGAATACTTCAATATAATAAGCCTGCGTTGGATTATGTAGCGGCGCATACTCAGATAAATCTTTGATTTTTTTCAAGGTTTGCGAGGTAATAACGACAGAGTCTTTGAAATCTTCGCCACCCGCAACAACCCGATGACCAACCCCAGTGATTTCACTAAGATGAGTCACAATATTATCGCTCTTCAGCCGTGTTAAGACCATTGCAGCGGCTTCTTTTGCATCAATTTGGTCCTTAGTTTCAGAATATTTACTACCATCCGCCTTCTTAATTGTGAAAACGGAATCTGGCAATCCCAGCCGATCAACCATTCCCGATGCGATTACCGTTTCTTCGGGAACACTGAAAAGCTTCCATTTTAAAGTTGAACTGCCGGCGTTAATTGCTAAAATTTTTGCCATGACTATTTTTCCTCCATCCATCATCAAGTGTGCCTAATGCCAGTTTAACTAATAGTGGATACGCTTTCAAGGATTTGTTCACAAACTTTCAATTTTCATAACATTGCAAACTTAATTGTCGGCATATTATTTCTTTCATAAGGCGAAATTAGCCTATAATATAGTTAATAGAAAGCGAGGCGATCATGATGAAAAAAACGTTTACTTGGTCCGTCAGCAACGGCTTTGCTGTCCTCCTCCTGACCGTGGGAACAATTCTTGCTATCATCACTCTTGGTATTAGCTTTGGTTCACCAATCAGTGTCGACGCCATGGTCACAGCAGCGGCTCTGTGGCTAGCCGGTGTCGTCTTCTTACATCCAGCCCCTGTGAGAATTCTAATTCCCGTCATCACATTAGTCAGTCTCAGCCTTGGTTACGCCACCTACTTTAGCACGTCCGGTTCATGGTTGCTTGCGATTTTAGCGACCATTATCACAGCCGGCATCATCAGCTACGGTTTTAGTCTCCGCAAGAGCATTCGCCAACACCACAGCCATTGGTACGATTAACTTCCTAGTCTGATTCATTTTCTTCTAAATCAAAATCGTCAATCTAAACATCGCAACAGGCATCGGCGCCCTTATCGCGATGCTTTTTTATTTAGCTTTCAATCCAGATTGTTAACCCGTATCAGTTTTTCAAAGGCAAAAGTGACCAGCTAAGATTCGCTGGAAAAAATTCGGAATAGCATGCACCCGTCTGGCTAGTTCGTCCTACATTGACTCCCAGGCATTTTCGCCAATTGCTGGAACACGACGAGCCCAGATTCAAGCCGCCGAAGCCCGCGTCTTAAATATTGGTCTGCCGCAGCTTAACCATCATTTAAGGCCACATCACAGAGCCCCGCCCGGCATCATCAATCAACAGCAGACAAACACGAACAGATGTTTTATAATAGGAAGCGACTAAATTCAGAAGGGATTCTCCGATGGCAACTAAGATTGGAATTCGACAATTGGTAGAATTCGTCTTGCGACAAGGCGATTTAAATGAAGTAAAGAATAGCCAGAACACTGCATTGAACGGTGCTAAGATTCATCGTCAGCTCCAGAGTAGTCGTGGTGAAGACTATGATAGCGAAGTTTACCTGAAAAAAATTGTGACGATGAACGATACTGATTACATTATCGCGGGTCGGGCAGACGGGATTCAGTTAAATGATGATGGGGCGTTGATTGAAGAAATCAAAACATCCGATCAAGTCTTCGAGGACTTAAGTACCAACACGTTGACACTTTACTGGGGGCAGATCAAAGTCTACGGTTACCTGTTACTGCAAGAACATCCCGATCTTGAGCAGGTCACGTTGCAGCTGACTTACTTTCAAGTCATCAATGAAAAAATCACGAAGACCCAGCAAATCCTTCACCGGGGTGAACTAGACGCATTCTTCCACGACTTAATTACAGAATATGAATACTGGTTGACATTACGAGCCGATTTACGACGACAACGAAACGCTTCTATTGAAGACTTGCCATTTCCGTTTCCAGCTTTTCGGCCGGGCCAACATGAATTGGCTGGCGCTGTTTATAAGACAATTCGGTTGCAAAAACGCCTCTTTGTCGAAGCACCAACTGGGACGGGGAAAACGATCTCAACGCTATTTCCGGCCATCAAAGCAATGGGCGAAGACGTGATTGAGCGCCTCTTTTACCTGACCGCTAAGCAAAGTACGCGCCACGTTGCTGAAGAAGCGGTCACGCTAATGAGTCATGACGGACTCAAACTGAAAAGCATTACGCTAACTGCCAAGGATCAGATTCGGTTTCCCGAGGAACAAGATGTACTTCCGGAAGATAATCCTTATATGATTGGCTACTACGACCGACTTAAACCAGCACTCAAGGATCTGTTGACCCATGAAGACCAGATTACCCGTTCCGTGATTGAACAGTATGCTCGCAAGCATACTGTCGATCCGTTTGAATTTTCACTCGACACGTCGCTCTTCTGTGATGTGATTATTTGTGACTACAACTATCTTTTTGACCCATTAGTCTATTTACAACGATTCTTTAGCGAACGTGATGACGACAACTTTTTCCTTATCGATGAAGTCCACAACCTTGTTAGTCGCTCCCGTGATATGTACTCTGCAGCCGTTAGTGACCAGCCAATCAGTGCGTTGCTAAAATTAGCCAAGCCCGATAAAAGTCAGCCAAGTGACGACTTACAACGCGAACTCAAGAAAGTCCGGCGTAGTTTTACGCGCATCCGTAAAACCTTGATTGATGACCAAGTAACGGAACAGGTGCTACCTGATCCCCCGGACAAATTATTACGCACCCTCAGAACATTTAATGAATTTGTGACTGACTGGTTGGCGCAACAAAAGCCGGGGCCACTGCTCGACGCCGTCCGTGACTATTTCTTCGCCTGTCTGACCTTTGTTAAAATTGGCGACCTATATGATGGCAGCTACCAGACGCGCTTCGTCCTTGACGGTCATCACTTAACGATCAAGGAACTCTGCCTAGATCCCAGTGACTTTCTTAATCGGTCATTAGAGCTCGGCAGTGGTGCTGTCCTATTCTCTGCGACGCTGACCCCGATGGCTTACTACCAGCGGGTGCTTGGCGGTGAAGCCAACAGTTTGGCCTACCAGCTTCCATCACCATTTCCACCAAAACATCAGGCCATTCTCGTCACCCAGTACGTCCAGACAACGTATCACGAACGCGAACATAACGTGCCCCGGATTATTGCCAGCTTGCACGCCATGTTGACGGCTAAACATGGCAACTACCTCGTGTTCTTTCCGTCGTATGGCTATCTGCTGCAGATCAAAACTGCCTTTGAAGCCGCCTACCCTGATGTGGCAACTACCGCCCAAGCCTCGACGATGGATGCAACTGCCCGGCAGACCTTTTTGAACCAGTTTCAGTCAGCACCCTCGCAAACCTTACTCGGTTTCTGCGTACTGGGTGGTATCTTCTCCGAAGGCATTGACTTACGTGGCGACCGTTTGATTGGAGTCGCTATCGTCAGTGTCGGTCTGCCGGGTATCAACCCTGAAACGAACTTGATTCGTGACTACTACGACCATCAAAACGGCTTAGGATTCGCCTACGCTTACCAACTGCCAGGCATGAACAACGTCTTACAAGCTGCTGGACGCCTGATCCGCAGTGCCAAGGACACCGGAATCGTTCTCTTGTTAGACCAACGCTTCGCTAGTCGGCGCTACACAGATTTATTTCCAGCACATTGGCAGTACTATCAGACGATCCAATCAGTCCCGCAGCTCGAAGCAACGATTGCCAACTTTTGGCACCAAATGGAGGTGACTCATTAATGAAGACTAAATTAACTAAACAACTTGAAAGTACTCTCTATCAGTACTGTCTAGAACAGGGCGCCTACGTGGTTGAAGAAGTTGCGATGCCCGCTGATAAAGGGATCGTTGATACATTAAGCTATCAACAACTCCCCGATGGTCAGATTGAATGGCGTTGCTACGAATTGAAAGTCACCAAAGCAGATTTTCATTCAAAGGCCAAACTTTCATTTATCGGTCATTACAATTACTTTGTCTTGCCGCAACAACTTTACCTAGAAGTTCAATCGGAAATTCCAGACCATATTGGTGTATTGATCTACCGTGCTTTTGATCAGCGGGCCCTAGAGCTCGCACCCCAACCGTTGCGAACGCCTGGTTTCCTAACTGTCGCTAAGAAAGCCCAACGCCAAGACTTACAAGTCGAGCAAACGCCCCTTATCAGTCACTTCATCACGTCGCTCTTTCGTGAGGTCGATAAAGCCAAGCGTGTGAAGAAAGGACTACAGCTCTACTCTGATGACCAACTCTTCAAAGAATTACGCAAACGGGCCCGCACCGGCTACGACGTTTATGATCCTGAACAAAACTTGTACGATCGCTTCATCGATGACACCCAGAATGACGCGGTGACTGCGCTACAAACAGAATTAGATGCCCGCAATGCCGAATATCAGGCACTCAAACTAAAATATCAGGCGCTAACGGCACCAGATTTGCGTGACCAGTTATGAGCACTTACTACCCCTATCTACGTGGACGGATGTATGATTTGTTAGCCTTAAAAACATTGTGCGAGCAACACCAACTTGGCCCACACATCATCCCAGTAATTGAACCAGTCCGTGACTCCAAAGAATTACAACAAACAGTCACGACTTTTATTGAAGCCCAACAACCATTTAGCATTATTGCGAATCCCCAAGTGAGTGTCTATGGTCTTAATACCGTTAAGCTCCATCCACTTCCGGATCTGCGTCCCTACCCATTTTACTGGCCGGGCGCAATTCTTGCGGCCGATTTTAGTCGCGACTTTCTGACAACCAGTCCTGGTCAAACAAGCTTGCTCATCGCGCCTAACTATCCGTTGCTTAAGGCCTATCAGCATACGACCACTTTACAGCATGCTGGTCATGTCCTAATCCCTGATGAAGCGCGTTTGCACCAACTATTACCACAACACGCGGTCTTATTGACTGATCCCGTGGCAACCCCAGCGCACGTTGCGGACTATCAAGAAATAACTGACGCCTATTTTGCCCCCGCTAACTGGCACCAAACACCGGTTGGCTTTGATGGTTTTGGCGATTACTCACTCATGGGCCGACCCTATTTTGACCACGGTATGCCATCACGCGCAATTGCATTACATCTTATTTATGTTACGGTTAACGGTGACCTGCGCATCCATCATTTTGTTTCGGACAGCAATGCCAATATGCGTGGTCAAAAGCAAAAGTTTTTTGAAGCATTAACAAAGCTCACCGACTGGGCACCCGCACACCTGACGGGACTCAATCGCACCCCCGCGCTTGCCACCCTATTAGCCTACGCTGAGGGCGATAAATTCCCAGGGTTAGGAATAATTAAGAAATTAGCAATCATGCACCACTTTCAATTGATGCACCGACTACTAGCACTGAATTGAGGAGAAATGATGGCAAAACAAGAATCTGCTTGGAAACAAATGATCCATTTCTATCGTCATGATTACGAAGAACAGCATGCTCCGATGTTATACGGCGACGTTTGGCTGAAGACCAAATCACATGACCGGCTTCTACTGGGGTTAAGTGACCAAGGACAACACAATCTGGGTGTCGTTCATCAACTCGATTTACCAACTAAGGGCCAGCACCTCGTGGCAGGTGATCCGCTCGTCACGATTACGGACGATCAAGGGGCGCATCTGGTGTCAACACCCTTTAGTGGCACCGTTCAGAAGCTTAACAAAGACCTACAAGCGGCACCCCAATCGCTCATTAACAATAAACAAACCGACAACTGGCTGGTCCAATTAAAGGCCGACTAATTTCGAGTTACCAAAAGTAAGTTGGCTGACATTCAAACAAACGCTTACATTTCCACTAAAAGAACTCGTAAATTGGCTTAACTAAGCTTAGTCACGACATCAGCGGTTGCCAGTCCCAGTGATATCACGCTTCGAACTTTAATCACAACATTTGGTTATGTTAACCAACAGACACCGTCTTCATTTGTAAACAGCCTTGATTGACCCGCTCAGAAACAATTGCGCCGCGCGTTATATTACAAAAGATTACAAAACACGCCGTTTATTACAAGAATTAGGGTAATTCGTAAAACTCCTGCTATTTCCCTGTCACAATCGCCAGTTATACTAGGTACCATTGAGTGCTTGGAAGATTCGCGGGGCCAAGCCAAATTCGGACTAAAAAATAGGAGTGTACATTACAAATGAAGATTAAGAATGCTTTATTATCAACTGCTGCCGCTACTGCTAGTCTCTTTGCCATTGGTGCTACCGCTCAAGCTGCTACGGTAACTGTTAAAGCCGGTGACACGGTTTCTGCCATTGCTGCTGATCATAACACGACGATTGATGCAATCCAACAAGCTAACCACTTAAAAGACGTTAACTTGATCTTAGTTGGTCAACAACTTGAAGTAAATGGTGATAGCACTACCACGACTTCAACTTCAACACAGACGACTCAACAAACGACCACGACACAATCATCAGCTCAGACTAGTCAAACTCAAGCTCAACCGAGCCAAGCTAGCCAGACCCAATCAAGTCAAACACAAACTAGCAAACCTGCTGCTCAGACGACTCAAACGTCTAGTTCAACCTCAAACTATAGCAACAATGGTTCTGATAGTGCTGCTAAGGCTTGGATTGCTGGTAAAGAATCTGGTGGTTCATATTCTGCTCGTAACGGTCAATACATCGGTAAGTACCAATTAAGTGCTTCATACTTAAACGGTGACTACTCCGCTGCCAACCAAGAACGTGTTGCTAACAGTTATGTTGCTTCACGTTATGGTTCATGGAGCAACGCCAAGAGTCACTGGCTTGCTAATGGCTGGTACTAAAAAGCCACTCTAAATTAATAAACAAATGCAAAGATTGCGGATCATTTCTGATTCGCAATCTTTTTTTCTACTATTAAATCCGTGCTGAAGCACGTGTGTCCCCCACCAATACCCATTATAAAGTTACTCAGTTGCTAAGTGACTTTATAATGGGCCTTAGAGCATGCTGACAACCCGTTATTTAGATATGCGATATGCTTATTCTGGCAACCGCTTTAATACGGACACGATCCAGACCTGCTAGTTGTCCCCCCCAATGACGACCCACTCTCCCAACCAAAATACCACATGTTTTTATTTAACAATTCACCAACCTTAACGGAGAAAATCCAACTAATTTCCTGACTAAGTACAGTCCCGAACCCCCGACAGTTTGACGACTAGTCCACAACGACAACCACATACCATTCAGCTATGGCGTAATACTAACCTAGTAACGTTTTAGTAGCGATCGTCATGGGCTACTTTTGGCATAAACCTACTATAATAATACTTAATTAATCGACGCCTTCGTTAACCGACCACAAGTGACTACACGATGCGCAACTTCTATCAATTATCTGCTTTACCGAAAAATAATTAGTCAGTGCCACGTCTCCAAGCAATAAAATGACTAGTTAAGTGTCACTGTAATCAGACTTCCCGACAAATTAACCCGTCAAAATTCACTAGTTAAGTACTTAAAATTATCGATAATCCTCGTTGACTTTTCATAAATCGACCAAAAGTGATCACTTTTATCGGATAAAGCGGCTAATTTTCATCATTAGTTTTCCCGCTTAATCATTGTCGTTATTGATTTTCTAGCTAGTTAACCGGGATTGGTAGCGCTATTTTACATGAAATCCGGCTCAAATATTACAATTCATTACAAAAACGGCCTTATATTACAAGCACCCCCTAAAAACGTAATGTTCTGATTATTGCACTGCAACACTCACTAGTTATACTAGTCACTGTTGATTGGTTGAGACATCAACTGCTCGACCAATAGAAAATATATGTAAATAATCGAACACACGCAAATTATAGGAGAGTGTATTAATTATTATGAAGATCAAAAACCTTGTATTATCATCAACTGCTGCATTAGCTTTATTCGCTATCTCAACAACGGTTGCCAACGCTGATACTTATACTGTTAAGGCCGGCGATACTGTTTCAGCAATTGCCCAAGCTCACAACACTTCAGTTTCAGCCATTGAAAAGGCAAACAAGTTAGCTAATGTTAACTTAATCTTCATTGGTGATAAGCTTGAAGTCAATGGTACTACTACAACAACCACGACTTCTGCTGCTACAAGTGCTGCACCACAATCAGCAACTAGCCAAGCTACTTCTTCAGCTGCTTCAACTGCAACGAGTGCCAGTGCTACTAGTGCTTCTTCACAATCAGTTGCTAGCCAAGCTACTAGTTCTGCTGCTACTTCTTCGGCTGCTAGCCAAGCTACTTCAAGTGTTGCAACGAGTGCTGCTTCTTCAGCAAGCTCAACGCAATCAGCTGCTAGCCAAGCTTCAAGTTCTGCTGCAACCACTAGTCAAGCTTCATCAAGTGCTACTAGCTCAGCTGCATCATCAACAGCTTCAACAACCTCAACGACTTCAAGCTACACTGGTAGTAACTTAAAGAGCTACGTATTAAGCCAAATGCAATCACGGACTGGCGTTTCAGCTTCAACTTGGAACACGATCATCACGCGTGAATCAAACTGGAACTCAACGGTCAAGAACAGTACTTCTGGTGCCTATGGTTTATTCCAAAACATGCACATCAGCAGTGGCTCTGTTGAAGACCAAGTTAACGCTGCCGTTAGCTTATACAACGCACAAGGCATGGCTGCTTGGGCTTTATAAAATAACTGATTACTAACGAACAGCGTAATGACATTAATTGTCGTTACGCTGTTTTTTTATGCTCAGATTCATTTAAAAGGCGTATGCTTAGTAGCGAGAATACGAGGAAGGATCTGAGGAGATGCGCCACGAAACCAAATTAGTCATCACACTATGGGGTGGCATGTTAGGCAGTATGTTGTTGATTGGCCTGATTTTCCAGCTACCACGCTTAACCCAACTCCCATCCTCATTAACAACTGGGGTCGAAGAGCTGTTCTTTTTAGCAATTGCACTCATATTAAATCGTGACTGGCTACGGCAAACCTTAAAATTCGGGGTATCGGCAACTTGGCGTCGGCAAATCCGGCCCGTCATTCCAACCTTAATCGTGGCCGCACTAATTGGCCTATATACGTTAGCAACCGCCCAACAACTAACAAACACCCTGACCCTGTTATTCGTTGCCATATTGATCAGCCTCTTCGAAGAGACATTTTTTCGCGGAATGCTATTTCAGGCCTGCCAGTCAACATTGGGTGTGGTGAAAGCCGCCATCTTCACTAGCATCCTCTTCAGTTTGACCCATCTGATCAATCTCGGTCACCAAACACTTGGTTTAACCTTATTGCAATTGGGCTTTACCTTCGTACTAGGGCTACTTTTATGTCTAATCACGGCGCAGACTACATCGCTACTATGGCCATTGTTGATTCACGCCGTCAATGACTTCTTTAGCATGATGGCACCTCCAATCAATCTGCCCGGTATAACGACGACTAGTTTTCAAATCATCGAAATCGCGGTCATTATCCTATTAATTCTGCCGATTCTACGCCAAAATCACCAGTGGCTGTCGTAATGACCACCGGCAACTAATCGATCCGTAATTAATATAACCAACACCTTCAATGTGACCTATACTAAAGTTAGCATTAACTTCTGGAGGGGATTTCGATGTCATCAACCAAACGCGGCTGGGGAGCCGCTATTAGTATTTTCATTTTAGTACCAATTCTTTTTAAATTAATTGCCTGGCTACCAGTACCAACTTTATACAGTGGGCTGGTCCAAGACTTGCTTGTATTACTTATTTTCCTGCTATTAAATCATTTTTGGTTTAAAATATCGATTCAGTGGTGGCAATCGCAATCACTCGTACGACAATGCTTGCAGCTCATCCCGGGAATTATTATTTTATTACTACCAATGACGAGCAACTTCATCAAGCTATGTCATCTTGCTTGGACCCCAACGTTAATTCTCTATATTGGCTACGCCCTAGTTATCGGGATCACTGAGGAATATATCTATCGGGGCATGCTCCTGCCACTACTACGACAATGCTTCCCTCACCGACTCATGCTAGCCATTTGTATCAACAGTTTACTATTTGGTCTTACCCACCTACTCATTAACAGCAGCCAGCTGACCCTCAGCTATGTCATCCCACAAGTCTTTTATGCTGCAGCGGGTGGCCTGATTTTTTGCGGCCTTTATCTACGAACCAATAACTTAGTCTGGCCGATTTTCTTGCACGCCTTATCGGACGTATCCGTCGTCGTTAGTTTGGCCACGCATACCCACACCGCGGCCAAGTTGAGTATTCCGGTTGCTTACGCGATTGGCATCTCGGTGCTCTATCTCGTCTTGTTTATCATCATCGCCTTTATCGTTCGCTGGCAAGTTCGCCCTCAAAAACGATTGTTGTCTCGTTAGCAATTCACAGTAATCAAAAAATGAGTCCCCAGAATCAAATCATTCTGAGAACTCATTTTTAGTGACTTATCTTGACAAAAATGCGATTGTACGCGTCAACTCACGTCTGATTCAATCGTAAGATCACCCTAGGTTTCCGCCACAAATTTGTGCTTTTCTAATCGGTAGGAGTGGTCACAAACGTCCGCAACATCCGGTTCATGCGTGACAATAATGACGCACTTCTTTTGTTCATGCGCAATTTTTTGAAATTGGTCAATCACATATTTCGTATTTTCTTCATCCAAATTACCGGTTGGTTCATCCGCAACCACTAGTTTAGCATCGCACACCATGGTCCGTGCAATCGCCACCCGTTGCTGCTGACCACCAGATAAGCGTTGAACATTCTTCTTCATCTGATCATCTGTAATACCTAACCGTCGTAACATCTTCATCGCATAATCCTTGTCACCACGGTGTTCCGAGTTCGTAATTGCCATGGCAGTCATCAGATTATTCAATGGTGACATATACGTCAACAAATTATATGATTGAAAAACGATTGCCACTTTGGACTTCCGATAGTTCGTCAGACCAATCTTATTGATTGGTTCACCATTGAGTTCAATTTGCCCAGCCCGCGGTTTATCTAGACCCGCCAGCAGTGAGAGGAAGGTCGTCTTACCGGAACCACTTTGACCAACAATGGCATACGAAGTCCCCGACTTAAATTCAAGGTTTACATTCTCAAATAGACTATTTTCTTGGCGGTCATACCAGTAACCAAGATCATTTA
Source organism: Lactiplantibacillus plantarum (assembly GCF_014131735.1). NCBI lineage: Bacteria > Bacillati > Bacillota > Bacilli > Lactobacillales > Lactobacillaceae > Lactiplantibacillus > Lactiplantibacillus plantarum. The sequence goes on from NZ_CP039121.1 coordinate 2,978,943, forward strand.
CTTTTAACATTGCCGCCCCTCCTAATCAATTAAAACTTTCTTCGGCTGTAGTCGTAGTATGCCACCAGAAGCCAGCATAATCGACAGGAACATGATGGCTAAGCCAAAGCCGCCGAGTTCAACTAAATCCATTACCGTGACATTAATATCTAAGTTCGTGTCGGTCGTGGCACTGGCATTACCAGTCTGACCGCCACCACTAGGCATATTGCCGCTTGGCTTGCTACCACCAGTGTTACCACTAGGGGCGCCGCCACCGCCACCAGGCTGACCCTGCTGACTAGTTGAACTCGTCGTAGTCGTTGCAGTCGTCGTTTGTTGTGAAACTAACTGGTCACCCAGCTTATTACCAACAAACTTACCACCGAATCCGGCTAAGACAACTGAGACGATCAAGACCATCACCATTTCAGCAAAGAATTGAGCGACAATCTTCCAACGGCTCTCACCTAATGATAACAAGACACCAATTTCATAGCGGCGTTCACGAATCATCAAGATAACGATTAAAGCTAAGATAATCGTTCCAGCAATCGCAACGAGCCAGACAATCTTATCCGCAAATGATTTAACGTTATTCATCGAACTCTTAACCGTTTGGTAACTGCTATCATCCGTTGACAACGAATACTTCGATGTATTGATCAACTGTTTACCAGACGTTTTGACGCTGCTAACTTTAGCGGGGTCTGAGATTGCAAAAGTCACAGAATCAGCTGTGTTCTTGTACTTAGAACCCTTGACCGTGTTAGCGAACGTGTATGACGTGTAAACACTGTTGCTGACATCGGTACTACCAGGACCTTGTTGCGTACTTGCACTAGATGACGCTTTATAGATCCCAACGATCTTCATCGTGTAAGTCTTCTTATCACCGGTCGTTGCTTTTAACTTAATCGTATCACCGACGCTCAGGCTATCTTCCTTAGCCAATTCACTTTCGATGACAACGTTGTTAGTGCCTTCATCACTAGCTGTAATACCGCGGCCCTTCGTAATTTTACTTGAGCTACTTTCAAAGGTTGAGACGCTGTTCGTATTAGTGACCCCAGTAATCGAGATATCACCAGTACCACTGCTACTTGAGCCACCCATACCTTTCATCCCACCACCGGTACTACTACCTGATGTTGAAATCGTATCAAAGCCCTTCGCATTAGCGGAAGTTGAGACGGTCGCATTGTAACTTGAAACGTTGCTAAGCTTGGCGATTTTCTTCGCATCACTCAGTTTAACGGGTGATGTCGTCAACTTAGGCCGATTACTTTTACTCGTCGACGTGGCGCTGCGCATCTTCTTAAAAGCCGCCTCCCGGTTAGCAGATAAAGTGACGGTCGCCCCGACACTTTTCTTGGCATTACTAGTTGCCGTATCGGCAGCATTCCTAATCAATAACCCGGCCAATACAAACAGCATGATTGCTGATGTAACAAGCACTAATAGAATTGAACGGCCTTTTTTTGCCGTTAGATTGAGCCATGCGCGTTTAAAAAAATTCACGCTTAAACCCTCCTTCAGATAAAGTATTGGTATGACAATTGCTTTGCACTGCTTTTAACCTACACGGGAAATCTGACTAATTTGTGAACTTGCTGGGTTTATTTATGGGTCTGAAACCGAAGATTTTTCAATTTGCTAGCTAAGCCCCTGAAAGGCTGGTTGTGCTTGCTACTACTAGCATTGCACCGTATCGGAGGCCCGTTTAAATGCGTTAGTCAGCACTTTCGCTGAACGCCAAATAGTCGCGACAAGAATTAACAATTAATTCTTGTCGCGACTACTGAACTTATTGATTAAATGAGTTACTTACACAATCGTAAACTCACGCTTCCGGTACGGTACTTAAGTGCCACGTGATCGTACCCTGATAACTTCCAGGAACAGCGGCGGGCGTTGTTTTGAGCACCAAACCTTGTTGCGATGACCAGTGGGCGGTCACGTCATAGTCGATCCCCGGGGCCGTCTTTTGGCGCGCGATTTCCACGGCATCCTTTCCCAACATTGTCAGCTTGGCCCCATCCTGATAATACAAGTTTCCCGCTAGTGTGCGGCCCTGATTAGTCACGAGAGGGGTCGCGGTCGCCTCTAAGCGCCAAGCGGCTTTCGAGCCCGTATCATCATTGACAACTACTTCAAGTCCCTCGGGCCGACTGACTTGAGCCGTTCCCGTCAACTTGATTGGTGCAAACACACTTTCAGTACTGACTTTTTTCAGCTGTAACTCCCCACCAATGACCGTGACCGTTACTGTCACTGGTTCTGAGTAGGCGTTATCTTTGCTATGAGCCCGTAACGTAATCTGATTTTCACCGATTTGTAGTTCTTCGGCATCCACTTCAAATTCGACATATCCAACCGGATCGTCCATGCTCAACTGATAGTCTTCTCCCGCTTCACCATTGACCCGGTACTCGATACGCATGCCATCATTGTCAAAGTCTAACCCATCATTTAGCCTAATTTGGCCCTTAATGATGACGGGCTCGCCTTTCTTCACTTGTGTCAACGGTTCAATCGTCAGGTTAACGGTCTTATTGGTCGTAATGGTGAAGTGCGGTGTGGCCGTTGCGGTCTTCATCTCGTGACCCTCAAAGTAACTCATGTCATCATCAACAAAAGTATCCCGATCGACCTTGGCAGCCTCACCAATCAGCGTAATATAAGCGTGCGGATTTTTCATTGATAGTGTCCGCTGCAAATCGTGTTGTAAGCGGGCCACCGACGATTCGTTATCGTCCGCTGGTAAATTGATCTCTTCCTCGGTACCATCCGCATAGCGGATCTTCGCGTGACTAAAGTGAACTTGTTCGGGTAATGGTAGGCTGGCCTTAACCTGTTGCCATTCATTGTCACCATTGAGATAACTCAGAACGTACTCATATTCCAACTCATCCCCACCATGAACCCAGTCTCCTTCATGGACAGTTCGCTCTTGAGTCAGATTGGTTACGTTTAAATCTGACTCGATTTCAATCGGTTGTGGCAACCGGTCAAAGACGACTAGTGTTCTGGCATTAGCGGTTGTCGCCGTACTAGTTAATCCCCAAGTAACATTCCGGATATCCTTTCCAAAAACTGTCGTATCAATTGTGGTCATTCGTGTTGGTCCCTGATCCAGGGTATAGCTCATGATTTGTTTACTGGCGACCCACTTCAATACAAGATGGTGCCAGTTACCGTCCGCGAGTGGTAATTTATCAGCGATACTCCCATGGTTCTGTTCAAAACGATAAGAGGACGTTAAACCACCCCGTTGCGTATAAGTATCCGGACTTGCAGGGTAGCTCGCGGCCATATGCATTTTTTTAGGCTTTTCATCGAAAGAATTCCCCCGGGGATACAACCCCCAAAAACCACCGTCATTCACTTTGGTATCCAGCTCCAACGCCCAACTTTTTTGAATCGCCGTCTTAGCAATCGTGGCCGGCGCCGTTCGCCGTGTATAGGTATCCGTCCCATAAACACCCAAGTTCTCACCAATAATGCTTTTCTTTCCATACCGACTAATCGCACTCATTTTGCGGGGATCATTCTGTAAAACAACGGCCAGTCCTTCACTCACGGCTTTGTCCCCAAAGTTCACCCACATTGAGACTTGGTTATCGATCCGCATGTTAAAGCGATTAACAGGGGTCGACCACATTGCCCCAACTTGATTATCGTCATTTGTTAATTCGATAACATGCTGCGAATGGCCATTCTTTGAAACAGTCTGCATTGTGGCCGAATTACGGTCAAACTTTCCCGGTTCAAATAAGCCTTCCAGATTCAGTCCAGCGGGTGCCGTATCAAGTACGTCAGCCTTACTAACTAACGGTATCACTGCCCCTAAACAGACAAACAGTCCTAACAAGAGTCCCCAAAACCTTACTTCTTTCACCTAACGTCGCTCCCATCACTTGCCTTCCGCAGCTATTCTTACGCCGTATCTTAGCAAATTAAGCGACATCATGTCAATGATTTTTATGGTTATAATAAGTATTTATTTATACATAAAATTTAAGCAATCGCACTTATACCAAAACATATTGATTTTAATAAAAACCAGCGCCTGACAGTTGTCATCGCGCTGGTTTTAAATTGACGGCTCACTTACTCACCGCGCCGGGAATTAAGCGCGTTAGGCCGGTAAATTTTCTGGAGCAAATGGGCAGTCCGCCACATGATCATTAATGAGACCAGTCGCTTGAAGATAAGAATAAATGGTTGTCGGCCCGACAAACTTGAAGCCGCGGCGTTTCATCTCTTTAGACACTTGTTGCGCCAAGTCGTTTGTTGCCGGAACCTCATCGATTGACGTCCACGCCTGGCGTATAGGCTGGTTATCAACAAACGCCCATAACCAAGTGGCAAAATCTTCCCCGGCCGGCCAATCTCGGATCACACGAGCATTGTTGATCGTTGCCATTAACTTCTGGCGATGCCGAATAATTCGAGCATCGGTTAGTAGTCGCTCAACATCGGCGGTCGTCATAGCGGCCACCTGGTCAACATCGTAATCCGCAAAATCTTCATTAAAAGCCGCCCGCTTATTCAGGACGGTCTGCCAGCTCAGTCCTGCTTGATAAGTCTCCAAGCACAACAGTTCAAAAAGTCGTTGCTGATTATGTTGCGGCCGCCCCCATTCGTTGTCATGATACGCTTGCATTGCTGGTGATGAATCCGCCCATGCACATCGTTGCATTAAAACCATCTCCTTATTGCTGCTATTCAACCCGGCTATCTCATACTCGCCGCATACTCCCAGACTAAAACTAACACTGGTTTTAAAATCTAAGTGCAGCCCCTTAAAAAAGCGCCGTCCAACTTGAATCGTTAGACGGCGCCAGTTGGTTACACTTATTATCGCATAACTGACTTATTTTATTGACGATTTCGTTTCGTCTGCTTTTCAGCAGTGGTTTCGTCTTCCATACGATCCGTCAACGGATAAGTTAAGCGAATCAAACTTGGAATAATCGTTGGGATGGCGAATACCAGGATAATCAACCCGATAATCACAACCATCGCCACTTGAATCAACGTCAAGACACCGGATGGCATCAAGGCGGCGAACGTCCCACTCAAGATCAAGGCAGCGGATAAGACCACGGCCCCAATGACGGCGGAAGCTCTGACAATTCGAGTACTTGGTGTCGCAGCCGAATTATCAAATTCACGATACTTCATCATCAAGAAGATACTGTAGTCGACCCCAAGCGCAATCAACATGATGAACCCGAAGAACGGTGTGTTCCAAGTTAACATGCTTTGACCCAAGAACCAGTTGCTCAAGATCCGTGTAATACTCAAGGACATAATGTAAGCCAATAACAAAGTCCCTAAGATGTAGAACGGTTGTAAGACAGAACGCGTGATAACCATCAAGGCAATCAGGATTCCGACCAACATAATTGCAGCGGTCCGAACGAAGTCACTAGAAGCAATTGCTTGGGTATCGTTCGTTTCAGACGTTTGACCACCAATCGCAATGGTGGCACCATCTAACGCAGTTCCCTTCAAGCTATTCGTCGCTTGCTTTTGAATTGCCGTTACTTTATCCATCGCTGACTTCGAACTTGGATTTTCATTCAAGACGATTGTTAACTTCGTTGCGTGGTTGTTACCAGACATATAAGCCTTCAAAGCAGACTTGTAAGTCTTACCCTTCAAAGTGCTCTTTGGCACGTAATACGTCTTAGAAGCTGCAGAATTCTTCAAACCAGTCAAGTAACTGTTAGCTGAGCCAACACCCTTGTTGATTGTCTTAGTCCCGTCACTGGCGGTCTTCAAACCATCTTGGAGCGTCTTCATCTGACCCACTAAGCTCTGGATACTGGTGTACATTTGTTCGTTACCAGAGGCCACTTGCGAGGCACCACTGTTAAGCTTACTTACACCACTTACCAAGGTTGGTACTTGCGAGTTCAAACTTGCAGTCCCACTGGCTAATTGTGAAGCACCACTATTTAACGTTGAAGAGTTGGCAGCTAATTGGTTAGTCCCAGAATCAAGCGCACTGATGGCACTCGTTAGCGTTGGAATTTGCCCTTGTAAGCTTGTCAAACCAGTTGACACTTGTGATGCACCGCTATTGACTTTAGTTGCACCAGTCGCAGCTGTTGAGACGCCATCGGTATACGTATTTAATTGTGATGCTAAGGAACTTGCCCCACTTTGAAGCTGGTTCAAGCCAGTAGTAATTTGTTGAGAGCCATCTACCAATCCATTGGTACCGTTTAAGCCAGATTGAATCTGTTGCATCCCACTAATCGCAGATTGCAGCTTTGAGATAACTTCCAAAGAACCATTATTAGCCTCCGTTGATTTTTTAGCTAATTGTTGCAAGTTAGATAGCTGCTTCAATTCACTACTCAATGTCGAGAGTGTATCCAACTCCTTAGTTAAGGTTTCACCTGTCTTACTCATTGCTGCTAGATCTGTTTGCAACTGCTGTGCGCTTGTCTGGGTTGAGCTAATACTTGACGACATCGAAGAACTTGCGCTCTCAACCTTTTGACTAATTTGTTTGCCGGCAGCAGTTAACGCAGCAGTTAATGCAGCAGTTTGCTGTGTTGTTAATGCCGTCCCACCGTTCTTATTGACTGCATCAACTATTGTTTGAATATCACTATCACTTAAGCTAACGGAGCTTACTCCAGATGCAGAATTTTGCAATTCACCCAGAGCTGTTTTTAAATTAGCTGCATCGTTTTGAACAGCATTACTGTTGTCCGCCAGAGTCGAAGCAGTTGTTGTCATTCCACTAATATCTGGTAGCGAAGTCGAGCTAGTAGACAGCAACGGTTTCATTGCCTCATTTAATTGCTCTAAACCTTTTTGTAAATCATTTAATTTTTGTGTATTAGCAGTACTTGTCGCATCTGAGACACTAGAGTTAACACTGGTCTGCATTTTTTGAAGACCGGCTGTTAACGCAGATGCACCAGTTTGCAGTTGTGAAACTCCAGAAGTTAAAGTTCCAGTTCCACTAGAGATCTTTGTTTTATACCCATTCAGGGTATCTAACCCAGAACTCAAAGTACTCGTCCCACTAAACAGACTATTGGCACCTGTAGTCAACTGATTAACTCCACTAGCCAACGTTCCAGTCTTACTGTTCAACTGGTTCAAACCATTATTGACCGTGTAGACACCATTAGTATAAGTAACTAATCCACTCGCTAACGAGCTCGAACCACTTGCCAACTGACTAGCCCCACTTGAAAGGGTTCCAGTCTTACCATTTAAAGTATTGAGTCCTGATGAAACTTCATCCGCCCCATCAGCTAACTTCTTAGCCGACTTCGCGCTACCATCCATATCGGCACTCTTCAATTTACTATTGGCACTATCTAACCCGCTACCAATCTTAGTTAGCCCTTTGCTAGCAGACTTCATTCCACTAGTGACGGTGCCTAATTGGTTGCCAACGTATAATTGATCGATTTGTGAGCCACCGGGTTGGGTGACAGACGCCACGGTTTTAACACCCTTAACTTTTTGTAACTGTTTCGTTAAGCTGTCGATGACTTTTAGATCTTTTTCATTGTTTAAGGCATGATCCGTCTTGATATATAACGTTGACGGTTCAGCCGTCCCTTTGGAGAAGTGATCCTGAACAACTTGGAAGCCCTTCTTCGCTGGAATCGTGTCGTTTAATTCAGCCAACGTATCATAGTTCAACTCATTGTTATACGTTAAGATAAATGGCAATGAAACCCCTAAAACAACGACCAGGGCGATGATTGGGTAACGAACTGATGACGCTGCAATGCCGTGCCACATCTTGCTCGTACTACCACCAGCAAACTTCTTCGTTGGCCAGAATAACCGTGGTCCTAATAACGCCATGAAGAATGGGTTCAACGTTAACAAGACGAGCAATAGGATAGCAACCGCAATGGCAACCCCAACCGCTGACTTGTAAATTGAGAAGTTCGCTAACCCGAGGGCACTAAACCCAATCAATAGTGACGATCCACTGTATAGAATCGTTCGTCCGGCAATCTTTAACGCGCGCCCAGTCGCGGCGACCGGACTATCGCCATGACTGAGTTCTTCTTTGAATTGATCGAACAGTAGAATATTGTAGTCGGTCCCAATCCCGAACAAGACCACGACCATAAAGACTTGGGTAAAGTTCGACAATGGAAAGTTAAATTTATTAACGAGGTTCATCACAACGCTCAGCGAGATAATGAACGACACCCCAACTGACAACAGTGAAACTAACGGCGTAATCGGCGAGCGGAAGACTAACGTTAACACGATGAAAATGAAAATAACGGTAATAATTTCAGTCTTCTGAATCCCTGCTTCCGTTTCCTGAGTGAAGTCATCATTTAAGATGTCACTCCCCGTCACGTACGTCTTAACCCCAGCCGTTTTAGCACCGGCCGTAATATTCTTGGTCATGTTCGCGACGGTCTGGTTCTTACCAACCATTAATTGTAGTAATTGGGTGGATTTGTCTTTTGAAATCAATTGCTTTTTGGCAGCAGCATTATCACTGGCAGCCGTCATTGATTTCACGTGATATTTTGATTTCTGCACTTTGAAGCGTTGAATCGTCCCATCGATTGCTTGCTTCTGGTCACTCGTTAACGGTGAATCACCATTATTGAAGACCACCACCACTTGGCGCGTATTATTTTGATTACGCCCCCAATGATTCTGAATGACTTGTGCGACTTGACTCTTGGCACTACTTGGCAACTTGGTCTGGCCCTTATCACGTACCAGACTGCTGATATTTGGCAGGAAGATGATGGCCGCTACCATCACAACTAGCCAAACAATCGCTTGGATTGTAAAACGTCTACGGCTCCCTTTCACGTTATATCCCTTCCCTAATTCAGATTCTTAAAACGACATCGTGACATTTAATCAACAATGTGTTTAAATAATAACAACATGTTAAATGAAAACCGGTGTAATTTCAACCAACAATTTTCATAAAATCGTCATTAAATAAACAAACAATAGTATATTGTTCAAATAATGAGGTGAACTTCAGTGGTAGGTACTAAAAACAACCGTCGTTCGCAAATGACCGAACGCCTAATTCAAGATAGTCTAATCAACTTACTCCAACATCAGTCACTAGATGAGATTACGGTCACTGCTGTCTGCAAGGCCGCAGATATCAACCGGGGCACCTTTTACGCCCATTATGAAGACGTCAAAGATTGCATGCAGAAGATGGAACAAGATGCCACGGAAGAACTGCTAGCTGTTATTGATAAACATCTTAATCCCGACTCTTTACAAGCCATTCTGACGGGAATTTTTGAGGTGGTTAAGAAACGCCACGCCGTTACTTCCTTCATCTTAACAACCGACCAGGATTTTCTGATGAGCTTTATCGCAACAACTAAGCGTGAGATCTTAGCACATAACCAAGCTGAGATCACTGGTATTGGCAATCGCGAAAAAGAGTACATGTTTGAGTATTATCTCAATGGTATCGTTGGTGTTGTCCGTTATTGGTTAAAAACAGGACTACATGAATCACCGGAAGAACTGGCCAGTTTTATCAACGACTGGTGGTACCGAGGAAAACCAGTCAAAGATTTGGCTGAACACTGAATTTAACCCCACTATTCGATTGTTAGTTTAATTAATCTAGCTATTCCCATTAAATTAATTATTATCAATATGCCTTGGAAATTATCTTGCATATTAAAAGTAACATGAACCCTTTAATTGCAAAAGCAATCTAACTTCTTAATTACTTTCTTCTATATAAGATACCAGTCATGTGCATGGATGGACTTGATTCGCGTCAAGAAAACCCCAAAATGCCCGATTATTAGCAATTACCTGCTAATAATCGGGCATTTTTTAGACTTCTTTTGGGGGCGTCTTAGGTTCATACATCCGTTGCTTGATATCGTCCATTTCCTGATCCAGCTCCGTAATTAACTGCGCCTTCTTAGTCAATGACGCTCGCAATGCGTCCTGATGCGGAACGTTCTTCTTATAATTTAATTCATGCTCCAACGACGCCCAAAAGTTCATGGCAATCGTCCGTACTTGTAGTTCGACCTCAATGATGCTCGGCCCATCAACAGTGTAGACCGGCACCCCGAGGATTAAATGCAAACTCTGATAGCCATTAGCTTTAGGATGATGAATATAATCCTTCACTCGTAATACTTTAATGTCAGCCTGAGTCGCCAATAAATTCTCGACTGTCTTGACATCGCTTAGGAAACGAACAATCAACCGGATACCCGCAATATCATGCAAATTATTAAACACCGCATTTAACGTTAACGGTAAATGCTTACGTTGCATCTTACCAACAATGCTCTCAGGCGACTTGATCCGGGACTGCTTGCTATCAATTAACGCGTAGCCGTAACGAAGCTCATACTCTCGACTAATATAATCTAACTTATCTAAAACGAGCTTCATCGCAACTTCATAACGTAACGAATAAGCTTTCAACTGATCAACAGCTTGCAAAAGTTCCGGGGGTGCTGGCAAAAGCTGATCATTATCTGCACTTGCTTGGGAATTTGTTGTGCTCAATCAATATCGCTCCAATATAAGACTCTATTCTCTCTCAATCTACCTTAACGGATCGTGATGGTCCACTCACGCGCAATTTGGTCATACGCAATTTGGTGCGCATCTTCACCAACTTGGTAAGCTAAGTGTCCGTCAACATCTGCAAAATCACTAGGAATCAGGCCGCGGCCCTCTAACACGTTCAGGTGACCAACGACCATGCGATCGGCCAAGAAATTCTCAAATCGCTGCCAGAAGCTTTGAAAACTGGCGAAATCATGCACATCAAAAATCTCGTTGCGGAGTACTTCGGCATCAAATTCAATTCGGATTCGTGCACTCTTAGGTATCACTTGGGGCCTCCTTCGCATCGGTTAATCCACACTGCACATTCTTAGTGACTCATTAACCAACAACTCATTTTTGGGACTATCTCAATAATAAGACACGATGACCAAGTTACGCAATATCTGACCAACAACTGCTATCAAAACTTAAGCGCTTTGTAATCGTTGGGTTAATTGATTTTACGTTTCGGGTTCAAAATATTCATCGGGTCAAAGAGTGCTTTGATCTGATGTTGCAACATATCAACATCTTCGCCTAATTCGGCATTGTTCCATTGATTTTTCAACATTCCGACTGCGTGTTCACCCGAAATCGTCCCACCAAGTGCCAGCGTCTTCTTAAACATTTCTTGTAGCGCAATAATGATTTTTTCAGGCACTTCGGTTACCGACGTTGGCCACACTAAGGTCGGGTGCACATTACCATCGCCAGCATGTCCAGCCGTATAGATTTCGACGTCTAACCGCTTGGATAGTTCTTGAATATAGTCCATTAATGGGGCTAATTGCGATAATGGCACGGCCATATCTTCCATAATATGATTCTGACCAGCAAAAACTGCCGGCAGCATATCGCGCCGTAATTGTTCTAGCGCTGCCTGTTCCTTAGGCTCGGTCGTAATCTTAACATCGTTGGCTTGCTGTTCGGCCAGTATCTTCTTAACGACTGCCATGCTATCCTGACCACCATTATCAAGCTTAAAAATCAACATCGCCGCACTATTCTTAGCATAGTGCGTCTTCTCGTATCGATCGAGTGCCGCAACCGTATTGCCATCCAATGCCTCTAGCATCGTTGGATAAACACCGGAGATTCGAATCGCCGTGACTGCTTTAGCCAAGGCCGTCATATTATCGAAAAAGGCGACGCCCATCACGGGGGTCCCTAGCGGAATCGGCAACAGTTTAACGATTACTTCGGTAATGATTCCTAACGTGCCTTCCGAGCCAATCATCAATTGCGTTAAATCATAACCAAAGGCCTGCTTTAGCGTCCGACCGCCTAACTTAACTTCGCGACCATCGGCTAAAACGACCTTAACGCCTAAGACATTGTCCTTAGTAGCCCCATACTTGACCGTACTCATCCCGCCAGCGTTTGTCGCCACATTACCGCCAATCCCAGAGATGGGCTTAGAACCAGGGTCCGGCGCGTAGAACATACCCTGCTTGCGTGCTTCTTTATCCAGATCACCGTTAACGACGCCGGGTTCAACCACGGCGATGGAATCAGCCTTGCTAATTTCGATGATTCGGTTCATCTTGGCGGTTGAAAGAATCAGACTGTCCGTTAACCCGTCCGCACCGATAACAGTGCTCGTTGTTTGGTCTTGGGGAATCACTGCGATGTGGTATTTACGGGCCGTTTTCAACGTTCCTTGAATGTCCTTGGTCGTATGTGCTTCAACATAGGCTAAGGCAAGGCCACTATCGTCATCGGTCAACCGCGGACTGAAAGAGTATTTTTTCAGCGTCTCCTCGTCAGTGAAGACCTGCCCGTCAGTGACTTGCGTTGCTAAATAATCTAAAACTTCTTGGTTAGAAAATGCGCGAAAGACTGTCAAATTACCAAACCTCACTTCATATATTTAAGTTCACTGTCAGTATAAGCCAAGAATCCGTTTTCTGCCGTAATACTGTCCGTAAGTGACCGCTCCTAATTTGCTCAGTTTCCAATCTAATTCTTTTAGGTGGTATCTATTTTTTAAATTAAGTACACTCAAAATAAGTATTTTCCGGGATCGTACTGACCGGGTATGCTAGAAACAGTGATTTCAAGACAAAGACGTTATCCGGGAACCATCTTAACGCCTTTAATTAAGGGAGGATTTGAACATGCGGCATTCAGCATCTTCAAAATTACGGCCAGTGTTAATTGCGGTCGGCATCATTATCGTTATCGCATTCGTAGCGATTGGCTTAATTATTCGCCAGGCACAGGCGCGCTACCAATCGACGATCTATACGGGAAACAGCAGTACTAAAATCGATACGACTAAGCCACTCAGCATCTTACTACTAGGTGTTGACACCGGGGCAGACGGTCGTATTGATAAGGGAAATTCTGACACCATTATGGTCGTTACGATCAATCCGCAGACCAAGAAAACGCTCATTACCAGCATTCCACGCGATTCATTAGCAGAAATGGTCGGTGATCAGGACACAAATGTTCAAAAACTCAACGCCGCTTACAGTATTGGTGGCTCCAAGATGGCCAAGGCTAGTGTTAGCAAGCTATTCAACGTGCCTATCGATTACTATGCAACTATCAATATGGGCGGTCTCAAACAAATCGTGGATGCCGTTGGAGGCGTGACGATCACTAGTCCACTCAACGTTTCATTCGACCACATCACAGTAACCAAGGGCAAACACCATCTCAATGGTAAACAGGCGCTATCTTATACACGGATGCGTTATCAGGACCCCCGGGGCGACTACGGCCGTCAATTACGGCAACAACAAGTCATGCGGGCGGTTCTCGCCAAACTCGCCGAGACTAAGACCTATAGTCGCTACAATCAATTACTCACTTCACTGAAGGGTAATTTACAAACTGACCTTAGCTTTAACGACCTTGTTGGGTTAGCGACGCATGATCGTGCCAATATGAAACACATCCAGTCGACTCAAGTCATTGGCTCACCCGCTTGGATCAATACGAGTTCCTATCAGATTTTAAGTACAAAGGCCTTGCAACAAACGTCGGACCGCCTTCGGACCCAACTGGGGCTCAGTACTGAGACCCTTACCAACATGGAAACCAAGCTAAATGCCAAGAATACCGTGTATGACGGCAAAACCAATCTCAATTATGATACCCAAGGTTTAGATAAAATCACTTACAGTGATAATACCAAGTGATCTTTTAATGATAATCAGGCGTGCCACTGAAGCAGTATAGCCTTCAGTGGCGCGCCTGATTTAGTCCTAACCTAGTTAAAATTGATTGCTGCCATTAGTATTATTGGTTGTTGATTGCCTAAAGTATCACAGTTACTGCTTGTCTGTCACCGTCTTAGTGCACCCAGCCAGCAAGTTGCGTCACCAGTCCCCCGGTATCGTCGTTAAACTCATATTTGATATTCCCCCGGTCAGCAACGGCCTGGTGCTTGTTCACCTGTAAATCACTCACCCGAACCGTTAATTCTAAAGGCTTAAAGTTTTGAACTGAGCGAATCCAGACATAGTCGGCCAGTCGTTGTACTTGCACGAAGAAATACCGTTCCGTTGTCGTTGTTAAATCAATCTGTTTTAAAATTCCCGTTTCCATTCGTGCTGCACCCCCTCGTTATTTTCACCACTTAATATACGTGCTGAAACGCGTTCCAGGTCAAGGCGCAACACTCAATTATTTTTAATTGCAAGTTTGAATATTACATTTTAATAACAGTAAGCGAAAAAGCTAGTCAATTTAGTCAAACGGTTGTACTATGATTGATGATAAGGTTATTTAAGTCAACGATAACTCGTTAAAACCATCCAAAGGAGCAATCTCATCATGAGCCAGCCCAACACCCTGCATCCGCAAGCGTATTGCTACTACATCGAACTGACTGGTTCCGAACGGCCTGATTTACTCACCGCACTAACTACTAGTGAACAAGAATTGGGCGATTGGGAACCGGTTCAAGCAGCTAAGTTACCAACTTGGCGTTTATGGACTGACGCTAATGCCGACACGATTCGCTACACCGTTGCACACGTCATTGCCCGTAGCGCTTTGCCGCAAAACGCTTATTGGCTATTGCAGTACAAGGGTACTGACCATGGTCACCCCCGAATGTTGCACCCACAATTTCATACCCGTTAATAAAAGGCGAACCCGGTGACAATTCCAAGTCACTCGGTTCGCTTTAATCTGCACGCGCTTCTCAAAAATCGACATTAAAACACCACCATCAACAGACTTTCAGCAAGTCGCTAATGGTGGTATTTATACGATTACTACATTAATGATTTAACTTAAGCTTCGACCGTTTCGCCAGCAGCTTCTTTAGCAGCAAAGGTCTTTTCTTCCTTAACCTTATCACGATCTAAGGCCTTGAAGAAGAAGTAGTAGATGGCACCATCAAGCACAATATTAACAATTTGTAATACCGCACCTGAGATGTGCATCGTTGCTAAGTAACCAGAGATAATTGGCGGCGTCGTCCAAGGAACCATGACCCCAACCGTCTTTGCAACTAAGCCCGTCGACATTGCAATGTAAGTCGTCGTAACATTAACTAACGGTGCCAAGATAAACGGAACGGCAATCCGATAGTTCATAACGATTGGCAACCCGAAGACAATTGGTTCATTGATATTGAACAATGCGGGTCCGATAACCAGCTTACCTAATGTCTTGAATTCGGCACTCTTGGCAACAAAGGCAATCATGAAAGCCAGTCCCAAGGTCGCACCGGAACCACCCATGTGGACAAAGTTGTCGAAGAATTGTTGTGTCACAACGTTTGGTAAAGCCTTACCAGCCTTAAGCGCTTCCGCATTTTGAGACATCGCAGCTAACCAGATTGGTTGCATGACCCCAGAAACCACGTTGGCACCGTGAATCCCGAAAATCCAAAGAATACATACAACGAATTCAGCAACCAAGGCCCCTGGTAACGTGTTACTCAACAAGCCTAATGGTTTAGCTAAGACGAATGAAATCACGTTAGGAATACTCTGCATTGGTGATGCTTCAACAGCCAACCGCAGTAACCACATCAAGAATAAGATGACGAAACCGGGTACTAAGGCTGCAAACGAGTTGCTAACTGCCGGTGGCACGCTATCAGGCATCTTAATCGTCCAATTGCGATGCACCATGAAAACGTAAAAATCAGTAATAAACAACCCAATCAGTAGCGCCGTGAATAACCCCGCCGAATCAAGTTGGGTTAATGGTACCCACAGTGCTCCTGCCTTATCGGTGTTTAATGGAATCGTTAAGAACCAAGCGCCTAACGAAACAATTGAGGCAGAGATTGGATCGACTTTATAACTCTTTGCCAAGTTATAAGAAATCCCAATAACCGCAATCAAGCCCATGATATGGAACGAGGCGTTAGTTGGATATTGGACGATCGTTGCCCAATTCGAACCAAAGGTATTGGCCATAAAGGTCTGATAACCCTTGATAGGGAATTGCGCAATGATCATGAAGACCGACCCGATAATAATCATTGGCACTGCCAATGTCATCCCATCACGTAAGGCAATTAAGTGACGAGAACCAGCAATCTTGCCAAAGAAAGGGACAAGTCGGTCATTAACAAAGCTCGACTTGTTATTGTTTTCGCTCATGTCGTGACCCCCTAAAATAATTTGTTGTGCATATTCATTTAACGAACATTCTCAAACAATCAGAATAATTTAAGTAAGCTAACGGTCAATCAATAGTTAACCGTTTACATAAAATTGAGTTCGTCCGTTACAAAGTAGTCCTGTCATCTGACATTTGTACCCATGAATACGCTTCCTACAAAATTCATTATACCTGTCATTCTCAAAATGTATACCCTTTCACTCTAAAATGGGTGTTGTTCCATCCATCGGAATTTGTTCTATTTTTAGAACATGTTCCAAAGATTGGTTTGAATTACCTTTACGTTAATGGCTGAATAATCATAGCTAATTGTTCCAGATAATAAACGACGGGCAACTGGGACAAGGTGCTACCACCACTGATTGCTTGAACTTCCGGGGTATCGTAAGTTAACACCACGTCCGCAATCCCAGCTAACGTCGAATGACTGCTAGCGGTAATAGCGACCACCTTCGCGCCACTCTGCCGATAATAAACGCTTTGTTCAATAATATCTTCAGACTCTCCAGATACTGAAAGTGCGAAAAAGACGGTATCCGATAAATCCTGTTGCTGAACCGGATGGGGCTGACTCGTATCACTAATCATCAAGCTATATAAACCAAAGTTAGCGAATAAATGGCTGCCATACGCGGCCAGGCCAGCACTCGTCCCTGACCCAATCAGTACGACCATTCGAGCTTGATGAACCAGTTCTGCGACCCGATGAAGTTTAGCCGTGATATCGGGTAAGTTCATGCGGTCAAAAAACGTCCGCATCGGTACAACTGTCTGAGCTAACGGTTGTGTGGCATCTTGCCGTAACTGTTCTTTTAATGTGAACTTAAATTCTGCGTAGCCATCATAGCCCATGTGCTTTAGAAAACGCAAAATAGTCGTTGCTGAGACGTGACTATGGTCGGCCAATTGTCGAATCGTCATAGTACTTACTTCAGCGGGATGACCCACAATATACTTATAAATTTCAATTTCCAAGCGGTTTAACTGCTGGACCTGATCGTACGAAAACATTGACTCACCCCGTCACTATTGATTAATTGGTCTATCATTAAATTAATATGACCATTAGAATTTATGGGAACAAATTCCGCTTATTGATCGCCCCACCGACCATCGATCTGCGGTTTGATCTCAAGATCCTGCATTTCCAAATCACAAGTTGCTACTGCGTCAGTTAATTTAGCCGTAAATTCGGCCGTTTTATATGGCGAATCAACGGACCACGTCTTAAAGTTGGGCGTTCGATTAATACGTCCTAACGCCGCAATCGCTGGTACTTCCTTCGGATCAACGGCGGGAGCCGACTTCTTTACATTGATGTTGTAACCATAATGACCACTGTGATACAGTGCCTGCATGGCGTCACGAAAAAGTCCCATGTCACTCACTTACCTTCCATTTTCATAGTCCAATTTTAGCATAAGTCCGGTGACGCTTTCATTTAGTTCACACAAATCCATAAAAATAAGTCAAAATATCGGAAAAGCGTCATAATTATTCGCTATAATTAGACATAAACCAGGGTTATTGAGAGGAGCATAACATTGAAAAAAACGATTTTAATTGTTGAGGATGAAGGTAGCCTATCTGGTTACTTGACTAAAGAACTACAATTTGAGGATTTCAACGTTTTGGTAGCGGCTGACGGTTTGGCAGCTATGGAAACCTACCAAGCGCATCAAAACGAGTTGCTCCTCATCCTGCTAGACTGGATGTTGCCAAAACTTGATGGTATGGAAGTTCTTCGCCGCATTCGCAAACACGATCAAGTACCAGTCATTATTATGACCGCTAGAGATTATGTCGGTGATAAAGTCGCCGGGTTAGATAATGGTGCCGACGACTATATCACCAAACCATTTGAAATCGAAGAATTATTGGCCCGAATCCGGGTTATCCAACGACGCATTGAAAATCAAGTTGAACCCAATCAAGTCTACCAACTGGATGATGTCCAGCTAGATACTAAAGCTCACCGCGTTACTAACGGGCAGGAAGAAGTTACCTTAACTCACCGTGAATATGATTTGCTGCAATTCTTCCTCGCTCATCCCGACGAAGTCTTTACCCGTGATGACTTGCTTGACCAAGTCTGGGGCGCCGACTTTCTCGGTCAGCAAAATGTCGTTGACGTTTATGTCGGTTATTTACGTAATAAAATCACGACAACCGGCGCCTCCCCACTCATTCAAACGGTGCGCGGCGTCGGGTATAAACTAAGGGAGCCGATGTCTGATGCCCAAAAATAACACCACTCCGACCTATGAACAGCTGATCAATAAGGCCATCCGCCGACTAATGCTGACAATTACGTTGTTGGTTAGCTTGATCACCCTTCTGATGGTCGGCACTCAGCAAACGATCAATACGACTAGGGAAGCCCGTGACTTGATGAGCAGTCTTAACCAGGCGAATATCAAAGACGTCCCCAGTTTTATTCAATGGAACAATACGACGACACGCAATACGAAACAACCGGCATTTATCCGGGTAACCACCAAGAAAGCAACCTTGACGACCGCCACTAAAACGAAGCGGACGATCATCACTACCCCATCGTCCAAATCGTTTTTCACCAAGCAACAGACTAAGCTAGTAGGGCCGTTAGTCTACGTTCGCGGATTTGGTTTCTTCTTATCTTATAGTGAAAAAGATGGGCATAACACTTACCAACTATGGGTCAGCTTAAGGCGATTGTTCAACAGTCTGCTTATTTTGATTCTGCTCATGCTGGCTGTCACTTGTGCCGCCCTGGCATTGGGGACTTGGTGGGCCCATCGTTTAGCACTGCGACTGAGTGACCCAACCATTAAACTGTTACACGCAACCAAGTACACATCGAACAATCCGGATAGCGACCAGCCCACCTTAGACGTGCCTGCTAGCCCCCGCGAGATCAACGACCTCGGTCGGGCCTTTAATGAACTGTTGGTCACGCAAAATCAACGATTGCAGCATGAGCGTCAATTTATTTCTGATGCTTCGCACGAACTGCGAACCCCGATTGCTGCGATTCGCGGTAATCTCAGTCTAATCAAGCGGCGGGGTGACGCCCACCCCGAAGTGATTCCAGAATCATTACAGTTTATTGATGAAGAATCACTAAGAATGCAAC
This sequence comes from Lactiplantibacillus plantarum, assembly GCF_014131735.1. Classification (NCBI taxonomy): domain Bacteria; kingdom Bacillati; phylum Bacillota; class Bacilli; order Lactobacillales; family Lactobacillaceae; genus Lactiplantibacillus; species Lactiplantibacillus plantarum. The sequence continues at coordinate 2,998,219 of NZ_CP039121.1, forward strand.
ATCTGATTGAGAACCTACTTCACCTTTCACGAGCTGATCGCGCTAAGCTAGTCTTAACTGACCAAGACCTATCACTATTAATGTTGTCACTGGCTGAACATTACCAGCCATCAATTGATCAACCATTGACGCTCGCAATTGATCCGAACATCCACGTTCAAGGTAATGCGGAAATGTTACAACAAATCGTTGTGGTCTTACTCGATAATGCCCATAAATACTCGCCACATGATCAACCGATTACCTTGAGTTTGCACCAGACTGATCAAGCAGTCGAACTAGCTGTAGCCGACCATGGTGAGGGAATTCCAGACGACCAAAAACAGGCTGTCTTTCAGCGTTTTTACCGCGTTGACCAATCTCGGTCACAAGCAATCGAAGGCAGTGGCCTAGGCTTAGCAATCGTTCAACAGTTAGTCACATTGAATCAGGCCAACATTAAAATTACCGACAACCAGCCATCCGGGAGTATCTTTACGGTCAGCTGGCAACTATAGTAACAAGTACTATTATTTTATTTTCTAATAATTACTCTCATAAAAAAGCGAGTCACTAGAAAAATCTAGGACTCGCTTTTGGTCTTGTGCCACCCAATCACAAAGATACCTCCAAGACTATTCTGAATTGATATTCAGAAACTAATTACTACTAACCCATCTGCGTGGTTTTATGAGATTTCATACTCAAAATATCACCATCCAAATGTTCTATTTTTGCTTTTAAATATTGTTTTTCTATTTTAATTTGCGCCTCTTGTGCTTCTAGATCTCCGTTTAAACGTAACAGAAATTTTTTTAGTGCAACTGTACGTTCTAGTGTTACTTCTTCAGGACGGAAACTGTATTGCTGAATCTCTTTAATTGACGCGCCTAATTGCCGGAGATGTACAATTCGGTTAACCATCTCTTGATCACTAGCCGAAAATTGTCGGATACCATTTTGATCACGCTTAATCGGGCCAATTAGACCAACACTTTCATAGTAACGTAGTGCATTATTCGACACACCATATTTCTGAGCGGTCGCCGTAATTGTAAACATACTCGTATCCTCCTAAATTTTGCTTGCGTTAGTGTAACACGAACTTGTTATACTTTCAAATGTTCAAAAAATAGGAGGTTGAATTTTTATCATGAAAACAACAACTCGTTCTTGGTTAGCAATGATTGTCATCGGTATTTTTACAATTATGGCTAATCTCGATGCATCAATCATTAATATCGCACTACCTATCATGTCAAAATCACTTGCGGTTCCAATTAGTCAGATCACATATACCGTGATGGGTTATATGGTCATTCTATCAGGCTTACTGGTAACATTCGGTAAACTTGGTGATATTTGGGGTAAAGGTAGAATCTTTACTTTAGGTATGTATAGCTTTACTATCGGCTCACTAATGGCCAGTGTCAACTTCGGCTTTGAGTTTCTACTATTGGCTCGTTTTGTGCAAGCAGTTGGCGCTGCCGCAACGCTTTCAAACAGCTATGGTTTAATTTCGGAACTGTTTGATAATCACACCCGGGGAACTGCCATGGGTATCAATACAATGTTTATTTCCGCTGGTTTTGTTGCCGGACCTGCCTTAGGTGGCTTTTTACTACAGCAGTTTGCTTGGAATGCTATTTTTATGATTAACATTCCACTTGGAATCATTGCCATTATTTTAGGCCACCTATTTCTTCCCAAAAATCATGGCCGGCAACAAGCCACTAAACTTGATGGTTGGGGCGCAGGGATTCTATTCATTATCATCACACTATTCTTTGTTGTATTAGAAGCAGGGCAGACTATTGGTTTCAGGCAGCCGCTAATTATCATTGGCTTCATTATCACATTAGCACTTACACTATACTTTATTTATTTGGAAAAGCATCGAAAAAATGCGCTATTACCACTATCCATTTTTAAGAATCGTACCTTCAGCTTAGCATTGCTAGTCGGAATGCTGATACCACTTATTAATGCACTGTTCAGCTTTATATTCCCACTCTATCTCCAAGATTATTTGAACTGGTCAGTTGGTACTACTGGAATATTAATGCTGATTTTTCCACTTATTATGGCTATTGCTGCCCCACTTGGTGGCTGGTTGAGTGATCTTTTCTCTCAACAGCTTGTTCTACTAACCGGCCTAGTCCTAATTATAATTACGCAAATTGGCTTCTTATTCCTAGATTCACATACTTCATTAACCCTCATTATTTCTTTGTTAATTTCCAACGGTATCGGCACTGGATTTTTCATTGCACCAAATAACACATTACTAATGTCAGTCGTCCCACAAAATCAGCTAGGAGTAGCGGGTTCTCTACAGTCTTTGGGAAATAATATTGGCAATATTTTAGGCGTCGCACTTGGTTCTCTTGCACTATTTACAACAATGAGCATCGATGCTGGATATCGAGTTAGTACTTACTTGCCAGCACATCCTGCTTGGTTTGCCCATGGTTTAACCTGGTCCTTTAGTGTTTCTCTTATTTGTGCTTTATTAGGCTTTGCCATTAGTATTATTAACCGCCCTGCACACTAAGCTAATTCATTTACAAATAAACTCTTAACAACCGTTTTAAGGACATTAACAGTCTTGAAACGGTTGTTAATTTAACTAGTACTTGATCCTGCCAAAGTATTACCTGCTCAGATTCAATTTTCATGGTATTTTTTATATTCTAAGTCTGAATCTAAGAATTTCTTAGATAAAGTTTATGGAAAGTCGATAGTTCCCACGGCGATATGCCGGTAAACTATAGTCATTCAATTAAACAAACCAACTTTAAAAATTAACTCATAAAAATAGAATGACTCACAACAACTAAGGAGCTATGTAGATATGTTATTAGATACTGATCCAAAAATTAAAAATATCACCGCCGTTCAATTGGTTAAGGTGACCTACCCACTGGTGATTGCGAAAACTGAAGAGGGCGAATTCGTTAAAGTCAAACTTAGTGATGAACAACTACAAGATCCATTATTCTGGGACACGTTAAAAAACATCCGCCGTTCGCAATTATGGGTCCCACTTGGTCGTCACTTCCATCAACTACTCTCTAACGACTGGTTAATGCCAGCTGCCCAATAATCATTCACTAATAATAACAACTAAAAGGAGTTCGATTATTATGAAAAACACATTCAAAAAACTAACCCTTACTCTAATGGCTGCCGGAACCCTCTTTGCGACTTCCGTTTCCGCCTCTGCTGACACGACGACAACAAATCCTGAAGTGACATCCACCACACTCGTCAACAAAGTTACTCGTGATACTAAACTCGCAACGGGTACCACGACCCACCAGCCGAAACATGATTTAACACCACAGCCAACTAAGCTTGTCGTTAAATCCACCCAAAATCAAGTGTTAGCAACCATTGACGCTAGTAGCCAGAGTATCACTAAGATGAAGTATCTCACTAACGCAAAGTAGTACTGCCACCCTTAATTTCCGCCCCGTCACTTAAACCCTTAAAGGAGGCCCCGCGATGAGTCAGCTGACTAAGGCCATTACCCGCCAATTACAACGTCAATATGCCGAACCAGTTCTGAAAGATCTAAATGGCAACTGGTATACCGGGGCCGATGTTTTAGAAGACCTCGCACTGTGTGAAACTAGTCTGCAACAACAGAACGTGCATGCCGGACAAGCCATTCTACTGAGCCCCGCACAAGTCGTAACGATTCCGGGATTGTTGCTCGCCAGCTGGCAATTGGGACTGACGGTCACCCTGACACCGCCTAGCCGCCAATTACCCGAGCTGGCGCCTCAAATCTACGCCGCCATGGTTTATTCCCCTAGTCAAACGAACCAGTTAGCAACCAAATTAGATCCCCATGAAATCAGCGTTTTAACGCTAATTCTCAATACGGCGCCTAATTTTGCTTACCTGGTTCACGACCACGCCCAACCGTTGACACGCCGCAGCCAACCGGACCTGATTCTACCAGCCAGTCAACTCCAGTTCACCCAGCCTCAACTACTTAAGATGGCTGAGCACGGTCAAACTAGCGCACACGTTCACGATTTATATAACCTTGAGACCGGATTGCTCCCCTGCCTCACGGACCTCATCACTGCGACCCCGTTTACCATCATACCAACTAAGCAAGACTGGCAATCCAAAGTCGGTTAATCGCCAATTACTGGTACGTATTAGCACTTGGCGCTTTGAATCGGTATCTTGCATTGCAGCTGTTCCCAAAACACAAAATGAGCTTTCCAGGAATTCTTTGCAATCCCTGGAAAGCTCATTTTAATGTTTGATTATTTAACCAGACCGATAGTCTGTAAAATAAGGTAAATGTTTAAGATGATTAGAATCACCGTCACGATCCAAGCCGTCCACTTAACCCAGACACGGTTGGTGAAGTTCCCCATCAGCGCCCGATTACTCGTGAACATGACTAGCGGAATCATGGCAAATGGTAACGCGATACTCAGGAAGACTTGCGACATCGTCAGCAGATCTTCAATTTTCGCTTCATTGCCATGATAATAAATCGCAAAAGCCAACACTGGTGTAACCGAGATTAACCGAGTTAGTAACCGTTGTGCCCAGAGTGGCATCTTCAAACGGATAAACCCTTCCATGATAATCTGACCAGATAACGTCCCCGTAATCGTAGAACTTTGACCAGAAGACAACAGCGCAATGGCAAAGAGCATACTGAGTAACGGACTCGCAATCGAGCCAACGACCTTACTATCGCCAAGTGCATTGTACAAGTCAACGAACCGGCCAAGATCCCCCTTAGTTCCAAAGAACAGTGCGGCGCCAAGAATTAATAGCAAACTATTAACAACGAACGCGACTGACAATTGAATATTGGAGTCGATTGTCGTGAACTTAACAGCCTTGGCAACTTCTTTTTCGTCACTCCGGTCAACTTGACGTGTTTGTGAGATTGATGATCCCAAGTACAAGTTATGCGGCATAACGGTTGCCCCAACAATTCCGAGTGCTAGGAATAGCATAGAACGGTTGCTGACAATCCGACTAGTTGGGACATACCCTTTTAACATTTCTGGAATATTAGGTTGTGAAATAATAACTTCATACAGGAAGACGAAGAGAATCACGGCAACCAGCGTTGCCACAATTGCTTCGATTTTCCGGAAACCAAGTTTCATTAATAATAACAGAATCAAGACATCGGCAGTGGTAATCAAAATACCGACAATTAATGGAAATCCGAATAATAACTTCAAAGCAATCCCAGAACCAATGATTTCAGCAACATCGGTCGCCATAATCGCTAGTTCAGTAATAATCCAGAGAAAAATCCCCATTCCTTTTGACGTTCGTTCCCGCGTCAATTGTGCTAAATCTTTACCCGTCACAATTCCCAGACGAGCGGCCATGGCTTGTAGCAACATGGCAATTAAACTTGATAACAGGATCACAGAAAGTAATGCATATTTGTACTGTGATCCACCTGCGATTGATGTGATCCAGTTCCCAGGATCCATGTACCCAACTGCAACTAGTGCACCCGGTCCAGTGTAGGCAATTAAAGTTCGCCAGAAGCTGGCATCCTTAGGGACCCGGACACTCCCATTGACTTCGTCCAAGCTCTTACTATCGGCACCCGTTGAATGAATCGCCTTTTCTTCGGCAGCTTTCATCTTAGCGTGATCCTTCGTTTTTGCTGATTTCATTATGAAACCCTCTCTTCTATTGGTTTAGAATTCAGGTTGTGGACTACTACGTGATCCTCAACAGTGCGTCCCCTTAATTGAGCACTCACTTTAATTCCAATTGGTAGTATAGCACCATTAACCTATTAGTCAACTATTATTAATTATTACTTTGGCATCCCTAAAGCTTGTTATGACGCGGTATTATCATCTTGTAAGGGGATTCTCCGTGGGCTCAAACCATTAACTAAAAAATCACTGAGATAGTGAATCAATTGCTCATCACTCAAATCATCCAGTTGTGGGTAGAGAACCTGTTCGACTAAATATCCCCCAATGGTTGAAAACACCAATTGTAAAATCATGCGATTCGGCCAATCAACTAATTCTCGAGCGGCTTTCAAGCGATCCATCGCTTCATTCGCCTGCGCCAAAATGCTAGGTGAGACCATCCCTAAGACGGCCGCTCGATCCTGAGCATTATTGAAAAATTGGGACAAAATGACGGCTAAGGAGGCTCGGTTACGTGTGACAAATGCGACCCGATCGCGCACAAGGGCGACAACAAATGCTTGCAAAGTCTGGTTAGGACTATCTAAAATTGCCTGGTCCAAAGTGTTCAACATCGTTGGCAAAATATTCTGCACAATCGGCTGCATAATGGCGTCCAGAATACCGTTCTTATTAACAAAATTATGAAATAAAGTTCCTTCAGCGACACCGGCCCGCTCTGCAATCTCCCGAGTGCCAACTTCTTCATAACCTTTTTCTGCAAATAAGTCGAGCGCGGCGGCTAAAATTTGCCGTTGGGTCCGGGTAATACGACCATCCTTCCCCAATGAAGCCGCATAATAGGCCTGGATGGTTTCAATTTCACTCATGATGATAAGCTCCTTTTTTGCAGTAACTGCTCAATTTTGGCATTTACATCATAACTGATTCGGTCCCCCAAAACAACCATCTTTATAAAAGTTACATCATTAGCTTTACTAAACTCGTTAATTGCTTTTATAAGTGGATTTATTTATAATCATAGTAACCAATTAAGTTACAGGAAGTGATTATATGCGTGTTTCAACCCGCTTTAGCGACTCGATCCATTTACTGGCCTACATTAAAATTTACGCAGATACTAAATTAACAAGTGACGCCATTGCCCGCAGCATTGAAACTAGTCCAGTCGTTGTTCGCCGATTGATGAGCAAGCTTCGACAAGCCGGACTAATCACAACAACGCCCGGTACTGCTCAACCGGCACTCGCCAAACCTTTAAGTCAAATTTCACTGCTCAGCGTCTTCTACGCAATTGAAGGCGATAAGCCACTACTCGCCGTCGATCCTAAGACCAATCCGGATTGTATTGTTGGTGGCAATATTCAAACCGTTCTGAAACAATACTATCAAGACGCGCAAACGGCAGCCGAAGCACGGTTAGCTAAGACTAGCTTACAAGACGTGGTCGATAACATTTTAGTGGAACAAGCAAAGAAAGATGCCCACAAATAAGCTGCCAGATTAGCTGACGGTGTGCGATTGCGGAAGCCAGCGCGCATGTCGATACTAAAGTTATAATTCACCCTGCAAGCCACTCCGTTTAAATACAAACATGCTAGTATGTTTATGCCTAACTTGGACAAAAAATTGCACTTCAGAATCAACATCTGAAGCGCAATTTTTTTGTTGAATTATTTCATCTAGTACAACTTTAATAACAATAAACGGCCAGCTCGGTGCATATTATCCAGCAATAGGGCGCAAAGACAATATTGCGCTGTTTTCGACACCCCATGCGTCACGAATCTACCGCGGTTGCTCATCTTGTCCATAATATTCCGGCTTTTCAGCCTGGACGGGATGGGCCTGTAACCAGCTAATAATCTGGCGGCTGAGGTCATCCGTCATTGGTGCCGCAGCTGCTATTTGTGCTTTAGTAATTTGGTTGACATGAATTCCCGCAGTAATTGTACAGCTTCCATCTAGATAACGCTGAATCCGCTTGGCCATTCGTTCCGAAATAAAGTTATCTTTATGGAAGCGACCATCATGGCTAGGAAACTTAACCGTTTCGGGAACCGTGCTGGCAGTTAGTGTGGTCACGTCACCAATATGGGGATTGGTCCCACCGGTAACGACGATCAACAAGTCATATCCAATCACTTGGAGTGTTGCTTGTATTTGATACCCGGCCTGCTCAGTCGTAAAAGTTGCCATGTTTAATCCCCCTCCCAACGGCGATCAGTTTCATTATGAATATGAAACGCATCCAAAATTTTCATTGTTTGATGATTGACCAGATCCTGAATGGACTGTGGATGATTATAAAAAGCGGGAATCGGTGGAATAATTTGGGCACCGAGTTTTGCCAACTTTGTTAGATTTTCTAAATGAATCACGCTTAACGGTGTTTCACGTGGAACAATCACAAGTTTACGTTGTTCTTTAATCGTGACATCAGCAGCCCGCGATATTAAATTATCACCGAAGCCGTACGCAATCCCCGCTACCGTCTTCATACTAGCTGGGACAATGACCATTCCGTCATTCAAAAACGAACCACTGGCAATCGCTGCGCCTTGGTCATTAGCCCGATAAGTAGCATCCGCGAGCGCCGTCAGCTGCGCGAGCGAGTAATCAGTCTCTAACTCCAAGTTTTTTTTAGCCCACGCACTCATTACCAGGTGAACTTCAACATCTGGCCGCTGATGTAACTTTTCTAATAAGTCGACCGCGTAAATCGTACCGGACGCTCCCGTGATTCCCACAACAATTCGTTTCATGACAACATCGCCCCGTTTCTGTAGATTAATGATATTATGATTCAATTAAGCCTTCATCTTTATCTTAACCTGCGCGATTGGTTGAAACAAATCGAGTTTTGACTGGTTAATATTCTTAACTGGAATATCAGCGAATCAAACGACTCTAATAACATTTGATTTATCATTAAAACCAAACATTCAATGCGCCACACCACGTTTTTTGGCCTATAATTAAGGTAGTGTATTAATGAGGGAGGGATGTCTATGGCAAAACGACGAATCACACACGACCCACACCAGTTTGTTAATACTGCTACTGACCGGCGACGCTTACAATTGGCTGTCCAATTAGCCTTGCCAACCTGTGCGCACGTCTTAGCACGCAATTTTGCGCGTTCTAGTGCCAGCTCTTACTGGCTACTAATGCTAAAGACGCCGGGGACGGCTGCCCCGCGCTTTTTGACCTTGCGGATCGCGGATCATTTGCTATGGCTGACGAACCATGATCAATTAACCATTAGTTGGGAGGCTGGTAATTTTGACGCCGTTCAACGGACCTTGCGTCAAGAATTAACACCAGCCACTCTGCAACAATACAGTTATCAACTCACGACAACTGATATTATGACACTGCGCTTGATTCTGCATTTGGAACAACATCAGCTCATTTGGTTGGTCCAATTAGCACCTGAAATCGCTAAGGCCTACAAGAATCAGCATTTTGACCTTCGTGACGACTTTGGTCAGGCCAAATTGTTACTAGGCAACATGAATAACAGCAGTCTCCAACTGGTGCCAGTTAAGCAACCAGCTTTCCAAAATCATCTTGGACAATACTTCGGCCGCAATCTCCTATTCTCACAGTTCACCAGCCACCATCTATTGCGACTATTGCCCACCAATCAATGGATTCGACCCTTGCTAAAGGTGTTGCCACCCACACCAAATCTGGAACAGCAACTAGCAGTCCTGTATGGCACCGACTTTGTCCGCATTTATGTTGAAGCGATTCGACAACAAGCACGCTTGCAAGCGATTAGTTCATAAAAATAAGACCCCCGCTACGTTCAGCAGGAGCCTTATTTTAGTTACTGATTATTAGTCGCTTTTAAGTTTTCCTTAGGACCTAACAACTTATCCGAAAAGCCAAATACATAAACTAACATCGTTGCAATCACTAGTGTCCCGTAATGGGATATCAAATAACCATAAAAGTTTGACCCGATGCCGACACCCGGGGTGATAAACGCGGGGAAACCGATCAACGACCCTGACAAAGCATAGTTATTAACGCGTAACAGACCGGTCAGTAAGCCACCTAGACCACTCGCAATACTAGCAACGACAAAGACCCGTTTGTATTTCAAGTTGACTCCGTATAGCGCCGGCTCGGTAACACCACAAAAGGCTGAAATTGCAGCTGCCAGTGAGATCTCCTTTAGGTGCTTATCCTTAGACTTTAAGAAGACGGCTAACACCGCACCACCCTGAGCGACCATGGTAATCGAGAGGATTGCATTCAAATAACTGTGTCCATTCGTCGCAATATCATTGATCACAATGGGAATAATGCCCCAGTGGAGCCCGAAAATGACCATCGTCTGGTATAAACCGCCAATAACCAATCCTGATAAGGCCGGGCTAAAATTATAGACGGCGACCAAACCGTTGGCCAAGCCCTTACTTATAATCGTAATTAAGGGACCGACCACCACTAATACCACTACCGCCAAAATCAGGGCTTCGATAATCGGAATAAAGACGCTCCGTAAATACAGCGGAACAACTCGTTTTAACCCCCGCTCAACGTACACGCCTAGCCATGCAGCCACAATCATCGGGAACACGGATGCCGAATACGACATTAAATGCGTCGGAACACCTAAGAACGTGATTTGGGCCGTGGTTCCCTTACTAGCTGCCGTTATCAGACTTGGATAGATAAGAACAGCACCGACAATCGCCAGCACGATTGGATCTGAACCTAACTTTTTGGCAGCAGTAAAGCCTAGGACAACTGGTAAAAAGTAAAACGTTGCATCAGCTACCGCGTTCAATACCATGTACGTCCCACTCGTGACCGCCAAGACTTTGAAGCCCGTTAACGCGGCCAAGATTCCTTTTAAAATCCCTGAACCTGCCAAAATGCCAATCACTGGAATCATTGCCGCGGTCATAACACCAATGACACCACTAATGCCATTACGCACGTGGCTTAGCCAATTAACGTCACTTGATGCCTCCTGAACCGGTGGTACTGGCACTCCGTCCGCAAATTCAGGCCCTAGTTGTGCGATCACTGCATCAAAAACATCGTTGACTGCCGGACCAATCACAACTTGATACTGACCACCGGCCTTCGCAACATCAATGACGCCGTCCAAGTTCGCAATAACCGCATCGTGCGCTAGTGCTTCATCCTTCAAATAAAATCGCAACCGTGTTATACAATGAATCACGCTATTAATATTTTGTTGGCCGCCCACATTGGCTACAATTGCCGTGGCTAATGCCGAGTAATGCGTCGTTGACTGCGGCACCGCTGCCACTACCGGTGACGCGGTTTTTGTCACTGTTATCAAGTGAGCCGTTGCGACGACTGCACCGGCCGCGACAGCTTGTGGCAGTGGGGCTAGCGTCAAGTCAGTGAGTACCCGCTGAGCGTTCGTCACGACAATGATCACCGTGGTCGGTTTGTGGGCCTGCTCGATAGCAGCTAAATCCATGTCGACTAGTAGTGTGCCAGCCGTCACCTTATCACCGACCTTCACGTGAACTTCAAACGGTGCCCCATTGAGTGCCACCGTATCGACACCCAGATGTACCAACACTTCGAGGCCAGTCGTAGTCACCATGCCAATTGCATGTTTGGTTGTTGCGACTACTGTGATTCGACCACTAACTGGTGCCAAGATGTGACCAGCTGTCGGCTGAACACCAAATCCCGGCCCTACCCTTCCCGCCGCAAAAACAGGATCCGGAACCGTTGCCAATGACAATACTTGACCAGTAACTGGTGCTAAAATGGCTACTTCATCGATTTTTCCCATAATCATCATCCCCCATGTAAAACCCTTAACCTAACCTTCAAAAATCCTTAAGACGACCGTCTCACGTCCAATCATGATCCATTAAAATTCTATCATCACAATTAGACCAATCTCCATCACTTACCATCACTTCGTTAGGGCGACTAAATATCAAAAACAAGCATTTTTCCGAATCGGAAAAATACTTGTTTATCCTAACGTTGATTAATTATTTGACGTCGCCATTAACTAGGCGGTTGCACCTAAGTGTCGCTTTTTAGGCGCTACTTTAACTGCATTTGCATCCTCATCCTTAAAACCAAACATCCAAGTTAAAGCGAAGGACACGACAATCGTGGCTGCGGATGCAATCAAGAAACCATAAAAACTAAAGTCCAAGCCCTTCGGATTAACAAAGGACGTGAAGCCAATCAGTGAACCCGTAAAGCCCCACATATTGACATTCATCAAGCCGGTCAAGAAGCCACCAACTGCCGCCCCAATACTGGCAGTCACAAAGGCCCGACCATATTTCAAGTTGATCCCGTACATGGCTGGTTCGGTAACACCACAGAAGGCTGAAATCGTTGCTGGCCAAGCAAGTTCTTGAATGTTAGCCAGCTTTGACTTTAAGGCGATTGCGAATACTGCGCCCCCCTGGGCAACCATCGTCGCTGAAACAATCGCGTTCAAGTAACTGTGACCCGTCGTTGCAATATCGTTGGCCACAATCGGAATAACCGCCCAGTGCAACCCGAAGATCACCAATACTTGATAGAAGCCACCAATGATTAAGCCAGAAATCGCAGGGCTCAAATTGTAGACCCACACAATAATATTTGCCAATCCCGTTGAAAGCACAGTAATAATTGGACCAAGGAATAATAGAATCGCACCGGAAACAATCACAACTTCAAATAATGGCACAAAAATCATTCGTAATACCGTTGGAATCACCCGTTTTAGCCATGGTTCCAACTTACTTGCTAGCCAGGCCCCCGCAATCATCGGGAAAATTGAATACGTATACGAGGCAACGTGTACCGGCAAGCCAAAGAAGTTCGCGTTGATCCCCATTCCTAAAAGCGTACTCGTCGCTTTACCACTTGCCATCGTTACAATAGCTGGATAAGTCAGCACCCCACCGATGATTCCCATAATCACCGGATCTGCCCCTAACTTTTTACCAGCCGTAAAACCGACGAAGATTGGCAGGAAGTAAAAGACCGAGTCGCCCATCGCATTAATAATCACGTACGTTGGTGCGGTCGGGCTAACTAAATTAAACGTGGTAAGTAACGCAAGAATTCCTTTTAAAATACCAGAGGCTGCTAATAATCCAATGACGGGAATCATTGAACCCGTGATAACACCAATTAAATTACTGATACCCCATTTAACTTTGCCCCACGGCGTCGTTGGCCGCTGAGCTGCTGCGGCAGTCTCAGCAACAGCTTTAGCCGTCTCCGAATCATTTGAAAATCCCGGTCCGATTTGCTTGATGATCGCATCATAGACATCCGTGACAGCAGGACCAATCACGACCTGATATTGACCGCCCGCTTTTGCTACGTCGATGACCCCTTTTAAGTCCCGCACGACGTCATCATTGGCTTTACTCTCATCTTTCAAATAAAAACGCAAGCGAGTAATGCAGTGAATCAAACTACTAACATTCTCGACACCACCAACATTAGCCACGATGTCCGCGGCTAACTGATCATATTTACCCGCTTTTGGTAATCGATTCTGCCGCTTAGCATTAAATGTGTTGGCGTTCAGACGGCCCGTAGCTGTCACGTCACCGGCAGCTTTTGCCCCCGTAACGACGTCCAACGATTCCAATTTATCACTAGTGTTAGTCACTGCTAAAATCACTGTGGTCTGACGATTAGCGGCTTGAATAGCAGCTAAATCCATGGTGGCAATCACGTCCCCCGCCTGAACATCATCGCCCGCGGCCACTTTGACCGTGAACGGGGCACCCTTTAAGTCAACCGTGTCGATTCCGAGATGCACTAATACTTCCAAATGATCATCAGGCGTTGTGAACCCAATCGCGTGTTTCGTCTCAGCCACCATCGTGACCTGACCACTGACTGGTGCAACAACTTCTCCACTTGAAGGTTGAACGCCAAAGCCCAGTCCCATCATACCGGCTGAAAAGACCGGGTCTTTAACCTTATTTAACGCAATAACGTCCCCATTGACCGGCGACAAAATTGTTACTGTTTGTGCCTTTGCCATACCCATTCCTCCATTCTTAACCTAACAACAGCGCAACCGCTTGATAGGATTGCATCGTCAATTGTGCTGTGACATTAACATCTTGATAATTGGAAAGTAACACCTGTGCACCGACCATTTCTTCCGGAAGTGTCACCGTTGTTGACTGACCATAAAAATTATTAAGCACTAATAACTTTTGTTGGTGATATGTCCGCCAATAGCCGAAGACTTGCGGATCATCTAAGCGCCACGATTGATAACCACCATCCGCGACGATCGGCATCGTTTTTCTTAGCTTAATGAGCCGTTGATAATAGTCAAAAATCTCGCCACTAGCCAATTCATGGGCCACGTTAATCGTCGCCTGATTAGTCGGTGTCAACCACGGTTTACCAGTAGTGAAACCAGCCTTGGCACTATCATCCCATTGCATCGGCGTCCGCGAGTTATCGCGCGCCTTGGTCTTAACGATCGTAAACGCATCGTGATGACTGTACCCACTACGAATTAAAGCCCGATAAGCATTTAATGCCTCAATGTCCACGTAATCAGCCATATTGTCATAGTCCGGATCAGTCATGCCGAGTTCCTCACCCATATAGATAAATGGTGTCCCACGCAAGAGGTGAATGACCGTCGCCAGCATTTCAGCGGACTTGACACGATAACGACCGGCGTCACCAAAGCGATTCAGCGCTCGTGGCTGATCATGATTATTCCAAAACAAAGCCTGCCAGCCACCACCAGCTGCCATTCCACCGGCCCAACTATCTAATAATTGCTTCAATCGTGGGAAGTCGAAGGCCATTCGGGACCACTTCCGTCCATCAACATAATCCGTCTTCAAATGATGGAAATTAAAGACCATTGAGAGTTCGTGATTAGCCGGATTAGTATAACCAACACTGTTCGCAACGGTTGTTGAAGACATCTCCCCCACTGTGACGCTATCTACATCCTGGCCGAAGCTTGCCGCGTTCAATTCCTTTAAATAATCATGAACAACGGGGGTGTCAGTATACAACGTCTTGCTAGGGACCCCCTTAGGTGCGTCCACCAACTTCTCAGCTTTACCGGTAACGTTGATGACATCGAAACGAAAACCCTGCACGCCCTTTTGCCGCCAGAAATTGACAACGGCGGCACACGCTTGTCGTACGGCCGGATTATGCCAATCCAAATCGGCCTGAGTCGGATCATATAAATGTAAATAGTACAAACCAGTATCACCAAACGGCGCCCAGGCCGGACCACCAAATTTAGATTCCCAATTGGTCGGTAGACTACCATCAGCCTTGGGAGGACGGAGATAGTAAAACTTCTGATACTTCTCATCACCCGCCAAAGCCTTTTGAAACCACTCGTGTTCAGTTGAAGTATGATTAAGAACCATATCCAACATGACCCCGATACCATTTGCCTTCAGCTTTGCAACGAGTTCTTCAAAATCAGCCATCGTGCCAAACATGGGGTCAATATGGTAGTAATCTGCAATATCGTAACCGTTATCATTTTGTGGTGAGACAAAAAACGGATTAAACCAAATCATGTCAATATTCAACTTTTTGAGGTAGTCGATCTTTTCAATAACACCTCGTAAATCACCGACGCCATCGCCATTGCTGTCGTAAAACGACTTCGGATAAATCTGATAAATCACTTGTTCTGATAATTTCATGCGCTATCCCTCTCATGCCAGATCTTATTTCTTAGTTCGCCGAGCAAAATCGCGGAAACTAAAGCGGTCCGCCCGGTGTCGTGATTCCGTATACTGGAACGCTCGCGCATCCGTGAGGCTCGTCACGCTTCGAACAACTGCCACATAGGCGCCCTTACTAATAGCGAGGTGTTCGCGGTCCTCATCAGTTGCCGGCGCCATCGTAATTTCCTTCGTCGCGTAACCGATCGTCAACCCAAGCTGATTTTCAAAATACGCGTACAGTGAGTCTTCCGCCGCTTGCTTGGGAACTTTCGGAACGATCGATTTCAAAATATAATCCTTATCAATAATAGCTGGTTCGCCATCGATCACTCGGACTCGTTTGATGGCCGTCACTGGCGCTTCCGTCAATTCGGTACCAAGTGACGTAAAGTCAGCAACCGGTAACGTTGCATCCGGTTGATAGTCATAAACAATATTTTGCGTCTTAATGTGTAACTTTTCGGCTAACTCTTTATAACTCACAATGCCAGAAACTGGAAATTCATACTGTCGATGCTCAATCACAATGGACCCTTTACCACGAATTTTTTGAATATAGCCATCCTCAGCCAATGTCGCTAATGCTTTGCGCCCAGTCTCACGTGAAATCCCATATAGCTCACAAAGTTGATGTTCACTCGGCAAATAACTCCCGATCGGGTAAACCTCCGCATCAATTTTCTGGAGCAAATCTTGATAAACTAAGGCCGCTTTATTCACGGCAACCACCCCTTTGTTATCGTTTTCATTTATGAATATAGACTTGTTTAGACAAGTTGTCAATATTTAAGTAATAACCCAATTAAATTTGTAGATTATACCAGCCAGATCAAGTCTAGACATGTCTAGAGTTCACAAAATCCGAGCTTATATTTCAGTATTCAATAACTGCTTCATAATAAGTGCCAGCACCTATACAGTATTGGTTGAACTAGCAGGATAGTCCGCACCATAATAAAAAATCGACATTCGCAGAGCGCTAACAGCAATCTCCAACCAATGTCGATTCTATATCTGATGATTTCATTAATATTACTATTTTCGCAATAAATCTTTCGCTTTCATTGTTGCTACTTCTTTTTTCATTTTTCTCTTTCGGTTCACGAGTGCATCTATCCAGATACCATTCAGCACGGCTTCGCCAACTAACAATACGGTTACTATTGATAATAAAGAGACCTCTTTTGTAAAAACAATGTAAATAATAAAGCCTAAAAAGCCAGCTCCCGGAATTGCCCCAAACCACCTTGGTAAGTATCGATCTAACATATAGAGCACTGCAACGACCAACATACCAATCAGAATTCCTTTAAAATCACTCATGTTGTTCCTCCCTAAAGTCAGTAATAATCTGTTTTGCTACCTCTAACGATAATTTCTCATCGATTACCAATTTCATAACCTTCGTTTCAAACGTATTTGCACCGTTGTCCTCAATAAAGTTAATTTTTTGAATAATCGTGTTTAACCGCATTCGCACGGTTGGATAACTCACTTGATAAATCTTAGCGAGTTGTTTTAGAGAACCTGAGGCAATAACCAATTGTTTAACAAATTCCTGATCCTCACGTTCTAAATTCACAAACCAGTCCATAGCATCCCTCTTTTTTAATATTGTTTATTAAACTTTAACATTGTTTATTATAATGTCAATAAAAAAGCATATATTTGATAACTGATACAATCCGGAGCTATTCAAATAAAGACGAGTACTCTAATCCAAAAGAATTACAGTACTCGCCTTATTTAGAATATTAACGCTACTAGTCTCAGTAAATTTATTAGCTGACCTTTAGTGATTCAATCCAAATGCCTGATTATCACTAGCATCCGCGCTAGCTGCATCACTAGCTGCTTGTTCTTCGGCCATCAACCGAGCGCGTTCATGTTTGTTATACCAAGGTGAAACAGTGAAAGCCAAGACATCGTTCATCAGATAAACGGAACTATTAATGAACATTGCTAGTGTCGCCGAACCTTGACGGAACGAGATGAACCAGAGGACCATTTGTGCTAAACCAGAGGCAATCCACCAGAAATACTGGTTGTTGTAACGGAGGAAGCAAATAACGCCGGCCGTTAAACAAATCGCAAAACTAATGGCATCGACCCATGGCCGGGGATCATCAGTTAAGGCACCAATAAGATAGCCGGAGATGGCATAAACAACTAAAGTTGCGACAATTGCGACGATCCACGTCTTACCCGTAAACTTCCGAATCTTTGAAACCATGTTGACGTTCCAATTAGCACTTAATAGTACTGGAATATCAAGCGTTACGACGTAGGCTAATTGTTCCCCAATGCTTAAATAGTTCTTAGCTGAAAAACCAACTACGATGAAGCAAGCGGCGGAGATGACGCCTAATAATCCATTGACTGACTTAGCCGCATTAATGGCTAACACACAAAGAACACCCAAAGTGGTCCCAATAAATGTTAAAATAGACAATGCTGTAATTGGCGCACTTACTAACGTCATTACTTGACATCCTAGGCTAAAATAGAATAGATAGTAGTTCTGTTGTGGCCAACCTTTTAGTTGGTGTGATAAGAATTTAAAATAATTACTCAAAATCATGCTCCTCTTTCCGTTTTCATATGCGGTTGTAGGTGTCTAGTTGGCCAACCAGTCACGTCACACTACTACATGTAGTGTTTCCGTTTGAAACAACACAATATATTGTATCATTATCTTGGCCGATGAAAAGGGTAAAATTCCAAATTTATATTGAATTGTTTACAATTAATCCAACTGCGCCCCGGCAATTTGGTATTTTTGGCGTGCTGATTTTTTTATATTTTTTTGATTTCGGCCTACTGATAGCGTTGTCAATATCAGGTCAAAACAATGCGTTTTGTCGCAATACAATGCTTGCAGTATACTGGAGAGGAACAAACTTTTAGCATCACAATATAATTAATTTTTTTGGAGGAACCTCATGATTACGCTTAAATCAGATCGCGAAATCAAAGGGATGCAAGCTGCCGGTGACATCATGGTTGGCCTGTTTCACGCCCTTGAAGACTACATCAAGCCCGGAATTACGACTTGGGATGTTGACCACTTTGCCTACGAATACATCGTTGCACACGACGCTACTCCTGGCGAACTCAACTTTGAAGGTTATAAGTACTCAACTTGTGTCAGCGTCAATGACATGATTTGTCACGGCTGTCCTAGTAAAGATATCTTGGTCAAAGATGGAGACTTATTAAAAGTTGATACCGTTATTAACTACCATGGCTACCTTAGTGACTCTTGCCACGCCTTTGTTGCTGGTACACCATCACCCGAAGTTAAAAAACTCATGGAAGTGACCCATAAAGCGCTATACCTCGGTATTGACCAAGCCGTTGTTGGCAACCGAATTGGTGATATCGGCTGGGCTATTCAGAATTACGCTGAAAACGAAATGGGTTACGGCGTTGTACGCGAATACATTGGTCATGGTATTGGACCGACGATGCACGAAAAGCCTGATGTTCCACATTATGGCGAAGCTGGTCACGGCACCCGTCTAAAAGCTGGTATGACCATTACTATCGAACCAATGGTCAATATTGGTGACTGGCGTTCTGGCGAAACTGCCGATGACGGTTGGACTGTTCGCACTTTAGATGGCAGTCTTAGCTGCCAATACGAGCACACCCTTGTCGTTACCGATGACGGTCCTAAGATTTTATCATCATTCGATAATGATTTTGATGCTAAATACTTATGGAATAAGTAATATCATTTAAATTATAATCACGAACAATCCCACCCTAGTTTAGTCACTTGCTAATCAGGGTGGGATTGTTTTAGTTATTATCAACAGCACGTTCACTAGCTATTGTCAGAATAAAACTAGTTATATGTGTCTTGGAAAACGTCTTGATTATAAGACATGAAAAACTGATATTGGATAAATTTTAACATCTTTATCCTCGGTCACAATCAACTGATTCAACCACCTAATATATTTATTTTAATGACAACCGTTTGGCAAAACTAACGCTGATTCAATAACGTTCTCAGCCAATCTTCATCTTTTACCGCTTATTGCAAATCGTCATTCACCACTTGACGCGCTCAAAATCATCTTGTATAGTTAGTCCCAATTAATCCAGAGGAGGATCAGACATGACTCAATTAACAAGTAGTGCTTTGAATAACTGTTGTTGCCGAACTGCGCGCTTATCGCGATGTTCGGCCTGTTAAGCATTGACTTTTTGAGGAGTGTCATCCTAAAAATCAATGTCCAGCATGGCTGGATATTGTACTGGGCGCGAGGAATTCATTCGAATTCTCGCGCCTTTTTTGTCGCTTTTGGCACCCCACCGCAGCGATTGGAGGAATTTATATGCTCATTCAGCACGTTCAAGAACTTATCGGCCACACCCCCCTGATGGCGTTACCCATCGAGGTTCCAAATCACAGTCACATCTATGCCAAGCTTGAAATGTTCAACCCCGGCGGCAGTATTAAGGACCGGCTGGGAGCCTATCTGATTGAAGACGGCTTGCAACGGGGCCGGGTTAACGCCAAGACAACGATTATTGAACCAACTGCTGGTAACACCGGAATTGGTTTAGCCTTAGCAACTCAAGCGCACCACCTACGTACCATCTTAGTCGTCCCAGAAAAGTTCAGTATGGAAAAACAAGTTTTAATGCAAGCATTGGGTGCTGAAATTGTTCATACACCTAGCGAGGAAGGAATCAAAGGTGCCATTCGCAAAGCTGAGGCACTAGCCGCAACGATTTCCAACAGTTACGTCCCCATGCAATTCAAGAATCCGGCTAATCCCGCGGCTTATTACCACACACTGGCACCAGAAATTCTGGCGGACATGCCTGCACCTATAACCGCCTTCGTCGCTGGAGCCGGTAGCGGTGGGACATTTGCCGGAGTAGCGGCTTATCTTCAAGCCCAAGATTCAGCAACCAAAGCCGTAGTCGTTGAGCCAGAAGGTTCCATTTTAAATGGTGGACCAGCTCACGCACATCGTACCGAGGGAATCGGCGTCGAATTCATCCCACCATTTTTCGATCAGGTTCGCATCGACCAGACACTGACCATCGCGGACAATGATGCCTTTGCCCAAGTTCGACACCTAGCCCGTGACCACGGTTTACTGATTGGCAGTTCTAGCGGCGCTGCGCTAGCCGCTAGTTTACAACTTGCCACCAACCTGCCTGCCAATAGTCATATCGTGACCATCTTTCCAGACAGTAGTGAGCGTTATCTGAGCCAAAAAATCTATACGAAATGAGGACTTTAACAATGAAATTTGAAACCCAATTAATTCACGGTGGTATCAGTGAGGACGCCACTACTGGCGCGACTTCGGTACCCATCTACATGGCCTCGACCTTCCGCCAAACAAAAATCGGTCAAAATCAATACGAATATTCACGGACGGGAAATCCAACCCGGGCCGCCGTCGAAGCATTAATTGCCACCCTCGAACATGGCAGCGCTGGCTTCGCATTTGCTTCTGGCTCCGCTGCCATTAATACCGTCTTCTCACTATTCTCGGCTGGTGATCACATTATTGTGGGAAATGATGTCTACGGTGGCACCTTCCGCTTGATCGACGCCGTTTTGAAACACTTTGGCATGACTTTTACAGCCGTAGATACGCGTGACTTGGCCGCCGTTGAAGCCGCAATTACCCCCACAACTAAGGCGATTTATTTGGAAACACCGACGAACCCGTTATTACACATTACGGATATTGCTGCCATTGCGAAGCTCGCGCAAGCACACGATTTACTGAGTATCATCGACAACACCTTCGCCTCCCCATACGTCCAGAAGCCCCTGGATTTAGGCGTTGACATTGTTTTACACAGTGCTTCCAAGTATCTCGGTGGTCACAGTGATGTTATCGGTGGCTTGGTTGTCACCAAGACGCCAGCACTTGGCGAAAAAATCGGCTACTTGCAAAATGCCATCGGTAGTATTTTGGCCCCGCAAGAAAGCTGGCTATTACAACGTGGTATGAAGACTCTGGCATTGCGCATGCAAGCCCACCTGAATAATGCCGCTAAAATCTTTACTTACTTAAAGTCTCACCCAGCAGTTGCTAAGATTTACTATCCAGGCGATCCTGATAATCCCGATTTTTCGATTGCCAAGCAACAGATGAATGGCTTCGGCGCAATGATCTCGTTTGAATTACAACCAGGAATGAACCCCCAGACCTTCGTTGAACATTTACAAGTCATCACGCTCGCCGAAAGTCTCGGAGCATTGGAAAGTTTAATTGAAATTCCAGCCTTAATGACTCACGGTGCCATCCCACGCACAATTCGGCTACAGAATGGCATCAAAGACGAGCTGATTCGCTTATCAGTCGGTGTTGAAGCCAGTGACGATTTGTTAGCAGACCTTGAGCGCGGGTTCGCTAGCATTCAGGCAGATTAAGCTGGTGTTTCAGACGGCTCGTGCCATTCTCAATCGTGACCCCGCCGCGATCAATTTGCGGACAGTTATGTTGACCTATCCTGGTATTCACGCGCTCGCCTGGTACCGGGTTGCCCATTATTTTGAAACACACCGTTTACCATTATTGGCCGCCTTGCTGAGCCAACATGCGGCCCGGCGTACCGGGATTCTGATTCACCCGGCCGCGCAAATTGGTCACCGGGTCTTCTTTGACCATGGTATTGGTACTGTCATTGGTGCAACGGCGGTCATTGAAGACGACGTTACAATTTTACACGGCGTCACTTTAGGCGCACGTAAAACCGAACAAGCTGGGCGCCGGCATCCCTATGTTTGTCGCGGTGCTTTCATTGGTGCCCACGCCCAACTCTTGGGCCCTATTAAGATTGGCGCCAACAGTAAAATTGGTGCTGGTGCGATTGTTTTAGACAACGTTCCCGCCCACGTTACTGCGGTCGGTAACCCGGCCCATCTAGTTGCCACTCAATTGCATGCTTATCATGAAACAACCAGCAATCAAGCTTGATTCTTATCAAAACTGCGGCTTAGAATAACCGTTTGCTCGTATCAGTTATTGTGTCGACAATAAAACGTACTTATAAAATCAAAATTGATTTTATAAGTACGTTTTTACGTTACTTTGAAAATTTATTTATTATCCACAATTATTTGACAAACTTCGCTGCAAATTCGCTGAATTGCTTACCAGCACCAGCTAAGAATGATTGGGTGCCTTCATTTGTGATATGACCATTTTCATCAGCCAACTTATCAGTATTACCGATGTACAATTCTGGTTGTTGCATCGTTGGCATGTCTAAGAAGACCAAGGATTGACGTAAAACATGGTGTGCTAAGACGCCAGAGATACCAGAGATCGATTGGGAAGCAACCAAAGCAGGCTTGCCGCCCCAAACACTTTGACCCCATGGACGTGAAGCAACGTCCAAAGCATTCTTCAAGGCTGCTGGGATACTACGGTTATGTTCAGGTGTGACAAAGATGAACGCATCTTGAGCCGCAACGGCCTGACGAAATTCTGTATATTCTACGGGTGAATCCGCATCGTAGTCTTGGTTATATAGTGGCAACTTAGCGATATTTAAGTACGTTACTTCAGCGTCGTCTGGTAACCCAGCAACGATGGCTTCAGCGACCCCTTTAGAATAAGAATTTTTACGAATAGAACCTACAATTACACCATATTTTGTCATATCAAACAATCCTTTCAAAACTAATTTCTTCGTTTCACTTACTAATAGTAAGTATATCAAGTTGTTGAAAAAGTGCAACCATTTTAGCCTATCAATTTTCAAAATCACTTGTTCAATCGCCAAAAAACGTTGTTAAATCAAGACTTACGCTCCAGAAAAATATTTTAGTCTATGTCTAATTACCGACAGAAAAGGTCATCGGAGTATCAATGATTCCGATGACCCTTTCTTTATTTTCAATACACGTCTAATCGTCACGCGTTTCAGTGCGATATTTGATCAACTCTTCGTTTAAACCATCAAACATCTAAGAAATCTTGATAATCATTATCAACTTGTTCAACATACGCCGTGGCCCATTTAGCCATGGCTTCATCAAACTTCGCCGAATTACCAACGTATCCCCGAATCATGGCCGCCGTTGGACTTTGCGCATGAGCCTTTGCCAAAATCATTGCGCACGTATTTGCATAGGCTTGGAATTGACCCCAGTCTAGGGTTGGAATATCGATGGATTCCTTCATATCCCGAAATTGACGAACATAAAAACTCTTATTTTCCATTTGGAAATAGCCTAGGAACGCATCCGAGGTTGCTTGTAAAATGCGTTGCGAACTGACGATCCGTTGCCCTTCCGTCAATTCCATGGCGGCCGTTAACGCTGGCCGCGACTGGCTCCCGACTTTCCGCGTTGGTAAAGCTTCCTTGATTTGTAACACCATATGGCTACCATCCGTACTCGTCAGAAGAACCAAGTAACATAGTGACCCAAAACTCCCGACGCCCACACTATGCCGAATAATATCAGTAACTTCATATTGCGACAACAGCAAAGCGACATCGGTCCGTACGTTCAATAAATACTCGCTAATTCCGGCCTTTAGCCCTTGATAAGTTTGCCGATCAATATGGACAGAACGGGGCGCGTTCTCCTTAAATTGCCGTTCACCGCGACTATTAGTGACCGTAAACTTACGCACAACTTGTTCTGAATTACGTTTTTGAGCCTTTTTAACCAAGGATGCAATTAAATCGGCCGTATCTTCGGGAGCACCACCGAAGTTCAAGACAGCCTGAACTTCGTTATCGCGATAAAAACGGTCTAACGTCGTCTGATCAAACATCCGTTTGAGTGCTTCCCGATAACTCGCACTCGCCGCCTGTATCAATTTTTCGACCTTTTTTGGTTTAAAGTTAGAATCACGAGCAGCTAGCAACACACTAACTAATAACCGACGTAAATCCCATTCCCACGGATGGACGCCAGCTTCGTCAAAGTCATTTAGGTCAAATACCAGTCGCCGTTCTGGTGACGCATAGAATCCAAAGTTACCAATATGAGCATCGCCACAAACTACGGCGGGAATTTCAGTGGACGACTGGTAATCCAAATCGTAATCCATTAACTCAACTGATCCCCGGAAGAATGCAAAAGCCGAAGCAGACATTCGTTCACGCCGCAATGGCAATAGTTCTGGTACCAGCATCTCCCGCACATGTTTCAGATAATCACTGGCGTTTCGTTTCACCGGTGTAAATGTCCCTAATTTTTCAAATGGGGTGACTTGGCGCCGCGCCTTTCCTAGCGCAATTAATTCAGCAACCGTATGATGTTGTCGAATATGAGTTAAATCAAGTGGTGGCATGAGTATCAAATCCTTTTATGATTTACTAATTTTATTATAGCGATATCTTCCAACGATAGAAAATAATTCAGCTAGTTGAGCCCGCTTCTCGCGTCCCAATTATTGACCAGCTGACGCCAATTTACAAGCAATTTTCATGATAAAACGGCGATTCTAGTTGACGTACCCCTCAAAGTCACCTACAATTTAAGTTATAAATGATACCGCTTTCAAAAAGCGAGGAGGTCACGTATTATGGCAAATTCTGAAAAAACATTGGTCCTAGTTAAACCCGATGGTGTCAGTGAAGGACACATTGGTGAGGTTATCACCCGGTTAGAACGCAAGGGTTATCAAATTGCCGCCTTAAAGGTTATTAAAGCAACCGCGGAGCAACTTCAACAACATTACAGTGAGAAGGTTGGTAAGCCTTACTTTAAGGAAATCGAGACCTACATGATGGAAGGTCCACTCGTCGCCATTATCGTAAGTGGTACTGGCGTCGTCAAAGCGGTGCATCGTTTAGCTGGTAGCACCCGGCCTGCCGAAGCACAACCTGGCACAATTCGGGGGGATTTCTCTCATGAATATCCAGACGGTATTTTACGAAATATTATCCATACCTCAGATAGCCGTGAAAATGCGCATCACGAAATTGCAATTTGGTTTCCCGAATTAGCCGTTAAAGCACGAAAAGCAGACAACAAAGTAAAAGCCTAGCTTCATTTTTAACATCACGATTACGCAATTCGCAATTACTGATCAATGGTCTGAACGCCATTGCGTCCAGTAATTGCGAATTTGTATACACTGGATGTTTTCCGTCACAACGTTAGTAAAGCTTCCAAAGATAACCCGTAAACTGCCCCAACTAACTGCCAACACGCGCCGAAATTTTCGCACTAATCGTTCGCACTAGTTATGATTAAACCAATCAACTAAATGGTTTGGGGGAATCATTATGAACATAGTCGTTGGACCATATGTACGGCGGCCGCGGGCTGTCAAATCGGACCCGCGCAACACCAGTAAATTTTCGATGTTTAATTCGCTACGACGGATTGATGAATGCCTAGTCTTGATTAAACGTACTGGCACACCAGGATTAATTGATTCAACTGCAACGTTAGGTTTGAACCTAACCCACTTAATGGGATTGAATGTCATCGTAACTAGTCGTGGACGTTCCTTCACCATCATTGTTCAAGGTCGGCAGCGGTCGTTCACGCTGACTGGCTGTCTCATTGAAGACACGCTCTACAACGCCGTTCACCCAGCACAACCAGACTATCTGATTTCACTAAATCGCCAGCTCATTACCAATAGTGATGACTTAATTGAGCAACTCTATGACCACTATTAGCTGGCCAGCATCACGCACCAAAGGCTAACCCACCGTGTGGGTTAGCCTTTTAAATTGCCCCATATTAAATGATCAGTTGAACGACTTTAAGCAGTGTCGCGGATGGTTTAGCCGGAATCTTCATCTTTTGAACGGCTGGCATTGCTGTGTGAACATTTTGGGCAACCGGACCCACTTGCGAGCGTTGCCCCGAACGACTATGCGCAACCAATACAGTATTATCCGCATTCCGCGCGTATATCACACTATTAGTAGCATCTTGTAAATCATCACTATAAATCTGGGTCATTTGGTGATGATAGACCGCGCTGTGCGGATCGTCTGGCTGAATTCGCTGTCCGGCCGCAATTTTGCGGATATGTAACGGGGTTGCCTCGTTGATGACCCGAGTCCCCTTCAGGTGTAGCCAAACTTGTGCGGCTTCCACCTTAGCTGCCGGAAAATCACTAAGTTGTGGCTGACGGATTGCCTTAAACGTTGCTGCGGTACTACGCTGCAGCCGACGTTGATGATAGGTCCGGCGCTGGCTTGTATGCCGTTCAAGCTGCACTTGTTCCCACACCAAACAAGCACCAAAGAGGACGATACCGACCCGTAATGCCCAAATCAATTTTTTCAATGATTAGCCCCCCACTTTACCATAATTACGCTACTTAATTTAACATGGTCTTAGCTAATTATATTGGCAAAGCCGGTAATAATTTAATTATTAATAGGGCAGTCGCACCAACTCGCCATTTCTAGTTGCGCTTCCCCTTAAACTATTAACGATTTCTAACTTGACAGCTAAACTGATTTATTGTCAAAATCACTATTTAAATATTTTATTTTATGATGGCAATACAAACATTTTGATTATCGCGATATACTTAGACGAGCATTAGCTTTTTCAATAAGGAGGCACTACTGATGAACTCATTCAAGAACCCACTTATGACAACACCCTATCTGCTAGCCATAATCGCCACACTGACGATGCTAGTTAGTCCACTGACAACGGTTGTTATATCAGTACTGATATGGTTGTCGGGAATTACGCTGGTGTGGTTACACCGCCAGCAACGATGGCTCCGCTTCTTCTACGCACCCGTGTTTTTGTACACTTCTTTACTAGAACAATGGTATTTCTCCCCATCAACCCAGCCACTGACAGAAACGATTCTCATTAACCTCGCAATTCTTGGCATTGCCATTTTCAGCACATGGGCAGCTTATCAATTACGTCATAACGCGTAAATTACTCACCAAGAAAAATAAGTCCCCCAGATGCGGTAACCGTTTCTGGGGGGACTTATTGATTGCTTCAACAGCTACCGTTAAATAACGCTCGTTAGGCAGGCTTCACTTCGGCTAGTTTTTGATCCAGATATTTCTTCAATGCTGCTTGGGGATGAAAACCAACCACCTTTTCAGCGGGCTGGCCATTCTTGAATATCACTAACGCCGGAATACTCATAATCTCAAATTGTTGCGCAATTTCCTGATGTTGATCAACGTCGAGCGAAGCAAATTTCACTTGCCCATCGTACAGTTCATCTAACGCTTCAAGCACTGGTTCCTGCATCTTGCAAGGGCCACACCAATCCGCCCAAAAATCAACCACAGTTAACGCGGTACCATCAGCCACCGTCGCAAAAGTCGTCTTATCGACTGGTTCGATCATATCTAATCCTCATTTCCAATTAATTTTCGTTCTATCATAGCATGTTTTCCCACAAAATTATGACTTCCGGGTCTGAATCACGTACATAGGTCACAAAATCTTGGTATATCGGTGTTCTACCAATCAAAAATTCGATATAATAGCGTTATAGAAACGATATAACCTAAAGGAGGAATTTTTGTGTCCACACAAACAATCAGTCCCGAACAGGACTCCGAATTAGTCGCTTCCGTCGCCGCTGAACAACTCGGTATTAAAGCCGTGACGTTGCGCAAATATAGCACCATGGTTGAAAAACAGCTTAACGATGAAAATCGCTTCCGCCCGGCCGATAACAGTCATCGCTTATATACAGCCGCTGATTTAAAAACTTTTCAGGCGGCCATCGAACTCGCTGAACAGGGCACAACGTTAGCCACTGCGCTAGGACGGGCGTTTGGTGCTAAGGTCCCGACATCCAAACAACCGGCGGCAACGACGACTCAGTCTGAGAAATCAGCGCCTGCAACTACCACCAAGTCGCCCCTCATCACGACAACCACCGTCGATCCCAGCAAAATGGCACCAGCGGCCAAGCCAGATGGCCCGACTAATGCTGAGCTCTATAAGCAGCAAGAAATGATCATCCGGCGCTTAGATTCACTCAGTGACCGCTTAAACCAAGTCCTTGACCAACTTGATCAACAAGCCAGTCAAGCGGCCAAACCTTGGTGGCATTTCTGGGAAAAGTAGCCGTATGCTGGTCAACATACTTGCTCATTAGACTTACTTCGGTAGGGCAACAGTTAGCATTACCTACCATCCAAATTAACGTGTGCTGCCAGTCTTAAAAATAAGCTACCTACACGTTCATCGTTCCAGTTAACTCGCCCAGCGATGGCTGCTATCAAGTGCTTCTTTGTCAGGCAAGACGCAAAAGGCGCCCAGAATTAAATTTCTGGGCGCCTTTTGCAGCTAATTACCATGGCGGTTAGTAATTAGTTTTTTTATCGAACTACTTTGTTGCAGCTAAGTGCTTTTCGTACGCAGCTTTGATTTCATTAACTAAATCTTCATCTTTCAAGTCAGTTGTTTCGCGAATGACTTGTTCGATTGGTTCATCCTTCAATAATTGTTGTAACTTAACACTTTCACTATCATTAGGATAGTTGAAGAAAAACATTTCACCAACTGTATCAACTAAGGCGCTGTAATCGCGACCACGTTCCTTCAATTCCCGAATTGGGCGAATGAAACGTTCGTTGAAACCCAATTTCCGAATTGGTGTCCGGCCGACCCGTTCAATATCATCAGAGATATATGGGTTTTCAAACCGACTCAAAATCTTCTTTTGATAAGCATGGTGTACTTCAGGATCAAAGCCCCACTTTTGAATCAACAAGTCGCCGGTTTCACCTAAAACGTGCTTAGCTTGGTCAACAACACTGTCATCCTTGACCGCTTCGCCAATCGTCTTGTAGCCCTTCATGTTACCAGTATAGGCTACGGTGGCATGACCAGTATTAACGGAGAAGAGTTTCCGTTCAATGTATGGTTCCAAGTCGTCAGCATAATCAACACCCTTTAATTGAATCTTAGGGTTTTTCATCTGGGACTTGTCGATAACCCATTCCTTGAATGGTTCAACTGAAACGAACAATGGATCATCATGCTTTTGAAGCGGTACGATCCGGTCAACAGCGGCATTGGGGAAGCCTGCATTTTGGTCAGCCCAAGCTTGTTCGTCTTCATTTAATGATTCATAAACGGATTTCTTTAATGACTGACTCCCGCCAATCATGTTTTCACAAGCAATGATATCAATTGGTGTCGTATTGTTGTCAGCTTGCCGTAACTTTAACCCGTCAGCAATTAATGGCGCGATGAACTTCAAGATCTTAGGTCCAATCGCAGTCGTAACCATATCGGCTTGGGCAATTTCTTCAGCAACCGCCTTAGGATCCTTACCGTTGTTAATACCCTTAACATCGTGAACTTCAATATGTTTTTGACCTTCTGCAGCCAATTCAATGGTATAACCATTCCGTTTGTTTAATTCGTCAATCAAAGTATCATTAACATCAACGAAAGTAATCTTAAACCCGTTGTCAGCCAAGGTTTCGCCAATGAAGCCCCGACCAATATTCCCTGCGCCAAAATGTACGTCTAACATGCTAATCAACTTCCTTTAATAGATTTATGATTTCATCTTCAGATTGAGCGTCCGCTAACTTAGCAACGTTGGCAACGTCGCTGCAGTATATGGCAATCTGAGACAAGAGGTTCAAGTGTTCACCGTTCAACCCAGCGATCCCGAAGATAACCGTTACAGTCTTATCATCATCGTTATCATCTGGATTACCCCAGCTCACACCCATTGGTACTTGGACCACGGAAATCCCGGTCTTTTTAATATACTTCATGCCATCTTCAGTACCATGGGGGATGGCAATGAAATTACCCATATATACGGAGACATCCTGATTACGAGCCTGCATTGCATCAATGTATTCTGGTTCGACACAACCGCCATCGACCAATAGTTGACCGGCTAAGCGGATGCCTTCTTCTTGCGTAGCCACTTGCTGGTTCAACGCAATCATTTTCTTATCTAAAGCTTCCATTGTTTTCACCTACGCTATTTCGTTAGTTCGTTCAAAAATGCTTTACTAATTAATTGATAAAGTTGCTGGCGATCGCCAGTCATAAACGTCTGCGTATTGGCCTGACTTTCAATGACTAGTGCGCTTAACTTACCCATCAACCGATTTTCAAAATCGCTGATATTGGCGGGCCCGAGCATTAGGACGATTCGCTGCAACCGAATCGATTGGTTGTCCATACTCTTAAATGGTAATGGCTGGTCAAGTTCGAAAATCGCACAATATGGTGCGGTGACTTCCTGACTTAACGTATGCACCAACGCCAAGTTCGTATTGGGAATACCGACCGGCGCCAGTCCTAAGCGGTGTAACAACCGGCCCGCAACTTCTAGCGGATCATGAATCAAGTTCGAATCAATATGCCGCGTGATCTTAACTAGCATCTCGGCCACCGTCTCATCATCGTTGCGAATCGGCGTGATAGTGAAACGGTCTAAGATCTGTTTAGCAATCGTCATCTGTTGGTAAACGGTGTCAAAATCCAAGTTGATTTTCGTCGGCTCATCAACCGGTGAATCGATCACTTTGGTGCTTGGAAAATACTGATGAATATATTCCCGTAAGGCAGTGACTTCGTTTTCTAGTAACAGTGGGCTGACAACGCGGTAATTCAACTTAAATCCCGGTAACGTTGTCGTGGATAAAATCATGTCAAAGTCTTGTAAATTAACTTGGCCTAAATTACCAATCCGCGCAACCTCGATAGCCGTGATTTCAGGTACTAACCGCATCAGTCGCGTTTTCAAAATTCGCGCCGTCGTCATCCCATTCGGGCACAGGACCAAAACCTTGAGTGCTTGGTGACTCAACTGTTGCTCATACGTACTAGCAAAGTGAATCAACAAGTACGTCAACTCATCAGTTGTAAAATCCTGGTCTTTAAAAATCGTTGCGAAGCCGCGCACCACCGCCGAATACAGCTTAGGATACTGTTCACGGACCTCTTGTAACTCAGCGGTTGGCGGCACGGGACCATTAACACCGTTACGTTGTAGGGCAATTTGCATATGCGCCGTCAAGTTATTCAACAAGCGGTCATCCGTCCCAAACGACCAGTTAAAGTTAGTCGCAACCGCGTCAATAAACTTTTTGACCCGATACGTTAGTTGCAAATCATAATTCGATAGCGACGCGTCTTGATCGATTCGAAACGTCAAGCCCTTAATTTGCTGGGCGAGAAAATCAATTTCAGCTCCCGTCACCACCGTCTTAATCTCAGCGGGTAGTTGGGTCATAATTGCCAGAGCAATCCGTTGATATTTCAAGAAATCATCCCGATTGATCCCGCGCAAATACGTGACCCGACGTTCATGCTGTAACCGCATTACTCCCGTCGTCAACGTGATGATCAACTGTTGTAGCTGACCATCCGGCACCGAAGAAAAGTACTTTTTCTTCAAACTTCGCACTGCTTGATAACAGATAATCAACGTTTGGGCGTCCAGTAAGTTCAAAAAATACGATTGCTCATCACTTGCTGATATTGCTAAGCCTTGGTTCAACTTCCCGATTGTTTTAAAAAACTCGTAGTCGTTGATTTCATTATTCAAAATGGTGGCAAACAGATTGCGAATACTACCCTCAGTCCCAGCCACCTGAATCCCCCGGGACTTCAACCGTTCAATTGATAAGTCGTAGTCAGCGAATGGTGTTGCTAATGCCGTCAAATCGTTTGAAATCGTTGCAACGCTCACATCAAAGTCAAGCGCAAGTTCTTTTAATTTTACGGAATGGCCCGTCATCAGTAACCGACAAGCTAGGGCGTTTTGCCGCGTTTGTGAGTCAAACGCCGGTGCAATCTTCCGCTCTGCTGTCAATTGGCTTTGAAACTTGGCCAGGGCCGTCTGCGATCCACTTAGTTGAAAGTGATGCTTCTCATTAACAATTTTCAAATCAGCATTGGCTAATACCAATTCCAAATTACTGAACTCGCGATAAATTGTTCGGCGACTACTATTGAGACCGGTTTCAATCTGACTCATTGAAAGGCCGGCGGGATTCGCTAGTAGCAGCTGTAGCAACTCATCTTGACGTTGTGTAAACTTAACCATGATGCCACCTCATACGATAATGGTAATAATATCATTTTATTTCAATTCTGATACCATCTTATCATATTTAGGTGAACTCAATAGATCGTCAGTAATTAATACTTGGACCTGCGTGTAACGGGTCTTTAAGTTTTTAGCTGCTTCTGCACTTGAAACAACTAATAAACTATTATTATCAGCCAATTCGTCAATTCCTAAGTTCTTAACACTCACATGCTTGTTGGCTTTCTTGACCCGATCCTTCATCAAGGACGTTGCCATTGTGGCTGTTCCTAAATGACCATCGTGGTGAACAAAGACAATTTCATCAACAACACTCAAATCTAAGTTAGCTGGTAGGTCGTCGGGTGCAGCCGTCGTTGCTTGTGGTGCTGCGGATGCAGGTGCAGCATCGCTAACTTGATCACGAGCCTTTAAGTTAACCACAACTTGGTCATACTTTGGACTACTCAAGAAGTTGTCAACGGCTAACCGTAAGGCGTGTGGTGCTTTTTGAGCCGCCCGATCAGCTAATTCGTTTTGCGTAATCACTAATAAACCAGGTTCGTCTTTCAAATTGCTAATCGCCGTGTTGGTGACGGACATGCTAATGCCAGCCTTCTTGACTTTATCCCGTAATAAGGAAGCCCCCATTGCGGATGATCCCATTCCGGCATCACAGGCAAAAATAATATGGTCAACATCTTTGTATGAAGCAATCACATCAGCTGGTTCAGCGTCAGTCGCACTAGCAGCTTCAGCATTGCCACTCTTCATGTCGCTCATTTTACCTTGAGCAGCGGCTAAGTCATCATCACCGGTCGACTTGTCACGTTTCAAGACAATTGCGGCAACGATAAATGATGCTAAGGTTGCTAACGTTACCCCGATAATTAAACCAATGTAGTTAGAAATACTCTTTGGTGACATTAATAGTAATGAAATAATGGAACCAGGTGAAGGTGTTGAACGTAAACCAACGTTTAGTAAACTGAATGTGGCTGTCCCAGTAACCCCACCAGCGATAACAGCTAGGAACAATGCTGGCTTCATTAATACGTATGGGAAATAAATTTCATGAATCCCACCAAGAAAATGAATAATAATCGCACTGGGTGCAGAAGCCTTAGCAGTCCCTTTACCAAACAAGGCAAAGGCTAATAAGACCCCAAGACCTGGACCTGGATCTGGTTCTAGCAAGAACAGAATTGACTTACCCGCACTAGATGCAGCCTGAATCCCAAGCGGTGTTAAGATACCTTGGTTAATCGCATTGTTTAAGAATAAAATCTTGGCTGGTTCAATGAAGACGTTGGCTAATGGCAATAGCTTCATCTTAATGATCCAGTCAACACCGGCAGCCATAGCAGCACTTGCACCAGCAACCAATGGGCCGATTGCAAAGTAACCCAGGATTGCTAGTAACATCCCGATAATCCCAGCGGAGAAGTTGTTAACCAACATTTCAAACCCGCTCTTAATCTTATCGGAAATGGCGTCATCCCACTTCTTAATGCACCAACCGCCTAAAGGCCCCATAATCATGGCACCGATAAACATTGGGATTGAAGAACCAACGATGACCCCCATAGTGGCAATCGCACCAACGACCCCACCACGATGACCGGCAAACAAAGTCCCACCAGTAAACGCTATCAATAATGGCAATAAATAATGGACCATTGGTTGAATCATCTTAGCTAATCCAGCATTAGGCCACCAACCACCAGCCATAAAGATGGCGGTAATTAAGCCCCAAGCAATGAAGGCGCCGATGTTCGGCATAACCATATTACTTAGTGCACTCCCAAATTTTTGAACGCGTGCCTTAACGCCCAGTTTCTTTTTCGCAACAGGAGCGCTTTGGGTTGCATTCGTATTTACATTTTCACTCATTAGGTAAAGCTCCTTCCTTTTTCTTAACAACTTAATCATATCCATCGTGGTAAGCGGTTTCAAGAACTTCTAGTTAGACCCGTGGCACAGGAAACTGTGCCACAATTAAACTCACTAATTCACAAAGTTAAAATTTGGCACAGTATCGATAAACACTTTTATATCGGCAATACCAGCAGACTAATTAAACTTGTTTCGTCAGCTATGATTTCATTTTCACAATTAAATTCAACATTTTATGCAGAAAACACCTGGCAATTCTCTCATCATTTTATTATTTAAATGATTACGAATACGATTTAACGTTGAAATCCCCTCGCAAGCTCCTATACTTATAATTAACTAAGGAGTGACCTATGTAATGAAAAAAGATACTGATTGTACCGAAATATTGGTTGGGAAAGCTGCTAGCATGGATGGTTCGACCATCGTTGCCCGCAACGAAGATGGCTACGGCCCAATTAATCCGATTAAGTTTATTGTGCACGAAGCCCACGACCAAACTAACGCCAGCTACACTTCCGTAACTACCGGCGTCACCGTTCCGCTGCCTGACCATGCCTACCGCTACACCGCAACCCCCCAAGCCGATCAAAGCGATGGGCAGTACGAGGAAGCTGGGATCAACGAATTAAATGTCGGGATGAGCGCAACTGAAACCACTGCCACCAATGCCCGCGTACTCGGTTATGATCCGCTCGTCCATGATGGCGTAGATGAAGAAGCCATGGTCACCCTCGTTTTACCCTACATTAAAAGTGCTAAGGAAGGTGTCCAACGCTTAGGTGCCCTAATTGAAAAATACGGAACTGGTGAAAGCAACAGTATCGCCTTTAACGATCACGACGATATCTGGTTGTTCGAAACCGCTGGTGGTCACCA
Organism: Lactiplantibacillus plantarum; assembly: GCF_014131735.1. Classification (NCBI taxonomy): domain Bacteria; kingdom Bacillati; phylum Bacillota; class Bacilli; order Lactobacillales; family Lactobacillaceae; genus Lactiplantibacillus; species Lactiplantibacillus plantarum. The sequence goes on from NZ_CP039121.1 coordinate 3,033,328, forward strand.
TTGGGGGGCAGTTCGGATGCCCGAAGACACCTACGCAATTGTTCCCAACCAAACCGTGGTGCAAGAGATGGATCTCAACGATACCGACAATTTCCTAGGTGCCAGTGATTTAGTGGACTTCGTTGAAAAGTATCACCTCAACCCAACACCCGGTCACTTTAATTTCCGTGAAATCTTTGGTACCCAAAGTGAGGCGGATGCTTATTACAACACTCCGCGAACATGGTATGGTCAAAAACTATTTAATCCCGAAATCGAACAGAATCCCACTGATCAAAACATGCCGCTATTCCGACAACCAAGCAAAAAATTGGCTATTGAAGACGTTCAGTTCTTCTTATCTTCACACTATAACGGGACGCCTTACGATCCATTTGGCACTTTCGCTTCTGGTAACGCCCGTGAACAAACACGTTACCGGTCTATCGCGATGGATCGCAATCAGTGCTCATCTATTCTGCAAATCCGGAATGACGTGCCTGCTAAGCAAGCCGCCATTCAATGGATCGCACTAGGTTTCTTCGCTTACGCCCCATACGTGCCCTTCTTTACCAACATCAATGACACGCCGATTGATTATCGCAATACAACTAGCACGGTCAGCGTTGATAACGTCTACTGGTTATCAAAAACGCTCTCCGTCTTGATTGAACCACACTGGCATGAATTTGCTGAAACGGTCAATGCCTATCGCGACGGGTGCCAATCATATGCCCGTGGCCGGGTTGCCGCAACCGACGCAGCCATTGCCGGCAATCCGACCGATTTCTTGACCAAAGCCAATAGCGAAACCGCCGCCGAAATTTCCAACCGGACCCATGCGTTGTTTGATACTTTGGTTAAGCAAGGGCTGTTGTTATCGAAAACGACTTGGGAAAAAGGACAAAATCTATAAAAAAATCATCAACGACGTGCTACTGGAACATTTCAGTAGCACGTCGTTTTGTGTTTTTAATTATCATTGATATGCTGATGTGCTAACCGATACCCATGCTGCTCACGATAATCATTGGGAGTTATCGCCACTTCGCGTTTGAACGCAGTAAAGAAACTACTATTATTTTTATAGCCTAATTCAGCTGCAATTTGTTCAATTCGCTTATTAGAAAATGCCAGCATTCGTTTGGCCAGTTCAATACGAATAAATGTTAATTGTTCCGAAAAGCTCTTGTTGAACAGTCGTCGACACAGCCTTGAAAAATAATTTTTATCATATCCAAAGTAACATGCCGTTTCTTTTAACGTCGCATCTGCGTTATGTGCGACTAAATACGTAAAAATCATCCCTGATTGCGTATCAGCATTAACATGTCGAATATTTTTACCAGGAAAATAAGAATCCGTAATCGAGATGCGTTCCTCATGATGCCGCAATAGTTCCGTCATTAACAATCCCACCGTCATTTCTCGTTGATAATCAATAAAAACATCTTGCAAATCTTGCCGTTCTAACTCCGTCAACAAATCAAAGTACCGTTGGGTTATCTGATTTCGCAATTGGCGATAAACAATAAACCGCAATGTCCGCTCACCCGCATTCATTAAATCATGAACCATTGGGTTATCTCCGACAACCACCAAGTTTAATGGCGTAGGCGCATGCAGACGTTCCGAAAAAACACTTAACTTTACTGGTGCCCCCCTATTAATAATATTAATTGGCTGCGCAGATGAAACCATTACAATATCATCTGGGGACAGTGCCACGTACTTTCCGGCTAATGTTAATTCAGCGAAATCGTGGCTCACGATAAAGCGAATGTGAAACTCTGAACTGCAATTTGGTGAACTTGAAAGATCATTACGGCGTAGACCAATAAAATCGCTTTCTTTCAATTGATAATTGCTATTTACCGTATTTATAGAAGCCATCACTATCACCTGTCAATCCCTTAAAAGATATATAAACATATTAATAAGGATATTATACACTATCAACTTGTGCATATTTTAGCTTTATACTAACTTTGTAAATTCGAATAAGGGAGTGCAACTATTATGACTAATCGAACAATTGATACTGATGTCCTCATTGCAGGCACAGGTGGTACAGGACTAGCCGCTGCATACGCAGCCGTGACCCATGGACTTAAAGTCACCGTTATTGAAAAGCAATCACAAATTGGCGGTAACACAAAAATCTCAAGTGGATTTTTCGCCATTAATAGCCGTGAACAACGGGAAGCCGGTATGCACCTAACAACTCAGGAGGCCATTACACAATTAGCCGACTACAATCACTATTTGTCCAATGGTACCCTACTTGCGCGGATCGTTAACCGCTCGGCAGATACCTTAGCCTGGTTGGAAAAAATGGGAATGGAAATCAAACTCAACCCAACTGCCAATACGACTCAGTTTGCGCATCGTAATAATGATTATCGTGGGGGTTCCTATCATATGTACCAACATAAAGACGAGAGCTATCAGCGCATCCAACAAACATTAACGACTGCCGGTGTCAATTTTCACTTTAATACGACCTTTACTGACCTGGTAATTACCAACGGAGCAGTCACTGGCGCAACAGCCATGACCGCTTCAGGTGACCAGCTAACAATCACCGCCCACGCAGTCGTTGTGGCAACCGGTGGGTACGGTGGTGATCGTGAAAAAGTTGCTCGAACCATGCACACCACGCATCTAAGAACCTTAGGTGTTCCAAATAACGGTGAAGGTCTGGCTGCTATGGTTAAAGCTGGCGGTACTGACATCGACAGCCATGCGCTCATTCATGCTGCGCAACTAGCTAAATCCCAAGTCACTCAAAAGACTTCTCAGCAACACCTTGCTGGTTTTTCCGGTAATCCATTAACCCAATTATTATTAACCCCTCAACTATGGGTCAACATGCAGGGACAACGATTCACCAACGAAGATGTGGTCTACGATACCGTTGAATGGGCGAACGCTGCTTGGTCTCAGGGTGGTCAATATCTCTTTATCGTGGATCAGGCCACGCTCAATACATTCACCACCAACCGCAATCGCGAAGAAGTGTCTCAAGCAGGACCGGGCGCAGCGACTGGCAGTGGTGACTTTACCGCATTAGCTGAAGATGCTGTCACTGGTAAAACAGCTTTTAAGGGGAACTCACTCACTGAGCTAGCCACTAATGCTGGTATGGATCCTTCAACATTGAGCCAGACCGTCGCTACTTATAATCAAGCTGTCGCGTCCAAAAACGACAGCGAATTCAGTAAGCGCTTGCAGTCCTTGGATTATTCAATTAGTGATGGTCCCTTCTACGCCTTCATCTGCCAAGCCGCCTATCTTGGTACGGTCGGTGGTGTTCGGGTCAATCGAAATCTCGCCGTTTTAGATGACGATTTCAAACCTATTCCCGGTCTTTATACTGGTGGCGCCAATGCTGGTGGTTACTATGAGGGACACAGCTATCCTGCATTTGAAGGCCTTGCCTCTGGCTTTACTTGGACGTCGGGCCGAATTGCAGGAACAAGTGCCGCGGCTTACGTCAAAGCAAAGTTCGCCACTGTCAACTAAATCATAAATCCAATATTGAGTCTTTTATTTAGGGGGATGTCCAGCATGGAAACAACAAAATCGATATCGGGACCAGGTAAAAGCTACGTTTCTAAGACCCGGATTGGGGTTCTTGCAGTCAGTTCAATGGGCATGGCGGCACTCGCAATTACCCCATCCTATGCAGCAATCGCATCCAATTTTTCACTCAGTAATACGAGTGTCCAGATGTTAACATCATTGCCTAATCTATTTATGATGTTAGCAGGGTTGATTATTGGCAAACTAACGGCAACCAAGCTCAATCTCAAAACATTAACCCTTAGTGCGGCAATCTTAGTAATTATCGGTGGTTTTCTACCATTAGCCTTCCACACAAACTTCATGTTTTTGTTATTTTGCTCGTGCTTAGTCGGTCTAGGTCAAGGCGCCTGCACCAATTTATCACAAGTCTTAATTTCTCAAATGCTACCAGAAACCGAACGCCAGTCCACTATGGGTTTAACAACCACCTTCACCAATCTCGGTGGTATTGTCTTCATCATGGGTGGCGGCCAGCTAGCTGCAACGAACGGTTGGGTAAATAATTATTGGATTTACTTATTCTCAGCACTTATTTTGATTGTGATCTTAACATTAGTGCCGATGCATCCGGCAGCAGTCAATGCAGCCAACGATCAGGATACCGGTGAACAAATTAAGCTCAACAAATACGTCTTTTTCTGTGCCTTCTGGGGATTCTGCACGTTACTCTTAAATAATGTTTTGAACAACAACATTTCACTATTTGTTGCTGAAGAAAAACTTGGCGCAACCTCACAAGCCGCTCTGACGTCAACCGTTTCATTAATTGGGGGGATGCTATGCGGCTTGATTGTTGGCGTTATCGGCAAGCGGTTCAAATACTCATCCATCACAATCTCGTTTATCTTATACGGCCTGTCCTACCTGTTAATCGGTCTTGGACATTCGCTATGGTTAGCCTTTGTAGGTAGCTTCATCGTGGGTGCCGCAATGAGTATCGCCATGGGACAATTTCCATATTTGATCTCAATTTCAGTTGGCAAAAACAGTGTTTCGATGGCCCTAGGTGTGTACGTCGCGATTTACTCAATCGGGGGTGTGGTCAGTCCTTTCATCGTTAATCCATTGACTAAATTAGTTGCTGGTATGGGTATTAACGTCTTCGTAGTCAGCGGCGTTATTGCGCTGATCCTAGGTGTACTATGTATGGGATTTCAGTTCCAGAAAAAATTAGTAACGGCGGCACAATAACCGACTTGACCGACAAAGTTAAAAAGCCGTGCTTCACAACGCAATCGTTATGAAGCACGGCTTTCAAATCATTTTTAGCTTAATTAAAATTAATACTTCTTGCTTAACTTGCTAGCAGCCGCTTCGTCAATGATAACGGTAACGTCTGGATGGTTTTGCAAGATACTTGCTGGTAATTCAGGGGTATCTGGGCCTTCAATCATACCCTTGACCGCATCAGCCTTGTTTTCGCCGAATGCTTCGAGCAATAAGTGCTTGCTCTTCATGATGGAAGCTAAGCCCATTGAGAAGGCTTGCTTAGGAACATCATTTTCGCTGGCGAAGAACCGCGCGTTAGCTTCAATCGTTGATTCAGTTAAATCAACCACGTGCGTCGTAATATCGCGAGGAGTACCTGGTTCGTTAAAACCAATGTGACCATTACGGCCAATCCCTAAGATTTGTAAGTCAATTGGGTGTTCGTCAATCACTTTGTCGTAACGCTTAACTTCAGCTTCTGGATCTGAAGCTAAACCGTTTGGCAAGAATGATTCCTTAAATGGCTTGTCATTGAATAAATGAGTTTGCATGAAGTATTTATAACTTTGGTCGTTGTCTGGTGCAATCCCAACGTATTCATCCAAGTTAACGGATGTGCAGTCACTGAAATCTAAGTCACTATTAACGATTTCTTTGTAAGTTGTAACGGGTGTCGAACCAGTTGCCAACCCAAATACTTTCGCACCATTGTCTAAAGCATTCTTAAATACTTTGAAACCTTCTTTTCCGCCGGCAGCTTGATCCTTTACTACGATAACTTTCATAATTAACTGACTCCCTCTTTGTTTGGTATAGTCCAATTGTATATTGGTCTAGACTAAAATTCAAGAGGTTTGTCTGAAATATTTCACTTTTATTTTTTGCAATCGTTATCATTGTTAAACTGTCAAGCCAAACTCCTTTAATAAATTAATTGTATTTTTCGATAATTTTGCCTATACTTAACATGTTCGTAACTCCGTGGAACGTGAGAAATTCCACGACTAGCCAAGGCTGCAAAGTCATTGGCTATTTTTTTGCGCTCATACCTCTACGCCAACCATTTATTTGTTCACATTTCAATCAAACTATCCAACATTTACATTGCAATTGGTAACTGCTAAAATTAGCTTTGTATGGAAGATATATATTACATAAAGGGAGATGTTAACCGCGAATCATGTCAAGCAATACCGGTTAATGGCCGGATTCTCACAAAAAGAACTCGCCAGCAAGACTGGCATCACCCGTCAAACCCTGAGTTTGATTGAAAAGGGCACCTATAACCCATCACTGAAACTCTGCCTCAACCTCTGTCACGCACTCAACCAAACACTCGATACTGTCTTTTGGGTCGAACCCAGTTAGGAGATCCCTGCCATGAAAAAGATTCGTGACGAACGTTTAATTTTACAAAATTTCAAGAACATCCGTACCACGTTGTTAATTGAAAATAGTGCTATCTTACTGATTTTATTTTGGCAAGGCTGGCAAAAAAACAATCTTCAGAAAGCCTTTACGTACGACAATCCGTTGTATATTGTCCTGATGATTGCCGTTTTTACCATGATCATTTTGTCTGTTAATGTCAGCACCCCAATAGAAGACAAACCCAAACGGTCATGGCGCTACCTTGGCCTGTGGGCACTCATTGAACTAATCGGTTTCACCGCCCTATTCTACTTCCTGATTGCGATAAATCAGCCGTTCATTAGTCTGATCGCTGGTATCGCCCTGACCACCGTCACTAGCGGTATCATGCTGTATAGCAACCACCTGCGCGATCGTGATTAACATCAGATATCACCTAGACGGTACCATTCTAATCACATTTGCGGTAAACTATTCCCAGAAATTCAACGGACACGAGGTTTTTGCTATGGAACCAACTTTTAACAAAATGACTTCGACTGGTTACCATGCCATCGAACAGGAAATTGAAGACTTAAAGCAACAACGGCCCGAGCGAATCAGAATTCTGGCTGCGGCTGCGGCACTAGGTGACCGTTCTGAGAATGCCGAATATAGTAGTGCCAAACGGGACTTAGGTCGCTTAGAAAGCCGCCTGCGTTATCTCAACAAGCAGTTGCAATACGCCCAAATCGTTCAACCAGCTGACAACAATCAACTCGATATCGGTAAATTCGTGACCATCGAATTTCTGGATGATCATGACCAAATCACCTATCAATTAGTTGGAAAACAGGAAGCCAATCTCGAACAACAAAAAATCTCATTCACATCTCCCATCGGTCAAGCGCTCGCTAATCATACTGTTGACGATGTGGTCACTGTGAACGCACCGAACGGGGCTTATCAAGTTAAGGTAATCGCGGTTAAGCGCGCGTAATAAAATAGTTATGCCAATCGATTGGAAGCTTATCTTTATTTTTTTGAATCAAAAATACACTTTCTGAAGCGCATACGTGTTAAATAAAGGCAGTAAAAAAGCCGATACGTTAATACCGACTTGAATCAAGGCCCGCTCTAAGAGCAGTTGGCTTTAAATTTAGATAATCAAAGAACAGTCACCCAATACCGGCCAAAGTTTTGGGGTGGCTATTTTTTGTTTCTGGAGTTCCATACCTGATACATCGCTAGTGCGATGCTCAAAATGATTTGCAAGAAAGCAAACCGAACAGGTAGAGTGACCACGGCTGAAAACCTTTCCTAGTGTGGGAAACGTATTTGTCATACTACCACGACCTTTCAAGATGAAAACAGCCAATCGCTACTGCACCATGTATTGCGATTACGCTGATATCACAAACCAATCATCAACAAGCAGTTGCCCATAAAAAGATAGCGACGAGTTATCATCACAACGTCGCTATCTTTTTATATCATTCAAATTAAAATTCCTGGTACACTGCTGGATCTTGATTATTCAAGCGACCATCCACTTGGCTCAAACCATTAATTGTTGCCATATCAGCTGCACTGATTTCAAAATCAAACACGTCCATATTACCTGCTTGACGGCTCGGCGTTGACGACTTTGGAATCGGCAAGGTCCCTAACTGTAGTTCCCACCGTAAAATCAACTGACCAACATTTTTATGGTAGTGCGCAGCAATCTCTTTGAGCGTCTCATTTTGAAGCATCTCACTGGCCCGGCCAAGGGGACTCCAATCTTGCGTCAAAATACCGTGTGCTTGATCATAATCCCGTTGTGCCTGTTGGTTAAAGTACGGATGTAATTCGACCTGATTAATGACGGGTAAAACACCCGTTTCTTTGTTTAATCGTTCTAAATGTTCTGGTAAGAAATTCGAGACCCCAATCGAACGAATCAAGCCTAACTTCTGGGCATCAATCAGTGCCTGCCAAGCTTCAACATAATGATCCTCCTTAGGATTAGGCCAATGAATCAAATATAAATCATAATAATCCAGGCCAGCTCGATATAATGATTCTTGAATCGTATTGATAGCTTCCGTGTAGGTGTGGTGGCGACCAGGAAGTTTTGATGAAATCAAGAGTTCCGAACGCGGTACTGACGAACGCCGAACCGCTTCACCAACAGCACCTTCATTTTCATAGTTAAAGGCCGTATCTAATAATCGGTAGCCGCGATCAATCGCTGAGTCGATCACTTGCACACCATGAGCACCATTCAGTTTATATGTTCCAAAGCCAATTTTAGGTACTGTTAAACCATCACGTAACGTATAAGTTTCCAACTTAAGCCACTTCTTTCTTTTAAATTAAACGATCATTGTTAAATTTATCGTTAATTTTCTGAACGATCAGCCAAGGCATCACGAATCGCTGCTTCAAATGTTGCCGGCCGTGTCGTTGGGGCATAGCGTTCGAGCACACGGCCATCACGACCAATCAGGAATTTTGTGAAATTCCACTTGATTCGGCCATGTCCCGCCGCCTGTTTGAGGTAAGTAAATAACGGATCAGCGTCATCACCATTAACCATCACCCGTTTGGTCATGGGGAACGTTACCCCGTAGTGCCGTTGACAATAGTCATGGATCTCATCGTCATCCGCCTTTTCTTGATGAAATTGATTGGATGGCAATCCCAAGACCACTAGGCCCTCCTGCTGATACTTCTGATAAAGTTCTTCTAATCCTTTAAACTGTGGCGCCAGGCCACAGTTGCTAGCCGTATTCACGATTAGCAAGACCTGACCGCGATATTGTGACAAGTCAAGTGGCGCACCACTCATCTCAGTTTCTGTAAAATCATACACTGATTCTGCCATCGAGATCCCTCCTAAGAATATTAACCAAATACATTGCTTTATCCATAGTAAACCACAAAATTGTGACTTTTCATCATACTTTGCTTTAGTTTCCGGAAAATTGATTGCACTGAATGTCATTATCCGTTACACTAAACGTATCATTCATAGCAACTGGGGTGCCATCACGGCTGAGATAATACCCATTGAACCTGAATCTGGACAATGCCAGCGCAGGGAGCAATGCTTTTATTTGGGGAACCATCAATTCAGACTTAGCCGCCTGCCACCGATAATCGTGGTAGGCGTTTTTTGTCGCTTGGATGCGTGAATGACAAACTACTTTTGGGAGGATTTAACAATGAAATGGGTTAAATCATGGTACTTGAACGATATTATTTTACTGGCACTAATTGGTATTTTCTTTGGTGCCATCTTTATGGGGACTAATTTTGTTTATAACATTTTAAGTGCGGCCCTGACACCATTTGGTCTAAGCGGTCTGGCTAATGAACTACTACTTGGCTTATGGTGCATGCCCGGCATGTTAGCTGGCTACCTCATTCGACTAAAGGGTTCGGCAACGCTAGGTGAGCTCCTCGCAGCAACCGTCGAAATGTTTTTCGGTGGTCAATGGGGAATCACCACATTGATTTCTGGTGTCGTGCAAGGATTTGGGGCCGAACTAGGTTATATCGTCACTGGCTACAAACACTATGACTGGTTAGGCTTAACGGCTGCGGCCGCAACAACTACTGTGGTCACCTTTGGCTGGGACCTTGCCCGTAATGGTTACTATAAATTACAGCTATGGCTCTTGATTTTATACGTGGTCGTTCGCTTTATTTCGATGTTTGTTTTCGGGGGTCTGTTAACTAAAACCATCACGGACCTACTTGATCGCAGTCATGTTTTAAAATCAACGCATTAATACACTTTATAAAATGGAGGCTTTCTCGAATGGCTAGTATCGCGCTGAATAATTTAACTTACACCTATCCACAGGCGTCGACACCCATTCTGGATCGCGTTAACCTAACACTACCACGGCAAAGCTTCATCCTATTGACAGGGCCATCGGGAACAGGTAAGTCGACGCTCCTAAAGCTGATTGCAGGCTTACTACCCCTGACTCCAGATTACGGCACCATTACCTTTGATGGTCAGTCATTAACTGCTAGCACCGCTAATCAGCGCGCTCAGCACGTTGCCATGATGTTTCAGAATCCTAATCAGCAGTTTGCCATGGATACCGTTGAAAATGAACTAATTTTCGCACTTGAGAACTTACAAGTGCCCCGTGACCAAATACCGGCCCGCTTACTTAGTGCGCTTGACTTTGTTGGTATCCGAAATTTACAGTCACGACTATTAAATCATTTATCCGGTGGCGAGAAACAGAAAGTGGCCCTTGCAATCATTGTCGCTATGGATAGCGATGTCATTCTACTAGATGAGCCCTTTGCCAGTGTCGATCCGACCGCACGAGCCGTCTTGTTAGACCGACTCGTGGAACTACGCAATCAACATGGGAAGACAATCATCTTGGCGGATCATGACCTAACAGGTTACGAACGGCTCGTCGATCAAGTCGTCCAAATCAAGGACCAGCACTTACAGCTCATTGACCGCACCACCTGGTCTGAGTTATTTTCAGCCTTTACTGAGCAGCCACAACGGTCATGGTCAGCACCGCAACGCGTTGAACACCCTTGTTTTCAACTTGATCACGTCACTTTACAGGCAGGTGATCGTCAACTATTAGTACCGACAACGCGTCAATTGTTGGCACAACACAATACGCTGATCACGGGTCCTAACGGTAGCGGTAAATCCACGTTATTTGAAGCCCTCGTCCGTCTGCATCCCTATACTGGCGAAATTCGTTACGAAGGCACACCTATCGATAAGCTAAAACGCAAACGCTATGCTCGCCATGTCGCCTTGCTCTTCCAGGACGCTGAGACCCAGTTTTTAAACATCACGGTCGCTGAAGAACTGGCTCAAAGTAAACGCTATGCGTATGGCGACTACTTTACCGCGGACCGTATTCAAACGGCCTTAGTGCAACTCAACTTATCCGGTCGTGATGAACAAGTCATCTATACTTTGAGTGAGGGACAGAAAAAGAAACTACAAATTCTGCTCATGTTAATCATGCAGTCGCCAGTGCTACTCATGGATGAACCCTTAAAAGGGCTGGATTTGCATTCGATCAATGCCCTGGTCGCGTTATTACAGACCACCCAAGCGGCAACTAAGCAGACACTGATTATTATCAGTCACCAGTTAACCGGCCTAATGCCATTGATTGACTATCAGCTACACTTTGAAAATCACCATTTAGATTGGGTGGTGCAATCATGAATCCTAGCATGAAATTATTATTACTACTCATCATTGCACTAGAAATTTCATTCACGACAATTGTAAGTTTGAACGTGGCACTGATTATTCTGGCACTGATTTACCTGCTCGGTCACCGAACGCGGCTTCGAACATTAGGGTGGTTACTACTCATTCCGTTGCTACCAGCAATTGGACTTTGGAGTACCCAGTACATTAACGGTAGCGGTGACAAGACTTTGATGGCCTGGGTCCTGTTCACACGAATCTATGCGTTTGTTTTTACGGGCGCTACTTTTACGCTCACGACTGACGTCTTACAATTAACCGACTCGCTTGAGCAGAACTGGCATTTACCCGCCAAATTTGCATATGGCGTCCTCGCCGCGTATAACTTGGTACCTCGGATTCAGCACGAAGTTCAAGTGATTCGGGCTGCTGGTCTGATGCGTGGGCAAGTCCTGTCCTTCTGGTCACCACAGCTCTACTTTAAAGCAATTTTGGTCTCTATCAATTGGTCGCAGAACCTTGCCCAGGCCATGCGCTCCCATGGCTTTATCGAAGATGCACCCCGCACTCACTATCGTCAGATTCCACTGACTAAGTTGGATTGGACCATTGTGATTAGCGGCGTCTTGCTTTTACAAGTCGGCGTCTTCGTCATTCCGTGGCGCTAGCTGGCAGCATGCACTAAACAGAAACTAAATTAAAACGAGACTGTAACATACAGTCTCCATAACAAAGACCGGTCTGTCATAATCCGAAGATTTTTACAGACCGGCCTTTTTTGCCAAATTTCCGATTGAAACATAACAATAATGTTTTCATATCAGTCGTGATCAACAGTTTTAACACACGAATCAGGCAAATATAATAAAATTTCTTTTTGCTTCTTGTTCCCGGGAATAAGGATAATCACCTGATGAAACCCATTCTTTCTTAAACGCCGTTTGAACTCATGAGTACTTTTTCCTACTCTGTCAATATGAAAAATACAATGGAAATCATTAATATCAATTGTTCCAGTCGTTTTTTCAAAATAGAATTCAAGATTAATACTGGCATTTACCTGATTATCTCCTACATACTCAATTATATTTGGGTACTCGTGATTCACGCCTATATGCTCGGATTTTAGAAGCTTTTCGTTATCATCTGCTGTATTTTCGAGAACAAGCAATGTTGAAATACCATATTTATGTTGAAAAGCCGCTGAATCAACAATACGATGTCTTTCTTCAACAGTTAAGTCAGATATACTTTTTCCATAATACTCTTCAAGATTCTTCACTTCGTCACTAAGACTAAGATTTAAAAGAGCCTCAACAGGTGGAACGATGGTATGCAAGCCGATCCTTGATGCGTAAATATCTGAACGTGCCTCAATTTTTATACATTGCCGTCCCATATCTAAGCCATATCCACCTTTTATTGCGTAAACTCTGTATATATCCGTAAAATAAGCCGCAACAAAAACAAACCCTATAGTGCGACCTTCCTTTAGCTTAAAACGATTCTGTTTCACAAGTATTTTCAAATAGTCAACCATGGCTGTTTTAACATGTATATTTTCGCTATGAGATTCAGCTATGGCAATATATTCATAAACTTCACGCTTCGTCTTTGGACTCAGGCTATTTATTTGCAGGTATCTAAAATCACGCATAGCGTCATCAAACTTCCCCAGAAACACATACTGTTTAATCGCTAATACATAACTACGTGAATATGTTGGTAAAATTTCTTTTGCACAATCCAAATCATAAAAGTCGGCAAAAAAAGGATCTTCTTGGTGCTTTAACATAAATAGTTGACAATAAGCATCTGCACGTACTATTGAACTACCCAAACGACTTGCAATTTTGAAATTCTTAGTTGCATTTGAATAGTCTTTTAAGTTAACTTGGCATAGTCCACACAAATACGGTAAATTCGTATGCACTATAATTTTATTAGTCTGTATATCCTCAAAGTCGGTAATTGTAGCTGAATAATCATCTGTATTAAGTGCAGCTATTCCTCTAGTTAACTTCAAAAAGCTCAATAATCGAGCTGGCACCAAATTTATGTTAACATTAAAGTCAATTTTTCCACTTGTGAATAAAGAAACTCCAGCACGTAAAATTTCATATCGAGGATTCTCATCGGCCAAATTTCTAGCAGCCAGTCTCATGTCTAAATTATTATTTACCACTAATAATCTTAGATTTCTTAACGCTCCCACTGTATTTTGATTCGAACTTACATTATTTAAAAAATAATCAATTGCATCTAATAAGTCGGAATTAAACCCTAGAGCATCCTGGTTCATTGCCAAGGCTGAAAATTCGGGTATATAACGATTGTTTTCGATAACCTTTTTTAATTTTTCAGTTGATACAAACCCCCACTCCGTGCTCAATTTGCTAAATAATTCCATAAGTGAATTCAACGTTGCAACTACATCACAATTAATTCTATTTTTACTTGCCCATTGTGCAATACGACCTAAGGCCGGTTGTTCCTCGCCATGGCTTGGATAAACTCTAAAGTCACATAAAAACATTATTTTGATTCTTTCCGGATCAAGATTCATCTTTTGAGTAAAAATATCTGTTAACGATTCTAATTCTTCAGGATCATTTTTGACAATTCTTAACTTACTAATAAGGCTCTTTACACTAGGAGTTAGGCCCGATAAATAAATCAAATATTTTTCCATATTAAGCGGCAGCTTATTTACTATTTTTCCTAGTCCCCAAATAGTCGGATTATTGGATTTCACCTGAACAGAAATATTAGTCTGATTAAAAACCAAAGTAAAATCATTTTTACCTTCTAAACGAATACCTTTAAAGTCCGCATCATCTATATGTTCCATTACCGCATCAATCGCACTATAATACTGATGTCGAAATCCTATAGCAGCATTTGCCCCGCCTAGATCGCCATTTTTCATTTTTGGCACACCCCATTTAACTGTCAAAATAAATTAGTTGATTATTCAAACAAACCATATGTTATATTTGAATTATTTTACCATAATAATATCCATTGTAAAAATGCTATCACAATTGAATAAGGACTATTATTTTTTGACCGGATTGGCAAATAGACCAAGATCTATAATGATTATTTTAAATTTATCGACTGTCAAACAAATTTATGATGACTCAGAGTATAGGTTACTCACAAAATCAGCAAACATCACATAAATAAATTGAACCCCTAAAATTCGATTTATGTCAATCTTTGGGGTTCAACTTAATATAACTAAAATTTTACTATAGTTTTTGTTAACACCTATCGCAAACTGATAGCCTCCGATTTAACACCTAAAGGAAATTTCAAAAGGATTTCTGTGTATGGAAATTGGGAATGCTTCAAGGCTAAACAACGTGTCATGCTTTCAGCCGATCAATTTGTTGCTGTAATGCCTGAATAGTAGCTGTAGAAGACGTCGGGTCTGCCATTAATTGATCATACTTGAACTGAAGTACTGCTAAGTCAGCTTCTACCGGTTGCGGCGCTTTAACAACTTTGTCAGGATCAACTAATTGGTGCGTCTCGAATTGCAATACCCGAGTAGCAACGGCCTGGCAAAACGGTTCATCATGTGAAACAAAAATTACGGTTCCAGGATAATTTTGTAAGTAATCGGCCAACGCATCCAGCGCGTCCACATCCAAATAATTGGTTGGTTCATCTAACATTAAAACGTTATATTGACCGACTAAAATACGAATTAGCTGTAATTTAACTAGTTCACCACCACTTAACGCCGATACCAGTTGCGGATAAAAGCGTGCTGGCAGGCCCAACGCGCCCATGACGTTACGGATCGTTTGATCCGGTAGCTGACTGACTTGCCGCACCGTTTGCCACACTGACTGTTTACCGTCGAGCACTGTCATATCTTGGTTGAATACTCCGACTCGTGCCGCCGGAGCCAATCGTAATCCTGACACCCGGCCACCTAAAATTGCACGCAGTAATGTGGTCTTACCGCTACCGTTGGGCCCCACGATAGCGACCCGATCATGTGGCCTGATTTGAAAGTCAGCGTGTGCTAACAACGTTTTTCCATATTCAGCCAATGTGACATTAAGACCAGTTACCACGGTCTTACCTGTAAACGTCGGAAAATCTGTCGCGACTAACTTAAAGCCTGAAGTCGTAAAGGGCTTAGCAACTTGCGGTTCCCGTTGTCCTCGGGCGACCATGCGTTTAGCCGTTCGTTCCATCTTGGCCGCGGTAGCTTCCCTAGTCGCTTTCGTCTTGGCACGCTCTACTTGCGACATTCGCCGATTGCCTTTTCGAATCCGCTGGGCTTTTTCATTACGTTGACGCTGCGCTGCTAGTAACTCACGCTGATGAGTGTTTTGGCGCTGATACGCGACTTTCTGAGTTGCGAGTTGCTGCGCTTTTACCGTCTGATAATATGCGTAATTGCCTGCATATGCGGTGAATTTTTGGTGTTCAACCGCCCAAGTCTGTGTCGTCACAGCATTTAATAATTGCCGATCATGTGAAATCAACAACAGCAACCCACGAAAACGTTGTAACTGATTAATAAGCCATTGCTGATGTGTTTCATCCAAATTAGATGACGGTTCATCTAGAATTAAAATTGTTGGCCGGGCGCTCAAAGCCTGCCGAATTCTGGTTAGCATAGCTTGACCACCACTTTGGTCAAAAGTCGGTGCGATTTGGGCAACATAGCTGACTGGCTCGTCCACCATAATTTGCCCCGTATAATCACGATCAGTACCCGTCAGTAAATGGGCCAGTGTTGATTTACCAGCACCGTTCCGGCCAACCACGCCGATTTTATCCCCGGCATTGGCGACTAATCGGTCAATTGTAAATAGTGGCCGTCCCGCCATATCTTTTTGAATATTTTTTAAATTAATCATTGTCATTAATAAGCATCCCCTTAGTTGCAGGGACTAATTTATGGCACAAAAAAGCGTCCTCAAAATGAGAACGCTGGCAATTGATTCCACCAGCACCCTAATTAATCCCAAAACGGACAGTCCACCCCTATGCTAGGCATGGCTCTGTTCAGTTACTAGAATTAATTAGTTGCGCATTGGCTGAATACCTCGTGTTTTATAAGTTACTTTGTAGATTAGCATGTTTAATTTCAATTTGCAAGAACCATTGTTTTTTAAAAGTTTTTTCAGTAAACTAAAATTACTTTCAGAAAGCAGGTGTCAGCTTGAAAAAGATCATTGCAATTACCGGCTTCGCAATGCTAGGTGGTGGTCTCCGGGAGGGGCTTAGTTTGCTCGTCACTTGGCCACAGCATTTCTGGATAACGTGTCTGATTAATATTGTGGGAGCATTTGTTCTTAGCCTGATTACTAACTTGTTACCAGCGCGGTTACCCGTCTCTGAAGATATTGTTATCGGTATGAGTGTCGGGTTCGTTGGTAGCTTTACTACTTTTTCCACCTTCACTTTTGAAACGCTACAATCGTTTCAAAGTGGTCATAGCGTTTTAGCTTTAAGTTATGTCGCTGCTAGCTTAGGGTTGGGTTTGCTAGCGGGGCTAGCTGGAAACTTCCTTAGCACCTATTGGCTACCAAAGGAGGAATTTTAATGTTAGTCCTAGTCGGATTGGCCGGTGCCGGCGCAGCTGTAGGGGCCTTAAGTCGTTACGGCATCATGCGCTTAGCACTACCTCTCAATCGATGGCCGTTACCAATTGCCACGTTATTTATCAATCTAACCGGCGCTTTATTGCTCGGTTGGATTTTAACCAGCTCATTACCGCCCAACTGGCAGATTTTTCTAGGAACTGGGATTATGGGTGGCTATACGACTTTTTCAACAATGATCAACGAACTCGTGTTGCTCGGCCGTAACCACCATCAACGGGTCGCCTGGGAATACTTTGGCTTGAGTCTCGTCGGTGGCCTAGTCATGGTTTATCTCGGAACTTTAATCTAACTCAAAAAACAGGAAGTCTCACAAAACTAACTGAGATTTCCTGTTTTTGTTCAATGACTATTTAGTTCCAACAAGCCGCCTTTACGGCTAGCGTGCCGATGACACTAGTTTTAACAACGCTCATCTTTATCTTTCAAATTACGTGGTGGCATTTCCGAATAATGCAACGCCGGCAATCGCCACGACGATCAGGCCTAACCATAATGCGATTTTAAATAAAAACAACCCAATCACAATCATGAACACCCAACCGATAATTTTAAAACCAATTTTAAAGATAACTTTGAGCAACCATAAACCAATTACTAAAGCAATCAATAAACCGATCATCTATGCGCTCTGCGAAGAGAGCTTCCCTCCTTACAAGTCCCATCATGGGTACCTTGCCAGTTAGTATAGCACGCGCTATACAGCGGCAGACTGATTGCAGTCGTAAATTAAGAGAAGCTTAATTTTGCAACGCCGCAACTTGTCGCACCATCGCTAATTCTTCGTTAGTTGGGATCAACATCACTTTAATCTTGGAATCTGCGCCACTGATGAGTCCTTCTTGACCCGCTTCATTTAATTTCGGATCCAGGGTCACACCAAAGATGCTCAGTTCATCAATAATTTGCTGGCGCAAGGTCGCATTATGCTCGCCAATGCCGCCCGCAAAAATCAGCGCATCCGCCCGTTTTAATTCTGTCAAATAGCTACCGGCATACTTAACAATCCGATTGACAAAAATTTCAACAGCTAGTTGGGCTTGGGGATTCGTGGCTTCTTGCGCACGGATTTCACGCATATCTGGTGAAATTCCTGAGATTCCTAACAACCCAGACTGATTGTTAAGCATCATCATGATTTCATTCGGATCATCGATCTTTAAAGCTTTCATGAGGAATGGCAATACGGCCGGATCAACGTCACCCGCGCGCGTTCCCATTGTGACACCCGTTAATGGCGTAAAGCCCATCGATGTGTCGAAGGCCCGGCCATTTTTTACGGCAGCTAATGACGCGCCACTACCTAAGTGTAACGTCACCAGGTTGAGGTCATCTTTCGGCTTAGCCAGCAGTTCTGCAGCCCGACCGGTTAAGTAACCATGCGAGATACCATGTTCACCGTAACGGCGAATATGGTATTTTTGGGTCAATTCATATGGCAAACTGTAAATTGCATTCATTTCTGGTAAATCGGTAAAGAATTGACTATCAAATACCGCGTACTGTTTAACGGTCGGTAAAGCCTGAGCCATCGTCTCAATACCACGTGCCTCCATCGGATTATGCAATGGTGCAAAGTCACTAAGCCCCTTAATGGCCTCGAGTACCGCTGGCGTCACTTCAACTGCTTGCTTGAACGTTTCGCCACCCGCAACGACTCGGTGAGCAACTGCCGTAATTTCCGTTAATGAGTCAATAATTGCTAATCGCTGTAATTCAGCCAATAACATCTGCGCCGCATGATTTTGATCTAAATTATCGACTGTCGTTTCAAACTTTTGATGGTCACCATACTTGATGGTGAAAATTGAACCGGGCATACTAATCCGTTCAACGAGACCACTAGCAACCACCGTTTCAGCAGGCATAGCAAATAATTGCCATTTCAATGATGAACTACCTGCGTTAATAATTAATGTTTTTTGCATTTCTCAATCAACTCCCATGTAATAGAATACCGAACTTTTCTGAAAATTGCTCAACTTTTTTCAATCGTGTCATTTGACATCTTAATTCATTCGCTAGTCCCAATCTTCCACTGTTAACTAACCAGAACATGTTATTATTAAGACGTTAACTTTTACAGATTAGAGGAACCCAATTAATGACGACCACAACCGATGTCGACCTAGTCCAAACTGGATTAGCGCACTTAATTCACCACACGCGTAAACAAATCGAATCATTAACTAAAGCATTAGACCACCTGCCTGATGTCAGTGATTTGCAACTCAAGGGCACGTTATTGAAGACGTATGCTAGCCAGATCGAGGGGCACCATCATTTCGTCGAATTGCCCGACTATCAAGGCCACCAACTCAGTATTAAACTCGATATTAAAAAATCAATTATTGAAAATGCCGAGGATTATTTTCATCGTTATCACAAAAGCAAACGCGGTCAAGCGACCGTTCAACAAAATTTGGCGACGGCCAAGACCGAACTATACCAGCAATTAGCAACTCAAGCAGCTTTCGACCCTAATGATCCACAAGCGGTCGCCGCGCTTAAGCAAACACTGATTGCTGCGGGCGCGATTCATACCCACGTTTTACACTCGTCTAAGGCCCCAACACCCGCCCATCCCCGCCGCTTTTACACGCACGACCACGTGCTGGTTGAAGTTGGTAAAAATAGTCGTCAAAACGACCACCTAACATTGACGGCCCGTAAAGATTACTACTGGATGCACGCGGGTGGTGAAATTCCCGGTTCACACGTGGTTATTCACAGTAATCATCCGAGTGAACAAACCTTGCAGGAAGCGGCCGTACTGACGGCCTATTACAGTAAGGGTCGTCAGATGAACCGCGTACCTGTTGATGTGCTCACCGTTGGCCAGATGCGTAAACCCAAGGGTGCTAAGGCTGGGCTTGTCACCTTTAGTGGTCCTGCACGCACGATCACCGTTATCCCGGATGCCACTTTAGCCGCTGAATTACGTGACCAGGAGGATATTCACCATGACACCGATTGAGGCCTATATTGCTAACACACCACAAGCCTATCAATCGCAATTAATAGCCTTACAGCAAACCATTGCAACGGTCTTACCAGAGGCGCAAGAGCAGTTAAAGTACCAGATGCCGACCTTCTATTGGCACGAAAACGTCATCCATTTTGCTTTATTCAAACATCACTTTGGCTTGTACCCAACGCCAAGTGCAATTGAGACTTTTCATGATCAATTAATCACCTATAAAACAAGCAAAGGGGCCATCCAGTTTCCGCTGGATCAGCCCCTACCACTTGAATTGATTACTGCTATTACCGAATTCCGTCGTCACGAAATCATAGCGAAATACGACCTTTAGGATTACCGCTGCCACCAAGACTGTTTAAGAAAATCAATGGCGGTTACGTCACTCAACGCAATCGGCTTAACGACTCCCGCTTGTTGATTCAAAAAAAGCTGCTGGTCGTCCACAGCCGCAATTAAGCCACTCGGCTGATGACCATCACTTAAAGTTAACCGAACCACGCAGTTTAACTCATAAGCTTGCAATAACGACGCTTCAATTGGTTTCAGCTGTTCCATTAGATCACCTCATCGAAATAGTAGCTCCATCATAGCACATTTTTAGAACGTACGTTCGATAAAAACTATTACATTTTGATGACGTTGATAAGCCGGTCACTTGTACCAATCAGTAATTTCACCAGCTAACTAATTATGCCGTTAACTACCGAGGTTACCGAACATTCGCCCAAATTATTTTAAAATTGCCCGGATTCGGTCAGTTGAAGTTAGCGCACGGCTATGGCTCAGTTCAAAACATGACCGTCATTAAATTCAAAAGCCGCCAGCTTAGAATAAGTCTCGTATTTGAGACTGGGCGGGTTCGGGCTCAAATCGATGTCGGTTTACGTTCCAGCAATTGTCGCTCCGCCCCGGAGGTCGGAAATAGGGCGATTATTGCTGAAGAACAGGAGTCTACCTAACGAGCCTAAGAGTGAGCTATTTTTGACCTTAATAAACAGGACGCGCTAATAAAAAGGCCACTCCCCGGCATATTGGGGGAGTGGCCTTTAATGCAATTTACTTTAGAATCGCGGTAATAGCTTTTACTTCATCATCACTAAAGGTTAAATTGTGCGTTGCTTCAAGATTAGCGTGCAAGTGGTCGACATTGGTCGTACCAATGATGACGCTCGTGACGACCTGTGACCGTAGTAGCCAAGCCAAAGCCATTTGGGCCAAGGTTTGTCCCCGTTGCTCAGCGATTCTGTTCAGGGCATTCAACTGATTGACAACGGCTGCAGTCCCCTGATCAAATAAATATTTATTCGTTCGATGAATCGGAAAATCGGCTGGAATTCCTTGTAAGTAGCGCTGCGTCAATAATCCTTCAGCTAATGGACCATATACCACCAAGCCCGCATTATGCTGGCCGAGATAGTCAATCAGGCCCGTTGTTTGAGCCTGTTGATTCAACATGTTATATGAGTACTGATTAACCGTAAACGGCGTGTGCATCTCATTAAAATACTTAACCATCGTTGCCGTTTGGTCGCGATCATAATTTGAAATTCCGACATACAACGCCTTCCCCTGACGAACCAACTGGTCAAGGGCCGCGGCAGTTTCATACAAATCGATGTTAGGGTCTGGACGATGTGAGTAGAAAATGTCGACGTAATCTAAATGCATTTGCTTAAGACTACGATCCAATGAACTGATCAACGTTTTGCGTGAGCCGAAAGCCCCATACGGCCCTGACCAGGCCGGATATCCGGCTTTAGTCGTAATGACGAGCTCATCACGATACGGCTTTAAATCTCGTTGCATAATTTGTCCGAACGTCCGCTCTGCCGATCCCTTCGATGGTCCATAATTATTTGCTAAATCAAAGCTAAAAACGCCATGATCAAAGGCATCTAGAACCACTTTTCGTGAATTGGCAAACGGCGCTTCATCCCCAAAATTTCGCCATAGCCCTAACGAGACAACGGGTAACTGTAGCCCCGTCTTACCCACGCGTCGAATCGGTAATTCGTCATAGCGCGTTGATGCTGCTGAATATGTCATCATTACTCACCTCATCTAATTTTTGAATACTATTTATATTATACCGCGCCTGTAATATTGGTACTGATCAAACGCTTAAGCGGATACAAAAGGGCGATCCTCGCCAAATGCTAGGACCACCTCACTTAGGAGTTTATATGTGATGTCTGCTGTTGCTGCCTAATTAGACTTTGATTTGAAATAAGGTTCAACAGTGCGTGGCTATTTCAAACCACCATCTATTGTAGCCCGGAATCGCCCGTTCGTTAAGTCATTGCGCGTCAGAATTGAGGTAGGCGGTTATAATATGCTAAATATTGGCGACCATGGACAGCATCCACCATTACTTTAGTGACGCTCGTATTAGCTGGCTCCGGTAAGCTCATCGGATCGGTCGGCTTTAGTATCGCTAAGGCCATGGCTTTGACGGTAAAACCATGGGTCACGACAATGATCTGCTCGTCTGGATGGGCTTGTGCTGTTGTCTTCAAAAATGCTGCTACTCGTTGTTGCACGTGCTCAAAAGTCTCGCCATCCGTCGCAACCTCCACGTAGCTTGGCAAAACGTCCTGTAAAAGTGGATCAAAGTACTGCGGATAGGCCGCTAGCAACTGATCATTATCCTGTCCATCCCACTGGCCGTATGAAATTTCCAATAACCGCTCGTCCTGGCTAACAGGTAGTTGCCGGCCTTGATTCAAAATCGCCGCCGTGGCCTGGGTCCGGTCAAGCGGGCTACAAATCAACCGATCCGCGAAGCTAATATCAAACGTATCGTGCAACGTTTGCGCTTGCTGCTTGCCAACCGAATTCAAATGCGTGACAGCTGTATTAATCGTGCCTTGTTTTAAATTTTGGGCGTTGGCCGCTGTTTGTCCATGTCGTACCACGTAAAAGGTTGTCATCGTGCGCCTCCAAGATTAAATTATTATTAATAATACTAATTGTGCCACAGCCTTTTCTCATTATCTAGCTTGACAAATGGTTACGTGCTTGCTAAATTAATACCAACGCAATTAACCGACTGGTGCTAACACCAGTTTAACGAAGGAGTGTCCAACTGATGGTTCTAACTAATCCTATCAATCATCATATCAGTTCCTCCTGGTCTACACACCCATCTGTGTCGGCCTAATTTTGCGTACGCAAATCAGCCTGAGCACGGATGCTAAGACATTCGCTACCAGGTGGAATTGCTTAATCTCGTTATTATCCGTCCTGGTAGTCGAAACCGACTGCGAGGACTTTTTTATTACCTTGATTAAACTACTGAAAGCGAGGATTTTTCATGCCAATTTATAATTTTTCTGCTGGGCCAGCCGTTCTACCACAACCAGTCATCACTCAAATTCAAGCGGAGCTACCATCATTTCGAGACTCCGGCATGAGCATTTTAGAGATCTCCCATCGCTCCGATTTATTTGCGCAAGTCCTTCAAGATGCCGAACAAGATCTTCGCGATTTAATGGCCATTCCTGACAACTATCACGTGCTCTTCTTTCAAGGCGGGGGCACGCTACAGTTCACAGCTGCGCCACTAAATCTGGCGCCTCATCATCGTATCGGGTTGCTTGATAGCGGTCACTGGGCACAACGCGCCGCCGATGAAGCTAAACGGGTCGGTACTAAAGTCACGATACTGGGGAGTAGCGCTGCCAACCATTTTAACCAACTGCCAACGGTCGTCCAGCCCATCGATCAATCCCTCGATTATATTCATCTTACAACTAATAATACTATTGAAGGAACCATGATGACGCGCCTGCCAGTTACGGGTCAAGTACCACTGGTAGCCGACATGTCATCAAACTTTTTAGGTGAACCTTACCAAGTCAGCGATTTTGGGCTCATCTTTGCTGGTGCTCAGAAGAATCTGGGTCCCGCTGGTTTGACAATCGTCATTGTCCGTGATGATTTAATTGGTCAAGTCGCCAACCTGCCAAGCATGCTGGATTACCAGCTATTCGCGGCTAAAGATTCGATGTTCAACACGCCGCCTGTTTTTGCTATTTACGCCGCGGGTCTCGTACTCAAGTGGCTAAAGGCCCAAGGCGGGCTCAGCACAATGACTGCTCGCAATCACGCTAAAGCCGCCTTACTCTATGATTTCTTAGACCAGTCACAACTATTTACTAATCCAGTCAAGACCAGCGACCGTTCGACCATGAACGTTCCATTCGTCACAGGTCAGGCCGACCTCGATGCCGCAGTCATTCAAGGCGCCCGTGAGCACGGGTTATTAAACCTAAAGGGTCACCGCTTAGTTGGCGGTATGCGTGCCAGCCTCTATAACGCCATGCCGTTAGCCGGTGTTCAGGCATTAGTTGACTATCTAGCCGCTTTTGAAGCACACCATCGTTAATCAAGGAGGATATTTATGTATCAAGTTAAAACCTATAACGCCATCGCCCCAGCCGGCCTCAACACGTTTACTGCTGATTACACGCTCAATCAATCTGAGCATCCGGATGCTTACTTAATTCGCTCGGTCAACCTACATACCGAGACATTACCGTCATCGTTGAAAGTCATTGTGCGCGCTGGTGCCGGCGTTAACAACATTCCTATCGATCAGGCAACCGCCAACGGGACTGCAGTTTTCAACACCCCGGGAAGTAACGCTAATGCCGTTAAGGAACTCATCATCGGCCTGCTCATTATGGCATCCCGTAATCTAATAGCTGCAACGACCTATTCGGCCCAGCATACCGAAGCTGATATTTCTCAACGCACAGAACACGACAAGACGCAATTTAATGGTATTGAATTAACGGGTAAGACCTTGGCCGTCATCGGACTCGGCCATGTTGGCGCTCTCGTTGCCAATGCAGCATTGAGTCTAGGCATGAATGTAATTGGTTACGACCCCTATCTATCTGCAGATGCCGCTTGGAACATTGCCAAACAAGTCCAGCGAGCGGCCACGCTGCCAGATGCAGTCAAACAAGCTGATTTTGTCACCGTCCACGTTCCTAAAAATGCCGACACACTTCATCTGATTAATAAAGATGCGTTAGCCGCCATGCCAACAGGCGTTCAATTATTTAATTATTCACGGCTGGGCATCGTTGACAATACTGCCGTCATGAATGCGTTAGCCACGGGACAAGTTGCCCACTACTACACCGATTTTGGCGAACCCCAGCTTGCCAACCAATCCGCGGTTACCGTGACACCCCATATTGGCGGCTCGACTATCGAGGCTGAAATCAACGGTGCCACACAAGCTGCGCGCACTATCATGACTTATTTGGAAACCGGTAACGTTCATGCAGCCATCAATCTGCCAGACTTAAACGTCCCGTTCAACGCGGCTTACCGCTTTACAGTCATTCACGAAAATGTGCCTAACATGGTGAGTCAAATCACGGCCAAACTAGCAGCGGCCAACCTCAACATCACTACCATGGCTAACGCCGCTAAGCACCAGATTGCTTACACCATCATTGACGTCGACGACCTACAGCAGCCACAACAAGCCGACCTAATAGCTGAACTGTCTAAAATTCCGGCAGTGAGTCGCGTTCGACTATTAAAACGGGGTAGCGTCGAATGAAGATTGAACACTTACAACACCCGACAACTCACCAACTCGATCAGTTAATGACAATCTGGTTAAGTGGTAATTTAACGGCCCATGACTTTGTCAGTGCCGACTACTGGCGTCAACAAGCCCCCTTAGTACGTGAAGCATTACAATCAGCCGAACTCATCGTCGGACTGACCGACGGACCTGAAGCTTATATTCTGGGCTTTATAGGCTTACAAAACGATTACATTGCCGGAATTTTCATTTGCAATGATGCTCAACATCAAGGTCTGGGGACGGCGCTATTGGCGACTGCCCAAGCTGACCATCATCAATTACAATTAAACGTCTATGTTGCTAATCGCCCAGCCATTGCCTTTTATCACTATCACGGTTTCCGTGTCATTGATCAGGCTAGTGACCAAGCAACCCAGCAACCAGAATATACGATGCAATGGCAACGTTAGTTTTCTTAATTAAGCCAGTACGATTCTTAACGAGTCGTACTGGCTTTATTTGCTTAATAATATTAATGATTAAAAAAATAATATTGTATTTAATCTAATTTTAATGTATTCTCATCTACATATCATAATCATTTGAAGCAGGGGGTACATATATGCAATGGAAATTATTTGCCACAGTTGCCACGTTAACGGCAACGACCGGCGTTTTACTCGTCGGCTGTGGTCAGTCCTCATCCAGTTCAAGCAATGCCGGCAACACAACGGCCAAAATGGCCAAGACTCAAGTCCTCAATTGGTCGGAAAACGGCCAGGATTTGACCACCCTTGACCCGTCCTTAGCCACTGATGTTATCAGTGGGACGATGATCAGTAATTCGCAAGAAGGTTTGTATCGATTAGGTAAAAACAGTAAGGTCACACCAGGTATTGCCACTAAAACGACCGTGTCCAAAGATAAAAAGACTTATACTTTTACCCTGCGTAAAAATGCCAAATGGAGTAATGGCGATCAAGTGACCGCACAAGACTTTGTGTATGGCTGGCGTCGTACAGTTAATCCGAAGACGGCTTCCCAATACGCCTACTTATATTCCGGTATCAAAAATGCTGACAAAATCGTCAGCGGCAAAGCCAAGACTAGTACCTTGGGCATCAAGGCCGATGGTAAGTATAAGCTGACCGTCAAACTTGAAAAGCCCATGCAGTATTTCAAATTATTGATGGGTTTCGTGGTCTTCTTCCCGCAAAACCAGCACGCGGTGGAAAAATACGGAAAGGACTACGGGACCAGTTCCAGCAAGATGGTTTACAACGGGCCATTCAAGATGACTGGTTGGAAAGGGACCAACTCAACCTGGACACTTAAGCGCAATCCTAATTACTGGGATAAAAAACACGTTTACTTAACTAAGATCAAAGACCAAGTCGTGAAGTCGACGACGACAGCCTTTAACCTCTTCCAGAGTAATAAGCTCGACATGGCAACGTTATCTGGACAACAAGTCAAGAACGAAAAGAATAATAACAAACTGGTCATCCGTAAGTCTTCACGTCTAAATTACTTGGAATTCAATCAAAAGAAGGTGCAGTTACTCGCCAATAAGAAGATTCGTCAAGCAATGTCACTGACTTTGAATCGTAAGCAGTTGGTCAACGATGTCCTCGGCGATGGTTCCGTCACTCCAAAGGGCTTTGTTACGACCGGACTTGCTACTGATCCAACGACTGGTAAGGACTTTGCCACCGAAAATACGGTTAAATCAGCTGTTACTCAGGACACCACCAAAGCTAAAAAGCTCTGGAAACAAGGACTAAAAGAAACCGGCAAGAAGTCGGTTACCTTAACGTTAACTCATGACGATACAGATCAGATGAAGGCCCTCGCTGAATATGTTCAGGGACAATTGGAAAAGGAGTTACCGGGACTTAAAGTGCAAAGTGTCACCGTTCCTTATAAGACGAGAATTTCCCGAGAAATTGCGGGTAATTTCCAGCTGGTCATCTCCGCATGGCAAGCCGACTTTGCTGATCCAGTTTCAGACCTCGGTATCATGACATCAACTAACGATTACAACTTTGGTAAGTGGACCAACAAGACTTTCGATAGTGCTATCAACACAGCAAATAGTACAACCAGTACAACGAAGCGTTGGCAAGCTCTCGCAACCGCTGAAAAGACGATGGCGACGGATCAAGGGGTCGCACCGCTCTCACAAAACGTCATCGCACAAATGGTCAACCCTAAGCTGAAAGGCCTAGTCTACAACACGGCGGGCATTAACTATAACTTCAAGAGTGCCTATATGGCCAAATAAGGTGACCTAACTAGCATCGCCTCACGTCAAACTACCCTTAAATCGCACAATAAAAGGTATCGTAGCAACAAACTACGGTACTTTTTTTGTGTTCCTTGACACATTTTGCGGCTGTTAATTACTTTAATTATTAGAATCAAAGCATTGATTTTAATCTTGCTTTAATGTATTCTCGTGACCATTCAAGTTGGGGGGAAGTTTTACTATGAAATGGAAAGTAATGTTGACAACTGCTACTGCGGCCGCATCGACCGGCCTTTTGTTAGCTGCCTGTAGTCAAGGTCAGTCCAAGTCAGATAATGCGGGGAACTTACGCGCGGGAATGGCACAAAAGCAAGTCTTGAACTGGTCAGAAAATGGCTCCGAACTAACGACTTTGGATACTTCGCTAGTCACCGATTCGATCAGTGCCAATATGATCAATAACACGATGGAGGGCCTCTACCGTATTGGCAATAATAATAAAATCACACCGGGCATTGCGACCCATACTGTCATTTCCAAAGATAAAAAAACTTATACGTTCACATTGCGCAAAGACGCCAAGTGGAGCAACGGCGATCCCGTAACCGCTCAAGATTTCGTTTATAGTTGGCGGCGAACCATCGATCCCAAGACCGCTTCGCAATATGCTTATCTTTATTCTGGTATCAAGAATGCCGACCAAATCACCAATGGTAAAGCTAAAGCCAATAGTTTAGGAATTAAAGCTGACGGTAAATACAAGCTAACCGTGACACTTGATAAACCCATGGCTTATTTTAAACTCCTAATGGGCTTTGCCATCTTCTTCCCGCAGAACCAACACGCCGTACAGAAATACGGCAAGGACTATGGGACAACGGCCACCAAGATGGTCTACGATGGGCCGTTTACCATGAAGGGCTGGAAAGGCACTAATACGACATGGTCCCTGAACCGCAATCCTAAATATTGGGATAAAAAACACGTTTACTTAGAAAAGATCAATGACCAAGTCGTTAAGTCAACCACGACCGGATTCAACTTATTCCAGAGCAACAAACTCGACATGGCCACCCTGAGCGGCGAACAAGTCAAAAACGAAAAGAATAATCCCAAGTTAGTGCTCCGTAAGACATCCCGTCTGAACTACCTCGAGTTTAATCAGAAAAAGGTGCCCGCGCTAGCTAATGCCAAGCTCCGGCAAGCGATGTCCTTAACTATTGACCGGCACCAACTTGTCACGGACGTACTAGCGGATGGCTCAGCAGTTCCAAAGGGCTTTGTCACCACCGGGCTCGCAACCGATCCAACGACTGGTGAAGATTTCGCTACTGAAAATGCAGTTAGTGCGGCGACAACTCAAGACACCGCTAAGGCCAAGAAACTGTGGGCAGAAGGATTAAAAGAAACCGGCAAAAAGTCATTAACCTTAACGCTTACGCACGATAATATTGACCAAACCAAAGAGACGGCCGAATATGTTCAGGGACAGCTAGAAAAGGAACTACCCGGTTTGAAGATTACCGATATTACCTTGCCATTCAAAAACCGACTTGCACGTGAAACATCGGGTAATTTCCAACTCGCTATTTCTGGCTGGCAAGCTGACTTCGCCGACCCCATCTCTGACCTAGGCATTCTCACTTCCACGAATGATTACAACTTTGGTAAGTGGAAAAATGCTGATTATGACGCTGCTGTCAAGCAGGCCGAGCAAGCAACTGATCCGACAGTACGCTGGACTGCTCTAGGCAAAGCTGAAAAAATTATTGGGACGGATGAAGGCGTTGCACCATTAACTCAAACAACGCTGGCACAGATGGTCAACCCTAAGTTAAAGGGCCTGATTTATAACACTTCTGGTACCAACTATAACTTCAAAGACGCCTATATGGCAAAATAAACCATCAGCTAACTCACAGACGCTCACTAGCAAAGACTAGCGAGCGTTTTTTATATAGTCAAGATATATTTTTAGAATATGCACGATTATGTTTAAATATTGACAAAATTATATAAAAAGTTTTTAATTAGGGTAAATGAAAGCTGTTTCAATTATGACTTAAATATGTAAAGGAAGCGTTGATGGTATGAACATTGAGCTTTTCATCGCCCGCCGCAAAGCCCTAGGACTTTCACAAAAGGCCCTAGCAGATGGTATTTGTACTCAGGCGACACTAAGTAAGTTCGAGAACAATGGCAAAGCACCTGCCATACGAATCGTTGCCCAACTTTGTCAGCGACTCAACCTACAATTGGAAGATGTCTTTCCAACCGAACGCGTCGCTGATGCCGCTGTTTTGAAGATTTTGGAACAGGTCGAGTTCGACCTCATTACAACTGAATATCAAGATGCCGAAGTACAACTTGAAAAGGCTGCGGATATGCCGCGACATGACCGCGAAACCAAATTACAATATTGTTATCTAAAAGGCTATGTTGCTGCCCTTAACCACCACCCGATCAGTGATGTCATCTTTAATTTTGACCAAATCATCACCGATTTGGACGAGGCTCACATCACAATCTATACACAGCTGGCCTACTGTGGTATCGGGATTGCTTATCAGCAGAACCAGGATAACGATAAAGCCCAGTACTATTTTGAAAAAGTACGCCACGCCCTACCGAACCTACCGCTAGAAACGACCGCTAGTGTTTGGCGCGTGATTAACTTAGCTTATTACACGGGGGCTTTTTACGCTAACATTAATGATACACCGCGGAGTTTGCAGTTATTAAACTACGGGATTGAGATTTGTGCGCGATTCCACGTTACCTATTACGCAGCGCGGATCAAATTCTTACAGGCTCAATTATCCGATGAACCGGATCAAATTCATGAATATTTAAATGATGCGGCCGCCCTTGCCAGAATGAACAATAACCGGCAATTACTTAAGAATATTTCAAGTTATTCAGATTCTCACTAATTTACGGTTAAATAATTGATTTTTGTTAATAAGTCGCCTAAACTGCAAGTATTAAAAGACGAGTTTTTACAACTATTGAGGAGGTCTTGCCCATGTTATTAGCAGGTTTATTGGCCGCAGCCGGACTAGCTGCCGTTGCCGGCGTCGTGGCTGGCGCCCGTGTTCCCGCTGCCCAACCAGTCAGAATTAAGCATGACCAACGCACATCTCAAAATCGTCGATAATGTGGCGACACTTATCTATGATATAAATAAAGGCTACTGGAAGCGAAATTCCAGTAGCCTTTTTGTTTAATTAAATCGCCGTTGACGACTAACAACTGTTAGCCCTAGCAAGAACCAGCCCAAAATCATTAGCCAATCCATTGATTGTTCACTAGTCTGTGGCAATTGTTGCGCCGACTTGCGATTAGTTGCTTTTGTAACTTTAACAACTGGTTTAGAAGTTGCTACTAATTTTATTGGCTGTCCTAACAATTTCGTTGGCCGAGTCGTGGTTACTAAATTAGTTTGCTTGACTAACTTAGCTGTCTCAGTCTTCGTTGTGACAACCTGATCTGAATCACTATCCTCGTCAGCGTGTCCTGGTAGCACCGGTTCACTTGGTTCACTCGGTTCACTTGGTTCGCTCGGTTCGCTCGGCTCACTTGGTTCGCTTGGTTCAGTTGGTTCACTTGGTTCACTCGGTTCACTCGGTTCACTCGGTTCACTCGGTTCACTTGGTTCGCTCGGCTCACTTGGTTCACTTGGTTCACTCGGTTCGCTTGGTTCGCTCGGTTCGCTCGGTTCGCTTGGTTCGCTTGGTTCACTTGGTTCGCTCGGTTCACTTGGTTCGCTCGGTTCGCTCGGCTCACTTGGTTCACTCGGTTCGCTTGGTTCGCTCGGTTCACTTGGTTCGACCTCATCGGCAAAAACTAATTGGCCTTGATAAGCGCTTTGCTCATTCAACACAAGCACTTGCGCCTGTGTATTGATCAAGTAACCGTCCGGTGCTTGAATTTCGCTAACCGTATAAGCGCCTTGCGTTAGACCTGTAAGCTGTGCTTGACCAGTCGCATCAGTTGTCAACTGAGCAACCAGCGTTCCGGCAGCATTTTTCACGGCAAAAACCGCCCCGGCCAAGCGATTGGCGCCACTCGAATCCGTCTTAATCACCGTCAATTTCCCGGTTTGATACGTATTCGTTAATGTCACCGTCTCACCACTAGTTGTTTGACTACTGATATAGCCAGCAATGGCCGTTTCAATCACCGTATAAGTGTACGCATTGCCATAAACATCCGTCACATCCAAATCACTGAAAGTGCCCGTATAGCCATTTGCTGACGTTAATTGCAAGGTCTGATAAGCTTGACCATTGCGTTGCAACGTCACTTCAACGGTCGACGTTTGCACTCCAGCTGGCACGTCAGCCCAAACTTTGTTAACAGTCAGCGCCGTCTTAGCAATTCGTTTGTCAACCACACTACCTGTGACCACGTTAGCCGTTGCTTGCGCTGCGGATACCGCGAAGACGTGCTTGGCCGTGTCGATTTGGTAGCCACTCGGAGCCGCCGTCTCACCCAGCATGTACGTCCCAGCCGACAAGTTACCGATGCGTAACTGTCCAACTGAATCAGTCACCAAATCGGTCCGAAGTACCGTACCCGTACTATCCTCTAACTGATAAGTGGCACCAGCAACTGACTGGCCGTCACCATCAGTTTTATTAATGAACAAACTGTAACTCTGAATGTCATCACTAGCGGTTCCGGAACCACCAAATCTAACGGCCACGTTCGATTGTTCACTCTTTGGTTCGCCTGTCGAACTGCCCTCATTTGGATCAGTCGCATCTCCAATGACAGGTGCATACGTTACACCCGCATTATTGGTGTACGTATGTCCTACTGTCAGACCAACTTCATAAAATATATTGACCGCTACATCTAATTGGTCAATATTAATTGTCATCTGCTGACCCACAACCGTCACGGTTACTTGTGGTGTTGATACCCCATCAGCGTAGGTAAACTGCTGCGTTGCAAAATCATAAGTGCCCAGTGCCGCGTCTTTAACAAAGGCACCGTCAGTATAATGACCAGTTTCCAACGTCATGGTACCTTCGTGCGTTTGATAAAGGCCCAGCTGATCAACAATCGCAACTTGCTGCCACTTTTCACTATTAATGTTTGCGACAACTTGCCAGATCATTTTGGTGGGATTACCATCAGCATCTAAACTATTACTATCGGCCCAGCCAACCTTATTAATCCCAGTCGTACTACTGCCAGTGGTTGCGCTAGTCCCAGTAACATAAAACGTTAAGTCTCCTTGACGATTATAACGATCACTAGTCGCATAATAATCATTAAAAGTTAGTGTTCCGGTTTGACTACCGGTCTCGGCCGTAAAAGTCCCGACGACCGTTCCATCTGATTTTTGGACATCAATATGCTGCGTACCATTGGTAAAGACAACATTCTCGGGTAAGGTCACCGTTGCTGTACTGCCAGCAGTTACGCTAACATCATCGGCTATTGACCAATGATACTTCGCGATATAGTTCGCATACAGACTCAATACATCCGTAGCGCTATACGTAACACCATCATCGTCAGTCACCGTTGCGTCAGTAGCATCGAGCCCCTGAACCGCAACCGTTGCCCGTTGTGCTAAACTGCGAAGACTGGCCCGGCTCATTCTGGACAGTGTCGCGACAGACGCAGTTGCTTGATCCGTCGTAGTTGCCGTTCTCGCCGAGTCTTTTTGACTGGTAACAACACCACTGTACATATTAGTCGTTTGTTGCTGATTCTGGGTCGTTGCTTGCTCGTTGTTCGCCTTCGCACTAGCCGCTCGTTGATCCGCTTTGGCATTAGCCGTCGCCCGGGACATCGCTGTCGTATCAGTACTGTCCGTTGTTGCTTGAGCGGCTGTCACACCTGAAGTCGTTTGGCTAGTAGCCGTTGTGCTAGATGATTGGGTTGATGACTCAGACGTGGTGACCGCTTTGCTAGTCGCCGTTTCAGTCGCCGCACCAGTTGCCGATGCTTTCGTGCTACTGCTACTGCTACTGCTACTGCTACTGCTACTGCTACTGCTAGTAGTTTGTCGCAACACCACTTGATTAGCAAGTGTACTCGAGCCAGAAGTCTGCGTCGTTTCAGTGGCAGTGGTAGCTGTGTCCGCCGCACTCACTGTTTGATTTGTCACAATCAATGTCAACATGGCGGCCGTTCCCATTATCCAAGTTTTGAAATCGATTAATCGCATGATATCCCCCCTTTCTTATATAAGTTAAAACTTTTAAACCGATTACACGCCTTAATTATAAACCACATTCCGCAAATTTGAAGACACTTTTTGTCAAAATTCGTCGCTCACAGATAGCAGTTACATACCAGCAATATTTGTTCAAAAGGCTCATTACACCTATATAATTTTTATTTATGTACACTTAATTAATTTACCGATATATCAACATTTTAAAGACATGAATCATAATTAGTATTATAATATTTTATACAAAAGTTGTATGCCATCAATTTTGACGAGTTCGTGACAGTTGTTAGCTAATTAAAATAATTTATGCTGATTAATATAGATTTAACTAATTGCAATCAGTAAAAATGATGTCATTCGTTTCATTTATAATTTAAACCCATTAACTGCTTTAGTTGCTTGTCAACTAATTACGTCGAGAAACGGGGCAGACTGGCGCTACCGATGACACGTAGACCAATTATTGATTTATCGAGCGATATATAACAGCACCTTAACTGATAAGTATTTTTTATAGCTTTATTACTAATAGTTTGTCATTAACTTGTATGCTTTTTAATCTGCATAATGTTTACTTATCGCTTTAACACTTTAACCTTTATTTCTAACGACTCCCACTTAAGCAATGCAACTTTTTTTTCCGGTGATTAATCAGACCAACCGACACGTCATGATAATCAAAACGATGTGGCAGCCCTTTAACTGATAAAATTATATAATGACTCAAAACTTAATTTACCAGCAACACTACATCTGTACCAATCAGCACTAACATTCTTATTAATAATCATTATAGTTTAAGCGCGTTAACTATTTTGTAAATTAATTTTCACTAATTATCCTGACACTATTCGTTATAACAATGGTATGATTAACATGACGTATAATAACCAGCTTTAATCAATCAGTCGGAGCCTGCTTACCTGCGACTATTAATTGCGCAACCAACATTAATATTTTATGGAGGCTACATTTTTCATGAACATTAAAGACTTGTATTACTTCCAACGCTTAATCAGCACTCAGAGTTATACGCAAACGGCTGCTGATTTTCACGTTAGCCAACCCACAATCTCCCAAGCAATTAAACGACTAGAACGTCATTTTCAAGTGACACTGTTCTTTCGCCAAGCAAAGACCAAGGCGCTGGTGTTAACACCTAGTGGCCAGCAACTATTGCTCGCAGCCAACGACATTATCAACAACTGGCAGCATGTCAATGAATCAATCAGTCATTTGCGTCAACATACACTGCGGTTTGGTATCGAACCATCCGTCAGTGAACATTATTTACCGGCATTAACAAAACCAATCATCGAGCAAGATTTGCTTAGTAGCGTCCACACGGTTGAAATGGGGGCTAATCAACTCGTCAAACAGGTTTTAGCCGGCCAACTCGACTTAGCCATCAGTGGTAACTTGGATCAAACATTGGATGAACGGCTAGCAGTAACGCCATTACGGCCTTTTAAATTTCGCATTCTCGCTAATGTTGCGCACCCCTTAGCAAAGGCTGAGCACCCGACTTTTGCAGAAGCGCTAAAATCGCCTTTTGTACTGCTTAATGCAACTTACTTAAATAAACTAGTCTTCCGGCAACTTGCTGAACAACTTTCGATTGAACCCCAAGTTCTCTTCGAATCTGATAGCAGCACCTTGATCAAGGGATTAGTTAAAGAGAACCTGGCACTAGGCTTCATTTCCGACATCACGACCCCCAACGATGGTGAAGACGATGGTCTCGTTGAGATTCCGTTCGACGACGTTCAGGTTCCTAGCGTGCATATCAACTTGATTCGTCGGGCCCACCAATTTCCAATTGGCTTGGTCAAACAAGTTATCGACATTATTGAAAAAACATTTGCGGCTGACAATGCCGAACAAAAATCTTAACCACAAACTTGATCATAATCATACATGCGCTCCAATAAAAATACCCAACTTATCTAGAATGATAGGTTGGGCGTTCTTATTGGGGCGCATTTTTGGTTAAGTCATCACGATTAAATTTACACGACCAACTCGTGCTCGTAATCACACAACCGCCGTTAAAAATCACATTCACGACTCCAGCAGCGAAGCTAATTGTGACCTAAAACTGGTAAACTTTCGCTTCGTACGCTCGTAATACGTCTTGATGATCTTCATCGTAGTTACTGATCAACAGATGCGCATCAGCGGGTAATTCTGCAAAGTGTCGCGTCTGGGTTGCCGCAGTAAAGTTACAAATTACTAGCAGGTGCTGCGACCCCATATGCCGCACATAGGCATAAACGGCCGCATCATCAGGTGATAATAGGTGATAAGTTCCCGTCGTTATGACTGGTAAATGGTGCCGGAGCTTAATCAGCCGCTGATAATAGCTCAGAACTGAACCGGGCGTTCGTTGCGCGAGTTGCGCGTTGATCCGCGGATAATTGGCATTAACCGCTAGCCACGGTGTTGCCGTTGAAAACCCAGCATTCTGACTATCATCCCACTGCATCGGTGTACGCGCATTATCCCGCGACATATGGGCGAGATAACCTAACATCTGTTCAGGTTGAACGACCTGTTCGTCATCAACAAAGTGATGATACGCATTCAGTGATTCCAAGTCTTGATAGTCGGTTAACTTGGTAAAATGGGCATTCGTCATGCCTAGCTCCTCACCTTCGTAGATGTAGGGTGTCCCTTGAAGAAAGTGCAATAGGGTCGCTAGCATTTTGGCTGAACGTTCCCGATAAGCTGGCCGTTCATCCCCGAATCGTGACACAATTCGCGGTTGGTCATGATTATTCCAATAGAGACTATTCCAGGCTGTCCCTTGTAAGCCCATTTGCCACTTAGACAAGCTCTGCTTTAGGTCAACCAGTCGGACGGGCTGGTCATTCCACTTACCTAGCGCCGGATCTGGATTACCATCCAGGCCCATGTGTTCAAATTCAAACACCATGTTTAATTCCTGACCTTGGCCGCTTGCCAGTTGCTTAGCATCAGCAACCGTAGCCCCAGGCGTTTCGCCGACCGTCATCAGTTGATGGCCTGCAAACACTTGCTGATTCATTTCTTGTAAGTATTCATGGAGATGCGGACCATTGGCAATAATTCCACCGATTGCCGCGTATGGTTCCCCAGCTTCTGGCTGCCCGTCTGCAAAGCTATCAGGCTTGGAAATCAAGTTAATGACATCCAAGCGGAAACCGTCCACGCCCTTATTGACCCAGAAATTCATCATGTCATAGACTGCTTGCCGTAGTTGCGGATTATCCCAGTTCAAATCTGGCTGTTCAACCGCAAATGAATGTAAGTAATACTGATCACGGCTGGCAACATATTTCCAAGCAGAGCCACCGAAAAAGCCACCCCAGTTGTTAGGTTCATGCCCATCAACAGGATCACGCCAAATATAATAGTCCGCGTACGGATTATCCTTACTTTGCGCACTCGTCGTAAACCACTTATTTTGATCAGATGAATGGTTGACAACAATGTCCATCATGATTTTTAACCCTTTCGCATGGGCCGTTGTTAATAATTGATCAAAATCAGCCATCGTCCCGAATTCTGGATTAATATCGTAATAATCACTAATATCATAGCCATTATCGACACCGGGTGAACGGTAAATTGGGTTGAGCCAAATCACATCCGCGCCGAGCTGTTTAATATAATCTAACCGTTGTGTAATTCCTGGCAAATCACCGATTCCATCACCATTTGAATCCTGAAACGACCGTGGATAAACCTGATAAACAACCGCTGATTGCCACCATTGATTAGCCATATATGATTATCCCCCTAAAAAAGTTTGCTTTAAAAAACTTGTCACGGTCAACCATAAAAGGTACCGCTTACAACACTAACCATTCTACCATTGTCGGTCATTTGAGCGTACCCACTTATCGCTATTTATTTGTTAGCCTAACACGTTTCTAGCCATATCTTAGTTGACGAATCAAAAACGCCATGCTATTATCGCTTATATTCAAATAACGAACGATAATCTTACTTTCAAGTAGCGAATTAACTGTGCGTCAGGAAGTCGGTGGGTGCTGCGAACCGATCAGGTTAATCTCGATGAAATACGGTAGGAGAGGTCCGGGTACGCCCGGCGGATAACAACTAGAGCCGTTAACTGCTAGTGAGTGGAGTCATATTGTGGCTCAAGCTGGGTGGTACCACGGTCTAATCAATCGTCCCTGTTGCATAATAATGCAACAGGGACGATTTTTTATATTCACCCACTATTATCGGCGTACAACCGTTGTTGAAGCAGTCCGTGTCGGGCTATTCACTGCTGGTTTAACGACCTCAAAGGAGTTAATTATTATGCCTAATTCAAAAAAATGGCGTTCAGTTCAGTTACCAGAAGCCCTACTCGTTTTACTCATTATGCTTGCAATTATGGGACTTGGCGTTATTAAGTTCGGCCTGTCACCACAGACCCCCGTTATTCTCGTTATCGCCCTCATCATTTTATGGGCCCGAATTCGCGGTGCCCACTGGGATGACATTCATGGTGGCATCATCGATGGTATTAAAACTGGGATTATCCCAATTTTTATTTTTCTACTCATCGGGGCACTCATCAGCGTTTGGATTGCAGCTGGCATCATTCCTTCAATGATGGTCTTTGGGTTTCATCTGATCTCTGCGCAGTGGTTCGTTCCATCCGTTTTTCTCGTTTGTGCAATTATTGGAACTTCCATCGGGAGTGCCTTCACGATTATCTCAACGATTGGGATTGCCCTCTTTGGAATCGGGACAACGATGGGCATCAACCCAGCTTTGATTGCCGGAGCTATCATCTCAGGAGCCATTTTTGGAGATAAGACTTCACCGTTGTCAGATTCGACCAACCTGGCCGCAGCCATTGCCGAAGCAGATTTATTCGACCACATTCGTAATCTGATGTGGTCTACGATTCCTGCTTTTGTCGTATCACTAGTACTCTACGCCGTTTTAGGTGCCGGAGCCGCAACACAAAGCCATTTGGGCAAGATTCAAACGACGTTGACCGTCCTCAATAATAACTTTACCATCAGCTGGTGGGCGGCCTTGCCACTCGTCGTCATGTTTGCCTGTGCCCTACTTAAAATTCCAGCCATTGCAACCTTGTTGATGAATATCGGTCTTGCCATCGTCATGATTTTTATCGAGCAACCTCATATTGCCTTAACTAAGATCGCCACGATGATCGAAACCGGCTTTGTAGCCAAAACTGGCAACGCCGGGGTGGACGCCTTACTCTCACGTGGCGGTATCAGTGCCATGATGAGCACGGTCTCCTTAATCCTATTAACCCTGTCGTTAGGCGGTTTACTAATGAAATTCAACCTCATTCAGACAGCAATGGTGCCGCTAACTAAGCGATTGAAAGGTGCCGGGGCAACTGTTACGGCTGCGATTTTAGCGGGAATCGGTGTCAACATCTTTGTAGGTGAACAGTACCTTTCCGTTATCTTGCCTGGTAAAGCGTTCAAAACGACCTTCAATCAGCGAGGATTGGCTAACTTAGCCCTCAGTCGAGTCCTTGAAGACGGTGGAACTGTCATCAATTACCTGATTCCGTGGGGCGTTGCCGGGGCCTTTGCCGCTAACACGCTCGGGGTATCAACCTTAGCTTACCTGCCATTTTGTTTCTTCAGCTTACTATCACCGGTATTCTCAATTATCAGTGGTTTCACTGGCTGGGGCCTGAAGCATCAGCCAGCCAACGAAGCCGGTTAATTTAAAACTAGGTTGTTTAATTTAATCGGTGACCGAACCAATCCCGGAATATAATTGTTACTGCTTGTGATTCGCCCCCACTGCTGGCTACAATTAGACAAGAGCATGTTTTGGATCAATCTAACAATTCGTCAATTGATACTGCATGATTTATTTACTAATAAGTCACATCCCGGCACCACGTCAACTAACGAACTTAGATATGAGGAGGGGGATTACAATGCTTGCATACGGGTATCAAAAATTTGGGGGACCTACCGTATTTGAAGAACTACCACAATCACAGCTGATTCCAACAGATAATCAATTATTAATCAAAACTTTAGCCGTTAACCTAACCGAGGAAGACCGCTTAGAACGGCTAGGTACTATCCAAAGCGTCGCACTACCGCATATTCCTGGGCATGATGTCATTGGGAAAATCATTCAAGTTGGCGCCGCTGTCACTGACTTGGACGTTGGGACAGTGGTGGCTGCCCGCACGAACCATACTTACGCGGACCAGGTTTGTTTAGATAGCGATCTAGCGGTGACCATGCCAACTAATCTTGATCCGGTCACCGCCGTCAGCTTAGTCACTCCAGGGATTGTCGCTTACAAAACGGTGCGCTACTTTGCGGACATCCAAGCCGACCAAACGGTGATTGTCAAAGGCGCTGGCAGCCCAGTCGGCTTGTTAATTATTCAGTTAGCCAAACGATTAGGTGCCCACGTTATCGCGATTGCTAGTGACCGTTATGCTAACTTGATTGCGACACTGGGAGTCGACCAATTCGTCGACTATCAGCATCAAAATCCAGTTCACGTGTTAGCCGACCGCGGTGACGTCGTAATCAATGTCGCTATCGATGGCGTTGGTGGCAAAGATGACTTAGCAATGGCCAAATTTGATGCGACCATCGCTTCGTTTGCCCGTCACTTGCCAGCCACCAGTAAATCAATTCGTTTCCAAGCAATCCAACCGACCGAAGTGATTTCTGATCAGGCCGCCTTACAATTGCTATTCAAGTTGCTAGATACTGGTCAATTGACCACGACGATCAATGAACAACTACCGTTTAACCTCACGGGCTTCATTCAAGGTCACCAACGACTAGATGAGCCTCACGTGGGTCAAGTGGTCGTCGCGCGCTAAAAAAACTGCTTTCAAAAGTTATCCTTTTGAAAGCAGTTTTTTAGTCAGGTGGTCGCTTATTAAGACCATCGCAGAATTTTAAGCAACCCAATTCACACTAATCGTAACGATTGGGTATATTTCAAAGACCGCCTCAATTAGCCAAGTCCTGGATACCTATGCGAGTTGGTAGACCCAAGCCTCATAAGGCCGTAATTTATTTGGCTGCTGCTCGCCATAATTACTAATCAAGCATTTGGCCGTGGGCGTCAGATATTGATCCAGTGGTCGGGACAGTGTCTCGGCTGTGAAATTGCAACAAACTAGCCAGGTTCGCCCTTCCCATTGCCGTGCATATAAGAATACCTGCGGATCATCAGCCCACAAGAGCTCAAACGAACCTAACGTCACTAAGGGGTATTGATGTCGTAATTGAATCAAGTGCTGGTAATAGTACCACACTGAATCCGGATCAGCCAAAGCTGCGGCAGCATTGATTTGACGATAGTTGGGATTGACCGTGAGCCATGGCGCCGCGTCACTAAAACCCGCGTTAACCTCCGTGTCCCATTGCATCGGCGTTCGCGAGTTGTCCCGAGAACGCGCCGCTAATCGGGCCATCATATCTGCCGGTGATAGTAGTTGGCGCTCAGTCACTAAATCACGATAGGCATTGAGCGATTCAATATCCCGGTAACTGGTTAATTCAGTAAAATGAGCGTCAGTCATCCCCAGTTCTTCACCTTGATAAATATACGGGGTTCCCTGCAAGATGTGTAAACACGTTGCGAGCATTTTAGCCGAACGTACCCGATATGCTGGTCGGTCATCACCAAAACGTGAGACCGCTCGTGGCGTATCATGATTGTTCCAAAACAGGCTGTTCCAAGCCCGCCCTTCAAGTCCGACTTGCCAGTCACTAATGACTTTCTTTAGCGCCACTAACGGTGTCTTACGCGTACTCCACTTACCAAGACCATGCTGACTATTATCAAGTCGCAGATGTTGAAATTCAAAGACCATATCTAATTCGTGCCGATCAGCGCCCGCATACTTCAGCGCATCCGCTGGTGTCACCCCGTGGGTCTCACCAACCGTCATGATATCAAACTGTGACAACACTTCTTGGTTCATTTCTTGCAAGAATTCATGAACTCGCGGTCCGTTCGTTACTCGAGCATCGCCAAACTGACTGTGCGGTTTCAGTGGACCATCTGGTAACCCGGGTAACTTAGAGATTTGGTTAATGACGTCCATTCGAAAACCGTCAACACCCTTGTTCAGCCACCAGGTCATCATCGTATAAACTGACTCTCGTAAGGTCGGATTCTCCCAGTTTAAATCAGGTTGTTTTGTTGAAAACGTGTGTAAATAATACTGCTGGGTCTGCTCATCATATTGCCATGCTGAACCACCAAAAGCCGCATCCCAATTATTGGGCGCCTTTTTGCCGTTACCTGAGCGCCAAAAGTAGAAATCACGATATTGATTGGTGCGGTCCTGGCGACTGCGTTTGAACCATGGATGCTCATCAGAGGTATGGTTAACAACCAAGTCCATGATGATCTTTAAGCCCCGGTCATGGGCGGCTTGCAATAATTCATCAAAATCAGCCATAGTGCCAAAGTCGGCCGCAATTTGTTGATAATCACTAATATCATAACCATTATCATCGTTGGGTGAACGATAAATGGGATTGAGCCAAATGACGTCGATTCCTAATTGCTTTAAGTAGTCTAGGTGGGCCGTGATCCCCTTTAAGTCACCAATACCATCATGATTGGTATCTTGAAAACTCCGTGGATAGACCTGATAGACAACGGCTTGTTGCCACCACTTGATTGTTGCTGCCATAATTACGATTAACTCCTTAGTTACGCGGTAAGGCCCTTGATGAGCTTAACTGGTAACGTATATTTTGATTCCAGTGTACAATTCGCATCCTCAATCCGCTGCAATAGTAGAGAAACCAGTAACGTGCTAATATCCGCTAACGGTTGTTCTACTGTTGTTAATTCAGAATGATAATCACGTATGAGCGCCGTGCCATCATAACCAACAACGCGTAATTGCTCAGGAACCGTTAATGACAGTTGTCGCGCGACGTTGAGCACTAGTAAAGCGGTCAAATCATCACTACAAAAAATACCATCATACTGATGTTGTGTCATAATCGTCTTAATTTCCATCATCTTCAGCGCGGGGGTCAATTCAAACGGTAATTCATGGACATGGGGTGTTAGCTGTTGGGCAGTCAAGTAGGCTTCATATCCTTCACGGCGACCATTCGTTGGCGAACCAGCGTGTGACTTACCAGTAAAAATAGCCACGTTAGTCGCCCCCGCCTGATGCAATGTCTGGGTTGCTAGCCAGCCCCCCTGGTAATTATCCGAACTAACGATGGGAATATTGTCGGATAAGTACCGGTCAAATGAAATAATCGGAAGACCGTATTGTTGATATTCTTCAATACCTAAATTGTGGGCACCAGCAATAATCCCATCGACCTGATTAGCCATCAACATTTGTAGGTAGTCGCGTTCTTTTTGCGGATCATCCGCACTATTACATAAAATCACCTTATAATTTTTAGCAAATAAGATTTTTTCAATCCGGGACACCAGTTCACCAAAGAACGGATTACTAATATCTGAAAAGATGACGCCAATTAAGCGCGTATTCTTTCCTTGCAGTGAGCGTGCCATATTATTCGGCTGATAATGCAGTTCTCGCATCGCCGCGAAAACTTTTTCTTTAGTCTGACTACTCAGGTAGCCATGGTTATTAATAACCCGAGAAACGGTTGTCGCTGAGACCCCCGCTAGCTTCGCAACATCATTTAATTTTGGTTTCATTGTTATCGACTCCAGTATGCTCTGATTGGCGCCATTCCCAGACTTTACCGGTAACTGCCGTAGTGTCACCTTGAACGTTAAGGCGACTCGGGGTAGCGTTTAAGAAGAAACGGCCGGTCATCACGGAATAGCCATTATCAATATAGCATTCAAAGACTGACACATCTATGATTAGCCGGATTTTTATCGTCTTATGGGCCGTTAACTCAACTTGACGAGTCTGACCATAATCTTCAGCAAACGAATTCCCCGTATGCCGCCGATCAATCATAACCTGACCATGGTTGGCATCAACAGTCACCTGCAGCTGGCCACTTTCCTGCTGATCAGCAATGTTAACCGTGACCGTTTTATCAGCGGGAACCGTCAGTAAGAGTTCAAAGCTGCCATTCAAAGCGGCCACCGTCGCCCGTTGTTGCTCAAAGACTAGGTCATGCGCCGTCGTCCGCAAATCATCCACCGCTGCCACTGGATTTTGATAGAGGTGCCCATCTTTAAGCGTTAGTTCCTTAACTAAGCTCAAACAATGGGCCCAATTTTCACGATCAGTTGGATAGGAAATTTCAGGTAACCCAATCCAGCTGACGGCTAACGCGCGGCCATCCGGCGCATTGATTGCCTGCGTGGCATACACGTCAAAGCCGTCATCCAATTGCGTCAGGGCGTGGGGTTCAGTGAATTGTGCCTGAGCCAGATCCAATTGATCGGCAACTAGGTACATGTTCGGATAAATATTCTGATACGGGGTCGTTGTTTGTGATAACCCTTGGGGACAGAACAATAAGACGGGCTGTTGATCGATCCAGACCAGATTTGGACACTCAATCATATAACCCCGCGCATTTGCGGGAACGTTCAACTCGCCTTGACACGTCCAGGTGGTCAGATCCTTTGAGAAATAAACCAAGATAGCACCGATCTCAGTAGTCGTCTGCGCACCGATTAGCGCGTAGTAGCCGTGGTCAGTCCGGATCAAGTCCGGATCACGAAACGAACTCGTATACCCAGCCGGAGCATGCGCAATTAGTGGCCGGGACAGCTTTTTAATGTGATTATCCGTGTCCATCCAGGCACCTAATTGATACGATTCACGTTGCCAGTCGGCAGTACGGACATTACCCGTATACATAATAAATAACTGATCATCAATTGGTAGTGCTGTACCCGTGTACGCGCCGTGTGAGTCGTACGGCGTATCTGGTCGAATCGCTAAGCCCTCATCATGCCAATCCACCAAGTTCTTAGAGGTCACGTGTTGCCATGACTTCAGTCCGTGTACCGGACCGAACGGAAAGACTTGGTAGAACAGGTGCCACTGAC
This sequence comes from Lactiplantibacillus plantarum, assembly GCF_014131735.1. Lineage (NCBI taxonomy): Bacteria > Bacillati > Bacillota > Bacilli > Lactobacillales > Lactobacillaceae > Lactiplantibacillus > Lactiplantibacillus plantarum. The sequence continues at coordinate 3,078,269 of NZ_CP039121.1, forward strand.
CATCAAAGTATGAAAAGCCATTGGGGTCATTTAACAAACCTGATGTAGGCTGAATATGATGTTGCATCCGCCACTTAGACTGGCGTGCCTGGGCAACGAGCTGTGGTAGCTTAGTTGCTGGCCACTGTTCATAAGGGGTATAACGGGTTTTACGATTCCATATCATGACGATGAGCTCCTTTTTAACGTTCGACTTAATTGTCACTATTATAAAACCGCTTACACTGATATGTCAATCGTTTGACATTTTTATATTATATTTTCATGTCAGCGTTTCAAATTCGGCTTTTTAACAAGATTATCAAGCAATTCAATTTTGTATCAAACGCTTGACATATTTTCCAAACTTGTTATTATTGGGTCTGTAAAGCGCTTGCATTATTAAATTAAAAATAATTTTAGACTCAGGGAGTGAATTATTATGAATCATCAAGAAGTTGCCGACCGCGTACTTAATGCAATTGGTAAAAACAACATTCAAGCCGCCGCCCACTGTGCGACACGCCTTCGTTTGGTCATCAAGGATGAATCCAAGATTGATCAACAAGCCTTAGATGACGACGCGGACGTTAAGGGGACCTTCGAAACTAACGGCCAATACCAAATCATTATTGGCCCTGGCGATGTCGATAAAGTCTATGACGCCTTAATCGCCAAAACAGGTCTTAAAGAAGCGACCCCCGATGACATCAAGGCAGTTGCCGCTGCGGGTCAAAAGAAAAATCCATTAATGGACTTCCTCAAAGTCTTATCTGATATTTTTATTCCAATCGTCCCTGCACTAGTTGCTGGGGGTCTATTAATGGCACTAAACAACGTTTTGACTGCCGAGCATCTTTTTATGGCGAAGTCAGTTGTTGAAGTTTACCCTGGCCTCAAAGGTATCGCCGAAATGATTAACGCGATGGCTAGTGCGCCGTTTACTTTCTTGCCAATCCTCTTAGGATTTTCAGCAACGAAGCGCTTCGGTGGCAACCCCTATCTGGGTGCTACGATGGGCATGATCATGGTCTTACCATCACTAGTTAACGGCTATAGCGTTGCAACGACCATGGCTGCTGGCAAGATGGTTTACTGGAACGTCTTTGGTTTACACGTTGCACAAGCAGGCTATCAAGGCCAAGTGCTCCCTGTTTTGGCCGTTGCTTATATTTTGGCTACTTTGGAGAAGTTCTTCCACAAACATATCAAGGGTGCATTTGACTTTACGTTCACGCCAATGTTTGCAATTGTCATCACTGGCTTTCTAACTTTCACAATCGTCGGTCCTGTCTTACGAACGGTGAGCGACGCATTAACTAACGGTTTAGTAGGCTTATATAACACGACTGGTTGGATTGGCATGGGCATCTTTGGCCTTCTCTACTCGGCCATTGTCATTACTGGGCTCCACCAAACCTTCCCGGCTATTGAAACCCAGTTATTGGCTAACGTCGCCAAAACGGGAGGTTCTTTTATCTTCCCAGTCGCCTCGATGGCCAACATTGGGCAAGGTGCCGCCACTTTAGCTATTTTCTTTGCCACTAAGAGCCAAAAGCAAAAAGCCCTGACTTCTTCAGCCGGGGTCTCAGCGTTACTCGGAATTACGGAACCTGCTATTTTCGGGGTCAACCTCAAGATGAAATTTCCATTTGTCTTTGCAGCGATTGCCTCAGGAATTGCTTCAGCTTTCTTAGGACTATTCCACGTTCTGTCCGTGGCGATGGGTCCCGCATCAGTCATCGGGTTCATTTCGATTGCTTCAAAGTCGATTCCAGCATTCATGCTCAGTGCTGTCATCTCGTTCGTCGTCGCATTTATTCCAACTTTTATCTATGCCAAACGAACACTCGGTGACGATCGTGATCAAGTAAAATCACCAGCACCAACGAGTACCGTCATCAATGTTAATGATGAGATTATCAGTGCACCAGTAACGGGGACTAGCGAAAGTCTCAAACAAGTTAACGACCAAGTTTTCTCAGCCGAAATCATGGGTAAAGGCGCCGCAATCGTGCCAAGCGCTGATCAGGTCGTCGCACCAGCTGACGGGGTCATCACTGTCACTTATGATAGCCATCATGCTTATGGCATCAAAACAACTGCTGGTGCCGAAATTCTGATTCACTTAGGATTAGATACGGTCAATTTAAATGGTGAACACTTCACTACTAACGTTCAGAAGGGCGATACCGTTCATCAAGGTGATCTACTCGGAACGTTTGACGTCGCTGCCTTAAAAGCCGCTAACTATGATCCAACCGTCATGCTAGTCGTCACAAATACGGCCAACTACGCTAATGTTGAACGACTCAAAGTCACAAATGTCCAAGCTGGTGAACAGCTCGTTGCGTTGACTGAACCGACAGCTAGCTCAGTTGCTGCTACAGCGATATAAAACGATCTGACAGGTTTAATCAGGCCTAGCACGCAACATTTACGTCAAAGTTAATGTAATCGTTAACAAAATTTCTAATTAAGAGTATACTATTAATAAATAAGACTACATTTTTAACTACAGGAGGCACACTATGCTTTTAGGTGCAATTGAAGCTGGTGGTACAAAATTTGTTTGTGCCACGGGCGCTGAAAACGGGCAAGTTAGCGACCGAATTTCGATCCCCACGACAACCCCCGCTGAAACCATGACTGCGGTAGACGACTATTTTACGACTCATCCCGTTGACGCGATTGGTATCGGTTCATTTGGCCCCATCGGCGTTAATCCCGATGATCCGAAATATGGTTACATTACCACGACTCCCAAACCCGGCTGGGGTGACTTCGATTTTTTAGGCCATCTTAAAAGTCGCTTCAACATCCCACTCTACTGGACCACTGATGTTAACGAAGCCGCTTATGGCGAATCAATGATTGGAATCGCTAAGGACGTCCCTAACAGCATCTACATGACGATTGGTACCGGTGTTGGCGCTGGCGTCATTAGTCAGAACCACATTTTTAATGGTCGCACTCATACTGAACTTGGTCACATGCGACTCAACCGGTTACCTGGGGACGATTTCAAGTCCAACTGCCCCTACCATGACATCTGTTTAGAAGGTTTAGCTGCTGGGCCAGCAGTGGGAAAACGAACGGGGAAAGCTGGGAAAGATATTCCCGTCGACGATCCGGTCTGGCCAATCATCGCTGACTACATCGCACAGGCATGTGTCAACCTCACCGTCGCCTTCGCACCTGATAAAATTATTCTTAACGGTGGTGTTATGAATCAACGGCAGCTCTTTCCCATGATTCGTGAAAAGTTTGCCGCCTATCTAAATGGCTACGAAGAAGTCCCACCACTGGATGACTATATCGTTCCCGCTGGACTGGGTAACAATTCTGGCATTGCCGGTGGCCTATTGTTAGCTCAGGCTGCTTTAAAGAACGCTTAACACCTTGCAAAAAAGTCCGCCGATACGCGTTTAAACGTATCAGCGGACTTTTAGTTTACAGTCAATTTGTCATTCGGTTAATGAATATATACGGTTAAAACAGTGATAAATCCAAAAATCACCCCGGGAACATTTGAAATAATAACGGGCCAATCCTTATAAGTCTTGAACCAGCCGTAACCAGTCCATAGTATCCCATTAATCATTGCCACGAGTGGTTGTAGCGGCGATACTGGGTCACCTGAGAAATTCGAAATGATTTGCGGAATATATGACACGTACATCGCAATACACGTAAATGTCGCTAACTTACTAATCAATTTCAGATATTTAACTCGCTTGGGATCCACAGCGTCCTTACCACTGGGATATTCACCATTATCAACTTTATACTTAATAAATAATCACCTTCCTAGCTAGTTATTATACTACATACCATTCATCACGCAAAAATTCGCGTTCGTTAAATTGTATCGGCACCGCAACAATCCTCAATTATTCACACATTGCGCGCAAGTTGAAACCCAGCATTCTCCTTACATCAAAATTGATTGACCCTATCAATTAGTTTAATTTGTGGAAGAATTCCCTTAATTTAGCTATACTCATCTGTCACCGAAACCGATATCATACATACCAGCAATATATAGAGATTTGTATTTCACGCGTTGTGCTAGCTAATTTGTCATGAGTCATGATTAAAGTAGGCAAAATAATTAACGTCAAAAGCAGTCGGCTTAGGCTCGCTGGAAAGAGTTCAGGTTAGCGTAAATATGCTTAGTTCACCCTACACCGACCTCCAGGCATTTCTGCCAATTGCCAGAGCGCGGTGGTCAAAAATCTAAGTCGAGGCCACGTTTTAATTACGATTCATGCAATCAGCGCTCACATAACGCGGATATGTCAATTTTGCTTAGTTCACAGGAGGATATCGCTATGAGACATGGACAATATCGCTACATTGTTGGCACACTAGCTTTGATAACGACTGCTGTAGGTTTAGTAGCTTGTTCGAAACAGTCAGCTAATCAGCAGATCAGTTACCGTCAAACGGCTGAGGCCACCCTTGATAAGGGGATGGATAATCAACCCGAAGCACCGTACTGGTTTCCAAAACAACTGCTGAAATGGCAGTTGAGCAAGGATAAAGCAGCCAAGTACAACACCGCCTCGGTTCCACTAGCCAAACGGATCGATAAATGGCAACTGCCGACGGTTAACAAGACCCAGGACCCAAAGATGAAGGTCGTCGCGTTATCCATTATGAATAGTTCAACTAGTGGCAACGCGCCTCGCGGGATTAATACGTTCGATGCGAATGTCTTCTCCAACTGGCAGTATATTGACCAACTCGTCTACTGGGGCGGTTCGGCAGGCGAAGGTTTGATTGTGCCACCGACCGCAGATGTCATCGATTCTGCTCATAAAAACGGCGTGCCCGTTCTTGGAACCGTTTTCTTTCCACAAGTGGTTAGTGGCGGGAAGTTAAAGTGGCTCAATGACTTCTTAAAACAAGATGCTGACGGACATTTTCCGATGGCTGATAAACTAGTCGCGGTTGCGAAAGCTTACGGGTTTGACGGCTGGTTCATCAACCAAGAGACCGACCCCGAAGTTAAAAGTTTTGATTCGGCTTCCACCGGAAAGACCGCAACCAGCTCAACTAGTAATGGGCTGAGCAAAAAGCACGCCCAACTAATGCAACAGTTAATCAAAGAATACAAACAAAAGGCCGGCTCCAAGCTAGACCTGATGTGGTATGACTCGATGACGAAGGATGGTAAAATGGATTGGCAAAACGCATTGACCAAAGAAAACCAATCTTATCTAGTCGATGCCAATATGAAACCAGTTGCTGACTCGATGTTTCTTAACTTCTGGTGGACGAAGAAGCGTCTCGCCAGTCAAGAATTACTCAAAAAGTCACACGAACGCGCCGAAAAGCTTGGGATTAGTCCTTACAACCTCTTTGCAGGAATCGATGTTCAAGCTGACGGAACCGCTACCCCTGTTCGTTGGAATCTATTCGCTAATAAACAACATGTGCCATACACGTCGCTAGGATTGTACGCACCGGACTGGACACACGCTTCTTCCGATACGGTTGACGAATTTCAAGCCAAAGAAGGTGCTCTGTGGGTCAATGATCAAAATGATCCGTCCCGTAGCATTCCGTCAACTACTTCAACACATTGGCCGGGTGTTTCAACATACGCGGTTGAATAAAGTGCCATTACGAAACAGCCCTTTGTCACTAATTTCAGCTTAGGCAATGGCTATAACTACTTCATTAAGGGGAAAAATGTTTCGCTACGTGATTGGAACAATCGCTCACTGCAAGCAGTCAATCCGACTTACCGCTGGTTAATCAATAATGGCAATGGTAATGCGTTAAAGGCCAGCTTTGACTACACTGACGCCTACGAAGGTGGCAATGATATCAAGTTAGCCGGCAAAATGCGTAAGGACACCGCTAGCACAATCAAACTCTACACCACGGACCTAGACGTCACTGCCGATACCCAGGTTAGTTTAACCGCTAAGGCATCTGGTAAATCTACAGCTAAACTAGTGGTGACCTTAAAGGACGGCCGCACTAAGACCATCGCGGGTGACCGGACACTCAGCAAGCACTGGACGACCGTTAGCTATGACGTTAGTCAGTTAACAAAAAAAACAATCAAAGGCCTTAGCCTCAAAATCAGTGCCGCCGAGACTGATGCTAGCTACAGCGTTCAATTAGGTCGCCTCGCAATTACCGGCAAGCAGCAGGCCGCGCCGAAAAAGGTCAACCAGGTCACCATTGATAATCGGACCTTCGACGAAGAAGGCAAGTACGCCGGTGTCAACCTGAGTTGGCAAGCCACCACTAAAAATAAGCTGGATCATTACGAAATTTATCAGGTTAACAATGACGGTTCTCGCTCATTTCTGGGGGCCACTAACACGACTAATTTCTATTTAAACGCGTTGAAACGGAATGGGCAGCACAACGAGACCAATCTGATGGTCGTTCCAGTTGATATTTGGAACCAACGTGGCGATGCTTCTGACCAAGTTACCTTAAAATGGCCGGATAATCGTAAACCTAAAGCGGCATTTACGGTTAACCGCACCCTGGCAGCTCCCGGTAACACGATCAAGTTTACAAATGCCTCATCCAAAAACGCAACCAGCTATAAATGGGAATTTGACGGTGCCACAAAGACGACCAGCACCGCCAAAAACCCCACGGTCACTTACCGTAAGGCTGGCACTTATAACGTCACATTAACCGCTAAAAATAAGGATGGCCAACGGCACGTTACAATGAAAAAGCTCATTACGATTACACCGAAAGCTCAAGGCGCTTTAACCTTACTATCCAAGAACGCCAAGACCAGTGCCTCCGGATACACGAATAGTAGTGAAGCACCTAAAATGGCGGTGGATGGGAAACTCGATACTAAATGGTGTGCAACCGGTAAGGCACCGCATACCTTGACGCTGGATTTAGGCCGTCAAACGACTGTGAGTGCGGTTAAATTAGCGCATGCCAAAGCTGGTGGCGAAGGTGCTGATATGAACACCCGCGCTTGGACCATTCAGGTCAGCACTGATGGCAAACGCTACACGGACGTTGCCCGGACCTACAATAACACGCAAGCCACTAGTCTCAATACTTTCGCGGCTACTTCGGCGCGCTACGTCCGGTTAGTCGTCGATAAACCAACCCAAGTTGCTGACACCGCCGTTCGGATTTACGAAATGGACGTGCTAGGATTGACGCAAACACTCAAATAACCCTACCGATGCTATTTGAATAGAACAGCCGAGCCCCTCACTTGGAAATCGATATTTCCAAGTGAGGGACTCTTTTATGTCCAGACACTAAAAAGGCCCGTATCAGCTGATACGGACCGATTTAGAAGTTAGGTTGGAATGAATTGAGCTCATTCTTAGGTTGGAAACTTGATTGTGGCCAGTTACGGTCAGACCACAATCAAGCGTTCATATTTACTTAGTTGTTACGGTGCTAGCGACCTCGATAGCTTGCCCATTAAGTTCGATAGTCAGTGGTTCCCCACTAACCAGTTCAACGGTCGTACCCTGTTGATCGACATCCACTTTAATCAAGCGACCGCGGAAGTTAACGTGGAATTGATAATGGGTCCACGCTTTAGGCACAAACGGTGCAAAGGCTAAGGTATCATCCTTAACTCGCATACCAGCAAAGCCTTGAACGATTGCGAGCCATGAACCGGTCATCGACGTAATATGCAAGCCGTCGACCGTATCATTATTATAATTATCAAGATCAAGACGGGCTGTCCGTTCATACATTTCCACGGCCTTATCCTCATAATGCAAGTCCGCTGCTAGAATGGCATGGACGGCTGGTGAAAGACTAGATTCATGGACGGTCAACGGTTCATAGAAATCAAAGTTACGTTTCTTCTGTTCCGCCGTGAATTTATCCATGAAGTAATAGATTCCTTGCAAGACATCCGCCTGCTTGATATACGGTGACCGTAGAATATGATCCCATGACCAGTGTTGATTGATTGGCCGTTGATCAGCAGGAATACTTGAAACTGGCTTGACGTCCTTATCAAGGAAGCCATCTTGTTGAACGAAGATTCCTAATTTTTCATCATACGGGAAGTACATCCGGTCAACAATATCTTGCCACTTTGCAAGCTCAGCATCCGTGATTTGAAGTGCTGCACGCTTAGCGGCATCCACTTTCTTCAAACTCGCTAACGTGTATTCTAACGTCCAGCGCGCCATAAAGTTCGTATACCAATTGTTATTCACGTTGTTTTCATACTCATTAGGACCAGTGACACCGTGAATCATATACTGTTGTTTCCGTTCTGAGAAGTGGACCCGATCAGCCCAAAAACGTGAAATCCCCGTCAAAACGTCGATTCCTTTAGTCTTCAAGTAGATCTCATCACCGGTATAACGTGTGTAATTGAAGATGGCATACGCAATAGACCCATTTCGATGAATCTCTTCGAACGTAATCTCCCATTCGTTATGGCACTCAATTCCGTTGAAGGTCACCATCGGGTACAAGGCACCAGCCAAGCCCTGCATTTTAGCATTATGGAAAGCTCCAGCAAGCTGATTATACCGGTATTCCAGTAAGTTCTCCGTTACTTCTGGTTTCGCCAATGAAAGGTAGAACGGTACTCCGAACGCTTCGGTATCCCAATACGTCGCACCACCATACTTTTCACCAGTAAAGCCTTTTGGCCCCAGGTTCAGGCGCTTATCTTCGCCATAGTAGGTCGAGAATAACTGGAATAAGTTGAAGCGAATGCCTTGTTGTGCCGCATCGTCACCGTCAATCAACACGTCAGATAACTGCCAGCGTTTAGCCCAACCATCAACATGGGCCTGCCGTAAGTCCTCATATGACTGTGTGCTGACCGTTTCACTTAATTCGGCTAAGCCAGTCCGCATCGCCGCCATATCCGCGTAATCCCGTGAAGTCACCACGAGGACTCGTTTTTCAAAATTCTTGGTTTCATCCGGTGCTAACGTTCCCCGGAAGATATTTGTAACTGCCTTTTCGGTTTCTGGGGCGTTAATACCTCGAAAAGCCGTTTCATGAAGCATCTGCATGCCGAGCGTAAAGCGCGGTGTTCCGAAGTTATTCGGCTTCGTTTCTGCAAACATGCTGCCACCAGTAATCGCATGACTCTTGTCTAGCACTTGCCAGAACTGCTCATCATAGTTCGCATCTTCATTGAAGACGTCCGCATCAATTTGCGAAATAAATCCAATTTGGACCGGTTCCGCACCCAAATTGTGAACACTATAGTGCACATCAAATAACTCTTTTTGTGCAACGCTGACGAACCGATCAATCATGAATTGGACGCGTTTTTCACCCTTGGTAATAATAAATGAACGCCGTAAAATTCCCGTATGCATATCAAGATCCAACGTAAAGTCACTGACTGTGTCCTTCGCCAAATCAACTTGATCACCATCAATCGTGATATTGACTTTGATGAAATTGACCGAATTGATCACCTTACCGAAATAATCGGGATAACCGTTCTTCCACCAGCCGACCCGGGTTTTATCGGGATACCAGACCCCACCGATATAAATCCCTTTGAGGGTATCGTTAGAATAGTGCTCTTCAAACATTCCCCGCATACCCATGTAGCCGTTACCAATACTGGTCATGCTTTCCTGCAATCGCTTATCCGTCGGTACGAGTTCATGACTAATGACGTGCCACGGATCTACTTCAAAAATACGTTTCATTGTTGTTGCTCCTCCGTCGTTCGAAATTACCGAATAACATCTTTAGTTTCAGAATCAAAGAAGTGGGCCTTCGACATTTCAAAAGCAACTTCCACATTCTCACCCGGGTTATGATAATCACGTGCATCCACTTGGGCAGTAAATTTAGATTTGCCAGCTGTACAATATAACATGCTTTCGGCACCTAAGAATTCAGAAACGACGACCTTCGTCTTAACAATTGAATCTGACATCGCTTCAAGCGCAATTTGCTCAGCATGAATGTCCTCTGGTCGGATACCCACAATCATCTTTTTCTGGTCATAGCCTTGAGCCTTTAAAACTTTCAATTGACCTTCCGGGACAGCTACGTCGAGTCCCTCACCATCAGTTACCCGACCATCATGTAAGGTGGCATTGAAGAAGTTCATTGAAGGTGATCCCATGAAGCCAGCCACAAATTGATTAACCGGTTCGTTATACAATTCGTGCGGTGTCCCAACTTGCATGATCTTACCGTCATTCATAATGACGATCCGATCAGCCATCGTCATCGCTTCAATTTGATCATGGGTGACATAGATCATGTTGGTCTTCAAGCGTTGATGCATTTGAGCAATCGTAGTCCGCATATCGACCCGTAGCTTAGCATCCAAGTTAGATAACGGTTCGTCCAATAGGAACGTCCCCGCGTCCCGGACGATGGCCCGTCCTAAAGCAACCCGTTGCCGTTGACCACCAGATAAATTGGCTGGTTTCCGTTGTAGATAATCGGTTAAGCCCAATTGCTCAGCAGCGTTATCCACTCGCTTTTTGATTTCAGTATTACTGTAAGTTTTCCGAATCTTCAATCCAAAGGCCATATTGTCAAAGACTGACATGTTCGGGTATAGTGCATAAGTTTGAAAAACCATCGCGATATCACGGTTTTTTGGTTCCACGTCATTCATAACTTGACCGTTCATCTTGAAGTCACCCTTAGTGATGTCTTCCAAGCCAGCAATCATCCGTAATGTCGTTGACTTACCACAGCCAGATGGGCCAATGAAGAAGATGAACTCCCCATCTTTAATATCAAGATTCATATCGGTAACTGAATATTTATCGTTACCCTCATATTTTTTGTAAATGTGATCGAGATTCATTTCAACCATCGAAATCCACTCCCTTGTTTTCTCACTTCTAAACTACTATTACACGTGCAATCGCCCGCAAACGGTTGCTTTTTGATCGATTATTCAAAGCTATTAATCAGCTAATTGGACTGGTCAGCAACTTTAGTCACCGCCGTATTGGTGACATATTTAATTAATACTGGTTGACCATCAACTGTCAGCTTGCCATCCACAACTTCAGTAGGACCATCTGTTAACAGATTTTGATAGCTACCAGCTGCTAGCTTAGTCGCAACTGCTGTGACCTGACCTTTTAACGGAATCCAGGCTGTTAACGCTTCGCCAGCCGCACGGTAAGTAATCTTAACGATACCTTCTTCTACGACTGCCAATTGGTAGTCCGCAGCACGCAGTAATGGTAGTTGCTTAATAGTCACTAGCTTTTGAATCAGTGGTGTCACGTCCCCATGACGATCTGCAACCATGGTATCCCGATCGAACAATGATGGTTGGTGTTCGGCCAAAAATTCTTGCCCGTTATAGATTAACGGAATACCACGTTGCATGAAGATCCAGGTCAAGTTATTAACGGCTTCAGCTTTGCTGTGCATCAAGCTCATCATGCGTGCATTATCATGATTTTCCAAGAAGCGCATCTTGACATAATTACCAGGGAAAGTGGCATCTTGGCGTTGTAACAAGTCAACATACCGTTCGACCGTACTGCGTCCTTGCCAGTAATCTTTAAAATCACCGAAGACGTCGTAATCGTATGTCATATCAAAAGCTTGATAAAGTTCACTGTCAGACAGACCCGTGTAGCCTTGTGACCGCAGTTCCTCAATAAAACCACTGCCGGCTGACTCCGCTAACCATAACGTTTCCGGGTACTTCGCATTAACCTGTTTCCGCGCTTCAAGCCAGAAATCAAGTGGCACTAATGGCGCAACATCACAACGGTAACCGTCCACAAACTGGCTCCAATACAAGAGTGTGTCGATTTGATACTGCCACAACTCATGGTGACCATAGTCTAAGTCTTTAACGTCACTCCAGTCGCCGACCTTATTCGTCAACTGACCATCCGCGTCGTGATAAAACCACTCTGGATGTTCGGTTGCTAAGACTGAATCAGGCGAAGTGTGATTATAGACAATGTCTAACATCACTTTCATTCCTAATTCATGCGCCCTATCCGTGAGTGCTTTAAAGTCAGCTAAAGTCCCGTATTCCGGATTGATCCCACGGTAGTCCTTGATTGCATATGGCGAACCAAGTGTCCCCTTACGGTTGACCTCACCGATCGGATTGATTGGCAGTAGCCACAAAATATCGGTTCCTAAATCCTTAATTCGTTGTAAGTCAGCAGTTACGCCAGCAAAATTACCAGCTTCTGAGTAGTTTCTAACAAAGACTGAGTAAATCATCTCATTGCGTAATTGCGTTTGCGTATCGCGTGCCATTAATCTTCCTCATTTCTATGCTTACTAATTGACCTAAAGCAACATGGTTTGGTCAACTTCCGGATCTTTGAATTTTGTTTTCAGATATACCCACAACACAACGAAGGCCAAGCTGAGGGACTGCACGGTCAATTCGATAGTGACATCAAAATGAATTAAGCCAATCACCATCGCTAACAGACTCCCAATCCCCATCATCATCAACGTTAAGTTAACGCCTTCGCGGAAATTCCGAATATGCGTGATCTTATTATGTCGTGACAAGAATAAGAAGAACGCCGCCCCATTTACGAGGATCAGGTTGACCCCCACAATAATTAATCCAAGTGCCATGAGCATAAATAGACCAATCATCACTTTATTGCTTTGATACCAAGAATTAACCAGAAACGCATGAGCGTTTGTCTTTAAGTTATGGCCTGGCACATACTTGGCTTTAAATTCACTACCGACCGATTTCACTTGAAACGTACTAGCATGTAAATTAATGACATTCTTGCGTCCTGCCATATCATCGTTCGTGAGATCGAAGCCTGCAACATTATCCTTAGTTTTAATAATGATTTGATGTTTGACATCCTTGAACCGCTGATCACGGTAGTTCGCAGTTTTCATTGCCGTTTGCATCTGATCACTGACCATCATTTTATCAATGTGTGGTAAAAATGGTGACAGATTAAAATTCGTTTGGTGATTATAGTAAAACGGAATCGGCATGACCATTACCGCGGTCAAAAAGATAAATAAAACAATAATCTGTAACCAATTAAACTGATCACGGTTGGCAAACATTCTTCGAGGTGAGAAGAGGCTGCCAAAAAACCGGACCGGAAAGGCGGTTGTTTTGTTTTTCGTACTCTGCATCTAATTTCACCCCTACTAATATTTGAGTTAACCCTTGCTGCCACCAGCGAGCAATCCTGAAACGAAGAACCGCTGTAAGTAGAAGAACAAGGCAGCAATTGGTAACGCGACTAAGATTGCCCCCGCTGAGAAGAGCACAACTTGTTGATTTTGAGCGTTATTAATGAATGTCTGGAGCCCTACGGCAACCGTATAATGTGATTCAGACGTCAATAAGAACTTCGCCATCAGGTAATCTTGAACTGGTGACATGAAGGCCCATAACGCTTGAACCGCAATCATTGGTTTAACTAATGGTAAGACAATTGACCAGAAAATCTTGAAATTACCAGCACCATCCAACTTAGCTGATTCATCCAAATCATACGGAACATTGTCAAAGTAACCTTTCATCAGCCAAGTGTTCTGTGGGATCCCACCACCAATGTAAATTGCGGTCAAGAACCAGTAATGGTCCAAAGCGTTCAACATGTTAGCTAAGACGTAGTAAGCAGTCAAAGCGGCCATGGTTGGTACCATTTGAATTACGATGAAAAACGTTAGACTGAACTTTTTACCAGCAAAACGGTAACGACTATAAACATAGCCGGCTAACGTCACAACGATGACTTGAATGACCATACATGAGACTGAAATAATCATGGTATTCAAATACCAGCTACCATACAGGGTTTGCGTAAATAAGTTCTTAAAGTTAACCAACGTCCACTTACCACCAAAATCAAGGACGAAGGCTTGCACGTTAGCATCCTTAAACGCCGTGATGAATGTGATCAAAACGGGATAAATAATAATAATTCCGAGAATGACCATATACAGATACGTAAAGAATTCTTTCCAGAAACGGTGCCGACGCGCGCTATTTTGCTTTGAATTGGCATTCTTAGGTGCCACTGCTTGTGCATTATCCATAACACTAGTCCCCCATTTCAAACGCGTGGGTCTTCTTGAAGACAATCAATGAGATCCCGATAACTAAGACGGAAATAATCAACGTAACGGCCGCGGCCAATGAATACTGTGGTGACGTCCCCGTTGTTAACTTGTAGATCCATGAGATCAGGATATCCGTCCCACCGGCGTTAGCACCGACATCACCAGGGCCACCTTGGTTAAACAGATAGATCATCGAGAAGTTATTGAAGTTAAACGTATACTGCGTCACAAAGATTGGCGCTGCAATAGCAAAAATCGTTGGCAACGTAATCTTGTTGAACTTTTGCATTACTGTCGCACCATCTAGCGTTGCGGCTTCGTAGAGATCTTCTGGAATCGCTTGCAGTATACCAGTAATCATAACGTAAATGTACGGGAATCCTAACCAACCTTGAATCATAATAATAGCAACTTTAGTCCAGAACGTATCCGTCATCCAGTGGATCGGCGCAATGTGAGCAAATGGAACTAACGTATTCCATAAGCCGATGACCTGCACATTGATCGCACCAGCTGAATCATTAAAAATGTTTGAAAAACTCATAATTGATACAAACGCTGGAATCGCCCAAGGAAGCAAGAAAATCACTCCGAAGAAGCGCTTACCTTTGATGAAGTTTTGATTAGCAATTACTGCGGTGGCAATCCCAATAATAATTTGTAACGTGGTTGCACATACGGTCCAAATAACGGTCCAACCAAAAACAGCGTTGAAGGTTGCCCGGTAACTACTCAAGAAGAACATTGATGTGAAGTTTTTGAACCCAATCCAATCCAATAACATAGCTGGTGGAATATGCGCAAAATCATAGTTCGTAAAAGCCATCAGTAGTGTAACCAATACTGGGAACACAATCGTAAAAACCATTAAAATATAGGCCGGTGTGGTTAATAAATAAGCAAAGCCACCATCTACTAAACTCGCACCTAACTCTTTAAACGTATGGGAGACCTTTTTACCATTATTAATTAACTGTGCAACGTGTTTCGCATCGTAAAGGTTTGCAATATAAAATACGATAAACACAATTGTCAATAGAATCTGCAACGTCCCATAGATCATCATGAACAAAGAGTTGTCTTCCATTGAGACTGAACCCAATGTGACTAAATTGGCAAATGCGCTAAAGCCCCCGAAGATGAACTCAGCAATAAATGCCAATAGAATAATAATGAAGCCAACACCTTTTATGGTCTGACCGTTATACAGCTGACCGAGCCCGGGAATAATTGACAGGCGTTGCGCTTTCTTTACATCCTTGACTTGCATGTCGCCCGCACCCCTTTCCTAAATAAATTCTAAATATCGTGCATTTTTCCTTTTAAAAAGGCTGAGACAAAACGAATTTTGTTTCAGCCCCCTTAAATTACAATTTTAATTACTTATCATACTTTTGTGAGATATTAGTTAAGATCGTCTTTTGCGCTTTATTAGCAGCTTGCTTTGGTGTCATCTTGCCGCTAGCAGCATTGGTAACCATCGTTTGTGCTGGTGTCCAAACTTCTGACATTTGTGGTAAGTTGATCAAAGGAACATCCTTGTCGTATTGCTTTGAAACGGCCGTAGCCATGTCATCGCCAGTACTTACAGCTTCCTTACGAGCAGCTGTGTTTGCTGGAATTTCACTAGCAGACTTGTAAAGCTTGTTTTGGTTAGTCTTGTTAGAGATGAAGTCTAACCAAGCTTGTGCAGCAGTCTTATGCTTAGAGTAGTTTGAGATTGCCCAAGCTTTACCACCGGCAAACGCTTGATAATCTTTGCCGTTATTCAACTTAGGTAAAACAGCAACACCATAATCGATATTAGACTTCTTGTAAGTTGCAGCCATCCAAGGGCCATCAATAACAGCAGCAGTCTTATTAGACGTAAATTGTGAGGTCACAAAGTTTTCGTTAGAAGTGACATTTTGCATCCCACTTGGCCAGTACTTCGTAAACCACTTCGTCATGTAAGTTAAACCTTCAACGGCGCCAGAATTGTTCAAGCCCATCTTCTTGGCGTTCGTATTGCCATCAGCAAAGACGTAACCACCATAACCTTTGATGACACCAAAGGCATTGTAGAAGTTTGTCCATTGAGTCAAGAAGGCAACTGACTTAGTCTTATCATTAGCGTAAGCATACTTCTTGTCAGAAGCTAACTTTTCAAGTTCCTTGAAGTTCTTAGGTGCAGTCTTGATTAGCTTCTTGTTGTAGTACAGAACGTCAGATTCGATCGTTACAGGCGCTGCATAAACCTTATTCTTATAAGTAACAGATTTCTTCCCCGTTGCGTTGTAACGACCACTGGTCAACTTGACTGTTGATAGTTGACCTTGTGACGCCATTTGACCAACCCGGTCGTATGGTGCCATTAAAACATCAGGACCCTTGCCGGAAGGACCATCCAGCTTCAAAGCATCGTCTTCATCAAGCATGGCCTTGTATGAAACCTTAACCTTAACGTTGTACTTCTTTTCAAACTTTGGAATCACCGATTTCATGTATGACTTATATGAAGGATCCGCTGAAACCTTTAACGTCTTGTCCATCTTTGAACTACTAGATGAAGATTTACTATTACCACAACCTACGAGCGTGAGTGCTAAACCAGTGGCTAGGGCACCCATCCCCAACTTTTTCCAAGTACTCATAGTGCTTCCTCCTTGCGAAGTATCTTAATTCATTTACCATAATTTATTATGCAACTGTGCAAACGCTTTCGCAAGCGTTTTCGTAATGTTAACGTTAACAGAATCATACCAAAAATAAATCCTAACGCTTAAAAACGTTAGGATTTATTGGTCCATCAACCTTTATACCAATTTATATAAAGATTGATAAGTTAATTAAAATACATCACATGATTTATATATACCAATTTTAGGATAATCATGCACTCACATTGCTTATGCCGATTTAACGACTAAGCTACTCCAAGCTGGTAACGTCACTTGGCGTCCCCTATATGTTGCACCACCCTGTACAAGCAACACTTTACCACCAACAAACGGCAACAGATACGTTTGCGCTTGCGCACTTAAATTACAAACTATCGCTGCTTGTTTTTGACCATCATCAATGAGGTAGGTAAAGAGTTGTTCAGCACTTCCGAGCATAATGAACTGACCATTAGTAAAGGGTGCGCACTGCTTTAGCTGCAGCAACTGTTGATAATAGTGATAAATACTGTCGGGGTCAGCGATTTCTGCTTGCGCATTCATGTCATCAGTATCACCATGTTTCCATGGTAAGTGGTCAGAGAAACCATGATAAACCGTATTGTCCCATTGCATGGGGCCGCGCCCCGCCATTTTATGAGTTTGATTCAACATCCGCATGATTTCCACCTTAGACTTACCAGCGGCTTGAGCGCTCGCAACAAAGGTGGGTACCGTCTGGTCTTCAAAGTCCGCAATATCATGATAACGGATATTTGTTAATCCTAATTCTTCCCCATAATAAATAATGGGAATGCCACGCTGCAAATACAGGGCCGTCGCTAACGCCTTGGCACTTGCTTGCGGATAATCAGGATCACCGTAACGCGTGGCGACCCGAGCCATATCATGATTATTCCAGTAAAGTGTTGGTAGACTGGTGTCTGCTAAAGCCGCTTGAATACCGACCGTATTTTGCTTATAGGCCGTCACATCCATCGGTCGGGGCTGAAATGTGTCGGAGAAGCTCGGATCATCCTGGGTATTGTCGTCCGCAAAAGTTCTGAACGTAATCACTTGATCACACTCATCCGTACCTGGTGTCGTATAGTCGACCATCAAATGGGGGTCAGCGGATGACGCTTCACCGACGACGTACGTATCCGGGTGCTTAGCTTTGATTACGGCGACAAAGTCGTGTAAGTACTGATGCACTTTCGGTAAGTGGGCATAAAACATATCGCTAATGATGGGTGTCGAATCACCAGTCCGATTTGGATAAGTTTGGCGAAAATCTGCTTTAGCCAGATGAATAAACGCATCTAACCGGAGACCATCAATCCCCTTTTCAACCCAAAACTCAGCAACATCACGCATCGCCTGTTGCACTGCCGGATTCTTCCAATTGAGGTCCGGCATCCGTTTATCAAACAAGTGGAAATAATACTGTGAGCCGCCTGCCGGATCCTTCGCCCAAACACTGCCACCGAAAAATGAGCCCCAGTTGTTTGGGCGCCCACCATCGGCTGCGGGATCTTGCCATAAATAGTAGTCCCGATACTTACTCTGTGGATCAGCGAGAGCTTGCTTGAACCATGGATGCTGATCTGAAGTATGATTCAAGACAAAGTCAAAGATAAGATACATGCCGTGCTCATGGACCGTTTTAATGAGCGTCTCAACGTCCGTCATGGTCCCTAAGCTCGAATCAACTTGGTAGTAATCCGAAACATCGTAGCCATTATCAACCTGGGGTGATTGATAAATTGGGTTTAACCATATCGTGGTAATCCCAAGTTGCTTCAAATAGGGAATCTTCGCGGTAATTCCCGGAATATCACCAATGCCATCGTGATTACTATCGTTAAAACTCTTAGGATATATTTGATAAATCGTTTGTTGATCATACCAATGCTTGCTCATCTATCCAGACTCCTCTTTAACGGGTCGATTCAGCCACCGACAACCGTGAATTAATGATGATTTTTTCTTGATCATGCCGCCCGCGAGAACGATCAGTATGGTTGATATTAGCCAATAATAGCCGTGCAGCAGCTCGTCCCATTGCTTCAAGCGGTTGCTTCATCGTTGTCAACCGTTTGGCTGCAATCTGATTTAATAACACGCCATCAAAACCGATAATGCCATATTCTATGGGAACGCGACCACCTTGATTAATAATTGCCGTTTCAACGCCGATCGCCAACCGATCACTTGCACAAATAAACGCCGTATTACGTGGAAAACCAGACCAATGGCTCTTCACATACGCAGTTGCAACGTGTGAATGATTGGCTAATCGAATAATCTGAGCGCTAATATGATGTGTCGTGACGTACTCTCGAAAACCTCGTTCACGATCTAGCTCAAACGGTTCGGCAATAGCGATACCAATAAAGACAAGATGCGTATAGCCCTGTTCCGCGGCATAACGTGTACTTTCCCAGACCGCCTGATAATTATTAGTATCAACGTAGTCGTATCCCTGACGATTGCTACCAACAAAGACGACTGGCTGATTAAGACGTTCGACCCATGCGTAATCGGCTTGCCGAATACCAGTCAAAATATAGCCATCACATTCGCCAACCTCATAGCTATTGCGCGTCGCAATCTGCAAGGCGTATTGATGTTGATTCAATTCATTCGCAATCCCCGCGAGCAACATCATGTAATAGGGTTCCGTCGTGTCCATGTCTTCAAAAATCGTTAATTTTACAACCCGGGTTCTCCGCCCTACTAGCGCTCGCGCTGCCGCATTCGGATGATAGTCTAGCTGTGTCATCACATTTAAAATCATCTCTCGAAGCTCAGGACGAACCTGTTCCGGATGATTAATGACTCGTGAAACTGTCATTTTTGAGACATTAGCTTTTTTCGCGACATCGTTTAGCGTTATCATAATCAAAATACCCCCCTAACTTACTACTGTAAGGACTTGATTTGGTGGACGGAATGGCGTTTAACAATTTGATGAGGCACAATTACTGCCGTTGATAATTCATCAGCAGGATGGTCAGCCATCGCAATCTTGGCCGCTTCTTCACCTAAACGCTGTGGAAAGACCGCAATCGATGTCAGCATCGGGTGCGCTAAATCAGAAAAAATGGAGTTATTAAAACCAATCAGTGAGAATTGTTTAACTTTCCAGTTCGGATCATTATGGAGAACCTGTTGTAATTTCAACGCCAACATATCATCTACGGCCACAAACCCGGTAACATCTGGATACTGTTCAAAAAACTTATGTAGTGTTTTAACACCCGCCGCATGAGTCTCAAACCGTTCTTCCAACATAATATTTGGTAACTGATTTTGCATCATTACACGTTGATAGCCAAGCATCCGATCACTTTGCACCATCCGTGATAAATCCGAATACAAAAACCCAATGCGCCGGTGTCCATGATCAATTAGATATTGGGCTGCATCCGTTCCGGCTTGGATATTATCATTATCAACATACGATGTTTTATTGACGTCTTGGTAAGGTTTACCAATCACAACGTATTGGACATCAAATTGCTTCAAGCGCTCAACAACTGGGTCATTTTTTTCAGAATACAGTAAAATAAAAGTTTTGATATGGCCTTGTGCAATCATGACATCAATATTATGCACCAGTTCATCACTTGAAATCCCCGTTGCTAGCGTTGTCATTGCGCCATTCTTACTACAAACTTCATTGATACCCCGAATCATCTCTAAGAAAAATGGGTTAGAAAAGATTTCGTGATGATCTACTGGTAGTACCACCCCGATTGTATTACTAGCCTTAGTTGCTAAATTCTGCGCATTAAAATCCGGCGCGTAATTTAACTCCCGCGCCGCTTTAATGACCTTGTCACGTGTTGGCTTACTGATAATCTTGCTACCATGCATTGCACGTGACGCTGTTGAAGGCGAAACACCTGCGCGCTGGGCAACATCTTTGATCGTTGCCATCATGATCCCCCCGATCTATTTGAATCCATCTCATTAAATATAAAACGTTTTCATCGTTATTGCAAGCGATTGCATAAACTTGCATTATTTATTTAATTATACTTTATAACAAAAAACTGCGCCCAACAAAATCGGCACAGTTGTGAGTATTTAACTAATAATTGTTTCCAGACCAGCTGCCAAAATACCACCAAGCAATGGACCAAACATTGGAACCCAGGCATAACCCCAATTAGCCAACCCTTTATTAGGAACCGGGAGAATCGTGTAGGCTAATCGTGGTGCCCAATCACGCGCCGGATTAATCGCAAAGCCTGTGGTTCCACCCAAGGTCTGACCAACGACAACAATGAGCAGCCCCACCATCAATGGCTTTAATCCCTGGGTAAAGTTACCGAGATTCAACAACACGAAGATAAAGAAGAAGGTCGCAATCGTTTCGCTTAGAAAATTAAATACCGGGTTACTGATGGCTGGACCAGTTGCAAAAATGCCAACTTGATTGCCATCTGCCGCCGTTTTGGCAGCTTGAAAGTGTGGGTAGTACTGAATAATAACGATTACCGCGCCGATAAAGGCCCCTAAGAACTGGCCTAATAAGTACGGCCAAACGTTAGCCATTGGCAAATAACCGAATAACGCAAAACCAACTGTCACCGCTGGATTTAGATGACCATCCGAACCAAATTGTCCGGCAACATAGACCCCAAACGTAACGGCTAGGCCCCACGCCAAGCAAATAAACGTCCAATTCTGATGGCGTGCATAATTACCCTTTAAATTCATGGCGGCACCACTACCAACCCCAAATACAATTAACACCATGGTACCTAAAAATTCACCTAAAAAACCGTGCATGTTTCGTCACCATCCTACTTGATTTTTAATGGCGCTAATTGAGCTTCGACATCCGCAAGTGGCACAGCCGCCTGTAATAGCGATGCGGCCGTGTAGGCACTCTCAATGAGTGCCGTATCATATAAATGGACCGTTTTATCACTCATTTCAATGGCCATTTCCAGATTCATTTTGGCACTACCAAGATCATAAAAGGCCAAGAGTTCATCCGCATGATTTGCATCAAACGCTTGTGTAATTTTGGTCAGGCTGGTTCCGACTTGATTGTCATCCGTACCACCAGCAATCGTAATCGAAACGTCCTGGGCAACTTGCCCTAACAAACGCTGAATACCTGCGGCAATTTCTGGGACGTGTGAAACAACTACAATTCCTAAACTCATAAGATTCCCTCCGTATCCAGTAACGTTGTAAATAAATAACCACTCGAGACAGCACCTGGATCAAGGTGTCCCACTGAACGTTCACCTAGATAGGATGCTCGCCCTTTTTTAGCCACCATCGGTTCGGTGCTAGCAACTGCATCATCGATAACATCCTGCGTCAATTCGCCCGCTTGGACCGCCTGAACAACCGGCGCCCACACATCAATCAGCGTCTTATCGCCGGTTGTCGCGCCACCCCGCTTTTCAATCCCAGCTAATGCAGCGGCCAACAATCCACCTAAATCGCTATCAATCTTACTTTGCTTTGCCATTTCTAAGAAAGCTGTTCCGTACAATGGTCCAGAAGCACCACCGACTTTGCTAATCAATGCCATCGCCGTTGCTTGAAATAGTTTAGTTATGTCTGCTGGTTGCGTGGCAAGTGCTGCCTTAACTGCTGCTAGGCCCCGAGCCATATTACCCCCATGGTCACCATCGCCAATCGGCGTATCTAATTCACTTAGGTAACTTTGGTGTTGTTCAATCTGATCAGCAAACTTATTCAGCCATACTGTTGTGTTCTCAACTGTTAACATTCTCAATTCCTCCTTATGACCACGCGATTGTTTTGACCGGGTACTGTAAGTAATCTAGCCATTGAGATTCAGCAACATCGAATATCGTCAGTGAAATACCGGCCATATCAATCGAAGTCATATAATTACCAACCTTCATAAAGGCCGGTTGAATGTGCCGTGTTGCCAGTTCATCCAACAAGTCATGGCAAAAGACATACTGATCCATCAATGGCGTCGCTCCCATACCATTAACCAAGAACGCATACTGATGATCTGACTGTAGGTGTAATTCATCATCTAATTTACCTAGCAATTCCTGAACAAGTTGTTTGGATGGCTTGATTTTTTCGCGCCGATAACCTGGTTCGCTATGGATTCCGACGCCAAACTCGATTTCATCATCTGCCAATTCAAAGCCAGGTTTGCCGACTTCCGGAACCGTCGCTGCGGATAATGCGACCGCAATCGTTTTAATCCGTGGTAAAACATGCGTTGCTAAACTTTCTAAATCATCCAAATCAACGCCTTGATCCGCGGCCGCCCCAAGTATCTTATGCATAAAGATAGTGCCGGCAACCCCGCGACGACCCTGAGTATATAAACTATCCTTAACAGCAATGTCATCATCAACGACAATCGATTTAACTTGAATATCATCTAATTCAGCCATATCTTTCGCCATATCGAAATTCATGACATCACCAGAATAATTCTTCACGACTAAGAAAACGCCCTTACCTTGATCGACAGCCTTAATTGCCGCATAAATTTGGTCTGGCGTCGGTGAGGTGAAAACCTGTCCTGCCACGGCAGCGCTGAGCATGCCAGGGCCAACAAAGCCGGCGTGGGCGGGCTCATGACCACTCCCGCCACCACTAACAATTCCAACTTTTCCCTGCATTGAATCTTGATCACTACGAACCATTGCTTCGGTATCCGGTAATTTAGTTAAATACTGAGGATAGGCACGTACTAACCCATCAACCATTTCGTCGACGACATTCTTGGGATCATTAATTATTTTTTTCATTTTTGTTGTCCTTCCTTTCTCGAATTAACACGTTAATTGTAAATGAATCCGATTTCAAAAATAATGGACAGTTTCGTTATTTTGTCCGCCAGCTTCTGACAAGCATGGTCATTCGAATGCGTTATAATAAAATCAAATTAACAATATAAGAAGGTGTTCCCATGCAAATCATTAATGAACCTCAAAATGCCCTGAGTCAAGCAACTCAGGGCATTCAATGGGCCTATCCAAATTTAACATGGGTACCAAATACATTCGGATGTTACGACAGCAACTTTCAAGATGATCAGATTCCGTTAATTGCTGGTGGGGGCAGCGGTCACGATCCGGCACACTGGGGTTATGTTGGGCCTGGTATGTTAACTGCCGCAATCATGGGAACGGTTTTTCAACCCCCTACATCTCAAGAAATCGTTAAAGTCACAAAACAGGTGACACGCCAGCGTCGCGTTTTTTTCATTGTTAAAAATTTTCCAGCAGATGTTAGTGCGTTTACGGCTGCTCAACAACAACTGCAAAAGGAACATTGGCAAACTGGTCTATGTATTGTGGCAGACGATATTTCCGTGGATCATGAATCTTTAAAACAGCGCCGACGAGGAGTTGCTGGCACGATTTTAGTGCATAAAATTCTTGGTGCCGCTGCAGCTCAGGGGGCCTCTATCGCTGAATTGACCCACATCGCTGCCGCCCTAGTGCCAAACATTCACACGATTGGGGTTGCTGCTAGCGGCGCCCGCATTCCAGGACAGTCAACGGCATCGTTTAACTTGAATCCTGGTGAAATTTATTACGGTATCGGTATTCACGGGGAACCCGGTTATCGGCGTGAACCTTTTCAATCGTCAGAACGACTCGCACAGGAATTAATTAGTAAATTACGTCTCAACTTTAAGTGGCATGCTGACGACCATTACGCCGTTTTCGTTAACTCCCTCGGTGGGACAACGCCCATGGAACTCATGGTGTTCAATAATGATGTTCACGAATTACTCACCTTAGCCGCACTAACAATCGACTTCAACAAAGTGGGAACTTTTTTAACTGCTAACGGGATGCATGGGTTGTCATTAACCTTACTCAGCCTAGCCGACCCTGACTGGTTAACTGCTCTAAACCGACCCGTCAAAACTGCTGCTTGGCCTAACTAGTTCAAAATTTCGAGTGTCATTTCGATGGCCGCAATAGCGTGCTGAGAAAGCACCTCATAATCTTCAGGATGATTCGCAACGATATTATGCGTTAACGATTGTGCGATTCCCAAGCACAGCAACCAGATTAGGGCCGCCGTTTCTGTTGTATTGGCGTGCGTTAGTTCAGTCAATAACGTGGCTAAGTGGTTACCGACAAGTGCCGTCACGTCAATTTCATGCTGCGTGTTAATACATTCTGCATAAAATTGACGATTCGCATCTAACTCGTAACAAACTAGTTTAATAATGTCGATCCAAGGCAAATAATTCAGATTATGTTCAACCGTTTCAGTCAGGGTGTCATCAATAAACCAGGTTAATAATTCATATTTATCTTGAAAATAATCATAAAATGTTTGCCGTCTAAAATCGGCGGTGCTCATAATTGCCGTCACGGAAGTTCGGCTAAAGCCCCTCACTAGGACGACGTCATGAAAGGCTTGTGCAATTTTCTTTTTTGTAATGTATGCCATTCAAACGCCTCCATACTGCCTTTTATCAACATTGTAGCGATAACTGCAACCCATGTCCAACGGGAGCCATATTCCGGATTAATTGATCGCTAGGAGAAACGCTACATAACGTCATAGCGTTTCTCCTAGCGATATTTTTATATTACTTATAACCAATAATTTCAGGTCTAGTAATTCTCAACAAATTCCCCTAAAATACATTCAACACACTTAGGGGGCTTCAATTATTATGACATCATCACTCACGGTTCGGCGTATCCCGTTACTCGGTGCTTTAATTGCCATGCAACTTATCTTAGGGAGTTTACTGTCAATTCAACTATTGCTAACCAAGATATCCTTCGCGTTTATTATTATTGGTTTAACGGCCCGTTTATTTTCACCACTAGTTACAGCCGGCAGTAGCGCGATTTCCTCCCTACTCGGAATGCTGCTCTTCCCAAAGTTCACCTTTTTTCCTGGTTTTATCCTAACCGCTTTTCTGACTGGGTTAGTCTTTGGATACGCCTTTCAACATCAAACTTCACTGACGCGCGTTCTCGTCGCTAACTTTATCGTCGTCTTTATTCTCAATTTGTTTTTAAACAGCCTCTGGCTTCATCTCATGTACTTAACACCATGGTCAGTTTTGCTAACAACGCGCATGATACAAGAAGTCATAACCTACGTCTGCTACTCAGTTATCTTGATTGCCCTATTTAAGATTCCGATTCTGAACCAGCTCACCGCACGTTTTAAGTGACGGTGGTCATTAATTATTTCGTTAATTAAGTAATGACTGGTGGTACTTAATTTAAAGCTAAGTAAAAAACCAAGGGCCACAGTACATTGCTGTGACCCTTAGTTTTTGTGCAAACAATTGATTGTCATACGACCCCGTCAGACCTACCAACAGTGCCGAACTCGACTTCGTATTAATTTAATGCTGCCACCATTCCGGCCAAAAATTCAGCGGCACCGCCCACGAAAATTTGTTGTGAATGCTTGAAGATTGGCGCTTGTTCATCCGTATTCACAGAAAGAACGTGTTGCGCACCAGCCATGCCAGCCAAGTAATCATCATCACCAGCGACGCCAATGTTGATCAAGACTTCTGGTGCAACCGTCACTGCTGAGGCACCAATTTGTTGCTCAATGCTAAATTGTTCCATAGCCGTTAGCGGCTGGGTAACAGCCAATGCTGCACCAATCCACTTGGCCAATTGTTGGGCTTGAAGCAATACTGCCGGTTCCATCGCGCCTCGACCTAATGCCACGACGCGTTTCGCCGTAGCAATACTGCCGACATTGACTGGCACATCCCTAGTCAAATTCAAGCGTTTTACGACCCGATGTAGGTCGGCCACGACTAGGTGCTCAGGAGCTGTGTGGGGTCCCGTTGTCGGGACATCGGCCACTTCGTCATTCAGGCTCGTCGTGGCAAAAGTCAACGCCAATTGCGTATCCGTGCCAACAATCAACGGTAGTGTCGCCACGTCATTTTGCAAGGCACTTAACGGCGAGTGTTGCGTATAGGCTAGATCACCGATCAATGGCATCAAAATTTTAAACGGCGCCAAGGCATTTTGGCTGGCAAACATTGCCGCCAATTGCGCTGCGTCTGTAAATGGGCGCTCATCATCGGCCTGTTGGGCCGCATTGTAGACACTAGTCTGTAAGGCGGCCGTAATCGCCATTGCTGGCGCCAAGGCAGTTAACGGCGGCTGTTCTGTCAGCGCTAACTGTCGTGCCTGGTCTGTGGCATGTTGCCATATTCCCGCTGTAATCGCCCCGGCAAATAATTGCCCCAAGCTTTGCGCCCGTTGCATCACTCGTTGTCCTTGTCCCAATTGACCGATTTGATCAGCGGCCGTAACCGGGACATCGGTGAGTTGAACATCCGCGATGGTCAATCCGTGTAACCCTAAAGGGGTTATTGGTTGGCTGACCGTGACGCCTGGCTGATCAGCACTAATAACAAAGGCCCCTGTAGCATTCGGTGGTGTCTGTGCGAGAACTAAATACTCAGTTGCCTGTGTAACATTCAATACCGTTTTAACCGCACCGGACAGTTGCCAGCCAGCTGTTACCGGCGTTGCTTTGACGGTACTACTAGCCATGACTTGTTCCGGTAATGCCGCGAGTCCAAAAACACCTGATTGTGCACAATACCGTTGGCGTTGTTGCGGGGTTCCAAACGTTAATATTGCATCCTCAACTTGCCAACTACTGGCAAAACTCATAGCGAGCCCAGCTGAACTTTGCGCCAGCGCTAATGTACTCAAAACCCGTTGGCTCAGGCGGTCATCTGGTAGTGGATCGTCCAAAGCCAATTGCTGGGCAAGCGTTGTCAGTGTCGGTCGATCGACTTTCCCAGTCGACTCCATCTGCATGGCGAGTCCCATCAATTGCTCACGTGCCAGTGCCATCAACCGTTGCCACAATCCCGTCTGTCGTGCCGTTAAATGTAATTCCATTCCGATCCCTCACTTCATCCGTCATCTATTAAGTCTAACTTACCACATTTTTAGCCTGCTAACGAAAAAAGCGAATAAACATTATCACTATTAAACGCTGCCGAATCCACCGGTCGAAAAACAGTCGTCCGGATTAAACATCCGTCGGCTGTCTAAGATACGTATTATTACTGCTGGTCATCTAAATCCGCCGCCATAAACCCATGTTCTAAAATCCCCATGTAGGTTTTTGCGCGACTGACCACCCATTCGATATCGGCCATCGATTCAACTTGATGATTCTCACGCATATAGGTCTGAAATTCCATAAAAATCTGATTGTAAACACCCATAATCAAAGCAATCGTTGCATCACGATCAACATCCGCACGCAGCGTCATTTTATCCAGCACCTGACTGATCATTTCCCGGGAAATAGTCATCGACTTAGTATACAGGATCTTCATTTGTGCCTGTATCTTTACCGGCAAGCGCTCCAGCGCGCCATAGGCGTCAATCAAGACCTTCATTTCATCCGGGTGGTCTTTACCAAACGCCGCCTTGTAACGCGCACTCCGCACCATCAACGTGACTAGGTCATCTGGAACATCAAAAACTTGTTGATTAATGGTGGCAATAATCGTGTCAGTAGCAAGCTGAACAGTGGCCAAATACAAGCGCTGTTTGCTACCGTAATAATGAAATAATAGGCCCTTAGACACCGTTGCCGCGGACGCAATCACATCCGTTTTAGCATCTCGATAGCCACTGACGGCAAAGGTGTGCATGGCCGCGTGCATAATACGCTCGACCTTCGCCGGGTCTTTAGGAACAGGTTGTTTTACTGCCATGTCACGCACTCCTTTCGTTTACTGAGCTAGATCACGCCGCCGATAACTTAGTGCTGCTACTACTAATATTAGCACAGTTAATAATAGGCACCAGCTACTTGTCGTTCCATCTAAGGGCTTGATTGGTACCTTGTTAACAAAGCCAAGGGGCGTTAAACGGCGTGCCCATTTTGGCAAATCAATCAAATTACCAAGATACAATGAGAAGAAGGCGTAAAATACCCAGATCCACGCAGCATACCGCCATTTAGGTCGCCAGCCCGCTAAGGCACTCGTCACCGCTACCATCACTAACATCGCCGGTGCATAGGCCGCAAACACGTGCCAATAGGTCACCCAACTGATGGGCTTGACCATACTCGTCAGGCCCATCAAATACATACCACTTAGACCGGCAAGTAAAACGAGCAGTCCCGTTACGATTGCCCAGCCGGTATAGCTTGCCCACACGTGCCAACGTGATGTGGCCGTCGCATAAACTTGATGTAGATAGCCTTTTTGTTCATCATTGACCAGTTTGAGCATTAACTGTACTGCTGGAACCAGTGCAACGATCACCATGACGATAGCCAACACAGCAATGAAATTTTTGACGATCAAGCGATTCGCTGCTGCTAAAGCTGACGCACCTAGCAGTTGTTTGATCATTGGATTGCTCTTTGCCAGATCGCCAATCGTATTAAAGACGGACGCATACGCGGCACCTAAGATAAAGTTCCCTAGTAGCCATGCAATAATCAGACCATGTGCCTGCCGCCATAATAGGGTCACGGGACCCCGCAATAAACCACTAGCCTGTCGCCGACCGCGCCGTGGTTCGACTAAGCCCGCGCCCAAGTCCCGATAAGCATTAAGAGCTGCAGCCAAACTTGAACAACCAAGACCCAGTAATACATACAGGCCGATTGGTAACCAATCATTGGTTTGATACGCATCTAATTTTTCAATCCAACCAAAGGGGATCCACCAAGTCAGGTCTGGACGGTTAACATCCGTGCCCATTCGTGCAACGTACATGACGCCCAGTAGCAAATAGCTCAGCATCGTCGTACCACTCGCACTAGTCATTACCTGTGCAAGTAACAGCGTCAACATTCCAAAAGCCCAGCCTAAGCCCCCTAAGCCCAGACCAATTAACCAATTACCTGGCGTCGTCGCTCCCGGAAGCTTGGCGACGGTCAGCCCGAGGGCAAAAAGAAAACCAATCAAACCATTTAGCGCCGTTAACTCAGCTGCCCCGGCGAATAGTGGTGCTAACCGACCGACCGCGTGGGCACGCACTAGCTCTAGCAGGCCATCATCTTCATCCCCGCGCGTCGTAACCACGGCCACCATGATATTCATCACAATCATGACGATGGCCATAAAAACCACCATTTCAGTTGCAAACACCTTGGCCGTCGTATATGGCGATTTGGCCGAAAACGCACCAAATAAGGAAATCATCGCGGGCGTTTTAAGCGTTTTGACAATTTCATTCAGTGCCATCTGAGTGCCATAAATACCATCAAACTTCGCGGCGATGGCCGTGAATAGCCCCGTCAACACGACGACCCAAATGAGCAACTTTTTCCAATCTCGTCGTAAGTTGAACCGTATCAGTAATCCGGTACGAGCAAATAGTTGTGTTGCCATCAGCATCACTTCCCCTTCACCGGTTGTTGTTCGGTCGTGTAATAGCGCATGAATAAATCTTCTAACGTTGGTGGGGTCGTTGTTAAGCTGATCAGTTTCCGACTCGCCAAGTACTGCACTACCGGCGTCAACTGGTCAGCATCGACGGCTAGACTGACGTGGTTATCTCCGTGGCGCGCTGTGACCCCGTGAACACCAGCTAGGGTGGTCAAGTCAGTCAAAGGCAGTCGTGTTTGCACATCGACCGTGGTTCGGGTCAAGTGCCGCATCTCAGCTAACGACCCCGTTTCAACAATCTGTCCCTCACGGATAATACCGATGCGATCACACATTTTTTCCACTTCTGACAGAATATGGCTAGATAACAGGACGCTCTTCTCTCGCCGTTTTAAAGCCAATACTTCATTTTGAAACGTCTGCTCATTTAGCGGATCCAGTCCGGACGTTGGTTCGTCAAAAATATATAGATCAGCATCCGTTGAGAGTGCCGCAATCAAGGCCACCTTTTGCCGATTACCTTTAGAATAAGTGCGCGCTTTTTTACGCGGATCCAGTTCGAATTGTTTAATTAGCGCGTCCGTCTTAGCCGTATGCTGACCACCGTTTAGTTTAAGAAACAAGTCAATAATTTCCCCACCACTTAGATTAGGCCATAAATAAACATCGCCTGGCACATAAGCAATTCGCTTATGAATCGCCACACTATCCCGCCAGACATCGCGACCAAAAATCGTCGCCTGCCCACCACTAGCTTTTAAAATTCCAAGTAGTACCCGAATGGTGGTTGATTTACCAGCACCATTCGGACCGATAAAGCCAAAAACTTCCCCCGCGTTGATTTCAAAATTAATATCCTTGAGAGCCTGAAACTTCCCGAAATGCTTTTGCAAGTGACTAATCCTTAATAACGGTTCTTTATCCATATGACTCACTCCCATCCTTCAAATTCGAGCATCTTATTGTTGATGCTGCAATCATAGGCGCCGTTGACTAATAAGTCAATGACTAGCCAGTCAATCAGTTAAAAATTTTATTTTAAACATCTAATCCGCTTGAAACTGGCTTCTGAGGATAGTCAAGTCAACAAAAAAACTGTTTTGGCGATAAACTTTACTCGCTAAAACAGTTTTTTGACATCTGAATTTCTATGGCAGAACCAGAAAGATATATCGTCTTCATTAGCCACTAGAAGATAGTTGGGACTAACCCACCATCCGCCCGCAATGCTTCACCCGAAAAACTGCTAGCAAACGGACTAGCGACAAACACTGCTAACCGACCAATTTCTTCCGGCCGAATCAAACGCTGAATTTGTGATAGTGGTCGATGATTAATCATAAAGTCATGCTCCCACTGATCCTTTGGCAAATCTGAATCAGCATACATATCATCTAACATTTTCTGAACACCTTCTGTTAATGTCGAGCCGGGCATAACCGTGTTAACCGTTACGTGGCTGCCAACTGTTAACTTCGACAGACTCTTCGCTAAAGAAAGGTTCATCGATTTAGTCATCGAATATTGGGGCATTTCCCCCGAAGGCATAACTGCTTCTTCACTCGCAATAAAGATAATGCGTCCAAAATCTTGGGCTAACATTGCAGGTAAATAATGTTTTGCCAACCGATTGCCAGACAACACGTTCACTTTAAAGAAGCGTTCCCAGGTTGCATCGTCAATCTCATCGTAAGCCATTGGCCCAAAAATTCCCATATTGTTGACCAGTACGTCAACCGTTGGAATTTGTTGAAACATTTTGTCAGCTTGCTGCGGATCACTAATATCATACGGTGCCGCCACTGGATGAGTTGTTGGGTATGCCGCTGCGAGTTCATCCACAACCGCTGCCACCGTATCTGCGCGGCGACCATTAATGACCACATCCGCGCCTTCCTTGGCAAATGCTACCGCAATTGCCCGTCCGATTCCCTTAGTCGAACCAGTGACCAAGACCCGTTTTCCTGCCAATCCCATTTCCATGCTCAAAGTTCCTCCGTTCTAATTTAAATTGCCTGTTAATTTTAGCTAGTTCGATCAATAAACACAAATAATCGGTCCTCACGGGTATTAATCTAACTCGTTTATTTCCCGGGTAATAATCGCAAAAAAAGCACACCAGTCTCCTGGCATGCTAATTATGTACGCATCTTAATCCGCGCTTGATTTCGCATATTCTTCTAACACTGGCATAACGTAGCGTTGTTCTGCTTGCTTACGTGCCATGATGGCATCATCCATATCAGCAAACTGCTGATTCAAAACTAAGCGGCCCCGATACATTAACCGTGCGACCCACTTCTGTGAGCACCGATCAAAGGAAACACCAATGACCCCGCTCCGATTCCGGCTATTCGGTTTCAATCGATCGACCGAAGTTCCCTGATAAAGCGGTAAGTTATCACTACGTCCCATATTTTTACGGGTTTGCGGATTTTCAAAAATATTCTTTCGACTAACATCTGCCCGTAAACAGCCGCAGCTCTTCGTAATCCCTTTCCGTAACCGATAACTATCGACAACTACTTGTCGTCCACATGAACACTGACACAACCACCGTGCATTACCATTCGGCGCACTTTCAGCCCGTTCGATAACGGTCAAACGGCTGAAAGTCTCACCAGTTAAATCCTTAAGTCGCATCAAAATCACCTCACTAAGCTTTCTGTGTAATCAGCTCAATTGTCTTCAACACAATCGAGCTTGTACTATTTAAGTTAACCCGATTATATGAAATATTTGTGACGAATAAAAAAACTTTTATAGTAAAATTCGCACAATATCCATTAATTTCCAGCTGATTAACTAACACTCAACCTATTCCAGCTTTGTCTTTTATTTAGAATACTACTATTATGATTATATGTCACTTTTTATCATTTATATTATCATCAGACCGGTAAACACAAAAAAAACGTTAGTCTCAGAATAGTCTAACGTTTTATATGTTAATTGTACAAACAATTATTGCCAATCACACAAACCAGCCCAGTGGCGCGAGCCCTAACCAGCTCAGAACGTTGACGTTAGTGTCAGTCGCAATGAACGGTCGTAAAGTCTGTTTGATTTCTGCCGCGTTGGCTAGCGTTTGTAGATCATACCAATACTGGCCCTTTTTACTATGACCAACTAAGGTCCACCGACCTAACGACTTTAATGCCGGTTCCTCGGTGTCAAGATCAGCAGTCAATGCGCTCACAAAAACGTGCATCGTCGGCATCCAGGCCCCGTCGTACTGTTCAGTGTCACGCCGTAACTGGCTGATTTGATTCTGCAAACGATGTGCCGTCCGATACAGTCCTAATACCGCGAGAAGTCCTACTAATAGCATTAGCATCCAGACGCCTATTAAATCTGTATCACCCCGATGAAGGATCAGTATCAAAAACAATCCCCATACCACAACCCCTGCATAAAGACTGAGGTTGATCGTATTCATCGCCCGATCACGTAACTGCAAAGCTACTTGCAAACGAACCTTAGGATCAGTTGGCGCCATTGTCGTTTGCTGTAATGCTGGTTGGTCGCTGCCGGTATACACAATCTGAACATCTGGTTGCTGTACTTGCACTTGGGCAAGAACTTGAAACGCGCTGTTACTGTTGCTCATGTCAGCCGCGACTGCTTGTGGCACATACTCACTAAAGACCCGATAAATCGTCGGCACTTTTTTAAACTGATACCAATTTCCATGAATGGCCATCAATAAATAGCGTCGCTGCGCTTGCGCATTCAGCCATGCCAACTCCTGTTCAGAACCTTTGATCAAAAATCGATGCCGCCACATACCTACCACTTCCATTTTAAAAGTTTAAACAAATCCAATTGGTGCCAATCCCAACCAACTTACAATCGATACAGAAACGCTATCTCCCACAATTGGCTGTAGCGATTGCTTGATTTCCGTGGCACTTGCCAGCGTCTTCAAGTCGTACCAGTACATCCCGTGATGATCTTGACCGACGTAAGCCCACGCCCCTAGACCTGCCACTTTTTCTGTATCCAGCTCGGTGGACATGTTTTTCAAGAAAACGTGCATCGTTGGCCGCCAAGCATCATCATATTGTTGCGTAATGACTCGCAGCGTATTCGCCTGTTTATGCAGCCGACTTGCTTGCCATGCAGGATAGAAGGTAAATAGCAACCATGCTAGCATTCCCCAACTGGCCACGTTATCACTCACATTCAGGCTAATCACGATCACGGCCAGTATCAGACCAACCACTAACCTAATATTCATAACATTTAACAAGTGTCCCCGTTGCGCCAGTGCAATTTTCAACTGCAACGGTGCGTCCTGACGATCCACTCGCGCCCCCTGCAACTCAGTCTGAGCCGTGCCCGTATAAATCACCTGTACGGCTGGTTTCGTCAATTGTAGCCGTGCTAACAATTTGAACGGTGTGTGCTGGTCGTCGATTTCAGTTGCAACATTACCGCTCACATATTCACTAAAGACTTGATACCGCGTCGCCGTTTTTTGAAATTGATACCAGTTCCCCCTGATACGCCGCAGTAATTGCCCGCGTTGTGCCTGCTGATTGAGCCACCGTAATTCCTGCTCTGAGCCTTTGACCGCCATTTGATAACGCCACATATACTCACTTCCCCGTTAAATTAACCCGTTACAATCCCGCCTGCTCACAAATCTGATTCAATAATTGCAGTCGTTTTCGTTCAGCCGCCAAAACCGATTCACCACTCCCCGTGATTTCATAGGTATGCACGTCATTTTCGTCGACTCGTTCCGTCATTAAATAATCCTTCGTCATGGCATGCAAATTCGTAAATAAGGTTCCTAATCCTAGCTGTAGTTGATTATTGGTCATTTCAGCGATCTTTGCCGGAATCGCTTCACTGGTAATCGGCTGGCGAACACTGACTAACACTAAGAACGCTGCTTCCGTCATTGGTTCATACTTATCAATTAATCGTTGATAAAAGTTAGCTGGCATATTTTCATCCCCCTTAATCAGATTATTGAAGCGCTTTCTTTTTCAATCAATTTAATTATGGGCCACCGTTTTCTTGAATGCAACTCCCCAGAATAATTCCCACAAAAAATCGGTAGCCACTGATTAACGCGGTTACCGATTGCTTTAATGAATTTGAACATCCGCTACGACCGTACTTGTCTCATATGGGAAATGTGATTCGGAGACTTCAAAGGGTTGACCATCATCCATGTAACTAATCTGATTAATTACCAACACGGGATCATTCAGAGTCGCGCCCATTGCGGCAACGTCATCAGCCGTCACTCGGGCTGCCGAGATAATACGGTGTGAACCCGCGATTTTCTTGCCACTATGTTGCTCTAAATAACCGTAGACCGAGCCTTCGAGGACTTGCTTCGTCAACGTCACGATACTCGTTGGCATAATCGTATGCTCATACGCCCACACCTTGCCATCAACGTAGCGGGTCCGCCGAATAACGTACACCGGATCCATCTCATCGATTAACAACTGTTCCGCTTCCCGCTTAGTAGGCAAGCGAGCTTGTAATTCCAACACTTTACTCGTCACCTTTTTACCGGCATTCGTTTGCGTTGTTCCCAGTGGCTTGTCTACCAGCGTTTCTTGGCGCCGTTCAGTCAAGCCAAAGTCCTTGCGAACAAAGGTCCCCGCGCCACGCTTGGAGTAAACCATCCCTTCAATAATCAGTAATTGAATGGCTTTGTGAATCGTAATTCGTGTCGTATCAAAAGTTTCAGCTAATTTATTCTGGTCAGGCATCAATTCGCCCGGCGTATATTTACCGGATTTAATGTCTTGTCGCAGACTATCCGCAATCGTTTCATACTTATAAGCCAAACTACTCACATCCCCTTCATCATTTGGTCTTGTCAACTAGTTTACCCCTTTTAGTAGCTAATTGAAATCATTTGTATATACTTTTATTGGCTTTGTTTAATTAACGACCAATCCAACTAATCATCAGCATCCGTCACTGACCGTATAGCCGAATGAATCAGCGCATTTAACCACCATTTAATCAGCTGTTCCCGATTTTCCGTTCAATCTCGATGTAACCGGCTACATCCGTTCGGTTTTACTTGCACCCCCACAGACTTTGGCGTATGCTTTAATAGTTAAATTCAGATTAGAAAAAGCTGTGACAAGATGAGTAAGCTAATTCTCGTGCTTAGAGAGTCGTATTTTTGGTGCAAAACGATGACGTGGTTAGTTGAAGATGGTCTTGAAGAAGCTACTGGGGCCCATCTCAGTCGGAGCGATCCGTTACGATCATGATAAGTCCCTGTGGGAAAATCTTGGTGGTAACACGCAAACGCGTCCTAGAAAGCATTCGCTTTTAGGCGCGTTTTTTTATGACCATAACTGATCTGAAATTAACGCCTGTCCGCTTTTATTAATGGTTATTAGAACTTATTCATTCTCAATACTTAAGGAGTGTTACACCATGCAAAACAAGCAATCCAATTCAATTCGTACTGTCGTGGCTACCGGGATCGGCGCCGCCGTTATTTTTGTTCTCATGAAATTTGTCGCCATTCCAACGGGTGTGCCGAATACCCAGGTTAACGTCGCGATGGGGTTTTTAGCCTTACTAGGTGCCATCTTTGGTCCCGTTGCAGCTGGTTTAGCCGTGTTCATCGGTCACGCCTTAAACGACTTCGTAACTTATGGTTCGCCTTGGTGGACCTGGGTCATCGTTGATGGTCTGATTGGGGTTGCCTTCGGACTAGCTAAAAATCGGCTCAAGATTGAAAATGGCGTACTAGGAACGGCAAAATTAGTCTGGTTTAACATTTACCAAATCATCGTCAACTTTATTGGTTGGGTGCTTTTAGCACCAACTGGTGATATTATTATTTATCATGAACCGGCCAACAAAGTTTACCTTCAAGGTGTCATTACTTGGATCGCCGATTCCATCTCAGTTGCCATCATTGGGACCATCCTACTAGTCTTGTACGCCCGGACGCGGACCCAACGTGGGAGCTTAACAAAGGAACGTTAATAACATGAGCGCACCCATCATTAGCTTTAAAAATTTCTCTTTTCAATATAATAGCCAAACGGAACCAACTTTACGTGATATTAATCTAGATATTTATCCCGGTGAAAAAGTGTTGATTGCTGGACCTTCTGGCTCCGGTAAATCTACATTAGGCCGGTGTTTGAACGGCTTGATTCCGCAATCCTATCCAGGAACAGTGACGGGCCAAGCAAGGATTGCTGGTCAAACCATTACTGAGAGCTCCATTTTTGCATTATCCCAAGACGTCGGTACGGTACTGCAAGATCCTGATAGTCAGTTCGTCGGTTTGACTGTCGTCGAAGATATGGCTTTCTCATTGGAAAATGATCAGCAGACCCAACCGGCCATGCGACAAGCAACTGAACAGTGGGCCCAAACTTTAGACCTCCAGGACTTATTGACTCACCGCCCGCAGGAATTATCTGGTGGGCAAAAGCAACGGGTCGCCATGGCTGGTGTTCTGATCGACAATAGTAAAATCCTATTATTTGATGAACCGCTAGCGAGTCTTGATCCGGCATCGGGTAAAGCCTCGATGGCACTCATTGATCAGCTGACTCATACGCAGGACCTGACCGTCATCATTATTGAGCACCGCATTGAGGACGTGTTACAGCAACCAATCGACCGGCTGATTGTCATGCAAGACGGCGCGATCGTCGCTAACGACCGGCCGGAAACGATTTTGCGGCAATCACTCATGACTCAACTCGGGCTACGCGAACCATTATACCTTTCAGCGCTCAAACTAGCCGGTGTTGATCTAGCAACTTGCCAACACTTGGATAACCTCCAAGCCTTACAAGTACCCGACCTCACCGCGACGTTGCAAAACTGGACCGCCGGCGTACAACTACAGTCGCCCACCGTTCATGACCAACCGTTACTCGCAATTGAGCACCTGACATTCGGGTACGATCCCGCCAAACCAATCATCAACGATATCACCGTCACGCTTCATCAGGGTGAAATGATTAGTCTAGTGGGTCAAAACGGGACTGGTAAGTCAACATTGAGCAATCTGATTACTGGGTTTTTGATGCCACAGTCCGGCAAAGTGCGATTTAACGGCCATTCCCTAGCTGACCAATCAGTCAAAGAACGTGCCGACCAAATTGGTTATATCCTTCAGGACCCCAATCAAATGATCTCTAAAACGATGATTTTTGATGAAGTTGCTGCCGGTTTGGTCCTCCGAGGTGTCGCTGACGATGAAGTAAAGCGCCGTGTCCAGGCCGTTCTGAAGGTCTGTGGTCTCTATGAGTTTCGCCACTGGCCTATTTCTGCGCTCAGTTTCGGTCAAAAGAAACGGGTCACGATTGCGGCCATCCTCGTATTAGAACCGGCCATGCTAATTCTTGATGAGCCTACTGCGGGCCAAGACTTGCAACACTATACTGAAATGATGACCTTCTTAACTAAGATCAATCAGGAACAACACATGACGATTATGTTGATCACGCATGATATGCACCTAATGCTAGAATACACGGATCGCACGATTGTGTTGGGCCACGGCAACATTTTGATGGATGCTCGCCCAGCCGATGTGTTGACCAACGCATCCATTATTCAGCAAGCTTCCTTAGCCAAGACAAGTTTATACACCCTGGCAGAAGCGCACCATTTAAACCCGACAGAATTCGTCGCAAAATTTGTTCAGGCTGAACGGGAGGCGCGCTAAGATGCAACATGAATTATTGATCGGGTACAACGACCGTCATACTTTTTTAAACCGACTTAGCGGTAGCACTAAACTACTCTGCTTTGTTGGCTTATCAGTTATCGGGATGATGACTTACGACACGCGTTACTTAATCGGGGTGATGATTTTTTCACTGATTCTATTCCGCTTTTCAAAAATTCATTACCGCGATATCGCGTTCGTGCTTAACGTTATTATTGGTTTTTCCGTTTTAAACTTAGTGATGGTGTACGTCTTTGCGCCTCATTACGGCGTCTCGATTTATGGTACCGAACACTTACTACTGGGATCTGCTGATCACTACTTTAACTTGACAGCCGAACAACTTTTTTATGAATTTAATTTGTTATTAAAGTACACGTTTGCCGTGCCACTCGCCCTGATTTTTCTCATGACGACTAATCCCAGCGAATTTGCTGCGAGTCTCAATAAGATTGGAATTTCTTATCGTATCAGCTATTCCGTAGCGATTGCACTACGTTACATTCCAGACGTTCAAGCTGATTACCGTACTATCAGTCTGGCACAACAGGCTCGGGGGTTTGAAATGTCGAAAAAAGCGCATTTTATGACCCGTATTCGTGGCGGCATTCAAATTCTGCTTCCATTGATTTTTTCAAGCTTAGATCGAATCGAAACCATTAGTCAGGCGATGGAATTGCGGCGCTTCGGTAAGGGAAAACATCGCACATGGTACATGGCCCAACGCTTTAAACGTAACGACTATCTGGCGTTAACGTTAGTTGCTCTGCTGATCATCCTCGGCATCGCCCTCTTTAAGGTCAACGGTGGCCGTTTCTGGAATCCGTTTAAGGCATAACGTTGCATCATAATTTTCCAAAAAACTTCGTCGACCATGCTTATCGATGAAGTTTTTTGTTTGCATCTACCTATCAAGCCTCACCTGACTTAACAACAGCAACAATCCCCTTATTCCACACGCACCATCCTGTTATGCCAAGATTAACTAAAACCAGCGACTTTAAAATTGAAAAAACAAATTTCAACCGCTAAACTGAAACTAGATCTTACAAAAAGTAAGCAAAACTAGCTTGAAAGGATGTTTTATTGTGACTAGTTTTAACGAACCACTCAAATTCAAATCTGGCGTTACACTACGCAACCGCCTAATGATGTCGCCCATGACGACGACTCAAAGCTTTTACAATGGTAGTATCACCCATGACGAAATCGACTACTACACACAACGAGCTACTGGCTTAGGTGCCGTGATTACGGGTGCTGCCAACGTCGAAGATCTCGGTAAGGGTTGGCATGGCGAGCTTAGTATCGCACATGACACGATGCTGCCCGGTCTAAGTGCACTTGCTCATGGCATTCAAAGTCAAGGTGCCAAAGCTATCGTTCAAATCTTCCACGCCGGTCGAATGACGCATCGAGCCGTCTTAAATGGCGAACAGATTGTCTCTGCCAGTGCCGTTGCGGCCCTTCGTGACGATGCGGAAACACCGCGAGCAATGTCGATTGACGAGATCCACGCAACAATTTCAGCATTCGGTGAAGCAACTCGGCGCGCGATTCAAGCCGGCTTTGATGGGATTGAATTACACGGTGCCAATACCTATTTGATCCAACAGTTCTTCTCACCACATAGTAATCGCCGCACCGATGAATACGGTGGTCGCACGCCGCAAGAACGGTTCCGCTTTATTGATGAATTATTAAAGGCCGTCTTTGCAGCTGTTGACCAATATGCGGACCGGCCCTTCATCGTTGGCTATCGTTTCTCACCAGAAGAATTCGAAGAACCAGGTATTCGGCTTGAAGATACCCTTTGGTTACTCTCACAACTACGGGAAAGTCGATTAGATTACGTTCATGTCTCACTCAACAACTATGACCGTGTTTCACGAGACCCGCAGTATCAAGATAAATCCATCATGACCTACGTGCACGAAGCGTTACAAGGTAAATTGCCACTAGTTGGTGTTGGTGGCGTCCGGACCCGCGACGATGTCAAGACTGTGTTACAAACTGCCGAACTAGTCGCAGTAGGCCAACAATTACTTTATGATCCAACTTGGGCCGTCAAACTCGCTAAAAACGCTGACAACACCATGGTTACGGCACCATTTGAAGAAGCCGTTGAGGTCACACCACTTAGCCGGCCGCTGTATGAATTTGCAGCCTCGCGCTATCACAGCGTCATTAATAGTTAACCTGTCAGCCGAATTAAAAACGTCCACTGAAAAAATCAGTGGGCGTTTTTATGTTTCACGTGAAACATTTAGACTTTCAATAACCAATTCAGTTGTTGTAACGCACGCTGATGGTCACCTTGATATTGACGCGCAATATAGTAATAGGCTAACGTTTCATGGGCCGTTGCTTGCCGGTCGACGGGCAATTGATACTGTTGGTCAAAGACCTGTTCAAATGCTTCTAATGTCGGCGCAGCTGGCTGTTCACGCAAACAAAACTGTCGTAATTCCGATCTAGTCATCCGGTCACGGGCAATCGGTTGGCGGTCTTCATGCGCAGCCAAACGTTGCTGTAGTGCTGCTTGCATACCGGCATCCGCATTGTCCGCAAGCCACTGTTGAGTTTGTGGCATTGTCGTTTGCATGGCTAATTGTTCAAACCAAGCCAGCGACAATGATTGGCCCCACCGGGTCGTCAATAAGTGCTCCCAATCCGCACGTTGGGTCGCCTGCTGATGATACTGCCAGCCCCAACAACTATTGAAGACATCGTCATAAAAACGCGTCGTTTGTTGTTCATCTAGCTGTTGAGTCACCTGATTAAGTGCGGCAACGAACTGATGATCAAGCATGGCTAGGCGCCGAACTTGAATCTTCCCAGTCTGTCGATATTCAGTCACCATTTGCCCGAATTGATAAGAGTTCACCAAAGGGCGTTCGGTCGCTGGTGGCGTGATTTTTTCAAACTGTTGCTTCGCCATCGGTCGTTCCGGACGCATCACAATAATGGCCGCCAGCTGCTGTAAATAACATTGATAGGCGTGACTCTGGCGCAAGGTTTGCTCGGCCTTCACAGCACTTTGCTGCGCTTGTGCCTGGCGTTGTTGTTGATTAGTCACAATTGCTTGACGGGCCGCCCGCTCAGCCGCTTCAATCACCGTTTGTTCATCATGGACTAACCGCTGATAGGTTTGTTCAGCGGGCTTTAGTTCCTGTAATGGTAGCTGCTTGGTACGACGTTTTAGGTACGTCGTGACGGTTTGCGTCGTTGTTTGTCGCAACTTGCGCGCTTGGGGCGCTTGCTCAGCCGGTAATTGTGGTAGCCACGGCTGAGCAAACATGATCGTTGGCACTGTTGGTACAGCGGTAGTCAGCGTCTGATACTGGGCCACCGCATAAAAGTTATCTTCTGTTGTAATCACCATCAAGTAACGCGTTTCGGCGTTCATGAACTTTTTGACGCATTCAGAACCGACAATCAACTCACGATGATTATGCTTGTTTTGAACATGGTACTCATAACGAACCGGCTTATGACACAATTCGCAATGATGCCATGCTTGTCGGCTTTCATTCGGGTTAACAACGTACGGCAGACTCGCCAAAAGTTGCCACTCATGACTACAGTCGGTCAACCACTGTGCATGATCTTGTAAAATCAAGTTACGGACAGTCGGTTTCAAGAAATCACTGTCAGCCTTTACCGTTACGTGTGCGCGTAATAACGCACTAATTTGTTGGAGCGTGGTCCGCCGTCGAGCTCGTTCACTTAACAGAAAGAAACGATTTTCAGCGGGGGTTATTAAAGTTGTTGCTGCCGGCAATGCCGCCCACCCCTTTCAGTAAAAATACCGTTCTAGCATACCATAACTTTCCCATTCAGTGCGAACGTTAGTTCTAAAATCTCGGTCACTCTCATTAACCCAACGGTTACTCCCACCGCGGTTCGTTTGTTATCAAGCCTTTATTGATTGCATTCAAATTCACCCACTTTTTGATAATTTTATTGATATTACGATTGTTGCAAAGCAGTCAAGGTGCTAAACTATCTTCGAATCAAAAAAGATTCACTTTAAGGGGGATTTTGAAATGAAAAAATTAACATCAGTCGTTGCAACACTTGCTTTGGCATTACCATTGGCTGCCAGCCCGTTTGCCATGACCACCACGGCTAATGCCGCCACGGTAACCCCAAAAGCCACTACCCATGCACTCACTAAAGCGACCCACTTCCCCGCCATCACAATGCACGCGAAGGCCGCCACGACTTTGAATACAATTCACTTTGCCGCCGATCGGGCAATCGCCTTTGTTAGCCCGGCCAAAGCAAAACTCAGCACTAAAAAGACTTACACGGTAACTAAGACGATTACTTTAGCAACCGGCAAACATACGTCGGCCACATATTACCTCATTAGTGAACACGGTAAGGCCCTCGGCTGGGCTAAAGCCACCACGATGATTAAAGGGAACGCCCCGACCGCTAAATTAAAAGCGACCAAGAAAACCCCGAAGACTAAG
Source organism: Lactiplantibacillus plantarum (assembly GCF_014131735.1). Taxonomy (NCBI): domain Bacteria; kingdom Bacillati; phylum Bacillota; class Bacilli; order Lactobacillales; family Lactobacillaceae; genus Lactiplantibacillus; species Lactiplantibacillus plantarum. The sequence continues at coordinate 3,121,442 of NZ_CP039121.1, forward strand.
TTGACAATTACTAAGAAGACCACCAAGCAGGCTGGACCTAAAGCCACCAGTGCTAAGAAAGCAACGCCTAAAATCAAAGCCTCTAAAAAGGTAATCAAATTGACAAAGCAGACGACCACCAAGGCAAAATCAACGAAGCTAACGATCAAGCACCCTAAGGCAAGTATCAAACCAACTAAAAAGGTAACGACTCTCGCCACTAAAAAAACGTTAGCCCAACCAACGAAAACTAAGAAGATGGCACCACAATTAATCAAAAAGACCGCCAAGCAAAACGCTAAAAAGGCACCCAAACTTGCAACCAAAAAGCATCTCACGGTCAAAACCACTACTAAACACACACCGTCTAAATTAACACCTAAAGCAGCTGCTAAAATTTGATCAACCACTAAATTGCTTAGCAACCTGATCCTGTTAATGACGGCGTCTCAACGAGCCGTTACTACTGATCGTGATGCACACTAAAACGCTCCCTATGAAAGTCATCTTTCATGGGGAGCGTTTTTACATCATGCCATCATCAGCATTAACCACTGACAGGCCAGCATTTAATTAATCAAACATCTTCTTAGTTGCCTTGAGCAAGGTCTTTGGATCCTTATCGTACCGTGGTGTCTTGACCAAGTTATCCATTGGGACCCCAGCAAAGTGATAAGCGGCAATCTCACCAGAGCGGACCGCACTCTGTTCCGTGAAGATCATCTGGTATGGTTGTTCCGCAAATTCACCCGTAAAGGCTAGGTTCGTTGAGTGCTTTGGTAAGACTTCTGGCCGATCAGACTTAGCCCGGTTATTAAAGAGTGCGGAAGCATATGGCATGTATACCGGAATATTGTTCACGATACTGTCCAAAATTTCCTTTTCCTTGTCCTTAATATTGCCTGGACCCGGATCTACTTTGGAAAGTTGACCAATTAATTCTTGAGCCATTTCCTTACCCGTCATCTTGATATACGGCTTGTTAACAAACTCACCTTGACGCCGTGGATACAAGAAGTAGCCCCACAGAACTGTTTCGTTTGGTTGCTGTGTCGTAAAGTGTGGTTGGTGGTGCACCACGATCGACATATTAACATCCTTTTGGTTCAACGGCGTAATTGGCGTAGTTGATAAGAAGGAGTTCAACGCATTCCCGGGTTCCTGGGTGGTGATCCGAACGATTTCATTTAAGAATAAATGATTCTTAGTCGTCAACGTGAAGCTGACCCATTCGCTAGCATTCCGATCGTTGAAGAACTTATCTGGCGTCCCTAAGTTATAGAACCGCTCAGTAGCCTTCTTCCACAAACTAGCACTAACACCATAATCCATATTTTCAGGAGCAGGCGTGTTGTAATCACCCATCGTTGCAGAATCGGTAATTGAACCGTTAGTGAAGATCACCGCTGTGTCCTCATCAACTTCAACTTCTTCCGTTTCGCCAGTCTGCGCATCCTCAATGACTAAGCCAGTCACCGTAATTTCGTCTTGCATTGGCGTGTCTTTAAATTGCCAATCCTTAACAATCTTATTATCAATGAAAGTCACACCTTGCCCTTGCAAGTACTTAATTAATGGCAAAATCATGCTTTCGAATTGATTGTAACGCGTCCGGTTGACACCAACTAAGTGTTCAATTTGTGTAAATTCATAAATCATTTGATGCATGTAACGCCGCAGTTCTTGAGCAGAGCTTTGCGTTCTAAAGGCAAAGGTTGTTTCCCACATATACCAGAAATTCGTTTGGAACATATGCGGATCATCCTTGAAGTACTCAGCAATCGAAACGTTGTCGAGCTTCGTTTCTTCACTATCTGGCATCATGATCAACTTAGTCAGCAAAGTCCGATCCTTATTATTGAATCCTAACTTACCAGCATTAATAATGCCTTTACCACCCTGCATCAAGCGGGCAATATCATACGTCCGATGTTTCGCATCAAAATCACGCGTATCTTCGGCCGCCGTCATCCCCGGTTCAGTTACCGATGGAATCCGGTCCAATAAATCCATTAAGTCAACGTACGTCCGGTAATTCAGCATCCGACCACCCCGGGCAACATACCCAGTCGTGTTAGCCATCGGATGATTCTTATTCCAATACTCATTGGTAAAATCAGTCGTGGCACCACCATCATTCGCACCGTGCATATCAACACCATAGAATGTGATGTCCTTACCATCCCAATGACCATCTTGAATCAAGTAGACCGCCGCAGCCATATTTGATAGCCCGGCACCAATCATAATTGCTTTACTTTTAACCATAAATAACGCCCCCAAAATAGGTAATTAGGTTCTGATAACGCTTACAAGTACATTATACAACTTGGATAGTGATTGTCTAGTTTGAACTGAACTTTTTTGTTTTCTTGCCGCTTTCTTAATATTTGCGCTAGTCAACCAATTTCTGCCCATAGCGTAACACCATTTGATGACTTTTCTCCAATTAAACACATTGCCTTTAACAAATATTACATTTTTTCAAGCGGCTCATTCCCACCACAAGTTCTGCCATTTATGTATGCAAAAAGCGAGCCTTGACAAATGCAGACGGCTCGCTTTTTATTTTGACTAACCGTTCAAATTAACGAATAGTTCCTGTATATTGAAAATCATCGGCAGTGGGATCTTGTAGAAAAGCCTTCAAATCAGTCATGTTCTCAATAACCGCTTTGCCGGACTTAGCCAGCATCACATTAAACGTGCCATCAGCTAACGTTTCACCATAGTAAGCAACGGGGATATCTAAACCATATGCTGTTCCAGTTTCCCAAATAGTTCCCGTGTCAAAGCCATCAACCACGGCGACAACTAACTTGGCCCGTTTTAAATGGTCCACATTGTCCGTAAATACCGCGTTTCGATCAGCTTCGGTCGCATCCGGCGTCAAATCGATGCCGTCTAGCCGTGGACTGTAATAAGTCAATTCTAACTCGTCCATTAATTTTTCGATCTTAGCTAGCCGTTCTGGTTGGCCCTCAGTAAACCAAGGTCCTGCTAAATAAATTGTTGGCTCATCACTCATCAAACGCGTACTCATTTGCTCAATCCTCTTTCTCATTCAATGTTTATTCATTTTAACCGTCAACCCCATGAATTTCAAGCGTCGTTTAGCTCGTTTTAGGCAAACAAAAAGGTCGGGAATTCCCGACCTAAATACTCATTTAACACTTAATTGACTTAATCCATTAAAATCGGCCGTTGTTAAATCAACGTTGGCAGCTGCCACATTGTCCCGTAAATGCTCAATAGAACTTGTTCCTGGAATCGGTATGATATTATCAAACCGCTTCAATAGCCAGGCCAAGGCAATTTGCGCTGGGCTCACCTGATACTTTTGGGCCATCGTGCTGAGGACACTCCCAGCCTGAGCCAGTTCACCCGTTGCTAATGGGAACCATGGCAGAAAAGCCATCTTTTGTGAGGCCGCGTAGTCAACAACGTCATCATCACCGTGATTGGCGACATTATAGAGATTTTCAATGGCATCAATCTTAGCGACTTGCTGCGCTTCCTTGATTTGATCAACAGTTACTTGACTCAGACCGATATGCTTGATTTTACCTTCATCCTGAAGCTTTTTGAGTTCACCGACTTGATCCGCAATCGAGTAATGAGGGTCAATTCGATGTAAGAATACTAGGTCTTCATGGTCAATCCCCAGTGTCATCATTGAAACTTCTACTTGCTGACGCAGATACCGTGGCTCACCAAGTGGCGTCCACACATTCGGTCCTTGCCGCGTTTGACCGACCTTATCAGAAATGAAGATCTGATCACGATTAGCGGCATCCTTCAAGCCCGCCGCTAAGTACCGGTCAGCAAACCATGGACCGTATGAATCAGCCGTATCAAAGAAATTAACGCCATATTCCAGTGCTTTCTTAACTACCTTGACCCCATTTTCAGGATCAGCGTATGGTCCCCATGTCCCAGGACCCGTTAACTGCATGACGCCATAACCCATCCGGTTAACTTTGAATTGATCATCAAACGCGTAAGTACCCGCGTTAGCTGCATTAATCGTTGTCATCAAATCGCTCCTTATCGTTTATTAATTATGTTCAGTTTACTCCTATCGACCCAAGTGCGGTCAAACATTTTGTTCGTTAACCTTGGGTTGGGTTGTGCATGTATGAACCAGCCGCATCTGGCAAGTCGTTTAAGGCTTGCATATCGGCCACACTAATTGCGAAGTCCAATTGCGTATTCGCCTCAATATGGGCCGGATTAACAGCCTTGGGCAATGGCAAGACCCCATTTTGCAAAACGAAGCGTAACGCTAACTGCGCCACACTGACGCCGTATTTATCGGCATAGGCCTGTACTTGCGGATTATCGAGGACCCCGCCCGTCGCTAACGGCGAGTATGCTTCTACAAGCATGGCATGTTCCTCAGAAAACTTGGTGATCTTAGGTTCCGTGAAGCCCAAGTAATATTGAATTTGATTGACCATTGGTGGTATCGTCGCCTGGTTAAGAATATTCTTCAAATCCCGAACAGCAAAGTTAGAGACACCAATCGCTTTCGCCCGGCCACTTTGATAAATAGCTTCCATTGCCTGCCAAACATCGAGGTTAGCTTCATCGTAAACTCGACCGACTTGCCCCCATGGCCAAGGTGCGTGTACCAAATAGAGATCCACGTAGTCTAAACCCAAATTTTTCAGTGAGCGATCGAAATCATTTAGTGCACCTTGATATGACTTCGTTTCGGCCGGTAATTTAGTCGTCACAAAGCTTTGCTCACGTGGAATGCCAGAATCACGAATTGCCTGGCCAACGCTAGCTTCATTTTGATAGGCCAGTGCAGTATCAATATGCCGGTATCCCGCTGCTAAGGCCGCACGAACGGCTTGATACGTTGCCTCACCACCAGGTATCTGCCAAGTTCCGAATGCGACTTTGGGAATGTTGACACCATTTGCTAGTTGATACATCGTTGTTAACACTGTCATCTTATTTTTGCTCCTTTACTGGTTTTGACTGTCGTTGCTGAGTGGGATCACCTACAAGGCTTGCCCCGATGATCGCCACGCCGACGACCGTTAGAATTTGAATAACCGCCATATTACTGTGGCCTCCTTAATTGAATAGAGATTAGTGTAATCCCTTAGAGTAACTCTAAGGCAAAGATAAAGTTTCAAAAAAAGAACGAAATTGACTTGGGCCAATCTCGTTCTGCATTATTGTGATATTAATTACTCATAAATCGTTGCATGCTGGAAAATGATGCTGCCGGATAATGCTAGTAACGCGGAAAGAATGATAGCTAACCAGAGTACTGGTCCCCAGCCTAATTGACCGCCTAACCAGCCGAATAGTACGGGCCCCACTGCAGCTAACAAATAGCCCGCGGATTGGGCCATACCAGATAAGTCAGCCGTTTCAAACCCATTGGTCGTTTTTTGCGTAAAGAAGACGACTGCCAAACTGAAGGCTGCTCCAGAGCCTAATCCTAGTAAGACGCAGGACAGTGCTGCCACCCAAAAATTCGTTCCGGAAAGTAAGATACCACCAATTCCCGCAATAAAACCGACACCTACCACCATAATCATTGCCCAAACGCCGCGCCGATGACCAGAAGTCGCTGGCACTAAATATGACATCGGTAGGCCGCTCAATTGCATGACCGTAACTAAATTGCCAGCCACAATCAAGGAGAAGCCATGGGCAACAAATACCGTTGGTAACCAAGTCAGTAATGAATAGTAGACTAGTGCTTGCAAGCCGAAAAAGGCCGTAACGACCCACGCTAACGGCCGCCGCCAAACACTCCCGTGAGTTGCCGTTGACTGCCCATCACTCGCGGTCATCGCAACTGTTGGTGCGCGATGATTGTATTTCAAGTTTGGCAACCAGACAACCAAATTAATTAGTCCAATCACAGATAGCACCGCCATCGTTAGTGGTAACGACCAGTGTGCCGCCAACACTCCCGAAAGTCCCGTTCCCAGTGAACCGACTAATAGCATTGAGAGCGTGTATTGACTAGTTGCGACTGGAATCTTCGTCGGAAAATTATCTTTAATAATCGCTGGAATCAAGACATTGCCACCGTCCGCGCCAATCCCGACTAGTAACGTCCCAATGAAAAGGGCAGCAATCGTTGGGATGACCCGCAGATAACTCCCAACGGCTAGAAAGATCAACATGACATAAATTGTCAGTTCGTTGCCAAATCGCCGCCCCCAATGTGCAATCAATGGGGACATAATGGCAAACGTCAATAATGGGATCGTGGTCAGTAATCCCGCCATCGAGCTCGGCAAACCCAGTGTCCGTTTCAAAGAACTGATTAATCCCGGCATCATTGTAATTGGTAAACGCATATTCGTTGCCGCTAACATCATTCCAAGTGTTAAATAGCGGCTATGTTGATGTGTTGTGGTCATAAGTAGTTGACATCTTCTTTCCAAGATTTTAGTTCGATAATTGTCGAACTAAAAAGCAAAAAAACTAAAGCGTTGCTAAGAACCCCGGTAAAAACCGGTCAAAGGTCGCTAATTGTAAGGATAGATACTTCGTCTGTGCCTTTCGTCGCGTATTGGTGAGACCCACTAACCGCAAGGTCTTAAAGTGATAAGAGACGGTTGACTTGCTGATATTTAATTGCGCCCCCACTTCGCTGCAAGTCATTTCCCGTTGTGCTTGATAGAGCACCCGGATAATCCGTAATCGGTTAGCATCGGCCAGTGCTTTGAAAATCGCCACTCGTTGCTGATCAGCCTGATCTTGTTTGCTTATTTCGATATTCATGAAACTAACAATACACTGAATTAACATCATGTTCAAGGACAAGTAACAAAAAAGGCAGCTAGCCAATTTAATAGACTAACTACCAAACACCTAGGAAACTGCCCGTTTGCCGTTCTTCCAAATATCAGGAACTAACCACAAAATTAAACCTAGGTTAATTAACAAAAGTAACGCCGTCATAATGAATACCGCGTTGTAATTGAACCAACCAGCCACCAAACCACCGAGCAAGGCGCCGAACATATTGCCAATAGCTTGAAAAGATTGATTATAGCTAAAAATCGTTGAGGTAAGATGTACTGGCGTATTCTTAGTCAAAACCGTTTGAATCTCTGGATATAGTGCGCCATCGGAAATCCCAATGGCAAACCGCAAAATACCGAGGGCCACGACGCTCGTAACAATGCCTTGTGGGAAATACATAATCACCGCAAAAATATAGCCAAATAACAATACCTTACCAGAACCGTGCTGATCACCATAACATCCAAGGCGCGGTGCTGAAAAGATGTTTGAAATACCCGGTAAAGCTGCGATAATTCCGGCCACAACCGTAATCGGGCCACGGTAATGCATCAATTCACGAACGTATAAACTAATGATTGGTGCAATCGAGGCGTTTCCAAATTGGACGATGGCCGTCGAACATAACATCACAATAATCAAGCGCGGATTTTGAAACGCTGCTAAAGGATTGCGACTGTCACCTGGTTCACGATGATGTGCGACTGGTTTGAAGTGTTCCTGTACAAAGAACAGACTCAACAAAAACGCCACCATTAATAATCCGGCCGTAATAAAAAACGTGTTTCGAATCGAAAACAATTGGGCTAGCAAGCCCCCAATCACTGGGCCAAACAATTGACCACTAACGGCACCAGTGATCAAAGTGCTCAACGCCCGTCCACTATATTTACGTGGCGTTTGGGACGCGACTAAGGCTTGGGCATTAGAAATAAAGCCCGCAAACACACCTTGTAGCGCGCGCAAGGCAACTAGTTGCCAGACATTCGTTACAAAACCCATTAACCCCATCGCAACTGCCATCCCTAGGGACGCGCGCAATAGCATGATCTTACGACCTTTTTTATCAGCAATGATGCCCCACAGTGGTGCCGAAATTGCTGAAATCGCGTAATCAGCTGCAAAAGCTAACCCGCTATAAAATGTAATCTGGGCCTTCGTGAAATCACCCAACTGACTAACAAATAATGAAAGAAATGGCATAATTTCGCTAAATGCCATTCCCGCAACGAACGTACAAAACCATAAAACAATCAAATTACGATGCCATGGTCCGCGTTCACGTTCTGCGTCATCCACGCTCGTCATCTCCATATCTAACTGACACTAATTTTCAGTAAGTATTATACCGTTAATTAGCTTATCATATTTAGCGACCACCAGTGGCAATTATTTCCCGGGAAATTTTTTGTCATATTTCCTGACCAGTTAGCCCGTTTAGTTGACCAAGTAGCAATAAGCACTAGTGTCAAGCCGCATTTTTCACTACAATAAGCTTATCAAAATCGCTATTTAAGGGGAGAATCAGCGATGCACGTCCAGTTAACCATCTCTGAAACGATTCATCAATGTTTTTCAAGATCGCTCGCTCATTAAGCTGCCACTTCAATCGGTGTCACGTTTTTACACTGTCAATAAACGACTTTATTGTGAAACAACCACTGGTACTTACCTCGTTCACAGCCACTTACACACTTTAATGGACCAACTGCCACCCCACCAATTTCTACGTATTTCTAGTAGTGAAATTGTGCGAATCGCCTGTATTAAAAATTTTACCTTAACCAAATGGGGTAGCTTTCAAGTCAACCTAACAACTGGCACAACAACATACGCATCACGACGCTATACCCAACAAATTGGAAAGGCGGCACAATTATGAAAAGACTTTGGCACACCCTTTTGATTGGCGCCATTGGAGACATCGTTATCGGCTACTTAATGGCCTTGGGGTTCTCAACCTTCTTTAATACCACCTATTTATTTCCTTCTAATCCCACTTTTGTCAGCCACTGGTCCTCGCCCTTAGCCGCCACCCAGCTTTCGACATTATTGTGGATTCTGATTGGTGAAGTTTGGGCATTCAGTAGCTGGCTATTCGAAATTGAAACGTGGTCGATTACGAAACAAACCATTGCTCATTGTCTGTGTTCTTACCTAGGGATGACCCCACTTGCGATTCTCTGTGGCTGGTTTCCATTAAACGTTCGCTGGTTTGGCTTCTATACCTTGGTTTACACCGGAGTCTATATCGGTCTATGGTTAATTGAAATGGCACTCGCCCGCATCAAAGTCATCCAGCTAAACCAACAGCTTACCAACCACCGGTCATAATTCATACCGATTGTTGATGTCAAAAACGGCCCACCGATTTGATTATCGGTGGGCCGCTCACTTGTTACTGATGATTTAATGATTTAATTATTGAATTTCGATTTGACCGTCATTCGCGCTCGGCTGGGTCTTAGGTAACGTAATCGTTAAGACACCGTCAGCTTGGGATGCCGTAATTTTATCCGCCGCAACGTTTGGTAACATATACTGCCGTTGCAAGGTGCCAGTATGACGCTCATTCATCACAATGTTTTGGTCTTGATCTTCATGATCCACAAAGCTATCTTTTTGAACCTTGATAGACAACACATTGTCACGATAATCCAACTTCACATCTTGCTTATCAATACCAGGGACATCAACCTTCACTTGATACTGATCATCAGTTTCGTTAATGTCGGTCTTCAATACTTGATCCATGTTTTCTAATGGTGCCCAGAAGGAGCGTGCCATCCGTTCAAACGGATCCAACATGCCGAAATCGTTCCGATTCATTAAAGTATTAGCCATACTAACAATCCCCTTTCAAAATTTCACTTGGCTATTAATACTGGTCAGTAATTCAAATCCTTGTTTGACCTTTCCTGACCTTCGATATATATACTAACACCATTTTGTGGGAATGCAACAATTTAGCACTCGGTAACATCAAGTGCTAAAGCTTAATTTCACGAATCCGGCGCATGAGGCTAACAAAGCGTGTCAGTTCCGCGTCAGAGTAGTCATCGACAATCGCTTGTGCCTTGGCTGCAATCGCCGCATCCAACTGAGTATGCAGCTCGGCACCCGCTTCACCCAGCGCCGTCAATCGTACGAGAACTTCTTTATTATTGGTCAAATCACGATACTTAGTCGCCAATTCTAACCGGGCTAATTTGGTCAAGCCGCGAGAAATCGTTGCTTGTGAGAGACCCGTTGGTACCGGCAGTGTCTTAGCTCGACTTGGCCCGTGCTGTCCCAGATACGCCATAATTTTAATATCCGTCGTCGATAGTTGTTTTAATGCCGCTTGTAATTGCGGATCAGTCGTTTGTTGCATGGCCCAGCGTTTTTCTTGATCATCAACGCTATCCTGCGTCAAAAATTGATTTAGTTCCGTCATCAACTGACTAACTAATGGTGTTGTCATTTAAATAGCTCCTTTTTAATTCAAGTGAATAAATACTTGCATACTAATATTATTAAGTCTATACTATCATTTTGTATTCATTGGAATCAATAAAAATATCTGGAGGCCTCACTATGTTTAAAATTGCAATCATCTTAGGGAGTACCCGGTCACAGGCTAACGGCCGCGCTTTATTTAACCATCTAAAATTAATCATTGACCAATTACCGACTCATTCTACGATTCACTACCAATTTTTAGATTTGGCCAACTATCAACTTCCCCTTTTCGACGAACCCGAGCCACCGATGGCGAACCCGCACCGCGAGCTACCTGCTAACCAGCAGCAATGGCTCACCGATATGGCTAGTGCGGACGGTTACATTATCCTGACACCCGAATACAATCACGCAATGCCAGCTGGATTGAAAAACGCCTTCGATTTTTTGGCATTCGAAGGCGCCCGTAAACCGGCTAAGATTATCTCATATTCTGACAATATGCGCGGCGGTCAATTTGGGGCGGCCGCACTAGTTCCAGTTCTCCAACGATTAGGAATAGTCGTCCTCCCTAAACCAACGCCCATTGGTAACGTACCACAAACCCTTCAAAGTAACGGTCACTTTATCGATAACGCGCCCCTGAGCAAACGCTACGATCATACACTTCACCAAGCTTTGACTGAAATCACCTACTATACCACGGTTCTTACCACTACGCCGTTTCCAACCGATTAAATTAGTAGCGTTATTGAATCAAACCTGCTACATTATAGTTAGCATTATTAAGGGGGAATTAACTTATGAAGATCGATATTCATCGTTCCGCAACGGACCGGGTGATTGCCGGTGTCATTGGTGGAATTGCCGAACATTTTAACTGGAATACTAACGTTACCCGGCTATTATTTGTTGTTTTAGCAATTACACCCATGTTCCCTGGTATCATCGCTTACCTGATTCTCTGGTTATTAATGAAGGACCCCATCAAGGATTAGCCACTATTAACGAACAGTCATCGACTGCTCGTTTTTTATTCGCTAATATGCGGCCAAACTTTCCACAGCTAGTCCAATGGCAGCAAGAACACCGCCCGCACCCCAATGTTGCGGATCATAGTGCTCTAGTTCAATTTACCCAACAATTCGAGGAAAACCAGTCATTTTCAGCGACAAACTAGCCAAAATCTGATATATTATTGCAACTAACGCAATAATTTGTCATGAATTTGTCAAATATTTTAATGGCGTTCACCTAGATTGTTCGTATATAATATTATTTATAATAACGCTAATTAAGAAAGGATGTGGCGAAATTGGCCTATTTAACACGCAATAAACGTCGTGATTTTACAGAACCTCACCGGTAATAACTTTATTTTTAAGGAGCGAATTGAATGATAAAAGATGACAATCAGTCGTTAACCTCTAATGAAGAGCAAAACGACACCCAGAACCCTCCCGATGCGGATAACTTATGGCAGCTTGATGAATCAGCCTTAGCCGCAAAGTACGCCACCGATCCTGAGAATGGATTGAGCACTGCTGAAGCTGCCGAACGTTTACAACATAACGGTCGCAACGAACTGGAGACCAAGCGTACGTCTCGGTTCGTTCAATTCATCAAGCAGTTTAATAACAGTATTATCTACATTTTAGCCGCAGCAGCGGTCTTAACGTTCTTCATGCACCACTATTCCGATTCTATCGTTATTGGACTGGTTATTATTGCCAATGCCATCATTGGTTATGTCCAAGAACGCCAAGCTGGCAACGCGCTAGAACGGATTCGTGAAATGCTGATTTCCAAGAATTTCGTCATCCGTGATGGAAAAAAACTGGAAATTGACGCCCGCGAATTAGTCGTTGGTGACTTAGTCAACTTAGAAGCCGGTGACGCGGTTCCTGCCGATATGCGCTTGATTTCAGCGGATAACTTTAACGTCCAAGAATCCGTGCTGACAGGGGAGACTAATCCCGTGGAGAAACAAGAAGAACCGATGACTGAGACCACGCCAGCTTTGGCTGACCGTAAGAATATGGTTTACGCGTCAACCGCGGTGACTAGCGGTTCGGCCGTCGGAATCGTAACGGCTACCGCCGAAGATACCGAAATCGGTCATATCCAGCAGTCTGTTAGCGACGTCAAACAAACCACTACCCCACTGATGCGTAATCTGAACTCACTGGGGGTTGGCTTATCCATCGCCATCGTGGTGGCAGCCGTCCTATTATTCCTATTAGGAATGGTCATGGATACCTATAGTTTGCCAACTTTACTAATTGCGGTTATTACGATGGTCGTTGGTTCTATGCCAGAAGGACTGCCCGCTAGTACCTCGGTGGTCTTAGCCATGGGAACCCGGCAGATGACGAAGAAAAACGTCATTGTCAAGTCACTACCCGCCGTGGAAACTTTAGGTGCCGTAGATATCGTTAACACCGATAAGACTGGGACGTTGACGAAAAATGAAATGACGGTCACTAAGGTCGTGACGCCTGAGCATACGTTTGATGTGACGGGGGTCGGTTATGATGATAATGGTGGCGTTAACTTCGATGGCCATCTCAAGCTCAATGGCAACAAAGTCGACTGGCACCAAGATAACGCGATGGAATGGCTCGTTAAGATTGCCGGCCAAACGACCGACGCCGAGCTACACTTCGAAAATAATCGCTGGGAACTGACTGGTGAACCAACCGATGGTGCCTTGACGACGCTGTATCGTAAAATGACTGGTCATGATCCTGAGGTTGAAGAAGTCGACTCGCTACCATTCGATTCCGCCTTCCGTTTTTCTGCTCGCCTGGCCGACTTAGATGGTCAACGCTTACTAATGGTCAAGGGCTCACCCGCGACTGTCCTGCGTTTAACTGACCAAGCTACCCAAACGGCATACTGGGATGACGCCATGGACGACTTAACCGCCGATGGTTTGCGCGTGGTGGCGCTGGCTTACCAAGAAGTCGATGATGACGTGACTACCATTGATGCACAAGCCATTGGTGGGCTGCATTTAGCTGGCTTAGTCGGAATCATTGACCCGCCTCGTGAAGAAGCGGCTACCGCGATCGCCGAATTACGGCAAGCGGGCGTGCAAGTTAAAATGATTACGGGGGACCACCCTGATACGGCGATGGCAATTGCCAACAAGTTGAACTTGGCCGCCAATGTCAAAGCGATTACTGGTCCCGAAATCGACGCGATGGACGATCAGCAGTTACAAGCACACATCGATGATTATAACGTCTTCGCACGGGCAACACCGAATAACAAATTACGGATTGTTCGTGCCCAACAGGCCAATAATCACGTCGTTTCGATGACTGGCGATGGGGTCAACGACGCCCCGGCCCTCAAGCAAGCCGATATTGGGGTTGCTATGGGAATCAAGGGGACCGAAGTTGCTAAGGAATCCGCCGATATGGTCCTGGCCGATGATGACTTTGCTGATATCGTCGCCGCCGTTCGTGAAGGGCGCCACGTCTTCGATAACATTCGTAAGACGATTCGCTTCTTACTCCCAACTAGTTTCGCGGAAGGCCTCGTTGTCATCATTAGTATTTTAATGGGCCACGAACTTCCGCTGTACCCGACGCAATTACTGTGGATCAATATGGTGTCCGCGCTGACCATCCAGTTTGCGTTCATCTTTGAGCCACCCGAGGCCGGCATCATGGCCCGGGGTCCCCGGAATGTTAAGTCTGGGTTGTTGTCAAAATTAGATTACTTTGAAATCGGCTATGTCTCCTTCCTAATTTCTGGCTTGGGGATCTTCGCCTACAACTACTTGACCGCACTTGGATTACCAAATGTCGTCGGTAGTACCATGTCACTGAACATCATCATCTTTGGTAAGATTTTCTACCTCTTCAACTTGCGGAATGACCACCCCGTCATTTCCAAGTACTTCTTCCAAAATAAGATGGCGTTCTACATCATTGGTATTCTGATTCTCTTACAACTGGGAATCATTTACCTACCATTCATGCAATCCGTCTTCCATACGACTAGCATCAACTTCTGGTATGGTTGGGGCATCCCGATTATCTGTGGGATCGTCGTCTTGATTGTGACCGAGGTCGGGAAGTTTATTCGGTTCCGATGGATGGGAAAAGATGGCGTGATTGATTAGTAATTAGTCAATAAATCGAAAAGGCTCACCAACCTGTTTTAGTTGGTGAGCCTTTTTTAGTATTGTGAAACTGTTTTTGATGTGGCCGTTATTCAAGACAACATAATACATTATGTTATTCTAAACCTGCTTGATATGACTACTATTCAAGACTGTAATATCACCTTTAATACAGGTGTTAAAAGTGTTTTGCGTTTAGCACGTCGCCAAAAATTCCAACAACGCCTTATTAAATGCTGCCGACTGTTCCGCCATCACGATATGACCAGCTTCCGGAATGACCACACTCTGTCCTCGTAGTGCCATTTGAGCAGTCACTGCCGCAAAGTCGGGATTGAAGAACGGTGACTTGGCGCCCGCAATGATCAAGAACGGTACGGTCAATTGGCGGATCACATCCCGCCAATCCTGAACCGCGTGGTTAACCAACAATGGAAACATTAATTTCGCATCGAACGGTGCCTGCGCTTCTACTGCCTTGACGCGCGCATACGTCGCATCATCGATGTGCTTAAACGTCGAGTGTCCCAGCGGCATTCTAAAATAGTCCGGAATATCCTGCCATTGAACCTGTTTGAACCCATATTGCCAGTGCGGTGTATTGATCATCCGCGGCGTTTGATCCACGTCGATCAGGGCCTTAATTCCTGTATCACCATACAATGACACGTACGCAAACCAAGTCGCGGCCCCCATCGAATTACCGAGTAAAATTGGTTGTTCGAGTTGTAATTTTTCAATCAATTCATGCGCATCCACCGCGCGACGACTCATACGTAAGCCTTTCGCCGTGTGCTCGGATAAACCTTGGCACCGCCCATCTAAATTAATGACCCGGTAGCCCGCCTGAATCAGTACCGGGATTTGAGCGCGCCAAATATCCTTAGCGCCACCAAATCCCGTCAAAATAACGATTGGCTGCCCCTGGCCTTCATCCGTATAATCTAACTGAACGTGATCTGACGTGATAAAATGCATTTCACCATCCTCCTTTTTGACTGTTCATTCAACATGGCTGTTAAAATCTTGTGGCGTTAGCTTCTGTAATTTTTCTAGCCATTGGCGCGTTTTGTCATCCAACCCAGCTTCGGAAAGTGTATTCTGGGCAATTACTGTCGAATCAAGCAACTGAGCAACCTTTTCCCAATCAATCCCCGTTGCTGTTTGAATACTGTTTTGTAGCTGTCGTACTTGCTCAGTCGTTATTTGGCCCAATTGTCGTGAATCACCAGTTAATGCTAATAGGGCATTGATTGCTAATTGCTCTGATAGGCAGGCCTGCCACGTCGCTGGGGACAGTGCCTCAGTTAACGTAATCCGCTCACTTAACGGCACAGCCGGCACTTCCTTGTTCAGAAAAGCCGTCCAGCGTGCCATTTCCTGGTCAACTAAGGCATACCCCTGCCACGGTAACTGCCGATTAAAGGTCTGTAACGTTTGCTTCGTCAATGCCACTACTGACCACGTTGTCTGACCATTGTCGCTCAATTCTGCTTGCCCTGCGGCTAACCACTGTGCCATAAAACGTTGCATCATCTGTCGCATCGCCGGCCGCTGTTTTGCCGCTTGCGTCAGGTGGTAACGCACTTGCAAAAATTCGCTAACCATTTCTGGCATAATCGCCCGCTTCTCCTGGGCCTGACGTCGTTGCTTTAATTGTCGTAACCGTTTCTGTTTACTGACTTTTGCATAATGTCCTTGCTTGACCATCGTGCCACCACTTTTCCTGATAATTATATTGACACCTAATTTTAACGCAATAAAAGCCCAAAATAAAAGCACTTACCATTTACTGGCAAGTACTCTTGATTACAACGTTTCTTCCTTGTTACCGGCGTATTTACGGAAATAAATCAATGTCATGATGACCAGAAATACAACACCGACTAAAATTGAGTAGCGCGTTTCCGGATTAATAAACATGAAGACCAGTGTTAACGCGAGGAAGGCCAACGTTAAATAATTTGAATAGGGTGATAATGGCATTTTAAAAGGATGGTTCGCCATCTTGGCCGCGTTTTGCTTACGGAACGCAATTTGACTCACTAGAATAACAAACCACGGTACCATACCGGGCAAGACACTCGAACTGTAAACCATCACGAAAATCTCGCTAGCGTCCTTGAAAAACATTGGTAATACAACATTCAAGACGACTCCAATTAGAATCCCGGTCGCAATCGCAATAACGGAATAAAATGGTACTCCATGACGATTTAATAAAGTCATCTTCCTTGGTAACTGGTGACTTTCCGCCAACGTGTAAGTCATTCGACTCGCACTATAAATTCCAGAATTTGTTCCCGATAAGGAAGCCGTAATAACCACGAAGTTGATAATCGAAGCCGCAGCGGTAATCCCAATTTTGGCAAATGTCTGTACAAACGGTGAACCAATCTGGCTTAACTTATCCCAGGGGTAAATGCTGACAATTACGAAGATGGCCCCCACGTAAAAGATTAAAATCCGGGCAACCGTTGAACGAATCGCTTTAACGATCGTGCTTTGTGGATTTTCAGCTTCACCAGCTGTGACTCCAATCAATTCAATCCCTTGATACGACGCCAACACAATTGCTAGTGCGAAGACAAAGCCCTTCACCCCACCAGTGAAGAAACCACCATGGGTCCACAGGTTACTGATTCCAATTGGATGACCGCCGTTACCAATACCAAAAATAATCAGACCTAAACCGGCAATAATCATCAGAATAATCGTCACCACTTTAATAAGTGAGAACCAGGTTTCCAGCGTCCCAAACATTTTAACCGAGATAAGGTTGGCCGCGCATAAGAATACAATGGCAATTAGGCCCGGAATCCAATCTGGCAAGTTCGGCCACCAATACCGGCAGTAGCCGCCTAGTGCAATCATCTCACTCATCCCAACAACGACGAACTGAAAAATGTTGCTCCAAGCCGTCAAGTATCCAAAAACGGGGTGAATATATTCAGAAGCAAACTTGGCAAACGAACCGGTATTCGGATCGACATACAGCATCTCACCTAGTGCCCGCATAATCAGGTATAGAAAGGCCCCTGATACGATGTACGCAATTAGCACTGACGGCCCGGTCCACTTGATCGTTGAGCTGGATCCCATAAATAGGCCCACTCCGATCGTGCCGCCCAGTGCAATCATTTGCATCTGGCCCGTACTTAATTTTCTCTGCATAAATTACTCTCTTTTCATAAAATCAAAGAACTCACACTATCACGGCTGACAGTATATAGCTTTTATCTTAGCTAAAAAAGTGCACCGACGCAAACGGATTTAGTGACACATAGTCAGTATGTACTTGCTCTAACGCGGTTCGAGCATGCTTCGTATAAATTTATCAACAAACAGCTTTCAGTCAGAATTATCGGTATAATAAGGGTAATTAAACTAGAAACGAGGTTTCATCATGGCAAATTACATTAAAGAAATTCGGGCTTTGGTTGGTCACAAACCAATCATTTTGAATACGGCTGCTGGTATTTTAGTCAACGATCAGCAACAAGTCTTGCTGAACCTTCGTACCGATACGCATAACTGGAGTTTACCCGGTGGCTATCTAGAATACGGTGAGACGTATGCCACGGCCTGCGTGCGGGAATATAAGGAAGATAGTGGCATTGATGTCGAAGTTGTTGATCGCATCGGCATCTTTGATAAAGGCGAGACGGCCTATCCTAACGGCGATGTAGCTCAAACAATCAGTGCACTCTTTCTTGTAAAACCCATTGGCGGCCACGTTCTGACCCAAGCCACTGATGAAACACTCAAACTCGACTACTTTGACTTCGACAACTTGCCGCCATTGTTAAATCAACAAAATGCAGATATGATTCACGCCGCCCAGGAATATTTACAGACCCATTCGGCAACCAAATAACCTAACCAAAAATCCCACTGAGTTTAAAGCCTCAGCGGGATTTTTTATCGAATTCAATCTGGCTTGTATCACGAATACTTATAAGTCGTAAGCAAATTAATTTTTGACTGTTCGTTCAAAAATCGTCATTCCACCCATGTAAAAATATGCGTAACCAATCCGGACTTTCCGTCTCCGGTGTTGTCTTGGGATGCTCCGGATCGGCAATAATCGCGATACGAGCAATTGCCGTCAGCGGCACCTGTTGGATTTCAAATGTTTCGTAATTGTAAAGCGCTAAGCAACCCACTAATTGCGCATCATCCTCATCCTTAGTCGTGGTGCTAAATAATTGAATCGGATAAATAACCTGGTCGACCATCCCTACAGTCGGCTGGTAGTAGTGCATGGTCGTCAACTCATGATACGTGACTGCATGAATCAACGCCTGTAACAAGGTCTCGTTGACACCTTCCGTACTACCCGCAACTAGCTGAACATGACGCTGATAATTCGCCAGCGCATGATACGTCTGATCACCTAACGTCTGCCGCAATTTTTCTACCGTTATCGCTGTCACACTTGGTTCTAAGCGTTGACCACCCTGATAATTTGGTAATGCGGAGACTAACAAGGCTGCCAACTCTTGCTGCGTAAACGTCGCGTTGGTGCGACTAGGTGTTACTGGATGGTAAGGAACTAGCGGTTGTGAGGAGAAGTGCAATGCTAATTTCAGTGCTGGTTGTACGCGCGGATCACCAAACGGCGCCCAGCTGACCATGAAGCCGGCCTGCATATGTGCACTAACCTGGCCAACTCGGTAAATAACCGCGGGTTGCGCAGCATCATCGACCAAGTTATCATTCAGCCCCGTCTTGGTTTGAGCACTGATACCAACCACATAAAAGCTACTAGCGTTCGTTAAGACCGCTGCTGAAATGTGTTCATTTTGCCACCGCTGAACCACGTCGGCCTTCGCCGTCACTTGACAAGTAATGAGGCTGTCCGGCGGCACTTGTGACCAATCAGGCGTTAATAGATAACGTTTGGTGACGTGTAATTCATCAGCGGGCGTCAACCATGGCGATAACGGAACCTGCTGATACTTAATCGGGTGACCATTGCACATCATGACAATTGTTCCTAACGGTGTCTGTAACGAATGCGTTGGCACCGCCCCTAAATTTGTCCTCGGCTTAGCCAATCGTTGGCGGATTTGCAACGCCTCAATCGGACTTGGGACTGCAGTAGTCCGCCATAGCATCAATTCAAGATGCTGTTTTTGTTGATCTAATACCGTCACGATGCCGTACAATCGTTGTCCCTGATCCATCAGTGCCGCGTACGGCTGATTCTGATACCGGGCAATGTAGCCTAACTTAGCATGTTGCAACGTCCACACTGAGATGGCATTATCATCGTATTGATTGCCACTTTCTCGCTGGAGCAACACCGCCATATCCACTCTGAGCGTCGTTAACGTTGCCACAATATCATCGACATACCGTTCGCCAACGACCGTGACTGTATCCAATGAGACGGCTGCATCGCCTGTTGAATTTTGTTCAGTTACTTGAACAACTGTGGTCACTGGAATTATTTCAATGTCAGCTGTTTCTGGTTCGTGGGCGCGAACTAACAGTTCTTGCCCCTGATTAATCACAGCGATAACCCGATAGGTCTGCTTCTTCAACGTCATTACGCTCATGCCAGCTTCAATTCGTTCCATAGCGGTCACCCCCTTAACAATAACTTTATTCCATTATACGAAAGCGTTGCCAGTATTAACAGCTTTACGAATTGTTTTACACGTCAGCTTACAATATCTTGGATTAGTTATCTAGTTGCCAACACCATTTCAGATGTTTCACGCGAAACATTCATTAGTTTTGCGGCTGCACATTAAAAACGTGGTTATCCTACAATTCAGAATAACCACGCCCAATTTTATCAATTTGCTAGTCAATGCTATCTACGCCACACAAGCCCGCATAAACGCCGCAAACAACCGCGCCTGCACGGAGTTTACTTGTTGCATCATTTCTGGATGCCACTGGACACCCAACTGTAGACCACCAGCTGTCGCCTCAATTGCTTCAACAACCTGATCCGCACTTTGGGCCACCACCTGAAAGCCCGTTGCCACTTGTTTCACGGCCTGATGATGAAATGAATTGACCGTGATTGCGTCACTAGTGGTGCCTAAATATTCAGCCAAGGTCGTACCTGGTACGACCTTCACGTGATGCATGCCGTAAGCGGCCAATTGTCCTTGCATATGTTTTAAGGTACCCTGACCAGCTGGTAGTTCACTCATATCCTGATAAAGATTGCCACCATAGCACACGTTTAAGATTTGTAAGCCCCGACAGATACCGAGCACCGGTTTACCAACGGCGTGGGTGGCACGAATCAGCGCAATTTCATACTGATCCCGTTCCGGATCTACCCCACCCAATTTAGGCTGGGGTTCCTCCCCATACGTCAATGGGGCCACATCTGCACCACCACAAAGTAGTAGACCATCGATCATTCCAACGTATCGTTCAATCGTCGTTGCGTCGGTCGTTACCGGTAATACCAATGGCACACCGCCATTATCCGTTACTGATTTCAAATAATCACGATTCACATAATCACGGACCCGCCCCGGGAACATCTGGCTGTTCACTGTCACAACGCCTGGTGCGATTCCAATTATCGGTTTAACCATTCTGTCGCCCTCTCTCAAAAAAATCCCACGGTAACATGCGTATTACCAATGGGATTATCATTTACTTTTTACATCTAATTGTCAATGACTAAGCTCGCGATATTCGAGCTCGGTTGGTTTGACGATAATTCCCGTCAACCAGACGGCGATGCTCAGCCCAACCAATACTAATAGCGTCGTGCCACCAATGAAATCAATGGCCTGTAACTGATAATAGGCGACAATCCCCACAACCCACCAGCAAAAGTTCAACCAGTATGGTAACGTAGCGTGCCGCACAAAGTACGTGACGAAGATAATAGCATATAGCGGTGTGAAGACCGAACCAATCAAATACAGGAAGTTCTGATAATACGTCATGGCAACCGTCAGCGCAATCAATAGCCCAACTACCGTCACACCAACGGCTAATCGATTAACATAGCGGCTATCGGTCAGATTAGCCAAACTCGTGGCGGCCGAATAAGTATCTAAAAATGTCGTCGTCACCGTTGAGAAAACAATAATCAGCAATGCAACCAATCCTAAACCGGACCGCGTCAGCAATGCCGTGATATCAGTTTGCCCTGTCCGTAACACAACTAATAGCCCCGTCACAAACATCACTAAACTGCCTAACATATAGCCACCCGCGCTGACTAGTGCGACTGGTAAAGGACGATCAACACGCTGGGTATAATCACCAATTAGTGGCAACCATGAGAGTGCCATCGTAACGTTCAATTCCACTGCTTGCCCAAACGTCATACTAGTCGTTGATACCGACTGACTAGTTGTCGGTGCCATAAATACCATTACGAGCATTAACACCGTCCCGAGCACCAACAAGCCCACAACGGCATTGTTGATTTTGAACAGTAACTGACTACCCATGAGCAACCACGCAATAATCAAAATCGCCACGATGGTTGCCATTAATAGCGGACTTCGAAAGCCAAATAGCTTTCCACTAATACTGTTCATGGCTAACTGAGCATTGACGATCATCACCGCCGTCCAGCCAACGAGTTGCAAGGCGTTGAGTCCTGACGCTAGTAACACCCCGCCGCGACCAAAAGCCAGTTGGGCTGACGCTAACGCGGACTGGTGTAATTTAGCCCCCAAATAGCCGGCTGGAACCAAGAACAGGCCACAGCCGATCAAGTGCCCCAATACAATCGCAGCCAATCCGCGTGTCAGCCCCAGTGGTGCCATCAGCGTACCTGTTAAGATTTCGGCAATTGAGATAGCCGCACCGAGCCACAGTAAAAATTGGCTCCGAAAAATCCCGTCATGTTTCATCAGTGACCCTCCGTAGCCGTTAGCATCGCCTTGACCGTGGCAGCCATATCGGGACTACGCGTTAACATTGAGATCACCGCAGCGCCAGCCGCACCAGTAGCCGCAATAGCTGGCAATTGCGCGACAGTAATTCCGCCAATGGCGACAACGGGACAGGTTGCAGTCACGACTAATTGTCGCAAGCCCGTCAGACCGACTACTGGATCCGCATCGGCCTTAGATGTCGTTGGAAAGATGGGACCACTACCAAGATAGGCAATGCCTTCCAATTGGTTAGCAATCTGCACTTCAGCTAAGGTTGAACAAGACAAACCGACAAACATTTGATTAGCGACCCGTTGAATAACTTGTGTCACCCGGTCGTCCTTTTGACCAACGTGAATCCCATCTGCTTGCAGTGCGAGTGCCAGCTCGACATCATCATCGACGATAAAGGGAACATGCGCTTGCGCACAGCGTTCCCGCAGCTGCTGCCCCAATGCAAAACGCTCAGCCGTAGTCAACTGGCTATTGCCTTTATCTCGGTATTGAAATGCCGTGATGCCTGCATCCAAGGCCGTTTGGACGACCACATTCAGATCCTGTCCCGGCACGTCTTGTGTCCCGCACACAAAATAAGCACGTAATTGTGTGGGTTCAAATTTAAGCGTCATGAACGATCACCTGCTCACTTGGGGTTGCCCAATGATTCAACGGGCCATGACCATGCCCGACCTGGATACCATCCTGAATCGTCCCAGCAACGTACGCCTTAGCCGTTTTAATGGCCGCAGCCATTGACCGTCCTTTTGCTAATTCGGCGGTAATACATGCCGATAGAGTATCTCCCGTGCCGTGGGTCCGCACCGTATCAATCCGTGGAGCCGAAAGCCAAAAGGCGGTCCCGTCAGCCAACAATACGAAGTCATTAGCTAAATCAGGATTATCACCATGCCCACCTTTAATAATGACATTGTCAGCACCTAACCCCTGTAGCGCATGTCCAGCTGTAACCATCGCTTGATTACTAGTGATTGCCTGACCGGTTAATCGTTCTGCTTCCGGTAAATTCGGTGTCACAACAGTCGCTAACGGGATCAGTTCGTCGCGAACCGTTTTAATCGCATCCGCGGCTAATAACGCCGCCCCGCCTTTCGCAATCATGACTGGATCAACTGTCAGCGGCCCAAAATCAACTCGTTTCAAGTTCTCAACGACGGCATGGACATGTTCAGCATCTGCAAGCATCCCCGTTTTACAAGCGCGAATGTCTAAGTCAGCTGCTAACGAAGCAAATTGTTCGTCAATGAGCTTCGTCGGCATTGCCATAAAATCTTGGACCCCCAATGTATTTTGAGCTGTCACGGCAACGACTACCGCGGTACCAAAAACGTGACGTGCCTGCATCGTTTTTAAATCGGCCATGACACCGGCACCGCCACCACTGTCCGTACCAGCAATCGTTGCCACTTGTGGAAATTCATTCATTAAATCTCGCGACCCTTCATTATATTTAATCAACTTTAGCAATTGTTTGAATTTCTGACACTGTCACTAAGCTCAGCCGGTCAATCAAATCAATGGCAAATGTGGCGGGACGATCGGCCGTCAGCTGACTGGCGACAAGTTCCCCCGCTCCCGCTAAGACTAAGCAAGCCATTTGCGCCGCCTGGTAAATATCGGTTGGACTAACGGCTGTAAAAGCCGCGACGATACTAGAAAGTAAATCGCCCGAGCCCACGTGACGTTGGAAAAGCGGGGTACCATTAGCGACTTTAACAACGCGCCGACCATCCGTAATAACATCAGTAGGTCCCGACAATATGACACAGCATTGAAATTGCTGTGCACAAGCTTGAGCAATTTCAACCAGGTCGCCCTGACCGCTCCCCGCATCAATGCCTTTCGCTTGCCAATCCATGCCAGCCAATGCCGCAATTTCACCAGCATTGCCCCGAATAACATCGACTTGAAAATCAGATAGTAATGCTAGCGCGACTTCTTTTCGATAAGGGACCGCCCCGACGGCCACCGGATCAAGAACGACTGGCTTATGATACTGATTAGCAAGCTTACCAACCACTCGCATTTGATCAATCTGGGTGGTGGTCAAGGTTCCTAAATTAATGCAAACTGCCCCGGCAATTTGGACCATCGTCTCTGCTTCTTGGACTTCAGCTGACATAATTGGCGAGGCCCCTAACGCGTTTAGCCCATTGGCAACGTCTTGAACCGTAACAAAATTGGCAATGTTAAAAACAATCGGATTGTGATCCCGTAAAGTATTCAATAATTGTAATTCCATAGCAATTCTCCTCCTCATTGACCGTCACACCAATCAAAAACGACCACCAATCAACATGCATTGATCCAGTGGCCGCTAACATTAGCTGTGACACTTTCCTACGCAAGTTTGAGCTTACAGGTTCAGAGGGATCGGCACTTACAGCACCATCTCAGCCCATTTTTGGACACCCCTAGTGTTTAAAAATATTCAATTACTAACCTTAGTCTAACGATTGTAACCGCTAACGTCAATCTTTCCGTTAGCCGAATCACCCTCATTGCTACTTAATTAATTAGGCATTAAAGTTTAAATTCACCGCCGCGACCGGTTATAATAAAAAGCAAATATGCCTTTAAGAAAAGAGTGATTGAAGATGCAAGCACTTGTTGTGCCAGATCCATCCGCTCAAACTATGAAACAGCTTCAATGGCAAGAACGGCCCATGCCCAACCTCGGGCCAACTGAGGTGTTGATCAAGACCCAAGCAGTCGGGCTCAATCCGGTAGATTTTAAATTAGTTACGGCGGGTAACGCCGCCTGGCAATATCCACACACACTAGGACTAGACACAGCTGGAATCGTGGAAGCGGTTGGCGCTGAGGTCACTAATTTTCGGCCTGGCGAACGAGTTTGTGGGCACGCTAATCTCGCCAATAATGGGACGTTTGCCGAATACGTGAGTTTACCAGCAGCCGTGCTAGCTAAGATTCCAACGACTGTGAGCTTTGAAGCAGCCGCCGCTAGTCTCTGCGCTGGATTGACGGCTTATCAGGCCCTCCTGCGCAAAGCCAATTTAAATGCCGCGCAAACTGTGCTGATCCATGCAGGTGCGGGCGGTGTAGGCAGTATGGCTATTCAACTCGCTAAGGCTGCTGGCAAGACCGTCTTCACGACCGTTTCACAGGCCAAGCAAGCCTTCGTGGCACCGCTGCATCCCGATGCCCAAATCGATTACCATCATGAAGATGTGACCACATGCATTCAAGACCTAACGCAGCAGCACGGTGTTGATCTGATCATTAATACCATTGGTCATGCTGATGCGGACTTACCGCGCTTAGCTTACAATGGCCAGCTTGTCTGTGTATTAGCAACTCCGGACCACTTTCCAAGTAATCAAGTTGTAACTATCAGTAAATTGGACCTCGGTGGTGCCCACCGTAGCGGTAACCCAGCGCAAGTTGCCGATCTTGGGCAAATGACCGCCGCCTTATTAGCTTTGGTCCAAACTGGCAAGGTCGACCCACTAATTACTCAGGTCTTGCACCGTGACCAACTTGTAAGTGGTTTACAACAACTCCAAGCTGGTCAAGTCGTTGGTAAACTCGTCGTGACTTTTGACGCCTGTTGATCTAAAAATGAAGATACGAAAAACGCAGCTCAAGGGCGGCCTTGAACTGCGCTTTTTGGGGTGTCAGGCGATAATCGCAACATGTGCGTATCGGCTGGGGTTACGATTATCATCGGGTGGGCGAATGAACCATGATCACCGCCGTTCAGCCGCCCATCTCCGATTAATCCCGACACCACTATCATTAATTTGATTAGGCCTAGGCGAAAGTGGCCAATTGTGCCTTGGTCAACGTATCATTCATCCGACCACTACGGAAGCCACCTAAATCAAGGGTAACGTAGCGGAATCCAAGTGATTGTAATTGACGGTTAACGCGGTCGTTAAAGACTAAGAAATCACCAATTCGTGCTTCTGGTAATTCGATCCGCGCAATATCATTGTGGAAACGAACCCGGACCGTTGGAAAACCTAAACTACGCAAATATTTTTCGGCGGCCATTACTTGAGCAATATTGTCATGTGTCAACGTCGTCCCGTATGGGAACCGTGAAGATACAGAGCATGACGCCACTTTATTCCAGTTCGTCAAACCGAGTTCTTGTGCCAAGGCCCGAACGTCAGTCTTGAAGAAATCAGCTTCTTGTAACAAGCTCCGGGCCCCCGCTTCACTACGGGCCTTCAAACCAGGACGATAATCATTTTCATCATTCTTGATCATACCGTCTAAGACAGCGGCACTACCGTTATTAGCCGCAATGTCATTCAACCGGCTGTAGAACATCTTCTTCGCATAGTACCAGCTATCAGGCGTGTTGTTCTTGATGTGGTCATCGCTCAAGTAGTCTAGCGTAGTTCCTTGAACGTTAGCACCTAGTTCTTCGGCTAAGCTCATCGCTTTATCGAATTCTTCATCCGTAAATAATTCAGAGTTCGCAACCACAGCGGTCACATTGTCACGGCCTAAAACATCGAGGGCCATCTTCAAAACTAAGGTACTGTCGATCCCACCAGAAAAGGCCACGGTGACCCGTTGTAAATCCTTTAATGCTGCTACTAACGTTGCTTTTTTTGTTGCTAATGTTGCCATAATAAAACCCTTCTTCTATTTAATTTAATTAATTCCAAAAAAGCCATGCATAAACCAAGCGGCAATTGCTGCCCCGACAAAGGGCGCAATTCCTGGCACAATGATACCGTATTGCCAATCACTATCGGCTTTATTGGCAATTGGTAAGATGGCGTGGGCAATCCGGGGCCCCATATCTCGAGCTAAGTTCATTGCGAACCCAGTTGGACCACCAAGTCCCATCCCAATGGCCCATACAAGTAGGCCAACGCCAATTGGCACGATTCCCGGCGTTTTAATCTCAGAAATCGCTAAAATACCCGAAATAAAAATAAATGTATCAAATAATTCCACAAAGAAATTCCGCGGTAAGTTACGAACGGCTGGTGCCGTACAGAATAAGTTCCGAATTGTAATGGGTGAAATCTCATCTGTTGAGGCTTTAAAATGATCAGCATACATGATCCAAACGATCACTGAGCCCACGACCCCACCAAGCACTTCCGCAACGGAATACGGAATAAATAAAGACCATGCGATATTTCCTAATAGACACTGCGCCAAAACCATTGCCGGGTTAATGCAAACATTGCCAAAAATGAATAAGGCAACGCTAATCCCAAAACCCCAAGTTGTAATGGCAAAAATATGACCGGAACCCCGATACTTGGTTCCCTTTAATACGGAACTACAATGAACACCCACCCCAAAAATAATCATTAGGGCTGTGCCCATAAATTCAGCAATCAACTGATGTACCAAAAAATTACGCCTCCTCATCTAATTGATCTACCGCCACTAAGGCTGCCTGGTAGACCGTTCTAAACGGAATATGAAATTGCTGCGCCAGCTGGGCACAATCCGCATATTCCGGCATCTTCTTCTCAATATCTTGATATGTCGCCACTTTAACTTGAACGTCACCGTACGGCGTTGCGACCGTCAGGAAGTGCCGTTGCATAATAGTACGTTGCCACGTCTGGTAACGTACACCAATCGTCGTCGTTTCTTGTAAAATCAACTTAGTCAGTAAGTCCTTATCGTTAACGTTTCCCAAAACCGTTAACTTTGTCGCCGGCCGATCTTTCTTCATCTGAATGGGCGTGAAAAACACATCGTATGCGCCCGCCGTTAATAACTGGTTCATCACGTACCCCAGTCCTTCACCCGTCTGATCATCCAGATTAGCTTCAATCATTAAGACAGCATCAGCCGTCCGGTTAACGATTTGCTGACTTAGTTTTTTTTTTCGAATAATACGGCTCGCAGTGCATTGAAACCACCCGTGTCCCGTTTACCAAACCCATAACCAACTCTAGTTGGCACGGCATTTTCCGGTAACGGTCCGAATTCACGTACGAGCGTCTTGACCAAGCCCATCCCAGTGGGGGTAATCAATTCAGTATGCACATCCAACCGTTGTTGAATCGGAATGGCACTACCAACTCGCATCTGCATCACGGCTGGTACGGGAACTGGCATCTGACCATGGGCAACGTTAATAAAACCACTACCATCACTTAACGGTGAAGCCATGATGGTATCAATCTGCATCAATTCCAACCCAATACAGCAGCCCACAATATCAACAATCGAATCCAACGCGCCCACTTCATGGAAATGAACTTCAGCTAGTGGCATGTGATGAACCGCTGCTTCCGCTTGCGCAATTTCCATAAAGATCGCTTTCGCGTGGTGTTTCACGGTATCTGATAAGTCACTGCCGTCAATTAACGCCTCAATATCAGCTAAATGACGCGCTTCATGATCATGATGATGCCCAGCTTCATGCTGATGATGGTGATGTTCCACAAAACCATGGTCCTTACCACCCGCAACCTGAACATCAAAGCTCGTGCCATAGATGCTACTCTGGGCTTCCCGTTGCTGCGTTAATTCATAACCGTGCACGTGTAACTTAGCCAATTCGGTTTTTAATTGCTCAAAATCAAGTCCTAAATCGAGTAACGCGCCCAGAAACATATCACCGCTAATCCCCGAAAAAGCGTCTAAATAAAGTGTTTGCATTTATCTTCTCCTTGTTCAGTTAACTGAATCTTACATTTGATTGATCATACTAGCTGAGTAGGCGGCACCAAAGCCGTTATCAATGTTGACAACGGTAATCCCCGACGCACAGCTATTGAGCATGGTCAATAGCGCGGTCATACCTTGAAAACTAGTACCATAACCAACGCTGGTCGGCACTGCAATCACGGGCTTATCAACTAGTCCACCAACGACACTGGCCAGCGCACCTTCCATGCCCGCAATCACAATGACCACCCGGGCACCACGAATCACATCCAACTTGGCAAACAGTCGGTGGATTCCCGCAACACCCACGTCATAGACTCGTTCAACACGATTGCCAAAAGTTTCCGCGGTTACTGCTGCTTCTTCAGCAACCGGTTGATCGGAGGTCCCCGCCGTCACCACAGCAATGTACCCTGGTGTTTTCGGTGCGGGTTGTTCCCCGACCGTCATACACTGCGCAGTGGCATGATAGACAGCCGTTGGTAACGCTGGTTGGAGTGCCGCGAATTTTTCTGCGGATAACCGGGTCGTTAAAATCGGCAACGTCTGTTGGGACAAGGCTTGCACGATACCCACAATTTGGGTTGCCGTCTTACCAGCACCGTAGATGACCTCAGGAAAGCCATTGCGGCGTTGACGATCTAAATCGACATTGGCAAAACCTAATGCCGCTGTTTTGCCCGCTTCTAACTGTTGGGCAGCCGCCGTCGGACTTAATTGCCCTGCCGCCACTTGTTGTAATATTTCTGCTGTGGTTGCCATACTACTTCACAATAACGCCTAAACCATCAGGAATAACCGTCACTTTAGCGGCTTGACCCTCGCGCGCATAGGCCTTTTCCATGGCTTCATCTAACGTCTTGGCCAGTTCCATATGCATATTCGTAATCAAATCAGGATCAACGAGGTCTGACACAAAAATCACGTGATGATGAACTAAGATTCGAGCAAAGATTTGGGCCGTCCATTGGTCAGGAATAGTTTTAAGCCGTGGCGTGTTGATTGCTTGGTCCAGGAATTCCTTAGGATCATCAACGTCAGCTAAGTTGTGATAAAACCCTTCACCACCGTGACCATCACGAGCACCGGCAACCATAATAATCGTGCCGCCTTCTTTGTTTGTTGCTTCAGCAGCGGTCATTCCTTTAACGGCCTGATAAATATTTTGATCAAGCGGATAACCACCATTCGTCGAAATCGCAATGTCACAATCAATGGCTGGTACACTAGAAAGTTCTTTGACAAAGTCACAGCCCACTTTATGGGCGGCTTCCATGTCACCGGCAAATGACCCAATGATTTTTTTATCTTCGTCTAAAACAACATTGATAATAAAGGCAAGTTTAGCGGTCCGAGCAGCGTACACCATATCCTTATGAATCGGATTATGCATTAAATTACCGGTCCGGGCCTTCGGTGAGTTAATAAATTCGCCGGAATGGTTCGCCATAATCGTCTTGTATGAAGCAATCCCAGGTAAAACGGACTTCCGACCACCTGAAAAACCAGCAAAGAAATGTGATTCGATAAAGCCTTCGGAGATTAGCAAATCTGCTTCAGCAGCGACCTTATTAATAATGCAATCGCCGCCAGATGGTAATTGGCCAATCTTGACCATACTACTGTCATCGGTTGAGACATGCATCACGATTTCTTCGTTATTGACGATGTCTTCACCATACTTATTCACCAATTCTTCGTGGGTTGATGGCCGATGGAAACCAGTAGCTACGAGGATCCGAATCCGTGCATCGGGCGCCACTGACCGTAACCGCCGCAATAGGATCGGGGTGATAATATGTGAAGGAACTGGGCGCGTGTGATCGGAACTAATAATCACAATATTATGCTTCCCACGAGCAAGTTCCTCCAGCTTATCGGAGCCGATTGGATTATCCAGCGACTTCTCGACCGTTTCCTGTTCTGATAATTTGTTATGATATGTTGCAGCTTGCGACACTAACTTACCGGCGTAATTTTCATCATCAATCTGAGCCGTAATTGTGCGCTTGTCATATGGTAAATCAATTGCAACCATGACTTTTAGCCATCCTCTTTCTCTAAAAACTAATTTTTACATGCACGTTTTGTTATACTAGAAGACGGATAACTTGTCCGTTACATTTTAAGTTTTCAAAAATAGTTAACAAATGTATACTTTAAATGCGATTGTCACAATCATGAAAACCGCTATGCTTAAGTAGCGTTATCGTCGTGATTACTGTTGAGAATCGCTATTTTTACTGACCTCAACCTTAAAAATTATTCACGAAAGAACTGAAAAACTAAGATGGTATTAACTGATATTGAATATTTACTAAGTTATTTGGAAGCCCATCACGTGCCGACAATCAAAAAAAAGCGGCATACTTACCTGACCTATCATGGTTTAGCCGAACACTATACGTACGTCTTAAAGGACGGCATCATCAAAAACAGCATTATTTTACAAGACGGTCGCGAATATAATTTATCTTATATTGCCAAGCCCGACGTGATCTCCCTGCTGCGTGATGAAGTTTCTCGTTCTACGGATCAACCGTTTAACGTCCGTATTGAGTCCGAATACGCCACTTTTTATCAGGTCAACCGGGTCGCTTTTTGGAAGTACGTCAACAGCACGCCTGAACTGCAAAACTACGTTAAAAATTATTACCGTAAAAAGTTGTCCGAAAACATTCTTCGACTGCAACGGATGGTCATGAACGGTAAAAAAGGGGCCATTTGTGCCTTTATCTATAGTCTTGTTGATTTGTTCGGACGAAAAGTTAACGAAGGGATTCTGATTGACTTTGTGGTCACCAATGACGACATTGCCGGTTTCTGTGGTATCAGCTCCCGGAGCAGTGTCAACCGGATGCTCAAGGAATTACGAACAGACGGCGTCATTACGGTCAAAAATCACAAATTTATTATTCAAGATGTTAGTTACCTCTTAGATCAAATTGCAAATTAGTGAGGTGCTCATCCGTGCATATTCCGGATAATTATTTAAGTCCCGCAACTTGCGGAACGTTGGTCACCGCGATGGCTCCCGTCTGGACCGTCGCCGTTTTAAAAGTTAAAGTTCAAATCAAAAAACATCATGAAACCCTGCCAATGCTCGGCATCGCCGCTTCATTGGCTTTTTTAATTATGATGTTCAACTTGCCGATTCCAGGTGGGACCACGGCTCACGCTGTCGGGGGAACCCTGTTAGCTGTCTTGATTGGCCCATGGGCGGCGTGTCTTGCGCTGACCGTGACGTTACTACTACAAGCCTTATTATTCGGTGATGGCGGTATCCTAGCCTTTGGCGCTAACGCGTTGAATATGGCGGTCATTATGCCGTTTGTCGGCTACGCCTGCTATCGCCTAGGTCAAAAATGGCACCATGAAAAGTTGGGGCTCGCAATTGGTGCTTACTTGGGCATTAATATGGCGGCGCTAGTTGCTGGTATCGAGCTCGGGTTACAACCCATACTGGCTCATACGGCAAGTGGTGCGCCGCTCTACTGCCCATACGGCCTCAACATTACGATACCCGCAATGTTGACGGCTCACTTATTAGTCGCCGGCTGGGTCGAAGTCGTCTTCACACTGCTTGTCTTTCAATTTGTAAAACGAGTCGCACCGACTAACCTCTATCAGACACCCACTCGGCGCAATCAGCGGCCGTGGATCGCACTGCTACTCGGATTAGCGGTGTTATCACCATTAGGCTTGTTGGCTAGCAATACGGCTTGGGGCGAATGGAGCCCCCAAGAATTACAGCAACGGCTAGCGCAACAACATATCAGTACTCACGCGCCTCAAGGAATGGTCCACGGGTTCCATTTTCAGGCCCTGTTCAGTGATTACGCCATCGCGGGCTTACCGGTCAGTGTGGGTTATATTTTATCGGCCATTACCGCTGTTTTGATTTTCTTACTTTTGATTCGAGGTCTTCAACATGAAACCGACACGTCCCAACACTGATATTCCAGCTTGGCTGCAAACTACGACCACCACGCCAACACCTGCTATTAAAGCGAAATTTTGGCAACGTAATCAGCGTCACCTACGCCAATTACTCAGTCGACTAGCACAGCCAGCGCCAGTCACGGCAACGTCTCATTGGCGCGTTGCACCGCAATTCAAATTAATTCAGCTCCTGTTGCTCGTCATTTTAATTGCTTTAAGTAATAATCTCATTCTGTTATGGGGCCTAGCACTATTAGTTGGGTGCCAATTATTATGGTTACCTCCACGCCAACTGCGCCGTTTTATGGGAAGCTGGCTAATCAGTGTTGGGATGGCCATGCTGTTCGTATTACCGAGCTACTGGTTAGCCGGTCCCACCACGCTATTATTCTTTGGCCTTAAAACCAGTCTAATGCTGGCAAACGCTCAATATTACCGTCTAACCACGCCGTTTCAAGATTTA
Organism: Lactiplantibacillus plantarum; assembly: GCF_014131735.1. Taxonomy (NCBI): domain Bacteria; kingdom Bacillati; phylum Bacillota; class Bacilli; order Lactobacillales; family Lactobacillaceae; genus Lactiplantibacillus; species Lactiplantibacillus plantarum. The sequence goes on from NZ_CP039121.1 coordinate 3,154,701, forward strand.
TTGGCTGGCTTGAAGGCACTCCATTGCCCTGATCTATTAATTATGACTTTGGCCATTGCCATCACGTACTTACGAATGCTCGGCCAACATCTATTGCTGACGATGGAAGCACTAGAATTGCGGACGGTCGCCCCAACGGCTCATCCATACCGTTTAATCGGCGCATTATTTGGTAATTTATATCTTAAAAGTTACACTTATGCGCTAGAACTATACGCTGCCATGGAAGCACGCGGGTTCAATGGTCATTACGCGCGCTCAACCGGGCGTCGTACCCATTGGCGCGATTATCTTGCCCTGAGCCCAGCGATTATTGTCTGGATATTATTTATTTTTTGGAGGCATTAACGTGGTATTGATTAAATTGGTGAATATTTGCTATGATTATCCTGATACGTGTGGCTTGAAGGACCTCAGCTTAACGGTCAACTCAGGCGACTTTGTCTGTCTAATGGGGCCCAATGGATCTGGTAAATCGACCCTTTTACGACTATTGAGTGGATTAGCTAGTCCAACTAGTGGCACTTATCAGTTTCACGATCAGCCGATTACGACCACTTATCTCGCTGATGCCCAAAATCGACAACAACTTCATCAGCGGATCGGCATGGTCTTTCAAAATACTGATGTTCAACTATTCAACACGTCGGTCACTGAGGAAGTCGCTTTCGGTCCCCGACAACTCGGTTTATCAGCAGCCATGGTTGCGCAACGCGTCGCCGACTGCTTACAATTAACGGACTGTGCTAACTTAGCAGACCGGGTCCCTTACCAACTTTCAGGTGGTGAAAAGAAGCGCGTGGCACTAGCCAGCGTTCTCGCCTTGAACCCTGAAATTTTATTGTTAGATGAACCGCTGAACGGCTTAACAATTGCCGCTCAGCAGCAAATGCTAACCCTACTGCAACGGCTACAAGCTGCCGGCAAAACTATCATCATGGCAAGCCATAACTACCAGCAAGTCCAAGCCGTTGGTGAACGTTTCATTATTTTTAACAGTACCCACCAAGTCAACGCTGACCTAACGCGCGCTGATCTTGATCAGCAACCCGCTTGGCAAGCGCAATTGATGACTTTATAATTAAGAGGAGTTGAGAAGAGATGCTTAATCCAAATACTGAGATCCATCGTGGTTGGAACCGGCGCGTTGTGACCGGTAAGACTTTAGCTGAATGTGATGAACGTTTAGTAAAGTATTTAAACGACCAAGATTATGGTTCTGGTGAATTCGTTGTTTTACACGAAAATGACGGTAGCAACGAAAACACTGGCTATGATTTACCTGATGGCGATAACTGCTACATTAGTTTCTTGATTTATAACAGCCGACTTTAAGTTGGTGGTGACAAAAATGCTTATTGGTGGATGATCGCCAGTAAGCATTTTTTGTTAAACTCACAAACTATTCTGATTTTAAGCCCAACTCGGCTAACATGATTCGTGCAAACGCCACTAAGTTTGGACGTGACCATCGTATAACCTGTTCGTCCTGTTGACCAGCATAGGCTGCTGACGCCTGCCTGATCAACGGATGCCACTGTGTTGGCAGCTGTCCCCCATTCACCCCCGGCCTGCTTAGAAATAATTAACTGATCTTGCTGGTAAGCGCGAACTCGACAAAGGTTTAATACCGTATACATTGGTAACTGAACGATCGCCGTTTCAGCATTCGCGATATCAGACTTGATACTGTCCCAGTAGGCCACCGCAGGAATGGGGCCAAAGACCGTTGTAATGGCTGGTCCAAGCAAGACTTGTCCCGCTGCTTGGAGAATTGTTAAGTGGGCAGCAAGATCAGGATCAGTACCGTGCATCGTCTTTAGGTAGGCCAGCGGTGCCTGTTGATAATGCTCATAATGGTATTTTGAAAAATGAAAATCGAATGGGCAAGGATGCGCAAAATGCTGAGTTGCACTAAGTAACAGCACGTGAAACTCCAATCCCTTGTGTGGCGCTAATGGCCACAATTGCGTTATGGTAGCTGTCATTAACTGCCGTTTTTCAGCTAATGTTAACGAACGCCGAACAACGATCAGATAGTCTAAATCGCTCACCTGTTCGTTATATGAGCCTAAAACATAGGATCCATGCAGGTAAATACCAACAAGGTTTGTTTTTAAAATTGCGGTGGTCGTTTGTTGAATGGCTTGTAATAACCGTGGTGTCGATGTCATCATCAAACCACTCCCCTCTAAGTCTTGAGCTTAGCGATAGCCACGAAGATGCTTAATCAACCACGCTTCATCGAAAAGCTTTTCCCAATCACGTTCGATAGAAATATTGCCAGTTTGTTTGATAAATGAGCGATGCTGATAAGTTTCTAATAACATATTTTCTCCCGTGAAGATGTGTTACGGTTCGTGCGTATCATATCATGCAACGCACTAAAGAAAATAACGGACTGCCAAGTGCCAGTTGTTTCACGTGAAACATCCTACTTCAAATAAACACGAGTCAGCGCTTCGCACAATTTTTCATTACACTCTTGAGCGTTATGAATGGTCTGCAAAACTTGCTGCTCGTCACCTTGTGGCTGTGTTAACACCACCCACACGTCAACGTTCGCTTGATGAACATCATCACTCAAATGTGTCGGCAAAGCCGTTGAACTTTGCGGTGTGGGTAGATTAATTTGTTGTAACGTTAAACCAAGTTGATCAATTGCCTTAATTAGCGCCGCCACTGGTGCTTGCATTGGTTCTGCCAACGTCTCACTTAACTGTCGAAAGCCACCGCTATCTCCTAGTGCCCAGTTGCCACTAAAGCCAACCGCGTCAATAGGGTCATCCGTCCGACGATAAGTCACATATCGAACTGGCATCGGTCCCTGAGCCAAGAGTCCGGGCATCGTTTCCAAGTTCGCATTGATCTCAGCTAAAGGTAATTCTCGGAAATCATGGCCGACTAGTTCGTAACGACCACCAACCAATTGATAATCAACTAGTCCCATCGCCTTAATCAGGCCAGCTTGCACTTTGAAACCATCGTAACTAACTTTTAACGCATCGAACACATCAATCGCTTGCGCGTCGGTTCGAAAACCAAAGTTTGGCCCCGCCCCTTCTGGATAAACGAGATTACATTGATACTGAAACGACATGCCGATTACACCTAAGTCTTGATTGGCCCGCTTCGCTTCATCACTAAATTCACCGAAATAACCGGCTACAACTCTAAAGCTCATGTTTAGCCCTCCTTAATCTTGTCACCGCAATATTGAATCCGTTTACATTATTGATGTCATTATAATTTTTATTCGCGCATAATGAAAGTAATTAATGCTTGCAGCCGTTATTAAAAACCACGCAATCAATGCCACTCGACACTATATTAATCCTCGGTTTATTTACGAACATCGTTTTCTGTTTGACTAAATTTATAGTTGAACAATATTTTCCCAGCTCTTGACAACTAATTTTCAAAAGCGGTATACTCACTTCAACAAAATATCGTCCTTATAAACCAATGAGGTGGAGATCAAGATTATCGTGCCCGCACAGAGAGTCATCGTTGCTGAGAGTATGGCCGAACGCAGGTAATTAAATGGACCACCGAGGGCTTTGCCGAAATTAACGTCAGTTGAGAGTACGGAAAGACGTGCGACATACGTCAGTTGTCAGGGAAATGTTAGTTTCCTATGGAGTAGGAGTGTACGCGTGATTTAATCACTAAATTGGCGAACACTCAATTAAGGTGGCACCGCGGTTATCAAACCGTCCTTAACACAGCATTGGCTGGATAAGGACGGTTTTTTTGACGATAAAAACGGGGTGAAATAAATGGTCACGAAACGATGGCAAAACTCATGGATCAAACTAACCAAATACAATTATACTTTTGGAGGATTTAATTATGAGTTTATCCGGAACACACAAATTAATTTTAACAATCGGCAGCGTGGTCATTATTGGCGGCATCGGCTTTACCGTCAACGCCCACTCACACCCAGCTACGACTAAACAATCACAAGTTATCAACCTATCAGCTGGCTCAGAAATTATGAGCTTAGATCCCGCTAAAATGACGGACAGCGTTTCTAATAGCCAAGTCACCCAAGTTGACGAGGGGCTCTATCGGCTGAACAGTCAGAGCCAACCCGTCAACGCTTTGGCTACTAAGACAACTGTTACCAATGGTGGTCATACCTATATCATTCAATTACGCCACGATGCGCGCTGGAGTAACGGTAACAGGGTGACCGCTCACGATTTTGTCTATTCATGGAGACGAACTCTTGATCCAAAAAGTAAATCTGAATTCACCTATGTCTTCACGAACATTAAAAATGCTGACGCCATTGCAGCCGGCAAGAAAAAGCCATCAACCCTTGGTGTCAAAGCTAATGGTGACTATCAATTAACAATCACGTTAAGCAAACCCGTCGCCTACTTTAAAAAGATTTTAGCTGTTTCGACCTTTTATCCGGTCAATCAACCTGCTGTTAACAAATACGGGAAGAAGTACGGGACTTCAGCCGCGACGACCGTCTACAACGGGCCATTTACGCTTACTGGCTGGACCGGGACTAATAATACGTGGACCTTAAAGAAAAATTCAGCTTATTACGATCACAAACTGGTGAAACTGCACCAAATCAATTATCAGGTTATTAAGTCCAATACGACTGCCTATAATTTATATCAATCTAATAAGTTAGATAGTGTGACACTTAATGGCGAGCAGAGTGTCCAGAATAAAAATAATCAAGAACTCAAAACACTTGCAGGTGGTCAAATCAGCTTTATTCAATACAATCACCATGACCATGTAGCAGCCAACCGTGAACTCCGCACCGCTTTATCCTTAGCAATCAACCGGTCGCAACTGACCAACAAAGTTCTAGAAAATGGTTCGCTTCCAGCCAAAAGCTTTGGTGTGCGCAATATGGCTAAGAATCCTAAAACTGGTACCGATTTTGTCAATGATGCGACCGTTGATGGTACTGTTAATTATAATCTCAACCAGGCTCGAGCCGCTTATCATAAAGCACAACAACAATTGGGCAAAAAATCGCTAACGTTAACGATTACTTGTGGTGATGATGACAACTCACATCAGGTCGCTGAATTCATCCAGGGACAATTGACCAGTCACCTCCCCGGACTAAAGGTAACAATCAAGGCAATGCCATTTACCGCAATGCTAGGTAAAGTGTCCAAGGGAGCCTTCCAGCTTAATTTAACTAGCTGGAGTATGGATTTTGCCGACCCTTCACAATCATTAACAATTTTGACTGGCGACAGCAACTCCAACATGGGCCACTATCAAAGCAAGGCTTACGACCAGGCAATGCAAGCCGCTGATGGTCCAGATGCTTTGAACGCGACCAAGCGCTATCAAGACTTAGTTCAAGCCGCTAAAACGGCGCTAACTGATCAGGCCGTGACCCCACTCTATGAAGGCCGTTCCCATCTGCTCGTTAAGTCGCACTTAAAGGGCGTCATCTATAATAATTTCAGCGGTGCCGCCAATTATCGGACCGCATATGTGAAGTAACACCTCATATGTTGCTCCTAAAATTACCCGACCAAAAAGCGTTTCAAGACCGTAGCTTAACCTAAGCCGGCCTTGAAACGCTTTTAGTATAGGAATCCAGTGTTAATTAAAAGTCAGTGTTTGCTTCTCGCCACCAACACCCGCGTCAACAAAAAGATCAGTTAGTTTTAATTCAAAAACAACGAGTGTCGATCCAATAGCATCCCAGACTTGTTGATAATTCGGAACTGTTTCTAAATATTGGGGTAGCAAGTCAGTCATCGTCTTAGTTGACCGTTGTAACTTAACGTGTTGGGCTCGTAGATATGGATTGCCCGCTGTTCCATCATTAGGAATCGTAATGAATGCAATATCCGGATTCTGGTCATAAACCTTCAAAGCGGGACTTGTCTTAACTGATGAGAAGTATAGCGTATCTGGTTGTGCTTCGTACCAGACAAAGTTAACAATTTTAACATCTGCTTCATTATTGACGGCCGTGCTGAGGGCAATCTTATTAGTTGATTGAACCACTTGTTTTAATAGTGAAATATCCATACCGACAAACTCCTTTTACTCAATTAGTATCATAATTTCATTATACCGCAATTGATAGTTTTAGGAACGTACGTTTGTCTAATGTGCTATCATATTTCTATAGCTTAGTTTTTGCTTTAAATGCTATCAACATTATTTATAAACTGAACGCTTCGAAAGTAGTGACCTTATGAAAATCATCATTGCACCTGCGAAAAAAATGATTATCGACCAAGATGCCTTTCCAGCCCTAACTGAACCAATCTATCTTGATCAGACGCAACAATTACTGGCTCAACTGCAACACCTCACCTATCCTGAGGCCAAGACCTTATGGCATTGCAGTGACAAACTAGCCCAACCTAATTATGATTGGCTTCAAAAAATTGACCTGACCCGCAATCTGACTCCCGCTATTCTCAGTTACAGCGGTATTCAGTACCGTTACATGGCCCCGGACGTCTTTACCCAACCAGCCCTTGACTATATTCAGGCAAACTTACGAATCTTGTCAGGTTTTTATGGCATTCTCCGACCGTTTGATGGTATCGTTCCTTATCGGTTAGAAATGCAAGCACGGTTGGCTGTTGGTCAAGCCAAGAACCTCTATGCGTTTTGGGGCGACCGCCTCTATCAGGCACTGACTCCGCGGCCAGAACCAATTATCAATCTTGCTTCTCAAGAATATGCTAAGACCATTGCACCTTATCTGGCTCCGCATCAATCAATGATTGATATTGTCTTTGCAAGCCTTATCGACGGCAAACTCAAGACTAAAGCCACATTAGCTAAGATGGCACGTGGGGCCATGGTCCGTTTTTTGGCTGAACATCAAATCGATGATGTGACGGCCATTCGCACATTTGACCATCCCGATTATCAATTTGACGAGAAGCGCTCGACGGCCAATCGATTCGTCTTTATCTATCAACATTAAACATCATCACAGCAATCACCAAAGCGCCCGCAGAAGGCTAACTTCCACAGGCGCTTTGGTCTACTTTAAACCTTTTAATAATCATTATAGTGACAGCCAAACAAAATCAGATCACGCCGATAAACTTCTCAATCTAGCTATTCAGCAAATTATTTCCCGGGAAATGATTACGCTCATTTCTCTAATCATGGGCTGCTAGCCAGTGACGCAATCGCGTCATATAGGTCGTGTTTTCATCGATAAACGCCATGTGACGGCTACGGGGAAATAACGTCCAAGTCGCATGAGGTAACTGGTCGACCATGGTCTTAGCGACTAATGGCGTACACAAATCATCCGTTCCACTGGTGACTAAAGTTGGCATCTGCAAATACTGTAATCGGTCGGTATACTCATAATCCGCCAACGTACCAGTCGGATTATATTCATTGGGACCCCACGCTACATTATAAGCCGTGGTCCCCACCCGTTTTGATCGCCGTAGGAATTCAGGATCATCAGCAGTAATCGGGCCCGACGCATGTTGCGTCATAAAATGTTGATTAGCAGTCAGGTAGGCAGCACCTGTGAAATCCTGTAACCGTTCTGCTGTCGCAATAGCCGACTGATCCGCTGGGGACATTAACCGAATCATCCGATGCTGTTCCTGAGCCCACAGTCGGGCTGAAGACAAGGTACTGGCTAAAATCAAACTTTTAATCCCCTGTGGTCGATAGTCACAACCATAAATAATAGCTAGCATACCACCCCAGGACTGCCCTAGTAAGTGAATCTCGGGTAAGTCTAAATACGTACGTAACGCCTGTAACTCTGCCACCCACGTTGCGGCTTGCCATAATTGATCGTCATCAGGTATCGATGAACGCCCACAGCCTAATTGATCATACATGACGATTGGTCGTCCCGTTTGAACGGCCAGGTCATCAAATCCTTCAAAGTAATTATGCGTTGATCCTGGACCACCATGTAGCAAAACTAACGGTGTCTTATTTGATTGCCGATCCCCTACGATTCGATAATACGTCTGATAACCATTAAATGGCATGTATCCTTCTTGCACGTCCAAAATATCACTCACTTTCGTTACTAATTTTTTACTTGTTACGCGTTATGCGTTATGCGTTATGCTAGCCGCTATTTAGCATTAGCCTTGATTAAAACGTGCCAAACAGATGGATTCCTGTTCGTCAGCAATGCGCGTCCGATTCCGACCTCCGGGGCTGGGTGACAATTGCTGGAACGTAAGCCGACGTCGATTAGAGCCCGTGCACAACCCGCCCAGTCTCAAATACGAGTCTTATTCTAAGCCGGAAGCAACCCACTTCCGACTAAGAATAATTTGGCTACTGAGCATTGTCACCCAGCTCCTCCAGTCGGTAAGCCGCTCGAATGGCTGATGAACAGCCACTTAACTTGGTACAATTGGTCGCTGACTATTTTGATGATGGAACCTTAAAAGAAACGTTAGGGTTACATTAACCACTTTGTTGAGACGTTCGATTATTACTATGGCGATTCCGAAATAGTGAGCTATCACAATGTCATTTTCTACCTGACAGCTGCTCGACAAAATTGCTGTTTATGAAGAACAATGATGAGTCCAACAAAAGTTAGGTCCCTTACTGTCTGCCATTCGAATACTGTCCCGACTGGAAGGCGTTTCTGACAATGCCCAGTGGTGAAATTTCACTTAGCAAGCGTCCTGTGCTTGGTTAGTGAAAGGCCAGTATTTGAGACGTGGGTTTTCGGCTCAAATCTGTGCCCACCACGTTCCGGCAATTGGCAGAAATGCCTGGAGGTCGGTGTAGGACGCGCACTCTAAGCAAGTTTACGCTAACTCGAACTGTTCCCAGCGAACCTAAGCTGGCTGCTTTTGAATTTAAAAAATGGCACGTTTTAATCATAATCGATGACAAATTAACTCGCACAATGCGTACTTATTCCATTCCAATACTAATGTCCACCTGAAAAAGTGAAAAACTTAATTCCATTCTAATACAACTCAAATGACAATGGTGATGTAAGCGCTACAATAGAAGTGCAGAAATAATCAGAAACGGGTGAATAATGATGGTATTAAGTATTATTACAGTATTAGGAATGGGATTAATTGCAGCCACTGGTGTGCACTTTATCAATGGCGCACAAGCGATGCACGCAGGAACGGTCGGCCATCATGTTGGTCAGATGCCGGCTAACCTTCACCAAATCGACTTACGTTAATCTCTTAAAAATTCACGTTAATTTTTAGCATTGCCGCTGAAACACTGGGCAATGCTTTTTTTGTCGTTCCTTTAGCTGACCGTCCTTATCAGTTTGGTGCATTGAGCAGCTTGACAGTCAAGCGTATCATTAACTTATATTATCTTTCTGTTCGTCTAGTCACGCTTCGACCGACCGTTCAGAGAAGGAGTGACTTATTTTTATGAATGATTTATTTGAGAAGGCCCCGATTCCCAAAGCGTATTTCCATTTAGCCTTTCCTGTGGTTCTTGGCATGGTTGCCAGCATGATTTATAACTTAGCAGATACATTTTTTGTTGCTCAAACTGGTAATGCTGATTTAGTTGCTGGTATTGCCCTCGGCAGTCCGCTATTTTCGTTTATGTTAGCAGTTGGTGATATTTTTGGCCTCGGTGGGAGTGCCGTTATTTCAAGAGTCCTTGGCCGTCATGATTATCACCAAAGTGCACGTATCAGTAGCTTTTGTTTTTACATTGCGATCGCGCTTAGCTTAGTACTGACAGCCTTATTATTACTATTCGAACAACCAATTTTAGGCTTGCTAGGTGCTACTGCAGCTACCCGTCCCTACATTGCGGACTTCTATCGTATATTGGTATTAGGATCAACCTTTATCATCGTTTCACTGGTTCCCGGTAACATTATCCGAACGGAGGGCCTGGCACAACTTTCCATGATTGCGACCATCAGTGGGACGGTTCTGACCATTATTCTCGATCCCTTATTCTTATTTGGCTTTCACTGGGGTGCTTCGGGCGTTGCTTTTGCCAACGTTTTGGGGTACGCGGTCAACACCAGTCTGTTAGTCTTTTTTATGCGCCGAGCCAAAACGCTTTCCTTAGCACCAAAGTTAGCCCATATCTCGCGACCGACCCTTAAAGCCGTTGTCGCAGTTGGAATCCCAGCCTCACTGACTAACCTAACCCAGAGTTTTGGCATGATGATCTTAAACAGCTACTTAGCCGCATACGGCGCCCAAGCCGTGGCGGCCATGGGAATCGTTCAAAAAGTTTACATGGTCGTTATGATGGTCATGGTCGGCTTTGCTTTTGGGGCCCAGCCTTTAGTTGGTTACACGTACGGTGCTAAAAATTGGCAAAGACTACGGGCAACGTTGCGCTTCGATTTAAAAGTCGAGGGTGGCTACGCAACCATTTGTGCGATTATTCTAATGATTTTTGCGCCTCAACTTATTAAACTATTTATGAATCAACCAGCCATTGTCACTATGGGTACACAGATGTTGCGAGCGATGTTGATTACGACACCATTAGTGGGTTTCATCCTCGTGTTCACGACCGTCTTTCAATCAGTCGGTGCGGGTTTGAGTGCCCTAGCCATGGCTCTTTCGCGGCAAGCAATCTTACTAGGTATCGCCATCGTTATTCTGGCACAGTTCTTTGGACTAACTGGTATTATTTGGGCTCAAGCGGTCGCTGATGTCTTAACGTGCTTACTTGGCTGGTTACTTTATCGGCACACCTTCAAAGATATTCAAGTGCCATCCTCAAATTAATAATAACGATATCATGTCGTTAGCTCACTGATAATCATTAAATGGCGCCATCCATTTCAAGTACTGGTGATTCAGTGCGCTGAAATGCATAAGTGAACTAAAAGCTGGTACTTTTGGAATGAGAGGCGTCATTCCAAAAGTACCAGCTTTTTTCACTCTGATTCATTTTTTTATTCGTCTACAGACTGAGTATGGGCTAAATCGGCTTCTAATGACGCAGTGAGTGCCTTCAATAGTTTTAGAGTCGCCGTCATGTTAGCGCGGTAATAACGTTCAGTACCTGTTTTGCTAACCGCTAAAATGCCGGCATCCAGCATCAACTTCAAATGGTGCGATACGGCCGGCCGTGATAAGGCGATTTGCGCTGTAATTTGGTTAACCGTCATCTGATCAGTCCGGCACAGCATCACCAAAATCCGTTGCCGATTTTCGTCTTGAAGAATTGTAAAAATCGGAACACCCTTCTTAAATATTGCCATCGTTCGTTCTGCCAAAAAATCACACCTTTCCAATTACGGTTCGTATTCTTAAACCATTTAACGCTTGCTAAAATTGAAAGTCAAGAATTAATCGTTGACTTTTTGTAAGTAAGCGACTAGAATCAACAGCATGGTTTGTTCAAGATGTTAAACATTTAAACCAATATGTTAGGAGTCCACTATGAAAGCTGCCATTATTACTAAATACAAGCAAATAACCCCCATGGTGACAGAAGTCCCTGTTCCGACAATAGCTCCCACCGATGTTCTCGTCAAAATCGTTGCCGCCAGTGTCAACCCAATCGATTTGAAAACCAAAGATGGCGATCTAAGATTGTTACTACAATACACCATGCCACTAATTATGGGCAGTGACTTTGCCGGTGTAATTACTGCCGTTGGCGACCAAGTACCGGGCTTTAAAGTTGGTGATGCTGTTTACGGTCGCGCACCCAAAGATCGAATTGGAACCTTTGCTGAATTTATCGCCATTGATCATCAAGCCATCGCACTGAAACCAGCCAATCTCAATTTTGAAGAAGCCGCTGCAATTCCATTAGTAGGTTTAACCAGTTACCAAGCACTACACGATATAATGAACATCCAGCCGGGACAGAAGGTTTTCATTCCCGGCGGTTCGGGTGGTATTGGGATTATTGCCATTCAACTGGCCAAATATCTCGGCGCTTACGTCGCAACCACTACCAGTGCGAAACATTTTGACCTCGTTCAATCACTAGGTGCTGATAAAATCATTGACTATCATCAGCAAGACTTTACTGATGTATTATCCCATTACGATGCCGTATTAGATACTCGTGGCGGGCAATCCCTCGAGGCCGCTTTTCAGATTATCAAACCAGGCGGTCAGATTGTCAGCATTGCCGGACTGCCAAACGCGCGTTTTGGTAAGGATTACGGACTGCCAATATGGAAACAATGGTTATTGGGTCTAGCAACGCGGAAACTGAGTCAACTGGAACAACAAGCCCAAGCTACCTATTCGTTTCTGTTCATGCAACCTAGTGGCCAGCAACTTGTACGCCTGCGACAACTAATTGAACAGGACGTTATTAAGCCAGTTATTGATCGGATTATCCCCCTCACCGACATCAACGACGCGTTAGAATACTCGCATTCCGGTCATGCTACCGGTAAAATCATTATCAGTATTCAACCTAATTAGCTAACTTCAAATCAATCTTTTTAAGGAGTCATGATCAATGAAAAAAGTTTTAATTGTCGAAACCAATATCACTCGTTACCAAGGAACTAATGAGCCGACTGGTCTTTGGTTAGGTGAAGCCGCTGAGTTCGTCGATGAAATGCAGCAAGCCCAAATTGCCGTTGACTATGTTAGTCCTAATGGTGGCTTCGTGCCCCTTGACCCGCGTAGTATGAAATATACCGATGCCGCCACAATGGCCGTGTATGAAGATTCTGACTTCATTAATCGGGCCCTTAAGAACACGCTCAAGCCTAGTCAGGTCGATCCCGATGATTACACTGCTATTTACTATACCGGGGGCCACGGTGTGATGTGGGACTTTCCGGACAACCCTGAGTTACAAGCCATCGCACTGGCCATTTATCAACATGGTGGATATGTGACCTCCGTTTGTCACGGAATTGCTGGCCTCCTAAACATCAAAGACCAAACGGGCCAATACTTGATTGCTGGCAAAACCATTACGGGCTTTATCGCAACTGAAGAGCTGATTGCCGGCAAAAAACGGATCGTCCCGTTCCTTAACCGTGAACGAGCTACTGCTCACGGTGCTATCTTTAGTCAGCATCGATTTTATCGCGAATATGCAATTACTGACGGCCAATTGATCACTGGTCAAAATCCGTTCTCAGCACGCGCGGTCGCACGCCAATTGATTGCTAAACTATAAAAAAACGAGCACAAGGCTCGTTTTTTTGCGTTAATCTTCAAAAATCCGCTCATGCAAAACACCAAACGGCGCATGATCGACATAAATCTGACCAGTGTCGTGAAATCCATTACGTTGATAAAAACGCTGGGCCACAGCATTATTTGCCAGAACAAGTAGATAATTCTGTGGATAGACCGCCTTTAAGCGACGGTGGGCCTGGATTATTAATTGCTGACCAATGCCATGATGATGATAGTTCGGGTGAACATATAGCGAATACAGTTCGCCCCACCCCTCATAGTTCGCATGTCTGGCCGGACCAAATGTGCAAACACCCACAACTTCACCATCAGCCGTCATTGCCAGCAACATATTTTGCCACCGCCGTTCCGGCCGCCAAGTTGCTGGCGTCAATTGCTGTAAATAACTTGCAGGCATCAAATCACGATATGCTGATTGCCAGGTCTCATAATATAACTGTCGAATTTTTCCAAAATCACTGTCTGCTTCAGCGCGGACGATCCGATAGGTTAGTGCCATCAGCCTGACCACCTTTCAATTCAAGTTGTCCCTAAGTGAGGCACATTTTATCATTTATATAAATAAGGTACCCACCAACTATTCATAAAGAGCATCAATTAGATGAATGTTTCACGTGAAACAAAAAACACAGTACAAAAATGAATCCAGTACAACATGTTCATTTTGAGTTTGGTATTGACCTGAACTATGGCCGAACTCGTCGCATATTTAACACGTTTGGCAGAATTACGGCCGTAATAATAATGACCACGCCAACCATTTGCACCCAATCAATAGTTTCATCAAGCAGTACAAATGCAACAACAATCGAGGCTGGTAATTCTAAAGAAGAAAGGATTGGGCCAATGCCAAGCTCTAAGTACGGCATAAACAATGAATACATAACCAGTGGGAAAACCATTGAGAATAGTGCAATCAGTACTCCCCAGCCGACTGTTGCTGGCGTGGTGGGTGCCGTAACTAATTGCGGTGACCACACGATAGCAATGAGTATGAAAGCGCCCAAACACAGTAACCATGTTTTCGATAACGGGTCTAAGTTATTGCCTAAGCTAGCCGTAAACTGCATCGTGCAAGCATACGAGCATGCCGCTAAAAAACTTAATATCAAGCCCCACGGCGAGAGCGCCTGCGTAATTGGAAACAGACCAGCAGCTAAAATCGTGCCTATCAATACCAAAATAATGCTAACCACTTGCAGTCGGGAGGGACGCCGATGATGAATCACTGCTCCTAGTAATGTTGATAACCAGACCGCCTGCATCAACATTACCGCGGCCACAGCAACTGGGATAAGCTTTAACGCCTGTATGTAAAAGGTGTTAGTAAATCCCGAAGCCGTTCCAGCCGAAATTACCAGTCCGATTTGCTTCCAATTCGTTTGCTGATTACGCAAACGTGCACGGCGTAAAATTTGAATCACACCTAAAATCACAACCGCACTCAGAAAGGACCAGAATAGCAATGGGCCATTGACAACCCCCTGCCGACGCGCAATTTTAAATAGTGACGCCGGAATTCCAAAACTAATGGCCCCTAAGCCAACGAACAGGGGCGCAATTTTCTTCACATTAATCATCCTCTCGTTGACAAGATATGTTGGAGCCGGGCACGATACCACCAGTCTGGCAAGCCCAGTGAGTAGCGCATCAGCATCTCACCAATAATTTGCACAATTGGGCGTCCCGGTTGTATTTGGCGTTCTAACAAGCTGTCATAAAAGTCCTCTGGGGCACTGACTAAGTGCCCGTTAAGATTGACCCGTAACGGCTCATTTTCTACCACGAGCGCTTGCCATTCATAACTATGAGCACGCTGTTCGTCCTCAGAAACGTCTTGTGCCAACTGTAAGTAATGCGCAATATCCGCTGGCAATACTTCCGATAAATCCGACAAAGTCTGTAAAGCTAGACCTGGCCGAGTTATCACTTGACTTAGCGGTACCATCACTTGTCTCAATTGCGCGTCTGTGTCTGCTAACTGCTGACACAACCAGTCGAATCATCGGGCATGGTAGACCACCATACTCGTAGCACGCCCCCCTGCTCAACTTGAGACTTTAATATTACCAACGCTTGCTTGACAACCGTGGCATCGGTACTGTGTGACATGATAGCAAGCTGTGCTGGATCATCAGTTGTCAATCGAGTTAAATCACCGATTTGTAACGACAATGGCAAACTCAATACTGGCTGGTGCAACTCATGTTGCAAGGTTACCGCGAACGTCGAATTAAACGTCACATCCATCATCTGACTTTCCTCAATTTCTATTTTGATGGCGCCTTAAAATGTGCCAATTCCGTATTCGAATAAACGTACGGGACGTGCGCCATCTCTGGCACTTGATTCCAAGCTACCGGATAACCCGCACCATGTGCGCAAAAGACCGAGTCCGGTGTATTTTCTAAATCTGCTGTGGGGACATATTTGGCCTTATCGACAACAGCCATCTCGTTATGACACGGCCGATAGCCATCCACGATACATTCCAATTGCCCCTGCCCATGCGTGTAAGCTCGAACCGTCTGTGAATAGTCCTGCATCGCTGCTACTGGCGCCGTTCCCGTAATTGTCGTCAAGTCAGTCCCGTCCGTGGCTACGCTTGTATTAGCGACTGGTGCGTCAAACTGACCATTCATCCGCTGAATATCAGTCATCGCCCGGCCAACTTGTTCCTGACCAACTTCTAGACGGAACCGATACCACGGCTCCAACAACTGACAATCACCACGTTGTTTTAACATCATCAAGCCTTGACGCAACGCGCGCCACGTCGCTTCACGAAAGTCACCACCAACCGAATGAACATTGCTAGCCCGACCACTAACCAGTGTTACCTTAACATCCGTTAGTGGTGCGCCAATCAGGACACCCGCTTGTGTTTTGGCTTGTAGGTTTGACACGACTTGGTGTTGCCAATTTCGGCCAAGCACTTCCAATGAACAATCGGTCGTAAATTGAAGCCCACTTCCCCGCGGTGCGGGCGTCAGCAACAAATGTACTTCCGCGTAGTGTCGTAACGGTTCAAAATGCCCAACACCTTCAACAGCTTGGGTAATCGTCTCTTGATACAAGATACTCCCCGTTCCAAACTTTACAGTCAGTTGAAAACGATCCTGCAAGATTTGTTGCAAAACTTCCAGTTGAATCGTTCCCATGACCTGTACTCGCAATTCCTGAAGTGGTTCTGACCAAGTCACGTGTAATTGTGGATCCTCATCTTCAAGTTGACGCAAGACTGCTAAGCAGGTGTGTAACTCCTCACGCTGAGGATCAAGTGCGTAAGTCAGTACGGGCTGCATGACGGGTTGTAGACTAGTTGCTGCCTGTCCCAATCCTTGCCCCGGCCGCGTTCCCGTTAGACCGGTAATGGCACCAACGGATCCTGCCGTCAGCGCGGACGTGGTCGCATACTTAGTCCCGTTGTAAACCCGTAACTGATTGACTTTTTGGTCATCATACACGATATCTTTAGGTCGTAAGGTGCCACCGGTCATCCGAATCCAAGTAAGCCGTTCACCTTGATCATCATGCGTAATCTTGAACACCCGCGCGCCAAATTCAGGACGCGTTAATTGTGGCGTCGTCCAATAATCAAGACCAGCCATTAGCGCATCAACCCCGTCCAGCTTAAGTGCCGCGCCAAAATAACACGGAAAAACTTCCCGCCGTTGAATCATCTGCCGAATCGTGGCATCACTTAACGTCCCTGTTTCTAAGTAATCCGTTAACACTTCGTCATTTTGCATCGCAATATCTTCAACTGCCGCAGTCGGTATGACTGGCCGATCTTCCAACGTGTCCCCGGCTCCCGGCGTGTTAAACGCCACACAACCAGGCGATAATGTCTGTTGAATTTGTTGTATCAATTGGTCGCTATCCGTCCCCGGCGCATCCATCTTATTTACAAACAGAATGGTAGGAACGTCATAACGGGCTAATAATCGCCATAACGTCCGCGTGTACCCCTGCACACCATCAGTCGCTGAAACGACTAAAATTGCGACGTCCAAAACCGACAGTACTTGTTCAGTCTGGGTCGCAAAATCGACGTGGCCCGGGGTATCCAAGAGTGTTAAATTAATGTCTTTATATTGTAAATTAGCTTGGTGTGAAAAAATCGTAATACCACGCTGTTTTTCAAGCACATCCGTATCTAAAAAAGCATCGCCATTATCGACGCGCCCTAATTGCCGTAGCGCGCCAGACCGGTATAGTAATGCTTCTGACAGCGTCGTTTTACCGGCATCGACGTGGGCAATAATTCCCGCTACAATCCGTTTCATATTGGGCTCCCTTCACGATTAGTGAATCACTGCTTCCAGTATACCGGTTCTCAGCACTGAACGGCTAGTAAAGGTCTGCCACTAACGTTAAATATGCATGAATTTTGGCGTGTTTTAGTCCAATGTTAATCACCAAAATCAGGCTAGTTACTTTCCATAGTTGCGATCACTTTAAAGTAGTGGTGACCCATTTCCCGTGCAGTATCGCAAAAAAGGTATCCGTAGCCTACAACTACCGATACCTTAAAATCATTTTCAGACTTAATCATAAAAACGCTCAAAAGCTGCCTTCAGGTCCATTTTAGCTTGCTTTAATGCCTGTGATACCGCCACCCCGTTCGTTTGCAGTCCTTGTGCACGGACAATCTCAAACCGATCAAACCCCATAATTTCAGTAAACATCTTGTCAAGATACAGCCGAGAAAATTCCATGGGTGTATAACGGTCATTACGAGTATAGATTGACCCACTGGCCTGCAGTAACATGACACGATAATTATCGGTCATCAAACCCACTGATCCATTTTCGGTATAACGAAAAGTCTCCCTGGCAACTAAGATATTATCGATATAGTCCTTTAACCGTGCCGGCACGTTGAAATTATGCAACGGCATCGCAATCACAATCCGATGATGAGCTTTAAACTGTTGTAGGAGTTGCTGCTTGATTGCAAACAGGCGTTGTTCCTCAATCGATAAATTTACATGTTGCGCTTGCTTTTCCCAGATTCCCAGCAATTCAGGTACCGTTGCTTGGGGAATCACCGTATCATACAAATTGATCACATCCACAGTATCATTAGGAAAGCGAGTCTGAAAAAGTTGCAAAAAAGCTTGTTCTAGTTGAACTGAGTAGTGCGCCGCATTACGAAAATCGGGATGTGCATTAACAATCAAAGTCTTAGTCATTTAAATATCTCCTTAATTAATAATCTATTTATTGGTTGTTTTTGACAACAGTTATATACTACAGTCGAAAGGTGCCAATCCATGTCACCATTAAAATCATTTTTAGGAGTTATTTATATGAACCGCTCTGAACGTCTTAATCAAGAATTGATCTTTCTCAGTTACCGACAAGAATTCCACATCAAAGAACTCATGCAAGAATTCAATATCTCCAAACGGACCGCCTTGCGCGACGTTAACTCGTTAGAACAACTTGGTTTGTCCATTTACGTTGAACCGGGACGTTACGGTGGCTACCAAATCATGCAACAACAACTATGGGTACCCATCTTATTAAACAGCCAGGAAATTAATGCGCTCTTTTTTGCGCTCAAAGCACTCAGTTTATTGTCGGCGACCCCCTTTGAAAAGTCCTACCATACAATTTACAAAAAACTCATGGCAACACTATCTTTAAGCAACCAGCGCCAGGTCGCCAAATTGCAACGTGTGGTTAACTACTACTCAATTCCTAACTTGGATGCCCCAACCCATTTAAGTGATTTATTAACGGCTATCCTTGATGAAAATGTTGTCCAGTTAACGATGACTACTGTGACAGCTGGGTTTCAGATTTTTGATTTATTATATCGGCATGGCATTTGGTTTTTCAGTGGCGTCAATCTCGATAACAATGCTTGGGGCATCTATCGCTGTGATACGATCAAAGCATTTCAAACCAGTGAGCAACCAGCTCGGTATACTTGGAAACAGCTCGCGCAACGGCAACGGTCCTACGATCACCATCATCACAATATACGTTATAAATGTGCACTAACACCTCTAGGCCGTGAACATGTACAAAAGAATAATTATCCTAATATGCACTTAACACATCAGAACGACCAAGATTATCTCATTGGTGGTTATAATCAAGATGAATTAGCCTATATGGTCGACTATTTACTGGGACTTGGCCGCAACGTTAGAATTATTTATCCGGAAGCGTTAAAAACTGCCTATCTGCAAGAACTGCAGCAAATTCAAGATTTCTATTAACGTTTGGTTTTCTGAACAAAAATGTCGGTAGCCCCGTCAAGGACTACCGACATTTTTACTAACCTGATTATTCTCTTCTTAACTGCTTTATTCAGCCGTAATATAATTCAAAATTGCATTCAGAACTTGTTGATTCTCTCGTGGTACCGGCGTTTGTAAAATTTCTGCTGCTGTTTGGTTTAGGACCGACCCCGCAATATACCGATAATCATTGACGACCATCTCACGAACATTGTCCGCAGCCGGCTCAAAGTGAAATTGTAACCCCACTACCCGATGCTTCCATACGAAACCCTGATTGGTCACACGATCACTAGAGAACAACAGCGTTGCTTCGGCTGGAACGGTGAACATCTCCTCGTGCCAATGCAAGACCGACAGTTTTGCTGGAATCCCCGGAATCACGGGACTCTGTCGGTAAATCGGTGCCCAACCTACTTCCTTAGCTGGCGCCTTAGTGACTGGGTATCCTAAGGTCTTCGCAATTTGTTGCGCGCCGTAACACGCACCAAACATTGGGATATCGCGGTCCAATAATTGTTGAATCAAGTCTCGTTCCTGCTTGATCCATGGCAGCGTATCGTTGGGACTCATCGGTCCGCCGAGGATAACAAGCATCTCCGTCTCATCCGCCGTTGGGAGAACACCGAATTGATACGGGTGATAGACATACATGGTATGACCATGGGCATGCGCCCAATCAGCAATCATTCCAGGGCCCTCATTGGGGGTATGTTGCAACACATTAATTCGCATGATTAGTCCTTTCCACAACGGCAATGTTTGGTCTGGGTATCGCCTGCAATTACCCAAGATAGAGTCATTATACCACGCTAATTACTTGAGCCATGGGCGCTTATGTTAAACTTAAAACCGATCATAATTTAGAGGTGATAATAATGGACGTCCAATCTTTTTTCGAACAAGCTAAAACGACGCTCAAATTGACACAAAGTACCCCATTACAAAGTGCTTATCAGTTTGGCAGCGATCCTGATAAACTTGCACAGCTCGTACTAACTGGCACAAAAACGGCTACCACCAGCGCTTATGACCTATACGAAACTGATGAACCACTGCCAAAAGTGGGCGCTTATGACGTCATCTTAGATGCTCATAATCAGCCTGTCTGTGTGACCCGGACCGATCAAGTCATGATTACGCCTTACTTGGACATCGATGCAACCCACGCTTACTTAGAAGGTGAAGGCGATCGTACTTATGCCTATTGGCGCCGTGTTCATGATGCCTTCTTCAAGCAGGAGTACCAAAGCGAGCATCAGCGCTTTGATCCCCATACTGCACAAATGGTTCTGGAACGCTTCCACGTCGTTTATCCCGTTCACTAAAAATAGCGTTCCAATCAGCACTGGTGAATTCGCTTCCATTAGTGGTATATTGGAATAGAACTTTCATTAGGGGGAACGACACATGCATACTATCGAACAACTCAATGACGGGCGCGCGGTCTATCTAAATGGTCACCGCGTCAATGTCGCCGATGTGCCCATTTTTCGTAAAACTTTAGCACTCAATAATCAGTACTATGACCTGCAACACAACCATCCCGAAGTACATACTTATCAGGAAAATGGTCACCGCTACGATATTGCTTTCAAAGTGCCACGCACCGTCGCTGATTTACAACAAAAGCACCGTGCTTATCAAGAAATTGCGCAAAGTAACAGCGGCATGTTAGGCCGCACACCGGATTTTCTTAATACTGGGATGGCCGTCTTAGCAGAACGCGCTGCCTTCCTCGGGCAAAATCAATATACTGATTTTGCAGCTAATGCCCGCAATTACGCTAAGGAGGTCAAAGCTAACGATATCTTCATTAGCCATGCGCTTCAAAACCCACAACTCAACCGTCAAAAAGCCATCAATGCCATTCCGTCTGGATACGCGGGTGTTCATACCATTGAACGTAATCAAGATGGAATCTTCGTTTCTGGTGCCAAAATGGTCAATACGATGGCCCCAATTGCTGATGACCTCCTGATTTTTAATCCGCCGGAACTGTTGTTAGAAAACGGCGATAGTAGTTATGCTGTCGCCTTTGCTACGCCACTCAATAATCCGGGCGTCAAGATCATTTGTCGCAAATTATTAGATCATCCCACCGCTTCCATTACGGATTACCCACTCAGCAACGCCCTTGATGAGATTGACGCCTACATTGTCTTTGATCACGCCTTTATTCCGTGGTCAAAAGTATTTGTTGAAAATAATGTTGAAATGAGTAATCGTTTCTTCATCGATTCAGGCATGTTTAGCCACACTTCCCATCAAGATGAGGTTCGAGGTATTACTAAGCTTGAGTTAGCAACCAGTTTAGCGCTTCGGATTGCTCATATCTTAGGATTAGATGGTTTCTTAGGTGTCCAAGAAAAACTCGGTCGGTTAACCGCTAATCTGGAACTCATCAAGGGTACCATCACCCGTTCAGAAGACAACGGTCATCTGGACGAATTCGGTATCTATACGCCCAGTCTCCAAGCTTTGCAAGCGGTTCGCTCGACCCTTCCCGAATACTATGACGAGGCCTTGCGCGTGACTCAACACTTAGCGGCCGGTTCCATGGTTGGCGTGCCAAGTTTTGCGGAATTTGACGGCGATAATGCGACAATCCTCAACCAGGCACTCACGACGGACCGAGCCACCGCTAAAACCCGCACGCGCTTGTTGAACTTAGCCTTCGATTTAACAAGTTCTGGCTTTGGTCAGCGCCAATTGATGTACGAATACTATCATGGTGGTGATCCAATGCGTATTCGTGCCCAACATTATCAACGCGCCGATTTACAGGCTGGCAATCAGATGATTGACCGACTATTGTCAGCGGACAACGCAAACACCCATGAATAAGTAATCACACCAATACCCAGGTTAGTCCTTAAGTGAGTATTGGTGTGATTTTTTGCGCCTTTATATTATTGACTATTTAGTCAAATATAATTCGCGTAACTGTTGACATTCCGCTGAGGTCAGCCCTAGACCCGTCTGCAAGTAATTTGAAAATGTGTCGTACCGGGCTTTGATGACTTCAAAGTAATGGCTCAGGTAATCAGCGTCTACTAATAATGCCTGGTTCACGGCCCGTTGTTGCTCATCAGATAATTGCGACGCCATCGTCGCCAAGATTTGTTGATTAGCAGCCGCACGTGCTTGATTTGTGAGCAGATAGTCAGCCATGATTTGCTCGTCACTAATACCCAAAATTTTTAGAAATAAGGCGGCCCCGACGCCGGTGCGATCCTTACCGGCAAAACAATGGAACAGTAGTGGCTGATCTGGAACCAGTAGTAGCTGTATAAATTGACAATAACTTTGACGGGCAGTAGGATCTAACACTAGCTGTTCATATAACTGAACCATGCGGTCATGGACCGCCCCCGTACTACTAATCATCGATTGTAAACTTGCGTCGTTCGTCATGACTTGTGCTAGCACATCCAGCACGTGATACTGGACGTGTGGCCATGTCGCATCTGGAAATTGATGACGCTCATCAGCACTACGCATGTCCACGATTCGCGTAATGCCAAGCGTGGTTGCTAGATACTGCGTCTGTGCCGGTGTTAATTGATCCAATTGTCCTGACCGGTAAATTAAACCATCTTTGATTACTTGCTGATTTTTATTGCGATAACCACCTAGTGACCGTAAATTAGTAATCCCTTCCATGACCAAGCCCCCAGCTAGATTGATAACTTAATTGTAAACTGTCACCGTTAAATTTTCAGTCAAAGGCCATTTAAAAAGTCATTTAGTCACCAGACCTAACTGATCTGGTGACTAAATGACTTTTTAACCGCTAACTTGATAGACTCAATTAATCAAAGTGTCGCCATTCGTGATCCAACAACGCACGCGCTACAAATAGCCCGAGCGGTAAAAACATGATGATTAACACGGCCTTCGTCAGCCATAGTGAACCGACACCAATTTGATTATTGCCAATACTATAAATTGCACGATAAATATATAATCCCGGAACCATAATTACGATTGAAGGTACCGTCAATGAAATCCGGGGATAGCCGTTATAACGATTAACCACCGATGCGATCAAGCCGGCAACGAGCGCCCCACAAAAGGCGGCCGCGGCCGGTGGCATTGCTGTCAAGTCAACTAGTTCAAGGCGCAATGTATTCGCAATGGCCCCAATAAATCCCGCGGTAATGGCCATTTTTTGCGAGCTATTAAACATTATTGAGAACCCGTAAACACCGCAAAAACTAGCTGGTAATCGTAATAAAAGTACCGCTAACGGTGAAAGTCCTAGCGGTAAGAAATCAGCTGGCTTGAAGCTCACCAGTGTCGCGACTAGCCAGCCGACGAGAGTTGCAATCAGGGTAACCATAATCGCGTAAGCTAAGCGCTCCAGTCCTGAGCGCATATCCAACTTAGAGATATCCAACATACTCGTAATGAACGGAAAACCCGGAATCACGAATAACATGGCACCAATATACCCCGCCTCATGCTGGGCAAGAATTTGGAAATTATATTCAAAAATCTTAAAACTAACCATATAAGCCAAACACGCTACCGCAACGCTGACCGCAATCCCGGCAACCGTCGTCATCGACCGTTTACCCATCAGCGCCCGAACATAGTTACCAAGACCCGCGCCCAAAAAGGAACAAATCATCTCGGGAATACCCCCACCAAGTAAGAAGATAAATCCACTACAGGCTAAGCCAGCTGCCAACCCAAGAACCAGTGGCGAATACTGTTTAGGACGCGTCTGAACTTCATCAATTGCTGCATGCACTTGTGCCACCGTTAACCGTGCATATTTCGCATCAAAGTCTTTGACAAACTGTTCAAGAATATTTAGTTTATCCGTATTTACACCAGTATTTGGTATCGATAATACTTGCGTATAACTACGTTCATGATGAAAACACGTGTACTGAATCGAAATCAACCCGATATCTGCCGAGCACGTTAAATTCAGGCTGCGAGCAATCTTATTCATCGCATCACGAACCCGCCACGCTCCCGTCCCACACGACAACATTAAAATGCCAACTCGACCAACAATTGATGTTCGCTCTTGTAAGCTAGCATGCTTAGCGGGAACATCTTCATTACGGATAAAGTCCTTCCATGGAATTGTCATATGATGTCGTTGTGATAGCGGCATCACCGACTTACGCTCTTTATTCATTTCTTCCTCCGTCTTAGATCGTTCATTATGTTAGTAGCTTTCCCCCTTATTTTAGGCTACTAACATCATTTATGATAGCGATTTTGTCATTTTAAAAGCATAATGTTTCACGTGAAACATTAGCCTCATGATGAGTTTCCCCAGCTTGTTAATTGAACTACCCCCTCAAAAGTAAACTTGATTACCATTCGTTAATTTAAGCGTCACAATTTTCGCCGCTATCCGCAATCATATGATAAGTTACCGATATCATCTAATAAAGGAGCGATTTGTATGTGCACTAGTCTAACTTATACAAATAGTCATGGAGGCCACTTCTTAGCTCGTACAATGGATTTTAACGTTGACTTTGAGACCCGTATTATGTTCATGCCTCGACATTACCGCGTGACGGGTGACCTTGGTGATTTCACCACGACTTATGGCTTTATTGGCGCGGGTCGCCAACTGAACCATGAAATTTTCACGGACGGCGTTAACGAATGTGGTGTCAGCATCGCAGCACTCTACTTTCCGAATCATGCAATTTACCAGCCTCACAGTAACCAAGACAAAATCGATCTCGCACCCCACGATTTCGTCGCCTGGGTACTCGGAAAAATCACTAGTGTTGCTGACCTACGTGAGCGCGTCAAAGACGTTCAATTGATTAGTAGCACGGCAGAATTAATTAACGAAATTCCACCACTTCACTTTATCATTAGTGACCAAACCGGTGAAACCGCCGTCTTGGAACCAACTAGTGGCGAGCTTCGCCTGATTAATAACCCAGTCGGCGTCCTGACCAATTCACCGAACCTCAAATGGCAGCTACAAAACTTAAGTAAGTATGGCACCCTGACTAACACCGAGCGGCCACTAAATAAATTCATTAACTACCAACCTGGTTCACAGGGACCTGGTACGGGCGCATTAGGTCTACCTGGTGACTATACTTCGATGTCTCGCTTTGCACGGACCGTCTTCTTGAAACACTATGCGCTAGTGCCAGCGACAACAACAGATACAGTCAACTTACTTCAACACATCTTGAATGCTGTGACTATTCCCAAGGGCGCCAAAGTAGCCGCCAACGGCCAAGCAACCTATACTGAGTACCGTAGCTACATGGACTTGAATCATCAAACGTACGCACTAGATCTGTACGAAAATCCGGGAGTGATTCAGCAAGTTAACTTAACGGATCATTTATTAGAAAAACAGACCGTTCCGTTAGAATACGTCCTTAGTCGCACCCCACACGTCCAGTTACTAACTCCCGATGTTGCCACCTTGCCAGCGGCCCATTAAGACTTTCAGAAAAGCAGTAACTCAAAAAAGCTTGCATCACAAATCTAGTTGACTTTGTGAAGTAAGCTTTTCGTATTATTTAAACTTAGGCTAACGCGGCTTTTAGATTAGCTAAGGTTAATTCGCTCGTTGAAGTGAAGTTAACATCCGCACCCGTCAAAATGGCAGGATCACCAATCCCAATCGACGTTTCACCAGCACCATTAATTGACTGAATACCGACCTTAGCATCTTCAACGCCCGCACATTCTTCAGGCTTCAAGCCAAGCACTTCCGCGCCACGTGCGAAGATCTCTGGATCTGGCTTACCGTGTTTCAAGGTTGCGGGATCCACCCGGGCTTCAAAGTAATGCGCCAAGCCTAACTGTTCCAGAACCAATGGTGAATTCTTAGAAGCTGAGGCCAAGGATAAACGATACCCATGCTTGGCGAGATCGGCTAAGAAGTCTTCGATACCAGGTAAAATTGCAGTTTTATCCATTCCCTTCAACAGGTTCAGATAATTAGTATTTTTCTTGGCTGCGTAAGCCACTTTTTCAGCTTCCGTATAGTCGTTTTCCTTACCACCCGTTTTTAAGATTAAGTTCAACGAGTCCATTCGACTAACACCCTTTAAATTATCGGCAAGTTCTTCACTCCAGGCAACGCCCAACTCGTCAGCTAATTGATGCCAAGCTTGTGAGTGATAAACGGACGTATCCGCAATCACGCCATCTAAATCAAATACAAACCCTTTAATATCTGCAAATTTACTCATTAATGGTTCCTCCTCGTTAATTACCAGCACAATTGATTGCTGGGTACCGGACAACTGCGCAATCATCAATAGATGCGCCAAGAGTGACGGCTACCCGTCTTGTTTTGAAGCACACCGTTAATGTTCACTTAACATTATAAAACGCTTTCAGTTTCAATGCAACCGGTTGCATAACAATTTTAATGACGACTGTTGCTAATCACATGCCTGCCCGCCGATCAAATCGCAATGGCGGCCCCATTATTGCCGTCCATCCTGAATTTACGGATTTACTAATAATGACTGATCCAACCATTTTTCCACAAACGGTTGCACGCTTTTATGCCCACTTAATCTTGGGTCGGAATTGGAATATCCGGTCGATACTGGTACTGATGCTGGGTTAAAAATTGCCGTAATTTAAAACTAGCAGCCAATTTAAAGCACGTTTCCGCATCCCGTAAATCGCATCCGGTCAGTGTTGTGATATGGTGCAGTCGATTACGCAGTGTATTTGGATGAACGTATAATTGCTTAGCCGTGCGGGTCAAATTACAAGTCGCCCGTAAGTAGACATCTAATGTTGGTACCAGTTCTGTATGGTTTTGCTGATCATAGGCTAACAACAAACGTAGGGCTGGATTAATAAAGAACGGTAAGATCTCAAGATGATTAACTCGTGCCAACGCAAGATTATAGAATTGGTCTTCACAAAAAATCACCCGACCACGGCCAGTCTTCAGTTGCGCCGTTCGTTCACAAACTGTATACGCGGCAAAGGTATCTTCCGGATTAACGTAGTGCTGAGACACGATCAAGCGGCAATCCGCTTGCTTCGTAATTTGCTGCAACGTTAGTTTAAATTGATTCTGATTATATGCGACCAGACTAATTGGGATCAGTGCCACACATTGTTGCTGATAAGTCGAAACCAACACTTGTTTGAATCGTGGCATCATCAAGTACTGTAGTCGCTGCTGTAAAATCATCGGTGCTTGATCAGCTAGTGGTTCGCAGCGGATTAACACCATGGCTGTCGGTAATTGCACGTGTTGTTCAGCAAACTGATCAGCAAACGTTCCCCCTTGATGTTCCGTCAATAATAAGTTTAATAACCGGTCCCGTTGCGATTCAGCTGTTGGCATAATCTGATTTTTAACTAACGAGCCAGCGATAACCTGACCAATCGAATTGATCAGTAGTGCTTGTCGATCATTCAGTGGTTTATTGAGTGCTGGCATCACCAAATAACCGATCGGCTCGGTGCCATTTGCTAACGGCGTAATTAGCATGGGCCCCGCCGACAACTGATCTTCCGCCACATAGACTTGCGTTAAAAAATCCGGCGTATCCGGTGCAAATCCGTGGTCTAACAGCCAGCGTCCGACTCGATTCGTCTCAACTGCAGCGTGAATACTAGTCCCATTGAGTTGCGTCGTATGCGACCGTGTCAGAATCTCCCCGTTCAGATCAATAATCGCCAGCGGATTCTCTAATAAGTGTACTGCTTGGGCCAGTGTGGTATCAAAATCCGCCGTGATTGCTTGGATAGCGAGCTGATTGATGGCTGCTTGAATTTGAACATCGTGGTGTAAGCACTGACCAAGCGTCATTAATAATTTCAATAACTGATTTTGTGCCGCAATGATCGTAGTCAGACCGGTTCCCAGATTTACTAGTCCGACCGACTGACGATGGCCGTGCCAACTATAAGCAAGTTGAACTAGCTGACCCGAGTCGGGGGACAAATATAACCGGTGGCTTGCTAACACTTCCGTCGGATCAACAAATTGGACGTGAGTAACTTCGGGATTATGTGTAAATGTTGGATCGACAGTCACCTCAAACGTTGTGGCTAACTGCCGCAATAACGGCTTTAATTGCATACTCAAGTAACCTCCTTATTCACGCTTGTCGCCTTCATCATAAATAATGTAAGCGCTTTTGTAAAGAGGCCTACTGACAACCCACCACCCCACTCGAAAGGCCCTCAGCTTTCTTAGGCCCGTATTCGGACAAAAAAGAGCGGGAATCCCGCTCTTTTCATAAACCTATTAGGCTAAGAAATCAGTCTGTGTTTTGGCATCGTACCGAGTCGTATGGAGCGGTTCTTGCGCTGCTTTCCCGATTGCGATCCCCATTACTGGCACGTATCGTTTAGGATCAAGACCCAGCGTCGGAATCATCTTTTCAAAGTCAATTCCGGAGAACGCATTGGCATCATACCCATGAGCCCGTGCCACTAGCAGCAACTGCATCCCGACAACGGAACAATCAATCGTCGCATCGAATTTCAAGAAATCTGGTGTGGCATTTTCATATAATGGTAAGAAGGTTCCCAGAATCTGATCCAAGCGTTCCTTCGTAATATTCCCATCCTCATAAACTTTGTTCCAGACATCGCGATAAACATAATGCGACTGGGTGTCACCGGCAATAAAGACGATGGCCGATGCACTGTCGACCTGTGGGTAGTTGAATTTCATCACGGCTTGTTTGAACTTAGCCTTTGCCTCGGGGGTATCCACGACGACAAAGTGCCATGACTGTAAATTACATGCCGATGGCGCGGTGGCTGCTTCCGCAATCATCTTTTGTAACTCATCACGTCCAATTTTAACGTTCGGGTCAAACTGCCGAACTGAATGGCGGTTAAACATCACGTCTGCTAAATCATTGTTCACCAAATTTTTCACTGCTTCTGACATCAGCTATTCCTCGCTTTCGTAATCGGCCTAAATAATGTAAGTCGCTGCCTTGGGATTGAAGAAACTCCGGTCATACCGACCCGTTAAGAGCTTTGGCATTGTTGTCGCAGCATCAACTTCGTCCAACTTCAGTGTGTTGAACATAACTGACGTGTCGAAGTGGAACCAAGCGGCACCGAGTGGCTTCAAGACCTTCAATTCGCCAAATGGATCATCATCGGTTGACTCCAACTGAATACTTAGGTTCCCAGGTTCAACTTGATCAGCTAAGGACCGTAATTGAGTCGCAACTAATTGGACATTACTGAAATGGTTCGTCCCATCTTCATGTTGATCAATGTCATATTTATAGAAGAAACTATTCATTTCGGCTTCCTTACCTAACGCGAGCTGCCCCGCAAATTGTTTCATAATTGACGGATCATTCAGTTCACCGGCCGTCCACGAAACGTTCAGTAATGTCTTGCCATGGCGTTCGACCGTGGCTGTCGCACTGTTGTCATTCCGGCGCAATTCGATGTCATCCGCTAATTTCTTAGGAATCCCAGCACCTTCCCGACCTGCAATCACACCACTCTCCGCCCCGGGACCGTGGAGTAAGAGGTTAATCGGGTAAGCGCCCATCATTTTATCCTTGTAGCTAACTAACGCAAATAGGCTTTCTTCAAGGTATGGGGCACTAAAAGTCGGTTTTCCCATATGAACGACATAACCGCAAACCACCGGTGCCATTAATTTTAATGGTGCTGGAATTAAAGCCTTAAGCACCGCTTCGTCAGTGGCATAAGCAAACCCAATACCTTCCTGGTCATTCATGCTTGGTGCTGTCAAAAAGTTCTTAACATCCTGATCACTTGCAATAAAACTTGCCATGGTAAAACACTCCTTTGTTTGCGTGATTAGCTTACATGATACCGTCCATGATGTGCACGTCTGGTGCGCCATCCGTCACGATCCGTTTAACTCGGTCTTCAATCAGTGGATTATATTCTGGATGGGTCAAAATGTAGAAACGGTTATCCTCTAAGGCTTTAAAGACGGTATCGGCAATCGTATCAATTGGTTTCCCGTTGGTAATGACATACTTCGCAAATTGTTGTCCCTTTAAGTACGCTTCACTTTGATAATACGGGTCCGTTGGGTCGCTGTATTGCGCTGGCCGGTGATTTTCAGTGTGATAGAGATCCGTCTGAACAAAGCCAGGGCACATCACGTGCATGTCGATATCAATATTAGCCCGTTGTAAGTCATAGGCGGTCGCTTCAGTCATCCCAACAGAAGCGAACTTGCTAGCATGATAAGAAGGCATTCCGGGCGTATCAACTAAGCCGGCAATCGAAGCCACGTTAAGAATATCCGCATGGGTCTTCTGTTGAATCATAATTGGGATAACGCGCTTCATCGCATAAACTTGACTCATTAAGTTGATATGCATGATCCATTCCCAATCACGAGTCGGCAATTCCCAAATTCGGCCAGGTAGCGCGATCCCGGCATTATTAATCAGTAGGTCGATCCGCCCAAACTTTTCCATGGCCTGCTCAACCGCATCGTCGACACTAGCTTCCTTTGTAACGTCAGCGGTAACCATCAACACCTCGGCACCCTTGTCGAGAATATGTTGGTACGTTTTCTTCAAAGCTGGTTCGTCGATATCAACAATCGTGAGCTTCATACCCCGATCCGCGGCGCCTTCAGCAATAACTTGACCAAATCCGTGGGCCGCACCCGTGATAAACATAACTTTATCTTTAAAATCTTTCATGATGTTTTGCGTCCTCCTCGATGAAATTGTGATTTTATTAACTTATCAGTAAACATTAACCTGATGACCGGTCATTTATCTTGACTACGCTTTCATATTAACCCACTAAATTTGTTTGAGTAATGGATAAAAGTACTAGTCTTACGACGATTAAACTGTAGCTTTTATACATGTGTGTTGGTTCACAATTATAACTAACTAAAGTGTGGTTCCAACTTTAATTAGCTAATAAAAACGCATGCCAGCCCTTCTTAGCTTACATGCGCATCATTATAATTGGATTTATTTTCTTAATACTGCAACCGTTCATTGTGCACGGCTACGTTGCCGAAACATTCAAGGTCCGTGCCAGATCAATCACTCGTGCTTTGATCTGATCTCGGACCTGTCGAAATACTAGCAATTGGTCACTAACACTGCCAGTCGTGCGAGCCGGATCAGGCAATGGCCAGTGTAGCCTGGTCACCGTTGCCGGAGTGACGGGGCAGCGATCCCGTGCATCACCACACAACGTCACCACGACTGCACACTGATTAAGATAGGTCAGGTCGATTAATTTAGAAACCTGGTCACTGATATCAATACCCACCTCGCTCATTACTTGAACAGCTAGTGGGTTCAGGCCATGTGTCTCCACCCCAGCACTAGCAACTTGCCAGTTTGGTCCCAATAATTGCTGTGCAAAGCCTTCTGCCATCTGACTGCGACAGGCATTGCCCGTACATAAAAAATATATTTTTGGCATTTCGCCGTCCTCCTAAATTACTGACGATAACGACACTAATCGCGTATCATCACCAATATTATGCCCGCAAGAATCCCGCTTGCTCCGCTAATAACCATTAAGATACAACATCGTCATGCGCGTAACCGCGATAGATTGCTGTGACTATTCCAGCAATCGAATAAGCTAGCCTTAACCCTCAAGAATGCGCTCACTATATTTTTGTAATCGATTTCAAAACGATTTATACTAGAATTGATATTACAATATTATTCTAAACTTATAACCAGTCCCCCTGAGCAGTTACTCATCGCGAGAACGGTCTTATTTCAACTAATTTATCGGAGGTCTTTTCCATGACAGTAGCAATTCGTTATCAAACTCGCAATGGCAATACACAAGCATTTGCCGAACAAATCGCTAGCGTGGCAGGTGTTCCAGCACAATCCATCGATACACCTGTCGAACAAGCTGACACACTCTTTTTTGGCGGCGGTACTTATTTTATGAAACCCGACAAAACCGCATCTGCTTTTATGAAGAACCTTGATCCGACTAAGATCAAACAAATCGCCCTATTCACAACTTCTGGCGGACCAGAAATGGTTTCAGACAAAGCCCTGACAAAGATTGCCACCGAAAAGGGCATTCCCGTCATCGGCCACTTCCACCAAGTCATGGGTGGCAAAGGAATGAAAATCATCGGCAGTACTGGCGGCAAGCTCAAAGATGAGCAGATTGAACTCGTTAAGGAATTCGCTCAAAAAATGTTAGCTCAATAATGATTTGACGGCGCTCGCGTTGACTGAAAAAGTCAATGCGAGCGCTATTTTTGGATTAGTGCTGAAGACCTAATTAGCCCGTCTAATTTGACGTAGGACGTCAATGCACCGCTGCTGATTAGCGTTAGGCAAAAAGGACTTCCGCACCGCCAGTTGCATGTAACAGTGTAATTGCTCTTGGGCAGCTAGTGGAATCCCTACAACCTGATCACTTAGCACTACGGAATCTGCAATGACCACCCCAACACCAACGTTTTGAGCAACTAGACCTTCGACTAACGCGTTGGTAGCTGCCTCGTAGACGATTTTAGGCTGTATGTGGCCGCGCTGACAATATTGTTCTAATGCTAACCGTGGTAATGCGTGTTTAGGACGAGCGATGATAGGCACTCCTTGTAAGTCAGTTGCTCGAATCGTTTTTAAGTGACTTAATGGACTATTGACATTGGCCAAGACCTGCATCTGATGTTCCTCTAAGATGCTCACCCGTAAATCCGTGGCACGTTCTGGGACCAAAGTTGAAAAAACCGCTGCGTCTAACTTGCCTTGCCGCAAGTCAACTAACAATTGTTCTGAATCAGCAACGGTCGTTGTGACCTGGTCTAATAAATCAACTGAGATAAATTTTTTTATCACCCGGGGAAGCCAAATACCACCCGCAACATTGGAAAATCCGAGCCGAACTTGCTGCTCATTAGCGTGATGAACTTCCAGTGCCATCTGCGCAACGTCTTTTAAGAGTTGCTTAGACTTAATATACAAGGTCCGCCCCGCTGCCGTCGTTACTAGTTGGGCCCGATGGTTGGCCTGCGTTAGTAATACTGCTTGGTATTCTTCTTCCAATCGTCGTAAAGCTGCAGAAATAGCCGGTTGTGTGACGTGAAACTTGGTCGCCGTGGCCGTGTAATTTCCCGTTTCAACTAATGAACAGAAGTACTTTAAATCGCGTTCATTCACGTCAACGCCCCCATTCAATCTATTTAATACCTAATTTTAACACGAAAGATGCGGCAAATCGTGGTCAGGATCAATCACGACTTACCGCATCTATATTGCTCAGTTAGTCTTACCAAAAGCCTAATAACTTGGTCCACAGCAAGCCCCCACCTAACCAGATGACGTTAAAAATAACCCCAATAATTGCACTCAATCGCCACCACTCCGCACTAGTCACATAGCCTGTACTTGACAATAATGCCGCGGGCCCGGCCGAGTACGGCGTCGTTGACAAGTTGATTGAACCAGCAAATGCCAATAGTAACGCCGCTAAAACATGGGGAACACCGGCACCAATGGCGATGGATAAAAAGCCAGCATATAACGCCGAAATCTGTGTTGAAACACTCGGAAACATGTAATGTAAGTAAAAATAAGCTAAAAACAGGATAATGAGCACGCTAATCCAGTTCATACCATTCAGTAAATGACCTAACGTTTTGGAAAACCATGGGAAAAAGCCTAGTGTCATTAGCTTCTTAGACATCATCATGATGATCGATAACCAGACTAAAATATTCCAAGCAAAATGTTCATTGAGCAAATCGTTAGTCGTTAACACGCCCGTAATCAGCAAAATAACAACTGCAATAAAACTTACTTCGGTCGCATCGATGCCAATTTTAGTCCCGATCAACCATAAAACAATCGCTAAAATAAAGGTAATTGACATAATTTTTTCACTAGCTGTCATTTTTCCAAGTGCGGCCAAACGCGTCGTTGCCCAGCGGTGCGCGTCTGGCGTTTGTTTCACCTCAGGGGGATAGACTTTATATAGTACCCATGGAATAATTAGTAGCGATAAAATACCTGGGACACAAGCAGCCATAAACCATTGCATCCAAGTTACCGTGATTCCCTGCATCTTAGCTAAACCAATAGCCACCATGTTGCCAGCTAAACCGGTCAAAAACAAGCCTGATGTAATATTATTAACTTCATATTCATTAAAAACT
Organism: Lactiplantibacillus plantarum; assembly: GCF_014131735.1. NCBI lineage: Bacteria > Bacillati > Bacillota > Bacilli > Lactobacillales > Lactobacillaceae > Lactiplantibacillus > Lactiplantibacillus plantarum. The sequence goes on from NZ_CP039121.1 coordinate 3,189,182, forward strand.
AGAAATGAGCCTAATTTTCGCTGTGTGCCCTGTTTCGGATCAGATCCCATTTCACGAGAAAGATTATCAATAATGGGATACATAATCCCGTTGACCCGCGCATTATTGCTAGGAATACCAATCGCCAATACGGCATCAACAAAGGATAAGGCGTATGCTAAGCTCAGCGTGCGCTTGCCAAATAAACTGACAAACAGATAGGCGATCCGCTTGCCAAGTCCTGATTTAATAAAACCAGCAGCCATGAACATGCACATGGCAACCATCCACGCCGTCGAATTACCAAAACCAGTAGCGACTTCGTCCATCGTAAAAACACCCGTTAACGTCGCAACAACAATCCCAATCAGCGTGACGGCCATCATCGGTAATGGCTTGGTAATACAAGCAATAATCGTTGCCACAAAAATTGCAAATAAGTGCCACGCCATAATACTAATTGCTACTGGTCGTAGTGGCGTAACTAGCCATAACCCAATTCCAAAAATTAGCGGTAACAGAAAGCCCTTCCATTTTATTTCACTCAACATCTGCACTTCCTCCTAATCTTCATATAATTGTTAAGATTTTCACATATCTTGCCATTAACGGTTGTTTGCCGTTTTTCAATATCACCATAACTTAATTTATAAGTCTGTCAATTTAAATTTAGTTGTAGTTGCTTGAGGTGTCGCAATAAAACCCGTTATATACAGCCTACAGGGACCTGTTTGCGATTAAAAATACCTGAAATTATCATAGCGACTAGTGCCTTTTATCGGACACTTTTATAAATAGAATTTATAAAAAGCTAAAATAAAGTTTGCCACTTGCTTAATTCTCACTAAAGTTTCGACAACCCGTCAAATTAATCACAGCTTGTTATCCTTGTCACAATAGCATTCTGTTGGCTTCGTTAAAATTAACGGTTGTTTTTTCTAGGTAACTATTTATATTGAAAGCGTAAACAATCCGTGTACTTATCCAACTAAAAAACTAATAAAGGAATGTTAATTATGAAATATATTGCCTTGATTGGTACGGCGGCACAACAGTCTTACAACCGTGAATTATTACAATTTATGAAGCATCATTTTAGTCAACGGGCTACCATTGACGTTAATGAAATTACAGGGATTCCCCTTTTTAATGAACCAACTCAAAATCATATCCCGGCGACCGTTCAAGCCTTAAATGATAAAATTAGCCAGGCCGATGGGGTGATCATCGGGGTACCCGAATACGATCATGCCATTCCGGCCGCACTCAAGAACGTTATTGAATGGCTTTCTTACCAGCTCCACCCCTTTGCTAATAAACCGGTCATGTTAGTTGGTACTTCCCTTGGCGTACAGGGGACGTGCCGTGCTCAAGGTGACTTACGCAATATTCTCAATGCGCCCGGAGTTGATGCTCAGGTACTCCCTGGCAATGAATACATGTTAAGCTACGCTGCTAAAGCCTTTGATCAGAATGGTCAAATGACCGATGCCCCTTCTATCAAGTTCTTGGAACGGTGCTTCGATAACTTTGAAAAATACGTTAAGGCACTCAACGGCACGCCCGCGCTCAATGTGAACTGGCACGGTAACTACGACGTTATCGTTTTAGGCTTTGGTGGTGCCGGTGCTTCAGCGGCTCGTTTTGCTGCTGATAATGGTGCCCACGTACTAGTAGTTGATGCGGCACCATTTGGCCGTGAAGGTGGCAACACCCGCTACTCCGCCCAACACGTCGTTACGGGTGAAAGCTTAGATAAACTAACCGCTTATTATCAAGCACTGGGCGCGCCATTCAGTACCCCTACTAAGACACTCAACGCCTATTTAAGCGGTATGAGTAAAATTCCAGCATATTTTGAAAAATATCTGGGGATTAAAGCCGTTAGTTGGAAACATGATATTAAACCCGGTGATGCCGTTGCCATCAAGAAAACCATGGCGGAATACCCAGAACTAGCCGGAAGTGATACGATTGACTTTGCCCTCGTTCACAAACGTGATAAAGACGCTGCATTATGGAAACTACTCCGGCAAAAAGTCCTTGAACGAGCTGACAATATTGACGTTTGGTTGGACTCACGGGCACAACATTTGATCCAAGATCCTAATACTAAAGTGATCCAAGGGGTCCAAATCAAACGGGGCGAACGACTGCTTAATATCCATGCCAATAATGGCGTCGTTTTAGCTATGGGTGGTTTTGAAAACAATCCTGAGTTAAAGCAAACCTACTTGCACAGTGATAATCTGACACCACTTGGGACGCTCTATAACCGCGGTGATGGTATCAAAATGGCTCAAGAAGTTGATGCCAAAATGTGGCACATGACCAATTATGAATCTCACGGTATCTTACCTGGAATCACCTTCAAAGAAGACGCCAATGAACGGGGCCGTCAAATTGAACACTGGCCTTTATTAAAGAACGGTAGTATTTTCGTTATCGCTGATGATGGGACACGCTACTTCCAAGAAGACGCTAAGCACCGTCACGGACACGTTTACACACATGGCTCTTGGCTAATCCCAATGAATAATCAGCACCCCTACTTAATTTTTGATCAAACCCAGTACGATGCCTTCAAACAAGAAGAAAGTCAGGCTGGTCAGTTACCGTATCCGAAATTCATGACCAAACTCGTTTCCGCGCCAACGATTGCACAATTGGCCGCCAAATTGGGAGTTCCTGCTAATAATCTACAACAGACGGTAACTGACTTTAATCACTACACAGAAGTGGGACGTGATTTTGAATTTGATCGTGATCCGCAAACGATGCGTCAACTGGACGATGGCCCTTACTATGCCATTGCTACGACCAATGACGTCCTCAACACGCAAGGGGGGCCACAACGCAATGAAAATGCCCAAATTCTCAACGTCAATGACGAACCTATTCCACACTTGTTCGGCGCTGGTGAATTAGGCGGTATCGTTGCAAACTGCTATCAAGGTGGTGGTAATTTAGCCGAATGTTTGATCTTTGGTAAGTTAGCCGGTGAAAACGCTGCTCGTCCAAAGGTAGATAGTGAATCTGTCACCGCCAACGAAGCCAACGGAATTAATGACCTTGTTGATGGCGAAACAGCATCTAATGTTAAACTGGCCGCTGATCAATATCTCGGCAGTTCTAATGCCGGGCTAGGTGGCAAAGTTATTGTGCGTGTGACTTACAACGACCATAAAATTCAAGCAGTCGATGTTATTCAACACCATGAAAGTGAAGATGTTGGTTTAACCGCTATCGATCAAATTCCACAAGAAATTGTGGCAGCCAACTCCACTAGCGTTGACGCCGTTTCAGGTGCCTCTGCATCTAGCCGAGCTATTAAAGAAGCGGTCCAAAATGCGCTGAAACAAGTCAAAGATTCAGTCACGAATTAAGCACAATTCAAAGCGAATATGTATTTGAGAACATCACGTAACTCACGAGTTGCGTGATGTTTTAGTGTCCCGTGGCGAAAGTTTCACGTGAAACATTTTAGGACTTACGGTATTTGATTTCCAAATATAAGTTATGCAAGGTGCCTATCAAAACAGACACCATCTATTGCCAAAATCAACAACATCCGTTATACTGTTTATCGCTGTGGCTATAATCGGCCACAAATAAGGAGATGATTAATGATGATGGCATCATTATCTGTACGCAAAAGTGCTGCTCGTTAGCGACACTTTTCGACAGAACCTTTCAGAGAAGTGTCTGGTTTGAATCTGAAAGGAATTATATTATGCAACCGACAATTACCACCTATCAATACAGTTATATTACTCAGCAAGTCAATCAGTTAATTAGCGCCGAGCTCGCCGTAAACGATCTTCAAATTAGAGCCGTCGTACGGGCACAAGCTATCGAGCGGATTACACCACTGCTTCCTAGTGACGATCCAATCACCGCTAATTTCTTGTCCCATTTGCAAACGGACCGGCTAACCCGTGCCAAGGCCCCTCAACTACTAGAAACGCTAATTCCGCTAATTATTCCGTTTCCATCCTTGACGACAAAGCAACTAAGCAAGTTGTTTCGCAAGGTCAAAAAGTTGAAGCAGCCTGTATGGTCACAATTAGCATTACACGAATTGACTTACCTAGGTTGGAATGATGGTGGTAACCAGAAAAAGTATTTAGTAATCCCGGATCATGATCGTCTCATTGGTATCCAGGGAGATCTAGCACCACAAACAGTCAAGGGCGTCTGTGCCATTTGCCAAACAATTGGCAACGTCGCACTCTTTATGTCGACAACCAAGTCATCTGGTCTCGGACCTTACACGCGTAACGGCAATTACATTTGTCGTGACAGTAATCAGTGTAATCGACAATTGACCGACCCGCAGGCTTTAGCTGACTTTTTAGCAGTTGTCCGTCCAAAACGATAATTAAATAAAAATCAGGGCCACCAAGAACAGCTGCAACTGTCGTTCTTGGTGGCCCCTTCATTAATCTTATTCGGTGACACTAATACAATAAGCGCGTGTTGGCGAATCACTAACTTCAATTCGCAACAGTTGCGCCCCGTTGTCTCGCAATGTCTTATCAATCTTGGTAAACAAATACTCCGTGACATTTTCCACAGTTGGATTAACGGTTTTAAATTCAGGTAAGTCGTTCAAAAATTTACCTGACAATTCATCCAACGCTTGATGCAAATTTTTTTCAATATCATAAAAAGCAACCATCGCATCAACCGTGTGCAATTCACAAACAATTTCCCACGTGTGCGTGTGCTTTTTTCCGGAGCCAGTTGCCCACCGCACCGCATGGCTAGCGTTGACATAGGACTTAATTTTGTACGTTCGTTGTTTAGTCGTCATTGCCCAGCCTCCCCTATCAGGTTCAAGTTACCCTCCATCTTAGATGAAACGGTGTCAGTTGGCAATAGTGTCTGCTGGTAAACAGCTGGTTTCTGCTGCAAAAGTGAGTCTAAATTAGTTGATGATGTGCAAGACTTGCGGCGTAGCAACTCGGTCAGTTCGAAATTGATTTAACGGTTTTTCAGGTTTCTCATAGCCTAAAGCAATCCCCATCGCCACTACTTTATCTGCAGGCATCCCGAGTGCGTTTCGTACAATGGCCGGATATTTAACCAGTTCATAAGATGGTACTGACTGTACTCCGCGAGCAGTTGCGGCTAACATTAACGTCTGCGAAAAAGCGCCTAAATCATAGATTGACCAACTATTAGGGTTAGCGTCGAGCACGAGATAGGCAATCGCCGGTGCGCGATAAAGATTAGCACGACTATCCCAATAAGTGGTCGGGTCTGAGTCGATCACGGGCCGAAAAGTTCCGACCCAGTGCCCCATATTTTGGCTAGAAAACGCCGAAAAATCACCCCGGTGTACTTTGGCGAGATCAGCGTCTTCCGTAATCCCTTGCTCAGCGGCAGTAGCATAGTGTTGCTTAATATTAGTTAGTGCGTGCCCCGTTGCAATATAGACTTGCCATGGTTGTGAATTACCCCACGAGGGGGTTTGCTGAGCATCTGTAACAATCGTTGTTAATAACTGTGGCTCAATAGGGTCGTCTTTAAAAGCCCGGACTGAATGCCGGGTGTGAATCGCTTTAATTGTTTCCATGAATTTTTAGCTCCTATATTTTAAATAGTGATGAACAAAGAGAATAAATATCATTATAAAAGATAGAACTATCTTTTTCAAGTGAGAAAGCTTGGCTAGCTAAGCGCATCGTCATAAACCAGTAAACTAAAAACGTGGTAATACCGAGCCATTCATGCTCAGTATTACCACGTTTTTAACCAAATCAGGCCCTTAAAAGTTACAGTCAACAAGCTATGAACACTGGCCTTAACAAGGCTGTCGTAGACCTTATTTTAATGCAATCTGTACCCTTCGTTGAAGCTCTGGCACCACGGTCGCTTGGAACCATGGATTCTTCTTTTGCCAGCCATAATTTAGGGGCGATGGATGCACTAATGGGAAATAATCAGGCAAGTAATCCTGATAATTTTGAACCGTTGCAGTCAACGTCTTTTGCCGTGAACGTCCTAAATAAGCCTTAATTGCATATTGGCCCACAAGTAACGTCAGTTGAACGTTAGGCATCATTGCTAGCAGCGGTTCATGCCATTTATCCATGAAGCCCTTGCGCGGTGGCAAGTCACCGCTTTTGCCCTTACCAGGATAGTAGAAATCTAGTGGCATAACTGCAATGCGGTCACTTTGATAGAATTGCTCCCGCGTCACGCCCATCCAATCCCGAAGTCGGTCCCCGCTCGCATCATTGAAATACGTCTTGGTATTTTGGGCAATACGTCCCGGTGCCTGACTAATCACTAAAATAGTGGCTGTCGGTAACACATGAAATAATGGGTCCCACCCCTTCGCCGTATATTCAGCGTTATCGGGATCAGCCTTGATAGCTTCAGTAATTTCTTTGATTGTTGTGATATAGATGCACCTGCGATTCGTTTTTAGTTTTAGTGACGATACTTTTCCCATGCCTGTTTGATTAAGCTCAGAATATATTCAATCTGAGTATCATCTTTTATAATTACTTCATAATCTCCAATGACCAGTGCTACTTTGTCTTATTCAATTTATAAAAATCCATATTAATGTTCATACTTATACTAGTATTTTACATCAATTAGTCATAGACACGAAGAAAAGTCCTAACCATGTTATTGCCCTAGATTAAACACGACTTCATAGTCCCAACATTCGCTTCAGCAGCTTTTCATTACGTTTATTATGGATCGGTACCATTAAGCGCGTGGTATATTTTGCCAAAACACCTTGCTTATACACAGATTTTTGATTACTAAACGTCTCAAAGCCTGTCTTACCGCCTTTATAGCGTCCCATTCCAGAATAACCCACACCACCGAAACCCATTGAATGCGAACCCGCATGCAAGGATAACTCATTAATATCTACTCCGCCAGATGATGTCTGCGAAATAATTTGATTCAAATGCCTTGAACTCCTACCAAATAAGTACATGGCTAACGGCTTTTCATGAGAGTTAATAAAAGCGATGGCTTCATCAAGTGAATCATACGTAAAGATCGATAAAATAGGTCCAAAAATTTCATTTCTGGCAATCTGTAAATCTCGATCAGGATTAATCGCCAACGTTAATGGAATTAGCCGTCTTTTCACGTCCGGAACCAATTCATTATTTGGATTAATCGTTATCAGCCTAGTTCCCCGTTGCCGAGCTTCAGTAAGCATTCCCAAAATCCGATCGTAAGAACGATCGTTGATAATGGCAGAATATTCAGAATTATTAATGTAAGTTGGAAATGCTTGCGCAAGTTGTGCAGTGATTAAGCGCACGTATTCATCCAACTGGTCAGTGGGAAGTAACACATAATCGGTGTCCAAACAAATCTGACCACTATTACCAGAACGACTACGCGCAATCTTGGCAGCTGTCATTTGCTTGTTAGCATCTGGTAAAACAACGGCTGGATTTTTACCACCCAGTTCTAAAACAACCGGTGTTAAATTAGGAGCCGCCGCCGATAATACCTTCTTACCAGTTTCAGAGCCACCTGTAAAAACTAGTTTGTCCCAATCCAGTGCTGAAAACTGAGCCGCAATATCAGCTTCTCCTGTCACTACTGCAAAGTTCTTTTCATTTAAATACTGTTGTGACAATTTCTGGACCAGTGCCGCTGTCTTAGGGGTATACTCAGAGATCTTTACCATCACTCGATTCCCCGCTGCAATCGCTTCTACCGCTGGATCTAGCGCAAGATCGATTGGTGCATTAAACGGCGACATGATACCAACTACACCTAATGGTTCATTATAAACATACTGTTTAGTTCCAGTTAATGCCATCAAACCCGACCGTTGCTTAGCTGGTAGTATCCATTTACGAAGATGCTTCTTAATATATGCAATCGTCGCTAGTGGTCCGGTTAAATCAGCACTTACAATTTGTAGCGGATCACGCTGCCCAAAATCTGCTTGAAGTGCCGTGATTAATTCTGAAATATTATCCCGAATCAATGCCTCAATCTGATTTAAAACAGTCACACGCTCTTCATAGGTCATTGGTTGCGCACGGTCATACTGTGTCTTTTGCAAGTTAAAAATTTGGTGCATCTCATTAATTGTAGTCATCATAGCTCTCCTTTTTAATCGAACAATCGTTTAATTATAGACAAAAAAATATCATGTTCTGATATTTTATTTTTTCAATAGTGCATTCATACACATCACAACCACTTGATCGATCATAATTGTCTTATTATCAATTTGACGTGTTTTTAAGGCTTTAACAAACAAAACAATTGGTGCGTAAACAAAACCTAAAATAACTGCCGGTGAAGAAATGACAAATTCAGGTGTATGTTTGACTGCTTCAAAAAGTTGCTCGAAACCTTGATAGGATTCCTCCTTTTTGATTTTTAAGCTATCAAGAATGGGCGAATTATTGAATTGTTCAATAATCATTAATGCTTCGTAATATTGCATGCCGAAATCGTATAACGCATACATAAACTGTTGGACAAACTTAACTGAGTTATTGGGTTTGGTATTGATATTTTGACTTAAAAATGCTGCTAACTGTCGCTTTTTAGCAAGGTAGACCTGCTTTAGAAGATCCTCTTTATCTGAAAAATAAACGTAAATAGTTGACGAAGAAATACCACTCGCTTTGGCAATTTTGGACATCGAAACATCCGCAATTCCCTCTTTTAGAATAATACGACTTACTTCATCGATAATACTCTTCTCTTTGTCTAAATCTTTTTCCCGCATATTTGGCACCCTCTTTTAATCGATTGAACGTTCGATTAATAATATAAAACTATCCCTAATAAATGTCAATTAAAATTATTAGAAATTTTATGGATGTGGCACCTGTACGCAAAAAATCACTAGCTATATATACCTGAGAATCTACAATCAGCATCTTGAGGATTGGGTATACTCAAAAACGGCAAGCCTTTTTGAGGAGCACCTGCCGCTTACTTTGCTATTATCAATCAATTGAGTATAGTGATAACCAGGCTATTTCAATCTAGCCTTAATATCAGCATCTGAAAAATCATTGCTACCGTCCTTTTTTATTTCGCCATTATTTAATGGTAATTGCATATCTATATACTGCTTACACTTTAGTAAGGTAACTGTAATTCTTTGCAGCCTTATCTAAACTGTTATAAATACGACCATCAAAAACAGATTAGAATTCCTATTCACCTAATAAATCCGTAACTATTGAAAAACAAATTTTAGCATCACTTATGGTACGGACTTCCCACATTAATCATAAACGCCCGATAAACCTGCTCCGACAGCACTAACCGCATTAATTGGTGAGGTAACGTGAAACGCCCAAACGAAATCTGAGTATCCGCGCGCTTCAGCACTTCCGGTGATAATCCCAGCGAACCACCGATTACGAAATCAATATCACTGTGACCATACGTCGTTAGTTTATCAATTTCCGCCGCAAATTCTTCACTCGAGCGTTCTTTGCCCAAAATTGCTAGCGCGTATACGTAATCGCGATCCTTGATCTTTTCTAGGATCCGTTGGCCCTCTTTGGCCTTCACATTTTCCATCTCTGCGTTACTTAATGACTCTGGAGCCTTTTCATCTGGCACTTCAACAATCTGGAATTTTGCAAATTTACTCATTCTTTTCGCATATTCCGCAATCCCCTGTTTGAAGTATTTCTCTTTTAATTTCCCGACACAGATAATTTTGATGTTCATAATTGACCGCCTTTACACAAGTTATTAACATAGTTATCCACAGGTGCATAACTCAATAATCAATATATTGTGTTGAACACCAGTTCGCCACAATATTTATTTAGCCTCGTTTTGTCAAGACCTTTCCGACTTATCCACAGTTTTGCACAGCAACACTTGTTCGTGGATTCCGGTTACAAATCCTATTATATCAAGAACCGAGGCCTATTAAAATAACTTTTTAAAATTAAATCCACAGGCCAGTCCGGCGCCTGTGGATAACTTTTAAACAAGCTTCAACCCCGTGGTTCCGGCTGTTCATAAATTTCGACTAACGCGACTAAAATTTATCACCAAAGTTGTCCACACTTTTGCACACCATCAAATTCGACAATAAATGCTTTCTGCTATTTCAACCAGTTTGTTCGGCTTTTGTCGCAACCATTGCCAGCTTTCGCAAATTTAGTCGATTATTGAAAATCGATTCTTCGTTTTTTCATAATTTCGGCTACTAACCTAAAAAAACGCCCCCGACTGCTTTATCCAGTCAGGGACGTTTATGAAATTCTCATTTATTAGTTACTTTGTTTAGTTAACGTTTTGGTAGTTTCCGTCAACTTCATGTTGGCTGTCTTGAGTTTTCCGTTATGGTAGTATTTCACCGTCACGGTATCATTAACCGAATGGGCATACAGGGCACTCCGTAACGTGGCTAAGCTGGTCACTTTCTTGCCACCTAGCTCCGTAATCACATCGTACTTCGTTAACCCAGCAGCTTTAGCCGGTGAACCTGAGTACGTCTTCATGATGACGACACCCTTCGTCACACTGGTTGGTAACTTAAGAACAGACTTCTGATCACTAGAAGAAATATTGGATAGGTCATAGGTTGCAACCCCTAAAGCCGGCCGAACGACTTCACCCTTTTGAACCAATTCATTGATGATCTTCACAACTTCATTACTTGGAATTGCAAAGCCCATCCCTTCGACACTAGTCCCAGAATTATCTGAGGCCAACTTCATCGAGTTGATCCCGATAACTTGTCCAGCAATGTTGAACAACGGACCACCAGAGTTTCCAGAGTTAATTGCCGTATCTGTTTGGATAACCGTCGCGTACCCCGTCGTTTGACCAGATGTATTCGTCGTCGCCACGGTCCGCTTCTTCGCTGAAATGATTCCTTGCGTCAAGGTCGTTGCGTAATTAGAGCCCATCGGTGACCCAATGGCTAAGGCCGTTTCACCAACCTTGATATTATCTGAGTTACCAAAGCTAGCCGTCTTCGTTACTTTAGAAGAATTGATTTTCAGAACGGCCAAGTCAGTCACAGAATCGGTTCCGACAATTTTAGCTGACAACTTAGTCCCATCACTCATAATCACTCGAATGGCACTTGAACCACTCACCACGTGATTATTCGTTACAATATAAGCCGCGTCACCGCTCTTCTTATAGATCAACCCAGAACCTTCACTGTACTCTTCCAGCTTACTAGAGCTAGAATCTGAACTGGATGAACTATCACTGCCAGACGAGTCATCGCCACCCAAAATACCACTCCAACTGCTTGAAGAGCTCTTCTTTTGGAGATTAATGACCGATACAACGGCCGCCTTGTTATTTTCAAACACCTTGGTCGCCTGTGAACTGACATTGACCTTAACGTTCGTCGTTGACGTTGACCCCGATTTATTAGAACCAGTTGGTACACTGGTCGATGACGTTGCGATGTTATTGTTTTGGAAATAATTAATACCGCCGTAAGCAACACCACCACCGATTAAACCAGCTACTAGTGCGGTTACTGCGACTTTGATTAATGATTTATTAGCCATAATTGCGCGTCGAAACGCGATCCCTCCCTACTAATGCTTATTTTAAGTTTATTTTAGCGAAAAAGTGTGATTTTTTTATGACTGAAGCGTTGTGAAACATTAAAGCTAACCTATAACGTGATTAACTTAGTCGCTTGTTCTGGCTCCGTATCGTACAATTGAAAATCATGCTCAACACCAAAATCTCGTTCCGTCATCATGGAAGCAACCGTTAAATGCGCCAAGGACTTCAAGTTATTATCCTGACTACGATGCCCTAAGTAAATCCGCTTGGTATGCCGGCCAATCACATCCATCAAGGCGTTCGCACCATCTTCATTCGATAAATGGCCCTCATCACCAATAATTCGCTGCTTTAATGGCCATGGATACCGACCCATCCGCAACATTTCTAAGTCATGATTACATTCAAATAAATAGCCGTCAGCGTCTTTGATTACACCTTCAACGTGCTCTGAAACGTAGCCCGTATCCGTAATGATGACAAACGATTTTCCGGCATGATGTAGCTCATAAAATTGTGGCTCGGCCGCATCATGTGACACACTAAATGATTCCACGTCGAGATCACCTAGTCCAAGCGTCGTGTTCGGGTCAAAGACATGACATAATTCGGCAGGAACGTTGCCGATTTTATGCGCCATTGCGTCCCAGGTCCCCTGATTAGCATAAACATCCATACCATACTTCCGCGCTAAAATCCCCGCAGAATGGCAGTGATCAGTGTGTTCATGGCTAATAAATAAACTATCGACTTCATTAATATCACGATCGATCGACGCCATTAAATTAGCAATTTTTTTGCCACTTAGCCCCGCATCAACCAATACTTTGTGCTCTGGCGTTTCGATGTACGTCACGTTACCCGTACTACCCGATGCCAGAATGCTTACTTTCATATCATCCGTTGCTAATTTTAATACCATTATTTAGGCTCTTCCTATCTCTGAAATCCATTACTATCTTCATATGATACACGCTTTTAGCGGGGTTGAAAAGCAAGCCACCTGCAAGTGCTCAAACTTAACGTCCACGACTATCGCCATCACGCGGTTAGTCTAGTTTACTGTCGTGTATGCGCGCACTAGTTTACCGACCATTATAAACTCACACGAAACCGCGAACATCAACGCTGAGCAATCCACGCTACGTCCATGGCACCTCAACATTGGCGTATCAAAACTAGTCAAAAATCTAGTCACCAAAAAACGGGCCTGTTAAGAAAAACACCCTTCTTCACAGCACCCGTTATTCGACAACGACACCTAGTCGTTAAATTGGTTTTCACTAATCAATTGCATTCCACATCATTCCGACCGTCGCATCTAAACTACTCGTATCACTAGCCGTACTACCGTTCTTCATTGAAGAACCAGTAAAGGCATTGATACGGTGCAGTGTAACGTTAGAACTATTCTTACCCCGGACCGCAAAGATCCACGTTGGGACGTAAACACTACTATCCTTCAATTTCAATAACCGAGAATACCCAAGCTTTGCCCAAACGACCCGGGAGCTACTTGCCACCTGATTATATTGATACAACGCAACCAGGGCCTTTTTTTCACTGATCGTAACAGCCTTTTCGCGTAAAGTTTTGACGTGATTGACGTACGTCTGAGTATAACTTGTCAGCTGCTTGTTTTTATTAACAAATAGGTGGACTTGCCCAGCGCCAGTCATGATCTCGCCATCCGCAACCTTTTGAACAAAAACGTAATCGCCGTTAGACGACAAATCCGCATCATAGACGTACTCGGTTCCATGGATTACATTGGTCCGCTGACTCATAAACGTCGTCAAGTCCGCTTTAGGATTGCGGGTATCGATAGTGGTGGTTGCCCGTAGTGTGCTCACGAGCTTACCGCCACTTTGCACCCGGGCTGTCTGTTCAGTTAACTGACTCAACAATTGTTTGAGACCACTCTCGTTACTGCCCGCAATATAGTAACCCGTCCCTTCGCTCGTGTCCGGGTTTTTAAAGCTAATATTATCTGCGCGCATTTCACGAATTATCGTGGTCGCCGTATCACCAGTCGTTTGTGTCGACTTAGAGCTCGTTTGCACGAACATAAAACCCAAGAAGATATCTAGAACAACAAATGCTAGTAGGAAAATCCACTCAATTCTCCGAAAATTCATGCGGCCACCTCCTAAGATCCACTTAACATCGACGTATATGTCCGCCAAGTGCCATTATAGTAGACATAATACGTCGGCGTCAGGTCGATCACGAGTTTGGACGACTTGTTCTGTGACCATTCGTAGCCAAGTTCAATACTGCCAATTTTACTGTCTTTATAACCAGCGGCCTTCAGACGTTTTAACACACTTGTCGAACTCGGTAAGGTCACCGCTTGCTTCTGACCAGTAGTTGGTACTGGCACCTGCAAACTGTACAGTGAGAAGTAGTAACGGTCTAACCCGTTAGAAGTGAGCTGAATCCGGACATCGCCATTTTCGGTCTGATTAAAGATCGGGAACCCTTCAACATAGCTCCGGTAAATGACACTATTACTCGTTGCATCAAAACCGTAGTAGCGGATATTATCCATTGGGACACCGAGACTAGTTAACAAATTGAAGCTCTTCTTTAGCTGATTAGTCAGTGATAGGTTCCGCGTGGTTCCTGAATCACTATAATCTTCGAAATACACTGTTCCTAGCTTAGAATCCACCGTCATGCGCTTGTAACTACCCGTTGTATACTCCTGCTTACCACTGCGATTATGCACTGAAACGGTCGAATTACCATCCGCATCTAGTAATCGGTTGGCAATCTCACTCGCAGCCGCTTTACTCATCAAGTAGCTATAATGTTGCATCGTAACTTGCTTTGGATAATCAATATACGTTGTATTATCCTCATAGGTCATCTTGACAGCAATCCGTTTGACCTTGTCGACTGCCAAAACTTTTTTCAACGACGACAGAGATTTTTTCTTCAACCGAACACTATAAATCTCATGATGGTCATCATTCAAAAAGTAGATGTGATTCGTATCATTGATTGGAATCACGATCCGACTAAATTCCGAGGAGCGAAAATTACTGAGATGTTGCTTGAAGACCGTATTAAACATACTGACAGTAATACTGTCAGGAAAGTTCAATACGTACGAATCAGTTCCATTTAAGAGCGCACGGTAGCTTTTTGCCGACGTAATGCGAACTTTAGAGATACTCCGCGCATCCCATTTGCGTAACTGCTCACTAAATTGACTGACTAAGCTGACATTTTTATTAATCAGCAGGGATTGGCCACCCTGACTGTTAGTGTGAATTAATTGTGTCGGTAAATAAATATCATCGATTGTCCGAGTTGTCAACGAAGAGTTCGATGACGTCGTACTAACCTTGCTTTCATGCTCATAGCGTGACGGATTCAACCAGATATACATGGATAAAACCACGCTCAATAAGATCAGAATCGTCAATAAAATGGGTAAGATAAAGCGTCTAAGCTTGTGAGTCGTCATCCCAAAGGTCCTCCTCCTCATAAGGTTCGTATGGCAAGGAGATATAGAACGTAGACCCCTTACCTTCAACACTATCAACCCAAATACGACCGCCGAGCATCTGAACAACTTCTTTTGAAATTGCCAAACCGAGGCCCGTCCCACCTTGGGCCCGTGACCGCGCCTTGTCGACTCGGAAGAATCGGTCAAAGACGTGTCCTAAGTCGGCCCGTGGGATACCCAAGCCCTGATCACTAATACTAATGATCACTTGGTTATGCGTCTCTAACAGCCGACAAGTCACGACACCGCCATCAGGTGAATACTTGATCGCATTATTCATAATGTTATCCAATACTTGAGTGAATTTATCGGTATCAATTTCAACCCACAGATCACGCTTGGTAAACTCGCGCTTAATAGTGTAATACTTAGCTGGATTATCATCCTTCTTTAAGATCATATCAAACCGATCAAGCACGTAATTGAACATCTCATTAATATTGACCAATTCCATATCGACCCGGGTGGTCCCTGAGTCCATCCGTGATAGACTTAAGAGTTCATTGATCATTCGAATCATACGATCGGTTTCTTCTTGAGTGACCTTCAAAAATCCTGGGGCCACTTCAGGATCCTTCCACGCACCATCACTCAGTGCTTCAATATAACTCCGCAAACTAGTCAGTGGTGTCCGTAATTCATGAGACACGTTCGAAACAAATTGTTTCCGGTCATTATCAATCTTTTGTTGTTCCGTGACATCGTGGAGCACACAGACTAACCCACTAATAAACCCAGACTCCCGTTGAATTAACGAGAAGTAGGCATTCAAGATTAGGTCACGCTCGTTCGAAGAAAAATCAAGCATCAATTCATCTTGATTTTCAATCAAATCACGCAATGAATAATCATCACGGATTTTTAAAATATCTAAAATCGAGTTACCGATTGCCTTTTCGGCCGTAACGTCCATAAAGTCCGAGGCTGTTTCATTGATGATGGTAATATTACCCCGGCGATCCGTGGCAATCACGCCATCACTCATGTGTGAGAGCACACTATCCAACCGGCGTCGCTCAGCTTCTGTCGACTCTTGCGATTCTTCCACTCGAATCGACAAGTTATTAATGGCTTTAGCCAACTGGCCCAACTCATCATCGCTATAAACTCGGACTTGCCCCGCATAATCACCACGGGCAATTCGTTGCGTCTGCTGCTTCATTTCTTCGATTGGACGAGTTATTGCCCGGGCAATAATGATTGCAATTCCCAGTCCCAAGACCATCGCAGCAAGTGACGCAATCACAAAGATTCCCATAATGTTGTTAATCGTACTGTAGACAGACTTCATATTTGCCCGTACATACAGTACCCCAACTAACTGACTGCTATTACCCGCTGAATTGGAGCTATATAGCGGCACGATTGAAACGTAGTAGCGTCCATTATTCTGAGTGTCATAGGTACTTTTAGTGTAAGTTCGATTATTATAGATTGCATTCTTGACGTTTCGATCGGTCGTTTTTTGTCCAACTACTGACTGATCATTAACATCACTCGTCCCACGAATTGTTCCTTTGCTGTCAACAACTTGGATTTCATCAACATTCGTATTGTTGTAGTTCGACAAAATCGTCTTGATTTGGCCGTTGGCCTTGCGCGTACTGCTGACGGTCAATTGTTCGGACAACGAATTATCAATATAAGTTGGAATTTGCACCGACTGTTTAAAATCCTGGATGTTCTTTGATTCCAACTGTTTCACAAAGATTGCACCCACGATTTCCAACGTAATCAATAATAGAAGGGCAAACACGAGCGCAATTTTGAAATTAATTGTTTTAAAAAAATTTTTCCGTTTAAATCTCAACACGGTTTAGCAACCTCTACTCATTTTCAGGATTGCGGAGATAGTAACCCACGCCCCGCCGCGTCACCAGCCATTTTGGATGACTCGGGTTATCTTCAACTTTTTCACGTAACCGCCGCACGGTCACATCAACTGTCCGGACATCACCAAAGTAATCATAGCCCCAGACCGTCTGCAACAAGTGTTCCCGCGTCATGACTTGGCCGATATGTTGGGCTAAGTAATGTAACAGTTCAAATTCACGGTGCGTTAATTCGATGTTTTCACCGCGTTTGGAAACCATATAAGCTTCTGGATGAATCACCAGATCGCCAATTTCAATGTCTGAATTTTCTTCAACTTCAGCTGGTTGAGCACTTGGTGCACCTTGCCGCCGTAGATTTGCTTTGACTCGAGCCACGAGTTCCCGGTTTGAGAACGGTTTGGTCACATAGTCGTCCGCGCCCAGTTCCAAGCCCAACACCTTGTCTAATTCAGAGTCCTTTGCCGTTACCATGATAATTGGCATATCATAGTTCTTCCGTACTTGTCGAGCAACTTCCAAGCCATCCATCTTAGGCAACATCAAATCTAACAAAATCAAATCAGGGTGGACTTCATCCACTTTTTGTAAGGCTTCCTCTCCGTCAGCTGCAACGTGAACTTCATAGCCTTCTTTGGTCAGATTAAATTTCATGATATCAGAGATGGGCTTTTCATCATCAACTACTAAGATTTTTTTCATAACGATTCTTCCTCCTTAGGGGAAAACAGGTTTACATTTCAATTTTTAGGGTGATTCGCGATATATTACGAGAAAACAGGTCCTTTCTCGTGTCAGGGTTGGTTGAAACTAAATTCAACACTGGTTTTAGTATATCACAAATGTAGTTGGCTTTCTTTGATTGCTAATCCGCGTGGCCGTAGTATTTCCCGGGAAATCATTTGCCAGTTCAAGCAATCGTTTTCACCAATTAATTACTCAAAAAATCACTTTTTTTGAAAAAACTTTCGAAATAGTGTTGTCAGAACTCAAAATTCATGATATTATATTTTTTGTTGAGTTATGGGCAGTTAGCTCAGCTGGCAGAGCAACGGACTCTTAATCCGTGGGTCCAGGGTTCGATCCCCTGACTGCCCATCATATAACCACACTAATCAGTTTTCACGCCGTGATAATCCACCGTGAAAGCTGATTTTTTTATTCCTACAAAAAAGCCTCAGGAAGCACAACGCAAAGTGCGTGTGACGTCCCTGAGGCTTTTTCTAACGATCTAATGTTTACCATCAGCGTAGCTAAGTAACTCAATTGCTAGGGTTATTCTTGATCAATATGGAAATAACCTTCAGGAGCTGCACTCGGCTGTGCTTGATGCCAATGTTGGCTACTACTTCCATATTTAGTTGGTTGTGGATCCGGTCCCATTGCAACAAAGCGCCGGCCCAATGCGTCCATAAAAATAACGACCCGCTGATATTCACGCGCAGGTGCAACTAACGTACAATTCTCATGCTTAATGCCGTAAACATCTACAAAATCCATTCCGACCACTTAGCTTTCTTGTTTAGCTGACAACCCGTCACTTCAAATAAAAACCGAACCAGTTAATGATAATGGTTCGGCCCAACAGTTACTATTGTGGTTGAACGTTCGTTGCTTGGGGGCCACGATCGCCCTGTTCTTCATCATAAGTTACTTTTTGACCTTCATCTAAGGTTTTAAAGCCATCAGTTTGAATCGCTGAAAAATGAACAAAGACATCGGTACCGTCTTCACCCGTAATAAAACCAAACCCTTTATCCGCATTGAACCATTTTACTGTACCATTCTTCATTATTAGATAAGTCCTCTCAGAACTGACTGCAGTAACAACATCGTTAACCTTGGGAGCGCCAATCAATCATAACGTTCCACGCGTTAAGTGGCTTAAGTATATCACATCCCTAGTTTTTAATCGCTGAAAACGGTGTGCATAACGTATGACTTTCCCCCATGATTCCTGCATACTGAGGTGTAAAGGGGTGACTAAGTATGCAACACACGACTCGTCAGGCAGCCCTACATATGATCCAAACCGCCCCCGTCTTCACGTTAGCAACTGTTGATGCGGACGGCTTTCCGACCATGGTAGCGCTCAGTCCCTTACCTATCAAACGGAGCCTAGAAGAACTTTACTTCTATACTAGTCGTCAAACTTCAACAACGCAGAACATTCAAAACTGGCGTCAAGCGAGTTTATTCTATTACCAACTGTCAGACTATGCGTCAATTATGCTTCGGGGAAAACTCTCATTAGTCGGTACCAACGTTTTTGAACAAGATTGGCGGGCTGAACTAACGGACTTTCAGCAGCAACTAAATTACAAAGACCCCGTCATTCTCAGGTTTCAGACAAGTTCAATCAAGATTCGCCAGATGATGACGATCGACCATCTCGAACTCGTTGATCAGCCCACTGACGGCCCCGCTCACTTAGATTAGCCGTTACAAATTAGGCCTTCTCAGAAAGACACAACCGAAGCGCCACGACTAGATTCTACGCAAATTCTAGTTGTGGCGCTTCGTGCTTTGGTCACCCAACAACTAGCATGGCTCGAAGCGTGATATCACTTTCAAACCAGTTATTAATGCAAGCACGTCCGACTATTCCGGACGTGCTTCAAAGACCAAGTATCATCAGCACAAGCCAGAACACTTTGTTCATTCACCTTCGAAAACAACGCCACTTTCAACCTCGTCAGCCCCTACTTTCATCACCAATATTTGCGAGTCTTGTAAAAAGAGACTAGGCTGTAGTTATGGTTAATATTTTTATATTTAGGATTACTTATTGCAATTTTTAATGACCGAACTAAGGAGTGTGGACTTATGAAACTTATTAGATTGCGAATTGAAAATGACGCGATGGATATCGCTTATCATCCAGTATCGGGGCAAGCCGCAACGGCCCATTACCTGATTGCCTATAATTCTGACCAAACAATTGGTGAAAATCTAGAGAACATCAAGGTTCGCTTAGCCGGACTTCAATTCGATGCTGCTATTCTTGAAAACGGACTGTCCTATCCATTCTCAGACACAATCGTCGGTGTCAACTATGATCGCATTGATGTCGGGCTAGCTTTGACTAATTTGCTTAATATCCCAGTCGTTAGCCAAGCTGCCGTTGATCAACTTGGACTAGTAGCCGCAGTTAAAGCTAAAAGTGCCTATTTAAAATGGCATTTGGATTACTACGGCCAATACCACGGTGTCCGTAATAATGGTCAAGAAGCCATGTTGACCATTGGTAACGGTTATTTTGGTCTACGGGGCGCCTTTTTGGAAAGTCACGCCGACAAGGACAATTATCCTGGGACATACGTTGCCGGGGTCTATGATCAAACCACCACGACTGTTCATGACCACCAAGTGAAGAATGAAGATTTAGTCAATTTACCGAACGCTCAGTTCATGACTTTCGGTATTGATCATCAGACTCCCTTTACACTCAACGAACATGATTTACAAGATGCTTATCGGAGCCTTGATTTGAAAACGGGACTCTTGACGACCACTAAATTGATTCAGCTCGCTTCCGGACATCAACTCAGAATCCGGTCGCAGAAAGTCGCCAACATGCGTGATTGGCACCGTTACAGCATTCGTTACCAAGTCACCCCACTCAACTTTGCGGGTAGTCTACAAATCTATACCGAAATCGACGGTAGCGTCGTGAATAGCAACGTTAGCCGCTATAACGTCTTCGATCAGCATCATCTGAAGACTATGGGCATCGAAACGGCTGCTAATACCGTCTACCTTTCTGGTCAGACCAAATCATCACATATCAATTACACGATTGGGGCCAAACTAACTAGCCCAGACGTTCCTGCAATTGAGAACTTTAATAGCACGCAACAACCTCAGGGCGTTCAGCAAACCGTTTCACTGGCGGTAGAAGCTGGTAAAACGTATACCTTCGATAAGAACGTCGTCATTGCAACTAGTAATGACCATAGTGATCCCCAGTTGACCCACGTCCAAGCCGAGCTCGACCAGTCCAGTTTTGACAATACGGTAACCACTAGCAAGGACTATTGGGAAGCGACTTGGCGCGCCACAGATATTAAGATCCGTGGCGATATTACAAGCCAACGCTTACTGCGCGTCAATATTTACCACAGTTTCGTTTCCGCTGCCGCAATTGAAAGCGGCCAATTAGACGCTTCCGTTGGTGCTCGGGGGCTCCACGGAGAAGCTTACCGGGGACACGTCTTTTGGGACGAAATGTTCATTTTACCATTCTACACGTTGCACCGACCGGAACTAGCCAAACAACTCTTAGCTTATCGTTACCGGCGACTACCAATGGCGCGTAAAAATGCCGAAGCAGAAGGCTATGCGGGAGCCATGTACCCCTGGCAATCAGCATCCAAGGGTGATGAACAATCTCAATTCACTCACTTAAATCCCATTACTAAAACCTGGGATCCAGATAATAGCCGGCTCCAGCGACACGTCTCGTTAGATATTGCCTACAACGTCTGGTTTTACTACCACGTTACTCAGGACCGTGATTTCTTAACTCATTATGGTATGGAAATGTTGCTATCGATCGCAGCCTTTTGGATCAGTAAAGCAGATTATGACCAAGCTAATGGCCGTTATAACATTAGTGGGGTCATGGGACCAGATGAATTCCATGAAAACTATCCAAACAGCACGACCGCTGGATTGAAGAATAACGCCTATACCAATATCATGGTTGCGTGGCTCTTTGACACGATTACCACGCTTCGGGCGCAGATGCCCCAAGCTGCTTTTCAAGCGGCAGCTCAGGCCGCACAATTTGACTCAACGGCTGAGCAAGCGTTAACGACGATCAGTCATCAATTAACACTTGAAATCAACCGTCGGGGAATCATTGCTCAATTTGAGGGGTACTTCAACCTACCGACGCTTGACTTTCAAGCTTACCGGCAAAAGTACGGTGACATCGCCCGGATGGACCGGATCTTGAAAGCAGAGTCTAAGACACCCGATGCTTACCAAGTGGCCAAACAAGCAGACGCCTTGATGGCCTTTTATAACTTCGATGTCACAACTGTTCAGAAGATTATTGAAAAAATGGGATATCAACTTCCTAAAGAGTATCTGACCCATAACATTCAATACTATTTAGCGCGCACAACGCATGGTTCCACTCTCTCGCGGATCGTTTACGCCGTTTTGAATCAGCTTGACGATAATGACGATGACGCCTGGAAGCTTTTCTCAGAGGCCCTCGCATCCGACTATTACGACATTCAAGGTGGGACGACCGCTGAAGGGATTCACCTCGGCGTCATGTGTGCGACCTTAAACCTGACGACACGGAACTTTGGCGGGGTCAATCCACTAGGTGCCCACTTACAGGTGAGCCCACGGCTACCTGAACACTGGCAAACATTGAAATTCAAGCATCTCTTTCGGGGTGTTCACTATGTTTTCGTTATCGATCATCAACGGGTAACCGTCACTGCGGACCAACCCAGCACGATTATGATTGGAAAACAGCATTGCCAATTACAAGCTAAGAAACCACTTTCCGTCACTTATACCGATTAATCTAGGAGGCAATCAACATGGTTAAATTTGCAGCAATCAAGGGGTTTGTCTTTGACCTCGATGGCGTTATCACGGACACATCTACTTTTCATAGCCAAGCTTGGCACCAGATCGCCGATAAAGTCGGGGTCAGTTGGAATGATCAATTAGCTGACGCGCTCAAAGGTATCAGTCGGATGGATTCACTCAACCTCATTCTAGCTCAAGGGCACCGAGAAAATGACTTCACACCGGCCCAAAAACAAGCGCTAGCTACGGAAAAGAACACCAATTATTTGCAGCTCGTTAACCAAATGACCCCAGCCAACATTCTACCAGGCATCACCGCCTTTTTGACTGAATTAACAACGGCTGGCTACGCATTGTCACTCGCTTCAGCATCAAAAAATGCTCCGCTTGTGCTACGTAAACTCGGTCTTAGTGACTACTTTACGAAGGCCGTCGACCCCGCTAGTCTCAAACACGGTAAACCTGATCCCGAGATTTTTCGGCGCGGTGCTGAGATTTTAGGCCTTAATCCAGCTGACTGTATTGGTGTCGAGGACGCGGCGGCTGGCGTACAATCGATCAAAGGCGCTGGCGAAACTGCCATCGGTATTGGTGACCCGACCGTTTTAGCGGCGGCAGATATCAATTTTACCGATACGACTCAGCTCACACTCGCCAATATTAAGGCACAACTAAACTAACGTATTTCCATTAAACTCATCACAAAACAAACCGGATTTGGCGACCACGTCATGGTTACCAAATCCGGTTTGTTTTGTTTAAGCCAGTCGCTAATCTCACCAGTTGGACTGCTCACTGGAAGCTTATAATTATCAGACTAGCTGTCAATTCTCAAATCAAATCAAAATGTTGCAATCCTTGGGCAATCCCGCCGTGCATGTTGTCAGCGGTCACGTACCGCGCGAGTTGTTTGACCTGCGGATGACCATTGCCCATTGCAATCGGTGTCTGGATCATTCGGAACATCTCAATATCATTTAATTGATCACCAAACGCATAGGTCGGTACCTTAGTTAAATGCGCCTTGGTTAAGATATCCTGAATTCCAACCGCCTTGGAGACGCCCCATTGCATAGTGTCCAGCGCACGCGGATTATTACGAACAAAATGTAGTCGGCCTCGATATCGCTGCCGATATTGCGCCGCATTCAACGGATCAAACGTCAGTAAGAAATTAATATGTTGATGTTCATAAAAGTGCGGTGCGACCCGGGCCGTCTGTCTGAGTGCCCGATAATTACTGGTTGTCAATGCATCACGATGGCTTAACGCAAAACCGGCGTTATTATAATAAGCTAGCGCATTCTGTTGGCGATTGGCAAAATGAGTAATATCGGTCAAAAGCTCCTTATCCAGTTCGTGCGCACTCAAAAACTGCCCTTGATACGCGACGTAACTCCCATTCGCACTGACGATTGAATCGATCCCCGTCGTTGTCATCACATCTTGAACTTCGAATACATTGCGACCCGTGGCAATGACGGGTAGGACGTGGTTAGCTCGTAATTGCTGGATTGCCCGCACACTGCTGGCCGCAACCGTCTTATCGTCCTGCATTAACGTTCCATCCAAATCAAAAAACACTACTGCTTGATACAACCAATTACCCCCTAATTAATCAGTCACTGGCCAATAACCAGCGCCACCAATACACTAATTACCTTCGTGATGACGTCTATTTAAAACCATCCGAAAAGGTGCTTTAGTGTTTACCTTTATTATAAGCACCTCGTCTGAACAACGCAGACATTCTGCTTATAAGCGCACAAAAATGCGTGGCCAATCAAGGAAAGCCACGCACTAATGTGCCTACGTCTCATTAAGGATCGATGAGTACTTCGTAATACATAATCAATAGCGGGGTGCTATTAAAAAGTACAATTATACTATACGGCTGAACCGTACTAACAATCATCAAGTTCCTGTAAAATTTAGGTAAAGTTTTCAATAAGGCGCAACTGTTCACCACCCAGCGTCTGCGTCACAAGGCAGCGTTGAATCGCTTGTGCTAATTTTATGGGCACACCACTCAACTTTAAATCGTGACTCGTCATGGTTCGCGGCTCAGTAGTCACATTGACAATCACCATCACGGTCTGATCAGCCTGCCAATAAAGGTAGCCAATGCCATAATCTGCCAAGTAAAACGGCACAAAGTGGGCTGTGTTTAACCACGGGTGCCGTTGACGCCAATTCGCCCAGTCAGCGACAAACTGAACTTGCGCCTGATCTGCGTCCTGCCACGGATAAAACGCACGGTTATCAGGGTCTTTCCCCCCCATCATCAACGCCTCATCACCGTAATACAGGCACGGTACACCTGGAAGCGTCAAGAGTAGTTGGACGGCCAAACGTAGGCGTTGGCGATCTTCGGCTAACATAGTCAGGATTCTGGGCGTATCATGGCTACCGATGTTATTGAAGTTAAAGCGAAACGTCGTAGCGGGATAATTTTCCTTGAGGGTCATTAGTTCACGCCACCATTCGGCCGGTGTTAGCGTGCCGTTTAAAACGTGAATAATCAAGCGGCGGAGCGGATAATTCATGACAGCCTGTAAGCCGCCGCCCTCTAAGTAGTGCCGGCGCATCCCATACGCTAATTTATGAGAGGCATCCTCCCAAACTTCACCGATCAAAACCTTATCCGGATAACGGTCAAGGGTCCGTCGAATTTCAGCAATGAAATCGTCTGGCAACTCATCCGCGACATCTAGGCGCCAGCCATCCACACCGCGTTGCGTCCAATAATCAATGACCGAATCGGGTTTACCAAAGATAAAATCGCGGTATGTTGGATCGTCTTTATCAACTGTCGGCAGATCACGGATGCCCCACCAGCTATCGTAATCGTGGGGATAATGAATGAATGTGAACCACGGGTAGTACGGACTCGTGGTCGACTGAGTTGCCCCAACCGTCGGGTAATGGCCCGCCTGATTGAAATACTTAGAATCCACACCAACATGGTTAAAAACACCGTCTAAGATCAGTCGCATACCGGCCCGGTGTACGGCCGCGACCAGGTTATCAAAGTCCGTCAAATCGCCGACGACCGGATCAATCTTCAGATAGTCACCCGTATCATACCGATGATTACTGCTGGCCTCAAAGATCGGCGTCAGATAAATAATTGTCACACCGAGTCGCTGTAAATATGGAATCTTAGCACTAATACCGCGCAAATTACCACCGTAAAAATCCCAGCGTAAAATCGCCCGGTGTTCATCACGCACGTATAGTGGGCGATCCGTTAGTTGACCATAAATAAAGCTATTTGGCTTGGGCGCATTAACGTGGCCATCCGCGTTGCCATTATTGAAGCGGTCAACAAAGATCTGATAAGCAACCCCTTCACGATACCATTGTGGCAATGTTTCTACTGCTTTCAAGATTGTCAATTGATACATTTGAACATGCTCGCGCAAGACGTATTGAACGCCCGGGCCACCATAACCACCATCAACGCAACCATAATAAGCGGTCATGGTCGCCGTTTCAATCCGAAAATAGTAGAAGTACAGGCCAACCTGGGTCGGTATAAACGTGGCCGTATACATTGTGGGACTGATTGGATGTAACGGTAAGGCCTGTTCATCATCCCACTGACCATCATGAGCCACGCATAAATCAATCTGCTTAACCGGCGTTACTGTCTGAACACTGATTGTGAATTGAACGGGTGTCTGGCGGGTCACGGCACCAAAGGGCGTCTTATACGTGGGTAAAAATGAGTTATACGTTACCTGCATCCGTCACCCTTCCTTTCTTAATTCAGTCGTTCGTGGGGCACTTGCCAAATATCGTCAGCATACCGCGCCACTGCTAAGTCCGCGGCAAAGTGTCCCGAAGCGGCAATATTGGCTAACGAGCGTTGTTGCCAAGTGGGTTGATTTTGAAAATCACGACTGATCTGCTGTTGTTGGGTGACATAAGCCCGGTAATCGGCTAAGACAAAGAATTCATCATTATACCGCAGTAATGAATCATAGATTTCCCGACCAACCGTTGGAATTCCCGGAATCGTGCCATCAATCAAACTATCTAAGAGCCGTTTTAATTCAGGATCAGCATCGTAAAAGTCAGCGGCGTGATAGTTGCCGCGATGGTAATAGTCGTACACTTCATTGACCTTAAGCCCAAACGGATATTCATTTTCAGCACCCGCCGCTTGCATAATGTCGATATTCGCGCCGTCATACGTTGCCAATGATAATGCACCGTTGGCCATCAGTTTCATGTTACTAGTCCCCGACGCTTCTTTGGAGGCCGTTGAAATCTGCTCGCTAACGTCGGCGGCGGGAATGATCAGTTCGGCAATGGAGACCCCGTAGTTCGGAATAAAGACGATCTTTAACCGATCACCAATCGCCGGGTCCTGATTCACCATGTCAGCGACGACATTAATGAGTTTGATAATCGCCTTGGCATAGTGATAACTAGGAGCCGCCTTGGCACCGAAAATGTGTACTCGCGGCACGACTGGCTGTTGCGGATGATCCTTAATGGCAAAATACTCGCGCAAGATTTCAAAGACGTGTAGGAGTTGCCGCTTATAAGCATGCAACCGTTTGATTTGAACATCGTAAATCGCGTCGGTGCGAATCTTGATCCCCATAGTACGCTGAACGTACGCGGCTAAAGCTTGCTTGTTAGTCAGTTTAACTTGACCTAACTGGTACAAAAAGTGGTCATCTTGTTGATACGGCAGTAGCGTCTGTAATAAATCTGGTTGCCGCCGCCAGTCCGAACCAATCGTCTGATCAATCAATTGCGCTAGTGGTTGGTTCGCCAATTGAACCCACCGCCGGGTTGCAATGCCATTCGTCTTATTATTAAACCGCTCCGGATAAACTTGATACAGGCCCCGTAACACATCCGTTTTCAGTAATTCCGTATGCAGTGGCGCGACACCGTTCACACTGTGACTCCCAATCACAGCTAGGTAGGCCATCCGTACTTGTCCGTTGCCTAAAGGCGCCGTCTGATCAACGAGCGCTTTGCCAAAAATCGGCGTTTGTTGTTCCCGGTAGCGCCGGTCGATTTCCGCAATAATCTGATAAATCCGAGGTAGCAGGTTTTTAAACATATCGATTGGCCAAGTCTCGAGGGCCTCTTGTAAAATCGTATGGTTCGTGTAACTCATGACTTGCGTCGTTAACGTCCACGCAACTTCCCATGAACAGTGATGTTCATCCATTAATAGCCGCATCATCTCAGGGATCACCAGCGTCGGGTGCGTATCGTTAATGTGAATCGCGACCTTTTTGCCTAACAATTTGATGCCATGGTGCGTCGCACAAAAATCACGCACGATACTTTGAACACCCGCAGAAGAGAAAAAGTATTCTTGGCGTAAACGCAGTTGTTGCCCGGCCGAGTTAGAATCGTCAGGATACAAGACCTTGGTAATCTCACTGATTCGATCACGCTGATCCTGCGAAGAATAGGTCGCACTGGGTGGTAACTCCGCGGACCACAAACGCAAGGTGTTCGTAATATCGTTGTGATACCCGACGATACCAACGTCGTAAGGAACCGCTAGCACGTCTTCCGTATTTTCAGATTGCGGTTGTAAACTACCATCCGCTTGCGGTTGTAACCACACATTGCCGCCGAACTGGACAATGCAGCTCTTGTTATCGCGCCGGGTCTCCCACACGTTGCCATGATGGAGCCAATCATCGGGTAATTCTACTTGATAGCCATCCATGAAAACTTGTTTGAACAAGCCGTAACGATAGCGGATGCCGTTACCGTTGCCGGCAATTTTCAAACTAGCCATCGCGTCCATATAACAGGCTGCCAACCGACCTAATCCTCCGTTACCAAGCGCCGGATCAGGTTCAGCCTGACTGATTGTCTCAAAGTCTAAGCCTAATTCCGTTAGCCCTTTTTTTACCGTCGTCAATAAGTTGAGATTCAACAAATTAGAAGCGAGTAAGCGTCCCGGCAAGAACTCGATGGAAAAATAATAGACTTGTTTCTGATGATGATCGCGGTAAAATTTAGCTGTTCGTGTCCAACTCTGACTGTTATAGCGCCGAACTAGCTGTCCCAGTGCAATAAATTGCCCAATCGTCGAGGTGTCACTCAGCGATGTTGAATACAAGGTCTCAATTTCACTTAGAAAGTCCTTTTTAAATTGCGCACACGTTAATTTCAAATTCACACCCCCATCAAACCTAACGCATTAGCTTCTGATAAGTCGCACGGTACTGCTGTGCAGAATGTTCCCAGCCAAAATCACAAGTCATTGCTTGGTGCTGCAGCTGCCGCCAAACCAGTGGATGCTGCCGATATAAGGTCACGGCTAGAACCATAATTTTACGTAGAACCGCTGGCTGGTAGTCGTCAAAGCTAAAGCCGGTTCCCTGATCGGTATAGCGATTGTACGGAATGACCGTGTCCCGCAACCCACCGACCGCGTGCACGATCGGTAACGTCCCGTAATGCATCGCCATCATCTGCGACAAGCCACACGGTTCAAAGGCAGAAGGCATAAGAAAGATATCACTGGCCGCATAGATTTGCTGAGCTAGCTGCGTATCAAATTGAATCGCGGCGACCACCTTTTGCGGATACGCCGACTGATAGGTGCGTAACGCGCGTTCCAATGCTGGGTCACCCGTTCCCAAAACAATGAGTTGCACATCTTGTTGCTGCAAGAATGGATTCAATGCATCCAGCAAGAGGTCGATACCCTTTTGCTTCGTTAACCGAGAAACGACTGCCAATACCGGCACGTTTTTGACAGGCAACCCTAATCGGCGCTGTAAAGCACGTTTATTCTGACGTTTAGGTTTCAAATTCTTAGCCGAATAATTCGCCGTTAGTGCCAGGTCGGTTGCGGGATCGTATAATTGCATATCAATGCCATTAAGAATCCCACTCAGTTTGTACCGATTGGCCCGCAGTACCCCGTCGAGACGTTCCCCAAAAGCTGGTGTTTGAATCTCTTGTGCGTAGGTCGGTGACACCGTATTAACGGCATCTGCAAAGTTAATACCGCCCTTCAGCCAGTTCACTTGATCGTAAAACGCCACGCCGGCTTCGGTGTAAGTCTCAGTTCCGATTCGAAAGAGACTATCCAAAATAATCGGATCGTAGACACCTTGAAACTGTAAGTTATGAATCGTCAGCACCGTTTTAATATCACGATACGCTTCGATCCAATAGTACTTTTCAGCTAGCAAGACAGGAATAAACGCCGTATGCCAATCATTGAGTTGTAAAATATCAGGGATATAATCGATCTGCTCCATCATTTCACAAACCGCCATCTGAAAGAAGGCAAAGCGTGCACCATCATCCCAATAACCATATAATCCTTCACGACCAAAATAATCTAAATTATCAATTAGATAATACTGAACGTGCGCGACTGTCAGAGTTTTAATACCGCAATACATCGCATGTTCACCCACTTGAACAGTAAAATGCGTCACTGGCACTAACTGCTGCTGATATTCGGTCGGCATCTGGTGAGGGTAATACGGAATCACTACACGCGTCTCGATTCCTTCCGCTTGCAAGGCGCGCGGTAACGCCATACTAACATCGCCTAAGCCACCAGTCTTATAAAAAGGGGCCGCTTCTGCCGCCGCGAATAATACCCTAGTCATGCACAGCCACCTCCGCTTGTTGAAAGACGTGCTGCCCTTTGCTGATGACTAACGGTGTCGTTGAAGTTCCTTTAAGCACTAGGTTGGGCCCGATTACGGCGTCTTTATCGATAATGACGTTTTCTAACTTACAACCGGCACCGATCCGGGCCCCCTGCATAATGATGGCATTTTTAACTTGGCTATCACGATTAATCAGTACATCCCGAAAGATGACGGAGTGGTCAAGTTGCCCTTCAATATAGCCCCCAGTACCACATAAACTATCACGACACTGTGAACCAGTCGCAAAGAACGTCGGGATTTCATTTTTGACCTTGGTGTAAATACGGCGCGAACTGTAGAATAACGCTCGGAAATTAGCTTCATCCAAAACGGCCATATTGGCCGCAAAGTAGCTGTTGATATCATGAATATTCGCCTGAAAGCCCGTATATTCAAAAGCATTAGCGTTATGTTGGATGACTGCTTGCCGCATCAATTCCTCTAGGCTGATCATGTCACCCCGTTGATTGGCCGACTGCAATAATTCGATTAAATCGACCGTACTCATCAAGTAAATAGCCATGCTCTTGGCAACTTGTTTCGTCTTCGGGCTAATCTTGGCCTTGCTCATCGGAACGACCGCCGTTGCTTCTCCCTTAGCAGTCAATTGTAAGATTGTATTTTCGGGAATCAAACTAGCTGGATCAACGCGCTTATAAACCGCCGTCACGGGACTGTTACGTTCCTCGTGATACCGTAGTAGCGCCTTTAAATCAATATTACCAACATTGCGAGTACTCATCACTACCGAGTACTCACTCTGGCTGCATTTCAGAAACTGAATCGAATTATCATAGTAATGGTGCAGTAATGCGGCCTTCTTTTCTGGCGCCACTAATTTCAAGTCATTGTATGGGGACAAGAATAGGCCGCCGCGAATTGTGTTCAGGCTCCAGTCACGCCCGCTACGCAAATGGTCAGCCACGGAACGCCCTGACCGCGGGACCGTCACCATCACATTTTGAATCCCCGCATTGATGACACTCGATAATTGAAAATCAACCAACCGATAACGACCACCAAAGGGTAACATTCCAACTGGCCGAACTGCAGTCAATGGTTGTAACGCGTCACTTGGTTCCAGTAAATTAATAATGGCACTCACTTGTTCACGTCTCATGGTTGTTCCACCCCCATCGTTTCGTGATACCCAACAACTGCAATCTTATCAGTCGTACCAATAATCTGGGCATCATCACCAATCACTGCATCTTCGCCAATCAATGCGTGGTCAATCACCACATTTTTTCCAATCGTTGCACCGGGCATAATCATACTGTCAACCACGCGACTACCCATCCCAACTGACACGCGTTGCGATAAGATTGAATGATCAATTTCGCCCGCAACGTAACAACTATCAACGACCATGGCATTATTGACCTGGCTCGTTTCCGTCAAAAACATCGGTGGTAGCACCTCTGCTTTAGAGTAAATCCGCCAGTAACGATCGCCGATATTTAACCGGTTATGGGGCGATAGGAATTCCATATTGGCTTGCCACAGACTCTTAATCGTTCCAACATCTCGCCAGTAACCCTTAAAAGCATAAGCGTAAACGGATTCATTATTGGCTAAGTATGATGGAATGACATTTTTACCAAAGTCTTCAAGTGACTTATCGGTAGCATAACTCTTAACTAAGTAATCCCGCAAAGTCGGCCAATTGAAGATATAAATACCCATCGAGGCTTTATCACTCTTAGGATGTTCCGGTTTTTCCTCAAACTCAATGATTCGATCCGTCGCATCCGTATTCATCATGCCAAAG
Source organism: Lactiplantibacillus plantarum (assembly GCF_014131735.1). Classification (NCBI taxonomy): domain Bacteria; kingdom Bacillati; phylum Bacillota; class Bacilli; order Lactobacillales; family Lactobacillaceae; genus Lactiplantibacillus; species Lactiplantibacillus plantarum. Next base: position 3,221,027 of record NZ_CP039121.1, read on the forward strand.
CGTTTGGCTTCTTCGTTAGTCACGTGGATCACCCCAACGGTCAACGAAGCCTTCTTCTCCTGATGATATTTCAGCATAGCGTCATAATCCATCTTATAAATATGATCGCCAGATAAGACGAGCAGGTACTTGGGGTCTTGTTGATCAATATATTCGATATTTTGATAAATGGCGTGCGCCGTCCCTTGAAAGAACTTCTCACCTTCACTAGACGAGTATGGTTGTAAAACCGTCACCCCACCATTTAAGCTATCAAAGCCCCAGCTCGCACCGCTACCAATATGTGCATTCAGTTCTAGGGGTTGATATTGCGTGATAACCCCAACAGTATTCACACCCGAGTTAGCACAGTTGCTGAGTGTAAAATCAATAATTCGGTAACGACCGCCGAATGGCACGGCGGGCTTAGCCGTATCCTTTGTCAACTTACCAAGCCGGGTGCCCTGACCGCCCGCTAAAATAATCCCTAACATTTCATCTTGCATGCTTAACTCCCCCTATCACTTTAACTGGTCGAATCAACAATGCACCCATCGCCGGCAAGGTCACGGTAAAACTAGCTGGTTGCCCCCGATACGGCTTATCGACCGCCGTAAACGTTGTTTCTAGCTTTGTCCACGTGCCGCCAAAAGCCTGCGCTTCAGTATTGAGTAACAACTCATAACGGCCACGATACGGTACGCCAATCCGGTAATCTTGACGTTCAACAGGAACAAAATTGAAAGCAGCGACCACAAAACTGTATTTTCGTTTGGCCTGCCGGATAAACCCCATGGTCGAACTGTCAGGATCATCGGTATGTGTATAAATAATCCCCGCAGGATCATGGTCTTGTTCCCACAACGGCCGATTGTGCCGATAGACCGCGTTCAGTTGCGTTGTGAACTGTTGCATCCGATGGTTGAGATCATCCTTTAAGTCGACCCATTCCAACGCACTCCAGTCCCGCCACTCTAGAAACTGCCCCCACTCTGAACCCATAAAATTCAGTTGTTTTCCTGGAAAGGCAGCCATATAAGTTAGCATCGTCCGCAAATTTGCAAACTGATTATAGCGGTCCCCCGGCATTTTATGCATTAATGATTTCTTGCCGTGCACGACTTCATCATGTGAAAACGGTAGAATAAACCGTTCATCGAACATGTACACGAATGCAAATGTCAGTAGATTAAAGTGATCGTGCCGATATAACGGATCCATCATAAAGAAATCCAGGGTATCGTGCATCCACCCCATGTTCCACTTATAGTTAAATCCCAATCCGCCATTGGCCACCGAACCCGTAACCTGCGGATAGGCGGACGACTCTTCCGCAATCATCAAGATATCGGGATGGTGGGTTAAGACCGTGGTGTTCAACTTTTGTAAAAAGGCGATGCCTTCTAAATTACGATTATCCCCATACTGATTAACCTGCCCTTCGCGCCCTTCATCATAGTCGCAATACAACATGTTAGAGACAGCATCCACTCGCAAGCCATCTAGATGACACTGGTCGAGCCAATATTCGGCGCTTGAAATCAGAAAACTCTGAACCTGTGTTTTACCGAGATCAAAATTCCACGCCCCCCAACGACGGTTATTCGCGCGCTCAGGATCAGCGTATTCAAATGTCGGCGTACCATCATACTGGTACAACGCATCATAATTGCGAATAAAGTGACCCGGTACCCAATCAACGAATACCCCGATATTCGCTTGGTGACACTGGTCAACAAAGCTGAGAAAACTGTCACGCTTGCCAAAACGACTGGTTGGCGCAAAATACCCTAATTGCTGATAACCCCAAGACGCATCTAATAAATGTTCCATCACGGGCATTAATTCAATGTGGGTATAGCCCCGTTGTTTTACATAGGGAATCAGTTCAGCGGCTAATTCCGCATAAGTGTAGTAGCTACCATCAAGATGACGGCGCCACGAACCTAAGTGCACCTCATAAATGTTAATTGGCCGATTGGCAGCGCGCGACTTCTTCCGGCGAGCTAGCCACAAACTATCGTGCCAACGCATCGTCATCGGCTCAACAACTACGGCCGCATCCCCCGGTTTTCGTTCGAACTGTTGTGCAAACGGGTCAATCTTTAGTTGCACTTGGCCAGTTGGTGTTGTGATCTGAAACTTGTATAACTGACCCGCATGAACGTTCGGAACTTGTCCTTGCCAAATCCCAGTCGCCCCTAATAACTTTAGTGCGCTTGGTTGCCAGTCATTAAAATCGCCAACAACCCCGACCGCCTTAGCATGCGGCGCCCAGACGCGAAATACCGCCCGACCAGATGCGGCCAAATGACAGCCTAAGTAATCCTGACTATTAAATCCTGCGCCGGTATTAAATAAGTAACTTGCATCATTCATTTCCGTAGTTTGTTTAACCAAAGCATCACACCCCCTATGTGATTAACTGAGCAGTTTATAAAATTAATCTTATTATAAGAAGGTGACAGGGTGTTTGCCTATCCTTGATAAGGTCGCCTTACTTAGTGGTCAAACAGGGCACAAACCCCTAAAAGATAACGATTATTATGACTGGTCACCCAGAACACTGCAAACTGATTCAGGACAACTATTCACAGTTAAGCCCGTGGTTATCCGTTTTATTGCGCCGTTTGCCAAAACATCAAAAAAAGCCCGAAAAAACGCGTTTTTTCGGGCTAGTTGATTTATTCAATTACATTTCTATCAAATTAATAATATTTATCTGACTGATTACTTCCAGTAGGCATAGCGATAAAGGGCGTCTCGCAACAATGTGAAGTGAACCCCACCAACCTTGTTACTGATCAAGTGAGCAGCAGCAGTTTGATAAATCGGTGTGACCCCCTGTTGCTGAGCGACTAGCTTAGCCGCTTGCTGCATCGTCTGATATCGGGCCTTAGTTGACTGCTTATCGGCCGTAATCGTTGAGATTAATTGCTCATATTTCGCATTGTTAAACTTCCCAAAGTTGACAGAATTAGTTATCGAAGCCTTATTCAAGAAATCAACTGGATCTTGGAAATCACTCGACCACGACAACGTGGCAAAGTCAAAATCACCCTTGCTTAAAGTTGAAATCTCATTTGTCAGTGGTACTGACTTGACATTGACCGTGACACCACTAAGATTTTTCTCAATTGCAGCTTGAATATATTCTGCCACCGACTTATTAATATCATTATCGTTCGTCAATAATTGCAGTGTTAACTTTTGCTTTCCTAAGCTCGCCTGAGCCTTCTGCCAATACTGTTTAGCCTTTGCTGGACTGTATGGATACAAATTTCCGGTATCCGTATTAAAATCTTTCCCTGTTGTCGGGTTCTTGGTATTGCCAGCAGGAACTAATGACGTCGCCGCTACTGAGCCGTCTTTGAGAACGTTCTTAACCAATGACTGGCGATTCAAAGCGTAACTCACAGCACGCCGCAAGTCAGTATTCTGCAATGCTGAGCGCTTCTGGTTCCACAACATGAAGTAGAGTTGATTTAACTTCGTAACCTTCATCTGACTTTTTAGTGACCCTTGCTCAGCTGCCGATACTTGGGTGCCCGTAATCTGGGTGACTTGGACCTCATTGCTTTGGAAGAGGTTCTCGGCCGTACTGTTATTTTTGACCGTCTGCACCTTAATATTCTTGATTCGGACCTGTTTACGGTCATAATAATACGGGTTCTTCACATATTTCCACGTGTCATTCGTCCCATTCCAACTCTTCAAGACATAGGGACCATTAGAGAGCGTTCGCTGTGCCGATGTCCCATACTTATTCCCGTATTTCTCAGTAAATTGTTTGTTTAACGGATAGATCTCTGTGGCTAGCCGATAATTAAAATACGGCACGCGCTGTTGCAATGTAATTTGTAACTTATACTTACCCAACGCTTTAACGCCTAAGGTCTTCACCGCCTTCTTACCAGCCGTGATTGCCGTTGCATTCTTGATTTCAGCAACGTGTCCGACTTCCTGTGACTTGGTATTCGGATCGACCTGGCGTTGCACGGAATAAACAAAGTCAGCGGCCGTGACCTTTTTTCCATTCGACCACTTGGCATTGTGCCGCAAATTAAAGGTATAAGTCTTCCCATTATTAGTCGGTTTGACGACTTTCTTGGCAATTGCCGGCACGACTTTCCCCTTTTGATTAGTTGTGTACAAGCCTTCCATAAACTGAGCAATAGCGGCCTGACTAGCGATATCGTCGGCCTTATTAGGATCAGCGGTCGCAATCGACTGGGTCGCCGTTACGTTCAACGTCTTCTGCTGACTACTCTGCTGGCTACCGCAGCCAGTTAACACTAATCCTAGGGCTACAATAGCAATACTGCTGATCCATATTCTTTTTTTCATGAATGATGACTCCTAACTTAACGATGATGTCGGTTACTGGCAACGATACTTCGATTGGCGCCGACAACAACACATCAACGGTAAGCCTCCGTTATCCGTGGTAAACCGGTAATTACTGGTTTTCACGACTACAATAACGTTTTGCAATCCTGCGTTCATCATCATGATTCCTCCCCTTAGATTAAAAACTAATTAAGATAAGATTAGCTTTTAAGTTTACATCTGTCAACTAAAAGTTTCGCTCAGCATTCTAAGTCACCATGGTATTATGCCTTCACTATTCAGGCCGAAACTAGCTTGCGCTTTTGAACCAAACGTATGGTACGCGAGCTTAAAACTAGACCGGCTATGGTGGGTTATTAAATCAAGAAGTCAAAAATCGGATAAACACTTGTCCCCCCAATCGGCAATAAAAAAATCGCTATTAGCCGATATACTGACTAATAACGATACTTGCCCATCAATGGCGAATCTGACCATTGCCATCAATGACGTATTTATAAGATGTTAATTCCGCTAATCCCATCGGACCGCGAGCATGTAACTTCTGCGTTGAGATCCCGATTTCAGCGCCAAATCCAAATTCAAAGCCATCCGTAAACCGGGTGGAAGCATTGATATAAACACACGCTGCGTTGACCCGTTGCTGGAAGAGCTTCCCAGCTTGATAATTATCCGTCACAATAGCTTCGGAATGTTGGGTATTGTAACGATTGATGTGCGTAATGGCCGCTGCTTCTGAATCAACAACTTTCACTGCAATAATTAAATCATTATATTCCGTTCCCCAGTCCGCATCCGTTGCTGGAACCACATCAGGAACAATGGCTTGAGTTGCGGCATCCCCGCGTACTTCTACGCCTTGTTCACGAAGTGCCTGAATCATGCTAGGTAAATAATCGGCCGCAACCTCACGATGAATTAGAAGCTTTTCAGTGGCGTTGCAAACTGATGGCCGCTGAACTTTCCCATTGATCACGATATCGGTTGCCATTTGCAATTGCGCGTCTTTGTCCACGTATACGTGACAATTACCGGCTCCCGTTTCAATAACGGGTACCGTTGCTTTAGCCAACACCGTTTGAATCAAACGGGCGCTCCCGCGTGGAATTAAGACGTCCACGTAATCAGTGAGCTGCATGAACTTAGCCGCAGTCGCATGCGACGTATCCGTAATCAGTTGAATCGCATTCTCATCGACCGCTTCGGCCCGTAATGCACCACGTAAGACTTGGACAAGTGCTTGATTAGAGTGAAGGGCTTCCTTACCACCGCGTAAGATTACAGCGTTTCCGGTTTTAAAACACAGTGCTGATGCATCCACCGTCACATTGGGGCGCGCTTCAAAAATCATGCCGATAACACCTAATGGTACCCGTTCCTTGGCAATCATCAACCCGGCCTCGTTGCGCCACGCGCGGTCCACATTTCCAATTGGATCTGGCAAACTCACGACCTGTTTGAGCCCGATCGCCATATCCTGGATGCGGTCTGCTGTTAGCCGGAGCCGGTCAACAAACTTAACTGGTACTTGCGGGTTCTCTAAATCCTGCGCATTAGCTGCCAATATCTCATCTTGATGGCTCGTTAACGCCGTTGCCATTGCGGTCAACACTTGATTTTTTTGCGCCGTTGAAAGTAACCCCAGCGTATAGCTAGCTTGTTGAGCCTGCTGACCCAACTGTTCTAAATCTACCATTTTGATAACCTCCCCAACTTAACCGAATAGCGTTCCGACTGGTTCGCCTGCTAAAATTTGAAAAATAATTGTGGGATCCGCACCATTGGCTAAAATCATTTGACCATTCGCATCGATCATCCGTTCTGCCGCTTTTAGCTTAGTGACCATCCCACCAGTACCAAACCGACTGCCACTACCGCCAGCTAGCTTATAAGTATGTTGATCAACCTTCTCAATGTGCCCTAATAACTGGGCTCGGGCATCCGCATTGGGATTACCATCATAAAAGCCATCGATGTCGGATAGCATGATTAACAAATCCGCCCCGATATTCGTGGCCACGATTGCGGATAGTTGATCGTTATCACCGAACTTTGTTTCATGATCCAATTCATCGACCGCGACCGTATCATTTTCATTAACAATTGGGACCACGTTTTGTTTTAATAGCGCCTCAAATGTATTCAACACATTATGGTGACTCTTAGGATAAACAAAGATATCACGTGTTAATAACAACTGGCCAATTTTTTGTTCATAAATGGCGAAACGTTCTTTGTAAATCGAAATCAATTCAGTTTGCCCAATCGCCGCAATCGCCTGTTGTTCAGGAATTGCTTTTGGACGTTGCTTGAGTCCCATATAATTCAAGCCAACACCAATAGCCCCTGACGAAACCAAGACAACTTCACGCCCACGGTGTCGCATTGCGCTAATGACAAAGGCTAATTGATCGATTGCCCGTAAGTTGATCGATCCATCTGGATAAACTAGCGTGCTTGTCCCGACTTTAATCACGACTCGTTTAGCCTTTAGTTTTCGTATCACTTTCACTACTGCCACCAACTTCTCTAATTATTTTGTTTCACGTGAAACATCGGTCTGAACGTCCGTCTTCATATAATTAACGGCCTTGCGTAAATTAAAGTGAACGACACCGATATTAACTGCCAACACGATCAATAAAACCACAAATGCCAACAAAAACAGCACCTTATAAGACCAATTATCGATAATCACACCACCAAATAACGGCCCTAGCGAGCGCCCTAACGCACAAAAGGCTTGTACTAGTCCTTGGTAACGCCCCTTAGCACTAACTGGTGATAACTGACTCACTAGTGTTGGCATGGCTGGTGACCAAGTTGCTTCACCAATCGTCAATAAAATCATGGCAAAGATAAAGTGTGGGTAATCATGCGCAATCACAAGTGATAGAAATGATAAGCCCACGAATAGCATGCCGAAGAAAAATTGATTATATAAATTTTTAATCCGATTCCCCAGCAAACTTAAAATACTCTGAATAAGGACCAGTAAGCCCGCGTTGATTGTCCATAGAAAACTGTAATTCCGCAGCGGCATCCCCAAATTCGTCATGTAGACGGATAAATTGCTGACCCACTGTTCGTATAGCAACCAGATAATAAATAAACTAATAAAGAAGGTCCAGACAATGTGAAAATTGGCCCGTGGCAAGTGCACATCTTGTCCTTGGCGCGGATCAACCCCGGTCACGTTCGACGAATCCACATTGTATTCAAATAATGCAATAATCAAGAAAATCACGAAGAGGCTCGTGGTCATCGAGAATAGCAAGGCCATCCCCATGCTATACACGATACCAACCAGCATCGTGCCGAAGACAACTCCGAGATTGGCAGCGAGATACATCAACGTAAACGTTCGCCGCACTTTATCGCGGGGGACACTGGCAGCCAAAGCATTAAACATCGTATTTAGCCAGCCACTAGCAAACCCGGTCACGACTAACAACATCGGATACCACGGCCATCCATGAAAAAAGATCAGAGCAAAGTTCGCGAGGCCATTCAACGTGATTCCCATCAGTAACAGGTGATAAGGATTACCTCGATCAAATATACGCCCACCAATCGTACTTGCCAAAACGTTGGCAACTGAATTGAGCATCAGGACAATTCCAGTCTCCGTCAACGACTTACCTAACACATTGTGCATGTAGATCGTCGTTAACGGCCAAATGAAACTCATACCAATGTTATTCATAAACTGCCCGGCAATTAGCCACGGCGTTTTAATGAGTTGCTTTTGTGCCACGCCATCACCACCATTATTAAATCTGTCTACTTTTCATCATAGCAAAGTTTATTTAAAATAACAGGGACATTTATCTCACTAACTCATTATTATCACGGCCAAATTGGTGCATCAGCCCAACCAATTGGCGGAAAACAAGTGGCCTCGGCACGTGATAAACAAAAAATTCCTCTTAATTAGTTTAAGAGGAATTTGATAACAAATTTATTGATCGACTGCAATTAAGCTTGGGGATCCTGCGCATAAGAGACTGAGGAGAACTTATTAAATGGTTTCACAAATAATAGTTTGACCGTTCCCCGCGCCCCAGCACGGTTCTTTTCGATAATCACTTCAACTTCACCAACATCCTCAGAAGCATCTTCGTCCCGCGGATCGCCGCCATTAAAGTCACCACCGCCACCAAAATTACCGCCATCATCATCGTCGCCGCCTTCGCGATCATAATAATCTTCCCGGTATAGGAAGGCAACGATGTCAGCATCTTGTTCAATTGAACCCGATTCACGAATATCGGAAAGCACTGGCCGCTTATCTTGACGCTGTTCAACACCACGAGATAGCTGTGATAAGGCAATGACTGGAACACCTAGTTCCTTAGCCAGTTTCTTCATTTGCCGCGAAATTTCGGAAACTTCCTGTTGCCGACTTTCTGTGTTACTACCTTCGATCAGTTGCAAATAATCGACCACAATCAAGCCGAGGTTACCTTGCTCTTTCGCTAAGCGGCGACTTTTGGCCCGGATTTCTGACATCTTGATTCCGGGGGTATCGTCAATAAAAATACTAGCTTTAGACAAACTCCCCATGGCAACCACCAAGTGTTCCCACTCTTCTTCGTTCAGTTGCCCCGTCCGTAAATGCCCAGCGTCAATACTACCTTCTGCACACAGCATCCGGTTGACTAAGGATTCGGCACCCATTTCCAAACTGAAAATGGCCACTGTCGTATCCGTTTTAGTCGCCACATTTTGGGCAATATTCAGGACAAAGGCTGTCTTACCAACGGCTGGCCGGGCAGCCAAAATAATCAGATTATCCGGTTGTAAGCCGGCGGTCATTTTATCCAGCTCCGCAAAACCAGTCGGTAAACCGGTAATGTCATCATCATTTTGATACAAGCGGTCAATTTCTTCAATCGACGCGTTCAACACATCTGAAATCGACTTAAACCCACTCTGATTACGCTGTTCAGACACGTTCATAATGTCGCGTTCCGCGTCATCTAATAACGTGGTCACGTCATCATTTTCCGTATAGGCCTTTTGCGTAATCTCCGTGGCCGTCTTGATCAACCGCCGCACCGTCGCCTTTTGCGCCACAATCTTAGCATAGTAGCCAGCGTTAGCCGCAGTCGGTACGGACCCAGCTAATTCAGCAATGTAGCTCATCCCACCAACATCATCCAATTGATTTTGGGCCGTTAATAAATCACTAACGGTCACCGCATCAATAGCCTCGTCACGGTCATTTAAAGTCACCATGCTGGCAAAAATGATCTGATGTGCGCGCCGATAGAAATCTTGCGCTTCGACAAACTCCATCGCTTCCACGAGGGCGTCACTGTTTAAGAAAATAGCCCCCAAGACTGCCTTTTCAGCTTCAATATTTTGTGGTGGGGTTTGATCCAGCACATCGTTGTTCATTTGTGATCCGTCCTTTTACTTTTCGACAACGTGCACGCGAATTTTCGCCGTTACTTCTGGATGTAACTTAACGGGCACGTTTGTGTAACCTAATACCCGAATTGGTTCTGGTAATTCGATCTTGCGTTTATCAAGCTTAACTTGGTATTGGTCAGCTAACGCCGTTGCAATTTGTTTGCTAGGAATTGACCCAAACAACCGACCATCAGTACCAGCTTTGGCCTTCAATTCAACAACCGTTTCATCAGCTTCCAAAACTGTCTTGACTTGCTTAGCTTCGGCTAATTCCTCAGCGGCACGTGCTGCTTCAGACTTCTGTTCAGCCTTCAACGTATTGATTGCCGCTTTAGTGGCTTCCTTGGCCAATCCCTTTTTAATTAAAAAGTTCTGCGCGTAACCATCCGGGACATTCTTGATTTGGCCCCGCTTGCCCTTACCACGGACATCATTCAAAAAAATAACTTGCATTTAGACTCACTCCTAATTAGATTCTGTGGTCGGCTCATCAGTTGCCGTTAACAAATCAATCAACGATTGTTTGACGGCTTCAACTGACTGCCCTTCAATCTGGGTTGCAGCATTCGATAAATGACCGCCACCACCCAATTTTTCCATATAAACTTGTACGTTGATCTCGCCAAGTGATCGTGCCGAAATTCCGACCCGTCCATCTTCACGACGTGTAATCACGAATGATGCGTCGACACCAGACATAGATAATAGTGAATCAGCAGCTTGAGCCGCCGTTACTGGGTCATAGACCTGATCATCTTCACCAACACATAATGCCATATCCTGGTTAACAAATTCAACGGTTTCAATCAGATGATTGCGTTGTAGATAACTATCAACGTTCTCCTTCATAAATTGTTGAACGAGTAACGAGTCCGCACCGGCTGATCGTAGATAACTAGCAGCATCAAACGTCCGCGATCCTGATCGTAATGAAAACGACTTCGTATCGATAACGATTCCGGTCAACATTGCGGTTGCCTCAATCTTATTGATTGGTTCGGCATCGTGCGATTGATATTCAAACATCTCGGTAATCAGCTCACAAGTCGACGAAGCATACGGTTCAATATAAACCAAAACTGGGTTTTCTGGAAATTCTTCGCCCCGTCGATGGTGATCAATAATCATAACGCGATTTTCGAGCCGCTCATAAAGGGCCTGTGACATTGAAATACTTGGCTTAGAATGGTCAGCCATAATCAATAAACTTTGGTCAGTGGCCTTCTCAAGTGCTTCTTCCGGCGAGATAATCGCTGACTCGATGTTCTCATCAGACTTCAACTGGTCCAGTAAACGCTGAATGTCTGAATGCACATTTTGCTCATCCAAGACGATCCAACACTGTTTACCATTCATTTCAGCAATTCGGCGAATCCCGAGACAGGCCCCAACGGCATCCATATCTGGTTGGCGGTGCCCCTGAACAAAGATCTGGTCAGATTGATTCATTAACTCTTGTAACGTCTGACTGATCATCCGGGCCCGTACCCGCGTCCGTTTTTCCATCGGGTTGGTTTTACCACCGTAGAAACGAGCAGGTTCGTCCTCAGACTTCACCACAACTTGGTCACCACCCCGCCCCAAGGCAAGGTCCATGTTACTCTGCGCTAAATCGGCCAAATTGTTCATGTTCCGTTCACCATAAGCAATCCCAATACTCAATGTTAGTGGGAAATTTTGCTTAGAAGTCGACTCCCGAATTCGATCTAAAATGCGAAACTTATTCTCTTCAACACGTCGTAAACTACTAGCATAGCCCAACAAGAAGAAGTGATCATCATCCAAGCGCTTCAGGTACATCCCAAACATCTGGGTCCACTTAGACAATTCATTGGTCACGTAATTGTTCAGGTTGGAAATATCCGTATCAGTCATCGACTGGGTGATTTCATCGTAATTATCCAAAAAGATTTGTCCAATCACGAGTTTTTCATCTTCGAATTGATCCGTCAGCTCAGCATACTTGGTCACATCCATCATATAGACCGTATTAGTGCTCTGCTGGATACGTACATCAAACTGGTAGTCTTGCCAACGAATCGTCGCGGGCTCGTCCAGATGAGCGTTCAGCGTCGCTGCCAGTGTTGGCTCAATATCTTCCAAGCGGTATCCTAAGACGTCCTTATCACCGAAATAGCGCTGAAGATAAGGATTGATCCATTCGATGGTCTGGTCGGAATTAAAAATCATTACTCCGATAGGCATCTGAATCAGTGCCTCTTGTTCGCCGCGCTTAATACGATACGACAAGTCTGAGATATATTCATTTGCACTCGAACTGAGCTCAATCAACGTATTATAAGATATCACCACAGCCATCACAATCAAGATGAGGACAACGGTCCCAAAAATCCAGTTCATTAAATAACCAGTGACGAGCATAATTAACGACAAGCTAAAAATAACCAACGCTAAGAGTCGTAACTGCTGATTTTGTAGGAAAAATGGAATTTTTTCACGCGAAAAGATCTTTTTCATATTAAAAATCCCTCAAGCCTTCTCAGTAATGACTATATTTTATCACAAACCACCGTCCGCTTCAGCGTTTCGTGTCAATCACCGTAAACGCTTCATTGAACGGCCACCACCCTATCTAGTCAAGTTAAGGGTAAATAAAAACCACAGAGCCGAAGTCTGTGGTTTTTGAATGACTAAAAATTAGTCTTCAGATACAAAGGCTAATAAGCCCATGATCCGTGCACGCTTGATGGCGATAGTTAAAGAACGTTGGTTCTTAGCACTAGTCCCCGTTACACGACGTGGCAAAATCTTCCCACGTTCTGAAATAAAGCGACGTAATAAGTCAGTATCTTTATAATCGATGTATTCGATATGGTTTGCGGCGATGAAGTCGACTTTACGACGACGACGGCCACCTCTTCTTTGTTGTGCCATTGATATTTCCCTCCTCGTTATCTGTCTAAGCAATTAGACTAGAATGGTAAATCATCATCCGAGATATCAATTTGATCGCCATTATTAGCGAATGGGTCAGCCTGATTATTGTTGTTAGCACTGCTTGATGGTGCCGCACTGCTAGCATTACCAGTATTACCATTACCAAATGGGTTATTGTTATTCGCTGATGATTGTTGAGGAGCCGCATTTTGGCCTTGATTACTATACCCATTATTATTGTTGTTGTAATTCGAATTACCATTGTTGTAATTGTTATTACCACTACCACCATTGGCAGACTGATGACGTTCAGACTCTGCCCGTGATTCTAATAATGAGAAGTTTTCAACGACAACTTCTGTAACGTAAACACGTACCCCTTGTTGGTTTTCGTAGTTCCGGGTTTGAATCCGGCCATCGATACCAACAAGTGAACCTTTATGAGTAAAGTTCGCAAAATTTTCAGCAGCTTTACGCCAAATGACGCAACTAATGAAATCTGCTTCACGTTCCCCATTTTGATTCGTGAATTGACGGTTTACGGCAATAGTGAACGTCGCGACGGCGGCACCACCATTCGTGTAACGTAATTCCGGATCTCTTGTCAGTCGGCCAACAAGAATTGTACGGTTAATCATGCAGAAGCGCTCCTCTCTTAAAATTAATTTTGTCTATTAGTCTTCGCGTTTAACGATCATGTGACGTAAAATGTCATCATTGATCTTTGAAAGACGGTCGAATTCGTTTAAAGCAGCATCGTCAGTTGCTGTTAAGTTAACGATATGGTAAGTACCTTCGTTAAAGCCACCGATTTCGTATGCGAAACGACGCTTTGACCAGTCTTTTGAATCAATTACTTGCGCACCGTTATCAGTTAAGATTTTGTCGAAACGATCAACTAAAGCTGTCTTGGCAGCATCGTCGATGTCGGGACGTACGATGTAAGTAATTTCATATTTCTTTGATTCACTCATGAAATTTGCACCTCCTTATGGACTTCAGGCCCTTCTTTTTGAAGAGCAAGGAAAGTAATCTAGCTAATGCTAGATACTCACGAATTTAAAGTATAGCATCTAAATCAGTTTGTTGCAAGGGTTGAAGCGGCCGACTGTTACAAAAAGATCCTGAATCCGTTACACCAATCAATTACGTCAATTGAGCGATATTTCATTTTATTTCCCGGGAAATATTTCTTTTTTCTGAAATTCTCCCCTTCGCTTACATTTTCCCACACCCACACAGCATTAATTTAAACCAAGTCGACGTCAGAATAACACGCACTGCTGTAATCCTCTCAATCGCACAAGCCAGTTTTGACCGCGTAAATCTAAAATTGCTTACTTCATGTTGTCCTCTCCCAATTTATCGGCATTTCTGCCAATCACTGGAAGATGGCAAGACTAAGTGATGAGCCTCCAGCAGTCAAATTATTCTTCGCAGGAAGATTGTTTCTACCGGTTCAAAACAAGACTTTGGAGGCCAGAATAGGACCGATGACCGGTAAATCACACACGACCCGTTGCCAAAATAATTCTTGACTCGCATAAAAAAACAAGCGTGGTCGACAAGATTGTCGACCACGCTTGTTTTATCAATTTATTCGTTTGAATCGTTTGAATCAGTTGTTGGTTCTGTCGTAGTGGCATCGGCGTTGACGGTTTGATCGTCAACTGGTGCCTCAGTCGTTGCATCCGTTGCGACAGTCTCATCAACTTCTGGCTCTGGATCAACCTTGGCCATCGTTGCGACTTGACCATCATCGCCTAGCCGCATGAGACGAACACCTAAGGTTGCCCGACCAGTCTGAGAAACGGTTGCGATATTGAAGCGAATCATGACTCCTTGGTTCGTCATTACCATGATATCTTCTTGACCATCAACCGTCGTCAAACCAGCTAAATGACCATTCTTCTCAGTCACGTTAGCGGTCTTGATTCCTTTGCCACCACGCCCCTTAATTGGGTAATCGGCAGCTGGCGTTTGTTTCCCATAACCCTTTTCCGTGATGATGAAGACGTTGCTGTCGGGCTTCAAAACGTCAAAGCCAATCACAAAGTCATCATCGCGTAAGCGAATCCCGCGAACCCCAGAAGCCGTCCGGCCCATGGACCGCACTGTGGTTTCGTCGAAACTGACGGCATAACCGTCGTGCGTCCCGATGATTACATTTTGGTGACCATCCGTGATTGTAACCCCGATTAATTCATCATCATCCTTAAGCGTAATGGCCTTCAAACCATTGCTACGGATATTGGCAAATTCTTGAACTGGTGTCCGTTTGACAACCCCTTTAACAGTTGTAAAGAACAGGTAGTTATCAGAAGCGCTCGCATCGCCCGTGACATTAACGACCGCCTGAATTTTTTCACCAGAATTGACTCCCAGTAAATTGATGACCGGGATTCCTTTGGCCGTACGACCGTATTCAGGAATCTCGTAAGCCTTCATCCGGTAAACTTTACCCGCATTAGTGAAAAAGAGTAGGACATCATGGGTCGACGTCGTCAGTAGATGTTCAATAAAGTCATCATCATGGACGTCCATCCCTTGAATCCCACGACCACCACGGTGTTGCGACTTAAATTCAGTCGTTGGTAACCGTTTGATGTAGCCATTGTGAGTTAAGGTAACAGCCACTTCTTCTTCTTCGATCAAGTCTTCATCTTCAATACTGAGGACTTCACCGACCATCAATTCGGTCCGACGCTTATCACCAAACTTACGTTGAATTTCCATTAATTCTTCGTAAATAATTTGGTTGATACGATCCTTGCTAGCTAAGATTTCTTTGTAGTCAGCAATGGCTTTCAATAAGTCCTGGTATTCACTCTCGATCTTTTCACGTTCCAAACCAGTTAACCGGACTAACCGCATATCAAGAATGGCTTGTGCCTGCTTATCAGACAAGCCGTAATTATCCATCAATTGGTTCTTCGCAATTTCACTCGTTTGTGATTGACGAATAATCGCAATGATTTCATCAATGTGATCAAGGGCAATCCGTAAGCCTTCAAGAATATGGGCCCGTGCTTGGGCTTTCTTCAAGTCAAACTCAGTCCGACGCCGAATCACGTCTTCTTGGTGTTCCAGGTAATAGATTAAGATTTGCTTTAAGCTTAAGACTTTTGGAGCACCCTTAACGATGGCTAACATGTTAAAGCCAAAATTAGTCTGCATCAATGTCATCTTGTAAAGGTTATTCAAGATAACCGAGGCGCTGGCATCCCGCCGAACATCAATGACGATCCGCATCCCTTCACGGTCACTTTCATCATTGATATCAGTGATACCTTCAATTTCCTTGTCTCGAGCTAAACCAGCAATCCGTTCGATCAATTTAGCTTTATTGACCATATATGGTAATTCAGTCACGATAATTCGTTGCTTACCATTCTTTTGGTCTTGAATATCGACCTTCGCACGAACAATAATGTTCCCACGACCAGTCTGGTAAGCCTTACGAATACCGGACTTTCCCATTACGATCCCGCCAGTTGGAAAATCTGGTCCAGGTAAGACTTCCATCAAGTCAGCAACTGTTGCATCAGGATTATCCATCAACAGGTGGATTGCTGAAATGACTTCCGCTAAGTTATGTGGCGGAATGTTTGTTGTCATCCCAACAGCAATCCCAGTGGCACCGTTAACGAGTAAGTTCGGGAAACGTGCTGGTAAGACTGCTGGTTCCCGTTCTGTATCATCATAGTTTGGTTGCCAATCAACGGTATCCTTGTTAATATCGCGGAGCATTTCAACCGCAATCTTACTCATCCGGGCTTCGGTATACCGCATCGCGGCAGCCCCGTCACCATCGACAGAACCGAAGTTCCCGTGACCATCCACTAACATGTAGCGATAGCTAAAGTCTTGGGCCATCCGCACCATTGACTCATAAATTGCGGAGTCACCATGGGGATGATACTTCCCCATAACATCCCCAACAATCCGGGCCGACTTCTTATACGGCTTATCCGGCGTCACACCTAATTCACTCATACCGTAAAGAATCCGCCGGTGCACTGGCTTTAACCCATCACGTACGTCCGGCAGTGCCCGTGCCACGATAACACTCATGGCATAGCTTAAGAATGACGTTCGCATGGTCTTCGAAAGGTTCACATCCGAAATACGATTGTTCGATAAATCTGAATCAGCCAAAATATTCGTCCTCCTTCATCCGTTTTGCCGCTATTAAAGCTTGATTAAGCTTTACATGTCTCAAGTAAAAGTCGCCATTAAGACAACCGTCGTGCCATTACGACCCTAAGTCTGATTAACAGCTTGCGCCTCAGTTCTTAGGTCAAAATGACTAAACTGACACACTAAACATCCAGATCCTGGACGAACTTGGCATTATCTTCAATAAATTCTCGCCGTGGTTTGACTTGGTCCCCCATCAACATCGAGAAGACCCCATCGGCATCCGCAGCGTCTTCATCACGAACCCGTAATAGGCGCCGCTTGTCTGGATCCATGGTCGTTTCCCATAATTGTTCCGCGTCCATTTCACCAAGCCCCTTGTACCGTTGAACAACTGGTTTCGGTGATGGTGCCAATTGCCCCATGACCTCACTCAATTCTTCATCTGAATCAATATACTTCACAAATTTACCTTGCCGGACTTGGTACAACGGTGGTTGAGCGATGTACACAAAGCCAGCGTCAACTAATGGCCGCATGTACCGGTAAAACAACGTCAATAACAAGGTCCGAATATGTGCCCCATCGACATCGGCATCAGTCATGATAATTAATTTGTGATAATTGGCTTTGCTCAAGTCGAAGTCACCACCGAAGCCAGTTCCCATTGCCGTAAACAATGACCGGATTTCTTCATTGGCTAAAATCTTATCAATGCTGGCCTTTTCAACGTTCAAAATTTTACCCCGAATCGGTAAAATCGCTTGCGTCAACCGGGAACGTCCCTGCTTAGCCGACCCACCGGCAGAATCCCCTTCGACAATGAACAACTCACTAATTTCAGGGTCTTTACTACTGTTGTCCGCCAACTTACCTGGTAAATTACTAATTTCCAAGCCACTCTTTTTTCGCGTAACTTCCCGCGCACGCTTAGCAGCGACCCGGGCCTTGGATGCAAGTAACCCTTTGTCGACCACTTTACGGGCAACACTTGGGTTTTCCATCAAGTACTTGCTAAAGTGTTCTGAGAATAACCGGTCAACTGCTGCCCGAGCATCGGAATTACCAAGTTTCGTCTTCGTTTGACCTTCAAATTGAGGATCCGGATGCTTGACGCTGACAACAGCCGTCATCCCTTCACGAACATCTTCGCCAGATAGGTTCGCATCGCTTTCCTTCAACAAGTTATTCTTACGAGCATAGTCGTTGATGACCCGCGTCAAAGCACGTTTGAAACCTTCTTCATGCGTCCCACCTTCGTACGTATGAATATTGTTGGTGAAGGTCATCAAATTACTGTGGTAGTCGTCAGTATATTGCAACGCAACTTCTACCGTAATCCCATTCTGTTCCCCTTCCACATAAATCGGTTCTGGAAATAGAACGGTCTTATTCTTATCTAGATATTCAACATAGTGACGAATCCCACCTTCGTAGAGAAAGTCATCTTCAGTGGGTTCATCAGGGCGATTATCCCGAATCGTGATCCGTAATCCCTTATTTAAGAAAGCGAGTTCGCGAATCCGAGTCGTCAAAATATTAATGTCATAGGTGGTCGTTTCCCGGAAAATATCAGGATCCGGAACAAAATGAACCGCCGTACCATGAGCATCATCAGGCGCATCACCAATGATCTTCATCGGTGTTTTAACCTTTCCACGTTCAAAGTCCATGTAATAAACATGACCATTCCGAGTTACTTTGACGTCCAGGGTCGATGATAAGGCGTTAACAACGGAAGCCCCGACCCCGTGAAGACCACCAGAGACTTTATAACCGCCACCACCGAATTTACCACCGGCATGTAAAATCGTATAAACCGTTTCAAGCGCTGGTTTACCCGTTTTTTCTTGAATATCAACAGGAATCCCACGACCGTTATCAGTAACCGTAATACTATTATCCTTTTCAACGGTCACGTGGATCACGTTTGCAAACCCTGCTAGGGCTTCATCAATTCCGTTATCAACAATTTCCCAAACTAAGTGGTGGAGTCCTTGGCTACTCGTCGTACCGATATACATTCCGGGACGTTTCCGGACAGCTTCTAAACCTTCCAAAACTTGAATTTGACTAGCATCATATTCGCGAGCCTGTTCAAGTTTGGTTTCTTTTTCGTTTTCGGTCAATGCGGTTCCTCCTCATGTAAAGTGCCATGGCTAACTTCAAATACTTTTGGCGCATTAATTAATTTGCGGGCCACCCCGTCAAGACTTGGCGTGGTTAAAAAGGTCTGCACTTTATCTTGGATCGCTGTCAGCAGATGAGTCTGCCGTGCAGCGTCTAATTCTGATAAGACATCGTCTAATAATAAGACCGGGTACTCGCCCGTCTCAGCTTTCATCAGATCAATTTCAGCAAGCTTAACGGACAAAGCAGTTGTACGCTGTTGGCCTTGGGAGCCAAAAGTCTGCACATTTTTGCCGTTAACACCAAATTGTAAATCATCGCGATGAGGACCTAATAAAGTCGTCCCTTGAAAAATTTCTTTGGCTTGTTGTTGCTGATATAAGGCCTGTAGCGTTTGATAAATGTGATCGACCGACGTCTGGTCGGCAGTTGGCACTTGAGTGACATAGTGAAACGTTAATTGTTCCTGTTCTTGCGTAATCTCGCTGTGAACAGCTTGCGCCCATTTCTCAAGTTGCTGCAACAGTTGTAGTCGTTTATGGATGATTTCCGCACCAAATGCAGCCAATTGATCCGACAAGACACCCAAATAAACCTTATCCTTGGCCTGCTGCCGATTTAATTGCCGTAAGTATTGATTACGTTGTTTTAAAATCGTGCGATACTGACTTAGGTTATAGAGGTATTTAGGGCTCATCTGACCAAATTCCATATCCATAAACCGACGGCGAACCGCGGGTGCCCCTTTAACGATGGATAAATCTTCAGGTGCAAACACGATCACGTTCAAATTTCCGACGTACTGGGATAATTTGGCTTGCTCAAGATGATTGACTTTCGCTCGCTTGCCCCGCCGCCCCAATTCAAGTTCCAAGGGGACAGCACCGGTACTTTTATGTAACCGGCCTTGCAACGTTGCCGTGGTGGTTTGCCACCGAATTAATTCCTTATCGTTAGCGGTGCGGTGACTACGCGTTAACGCCAACACATAAATGGCTTCCAACAGGTTCGTCTTTCCCTGCGCATTTTCACCTAATAGAACATTAACGCCCTGACTAAAATTAATGGTCAAATCCGCGTAGTTCCGAAAATCATGCAAGACTAAGTTTTCTAAGTACATCTAATCAGTCGTTTCTTGATTTGAGCGAATAAAAAATGACCCGTTGTCTTCAACTTCAATCGTATCGCCTGGATAAAGTTTCCGACCCCGCCGATCATCTGGTTCACCATTAACTAACACGGTTGTTTCTTTTAAGAACCACTTCGCCTGACCACCCGATCCAATGATGGCCGTTTCTTTTAAGAGTTGCCCCAACGTCATATATGGGGTTTTAATATCTATTGGCTGTTTCACAATGTCACCTGCCTATCTGATTACAAGCTATTAAACGACTGTCTGGCGTGCTACACACACTCCTAACAGGTTATATTATACTTGTTTTTTGATGAAAATTCAATTTATAACCGCACTCAGAGCCATTTTAAGACGATTTAGGGCTTTTTAATATCGGGATACTAGCCTAGGGGTAAATTTGCTGAAATTCCCTAATTTTGCGGATTTTAATAAAATATCTTGTTTTTTACCTATAAAAATTGGCTAAAGCCAGCATTCATTATCTGAAAGCGAGCGTTTGTAGCGAACGAGTGCAAGGACTGGGGTTCATCAGATGGTGGGATTTTAGTAGGGCAACATCGATAGTTAGCGTGACAATTCACCAGCAGCTAATATAATATGCATAAGTTAAAACTTCAAAAGTTACATCATCGCTATTGCCTATTCATTGCCCCATCTTTAGCTAGTTTTAGCCGTCATAAAAGGCCCGCATTTCACGGTGAAATGCGGGCCTTTTATTTAGAATTGTATATTTATTCAGCTAATTAAAACGTTCGAACTGGTGTAATCAACTGAATAAAGTTTTCGCCTTCTTCAGTTGGCACTAAAGTGAATGGGCGCAATGCCATCGTGAATGAGATTTTGATCATAGCTTGCCCAAACGAACGTAACGCTTCTTTCATGTAGTCTGGGTTAAATGAAATTTCAAGTTCGTCACCTGACAAATCAGTGGGCTGTAGTTGTTCCGTTACTTCCCCGACATCTGGTGAGTTACCGAAAATCGTAATCGTTTTGTCCGTTGGGTTAACGGAGAAGCGAACCACATTATTGCGACTTTCGTGGGATAACAGGGATGCCCGTTCAATTGCTGCTGAAAGTGCGGGTGCTGAAATTTCAACAGTCGTATTAGATTCTTTAGGAATCAGCCGTGACGTGTCGGGATAATTTCCTTCGAGTAAGCGAGAATAGAAGGACGTATTCCCCAGCACAAATAGGACTTGGTTTTCTGATAACCGCATCTGCACGTCAGGATTATTGTCGCCGATCATCCGAGATAATTCTGTCAAACTTTTACCAGGAATGATTACATCATAATTGGCATTATTGGCTTCTGGCAACTTGATCCGGCGTTGACTTAGGCGGTGTGAATCGGTTGCGACCGCTAAGAACTCACCGTTAGCTAAGATAAAATGAACCCCGGTCAGAATTGGTCGACTTTCCTGATTGGAAACGGCAATAACGGTCTGACCAATCAACTCTTTGAGTACATCCCCAGCTAACGTGATGGTATTAGTCGTATCAATTTCAGGTAAGTGTGGGTAGTTTTCAGGGTCTAAGCCGTTGATTGTAAAGGAAGCGGCCCCTGAAGTAATTTGTGTTTGAAAACCGTCGACCACGTTAACAGTCATGGTGTCTTCTGGTAATTTTTTTACGATTTCACTAAAGAAACGGGCAGGTAAAACGATTGAACCGGCATCTTCAACGACTAACGTATTGTTGTCATCACTTGCTGGAATGGTGGTTTCAATAGAAATATCAGCATCACTACCAGTTAAGGTAATAGCGTCAGTATTAACGTCAAGTTTAAGACCAGTCAAAATTGGAATGGTCGTTTTTGAAGAAATGGCCCGTTGGACGTTATTTAATTCTTTGATGAAGGCA